>CALVYK010000008.1 GCA_944372195.1 uncultured Bacilli bacterium
ATAAATATGTCAAAATCTGTTCTTCCTTTTTCTTTGTTACATTTTTTAATTGCTTTATTTATAATATCTTCTTTTTGTTGTAATTGTTCTTTTAATTGTTTGTTTTCTTTTAATACTTTGTTTATTTCTATTAAAAAAAGTGTATAACTGATTTCATCAAATTCATAAACTGAAACTTTTTGTGAAATTTTTCTATGCTCTTCAATTAATTCCTCTAAAGTTTCAATTCTACATATTTTGTAATTCATTACTTATCACTCTTTTCTAATATTTCTAACATTCTTTTTTGAAATTCTGGATTTAATATTTCACCCCAAATATATAATTCTTCTTTGGCTGTATTTATAATTTCTTTTAATATCTTGTTTTCATCAAAATCGTTTAATATTTCTATTTTATTATTTAATACTTTTAAATTAGAAGTTAAAGCACAACTTACTGTATCTCTAAAAAAATATATTTCTTCATCTGCAAACAATAAAATATAATCGTTTTTATATTTAGCATAAGAATATTCTAATCCTAAATATTTTATTAATAATGGCATTTCTTCGTTTTTTAATGCTTTATTTATTAATTCTATTATTTTTATTTCTTCATTCATTACTTATCACCGTTTTTAATTAATTCATCAATCTTTTTTATCAAAAGTTCTTTGTCATTAATAGAAACAAGATGTTCTTCTTTAAATGCTTCACATAAAACATCTCCATAATACAAAATATCATCTTCATTAATAACAATTTCTGTTACTTTATCTTTAAATAATTGAAGTATTTTATCATTTTCTTCTTTAAAAATAATATATACTTCTTCTCCTATTTTAAATTTTGTTTTTATATTCATTAATTATCACTCCTTTTTAAATTTTTTAACCTTATGTAAAAGTTTAACCATCTATATAATCTTATAGGATATATACTTATTCTTCTAGGTATTAAAAATTGATACCAATAACCACTTGCGTGTTTTTTCATATTTACTCCTTTTCTATTTCATTTTTAAATCTTTTTTCCAAATCAAATATAGTATATTTATTATTTTTAAATGGTCTATTTGTCTTTTTTTGATATTCTTTTAATTTGTTCCAATAATTTGTCAAATATATATAATAGTTTTTTAATTCTTTTAAGTTTTTATTTGCACAACACCAACAACTCACTCTATCTAATATTGAATATAAATCAACTCCATTTTCTAACCAATTAAAGCCTTTTTGATAGCAATAATATAAGCAATCTTTTTCTTTCATATCCCATTTTACTAAAGGATAAGACTTGTGTATATTATTATAATTTATTCTTGATGTTTCATCAGAAGCAATTCCAACATATTCAATATAATTATTTCCATAATTATTTTCTAAATATTTAGATATTGTTTTATTCTTTTCGGTAGTTCCCCATCTACACCTACCACCACACCAACTATAACCTTTACCTTTTGTTCCATTTCTATGATTAACTGGTTTTTCAAACATTTTATATTCAAATTTTTCCTTTGGTTTTAATTCTGTATATTTAATATTATTTTCTTTTAAAATTGGTAAGATTTTATCTCTTATATTATAAATTGCTTGAAATTCCATTCCAGTATCATAAAAAATTATTTCATCTAGTGACTCTTTTTCTTCAATTAATTTTAACAACATAGCCAAACTATCTTTACCAAAACTACAACTTGCAATATATTTCATATTTACTCCTTTTCTATTTTAAATAATATTTCTTGACATAATAGTCTCAGACTTATTGCAATTTGGTATTTTGTAGATCTAAAACTTTTACTATTTTTAGTTATTTCCGTTTGTAAATCTATTTGTTCTTTTAAATAATCTATTAATTCTTGTTTTTCTTCATGTTCTATTAAAAATTTAGTAATTGCATTTGCTTTTAATAGCCTTTTTTCATCTTCATAAACACTTAATTTTAAACAATTATCTTTCATTTCTTTTAATAATTTTATATCTTCATTTGTAATTTTTAATTCTTTCATTTAATCAACTCCTAAACTAATAATTCATTTAGATCTCTTTCACTAAATTCAACTTTGTTTAACACCATATCGTAAATCTTTTCATCTATAGTTTTTACCATAACTAAATGATAGTATATAGGCATTTCTGTTTGACCTATTCTGTCTATTCTTCCTAGAGATTGTCTATAAGCTCTAGAACTATCAGGCATAGAATAGAACACCATTAAATGACATCTATATTGTAATCCATCAAGGCTTTCACCAAATGCTTCATATTGTCCTATAACAACATCAAATTCTTTTTTTAATTCTGCTGGTTTATCTTTAACATCTCCATTTATAACAATATATTTCTTCTTTAATTTATTACAAACTTCTATTATTCTATCTTTTTCTACATTGTAATTATATAAAACACTTACTATATCATCTGTATTAGATAAGAATTCTTCTAACCAATCAGCTTTATTTGAGTTATCGTCATATGTAAACCTATCTCCATATTCTCCAGTTCCTGTTACTTTACCGCTAATAAGAGTTTTCTTACCAATTCTAAAAGCCGATACATTATCAAAGGTTATTTCTTTATATGATCTATTTTCTAACATTTTAGAATAACTACTACATCTTTCAATGTCTATTTTTATCATTTGAGGTTCATAATCTCCATATTTAGGGGCATAATATCTGCAACAATCTTTTATTATGGTCTTTATTTCTTTATCTATTAAATCCATTCTATAACCAACTATTTTCTTTATAGGATATGGCATACCTGGTATTTGTAATTTTTCTTCTCGACAATATCTATTTTTATATAATTGATAATTCATATCTAAATACCCTAAAAATCTTAATTGAGAGTAATAATCAATGTAACCACCATATTCTTTTTCAGTAGGCGTAGCTGTTAATATAATTTTATAAGGGGTAAGTTCTCCTAATTCTAAAACTTTACTTGTTACTTTTGTAGGATTCTTAGAAGTACCCATATTTTTAATCTTATGGCTTTCATCTACAATAATAGTCCAGTCCTCGTTTATAGCCCACTCAATATTTAATTTAGTTATTATGTCAAAATTTACTATAATACACTTGTGGGGAGTGTAATCATTTATGAGGTAGTCATTTATTTTTTCATCCTTTTTAGCTGCACTTATTCCCATTTTATAAATACATACATCATAATCAGTATGCTCTTTAACTACATCCATCCATTGTGTTACTATTTTTTGGGGACATATAACTAAAAGGTGAGAAGTTGGATTTTGCATTACCCTAGCTAAACTTGTTATTGTTTTACCACTACCTGTTTTCATAAATAAACCTATTGCTGGAACATAACTTAATTCTTTTAATATTTGTTCTTGATAATCTCTTAATTCTACACCTTTTAACATTTATTCCACCTCATTTCCAAAACCAATCATCATAACCATCATAATCTTCACACCATTCCATAATTGATATTAATTCTTCAATTATCTCGCTAGCTTCCTTTTTAGTTAAATTATTTATGTTCTTTATAATATTACTAGCTTCTTCATCTTCTAGATAATCTATATTATCTATTATGAAATCTTTTTGCTTATCAGTTGCCATAAATTTATTTTTGTAACTGTCTGAACTAAATTTCATATTATTTAAACTATTATTCATAATAATACCTCGCTACATCAATTATAACATTATAAATATTAATAAGTTAAATATTTATTTTATATATTTTATATTTCTTGTTTATAGTTCCCTTTTTCTTTATAATTTTACTTATATTAGAAATACTAGTCTTAGTATCAAATTTAGTTTCTAAAAACATTTTTATTTCTTTTAAAGTTTCAAAGTCTCCAATATTCCTCTCATCATCATTATTCATATTATTTTTAAATTTTTCATAAACTACTAACATTTTTATCCATCCTTTCTTTAATACCAAAACCCTAATTTATTAATCAATTCTTATTTTTTCAATTACTAATGTTCCTGAGTTATCACCATTATCATAATCATTTCCACTAACATATATATCCAAATAAACCGAATTATTATCTAATTCTTTATCTATTTCTTTTGTATATTCTTCTATATACCCACTAATGTTTCTACCGTAAACTAAACCATCCATATCAAATAAATTATCGCCATCATTGAATGAAGCTTCATTTAATATAGCTTTTTTAAATATCTGAATAGCTGTATTTTTATTTTCTGAGGCACCTAGTAATTCACATGCTCCACATTCACAAGCCCATTCTCCATACATATCTTCTCTTATTATATAAATATATTTTTCATTTTCTTGTCTTAGTTCTTTTGTTATTTTTTCAACTTTGTTAATCCAATCTTTAAAGTCTTCAAGACTAGTTTCTATTTTAAAAGTTTCTCTATAATTTGAGTCTTCTCTATGTATATCAATTACTTCGTCTATATCAAAACTATCAACAAATTGATCCAATTGGTCTTCTAAACTTTCATCACTTAGTTTGTCAATATAGATAAACATATCGACACCACAATTAGTCCAACTTTCTAACTCATAACTACATATATTTTCGGTAACTTTAAAATATCTATTTAATATATCCATTTGTTTTTTACTTATTTCCATTTTAATCCTCCCATTCAGTCCAGTATGAATCTCCATTACCATCATCATACATTTCTTCATATTCTTCATCAGTATAATGTTTATGTAAACAATCATCAGAGCAATAATATTCTAGTCCATTGTCTATACAATATCCCTCACTCATAGTTTTACCACATTCACTACATTTTCTATCACTGCCAAAGTAATATTTATTATTATAATTTTTATACATATCTTCCATTAAATCATTTTTACTACAAGCACAAACATCTAATTTTTCCATTATTAATCACTCTCCAATTTTATTTTATCTAATATTATTTTTATTTCTTTATCCTTATACCCTAAAATACCTAAAACATTTTTAAGATTACTCTTATTTGTAGGAATGTTTTTATCTTTTAAAAACATTAAAGCTATATAAACAAGTGTATCTAATCTATTATAGAAAAGTAAATCCAAAGGAACTAATTTTCCAGTAGAGCCATTTATATCTGCTCTATTATCATAGTGTTCTCTATCTTTATTTATTTTTTCTTTAGAACTAGAACATATAAAGTTACTACAAACTTCTGGTCTTACTTCATATATTTTACATTTCTTATTAACTCTATCATGAAAACAACAATCTAAGTATATATCTTTATCAGCAACTATAAGAGGTTCAGGTTTTATGTTATTATCTTTAATATATTTTTCAATTTTATTTTTCTCATAATTTGTAATTGGTATCCAAGGTATACAACAATTACCACAATTAGAACATTTACCATTACAAGTAAAGTCCTTTGGATTCTTTCCTATTTCCATTAAAACACCACCTTTATTAATAAACCTTAATTGATAAAATTAATGCTATATTATCATTATTTCTAATAATAATTGGTCTATCTTTACCATAAATCTCTACTACAAACTCTTTTTCTAATTGTAATATATCAATAGCATTTTTCATATAAACTGCATCAAAAGCAACTAATAGCTCATTACTAACACCATCTACAATTTTATAAACACATTTACCATCAGTTTTTGTAGTTGTCTTTACATAGTTTATAATCACATTACTACTTAAAACTACCTCTTTATGGTCTTCACATGGTAAAATATCACATAAATTAGGATACACACCATTATAAATTTTAATATTATTTTTTATTAATTTTATTTTTTCATCATCAGTTGCATTACTAGTTAAAGCATAATTAAAAGGTAAATAATTTTCTTCTTTTAAAATGTATGCTTGGTAACTATCAGTAATTAGATGATTTCCCATATTATCAAGTCCAACACATTTTAAAACTGGTCTTACATCACTAACATTTTTTAATATTTTTTGAATAGTTGCTATTTTCTTTTTATCACTTGGCTTTTTATAATATTTTTCCTTGTTAATATCTTGCTCCAAAATATCTATCAAGTCCTTAATTTTATAGAATTCTTGTTTTTCATAAATCCCCTTTAATTCTTTTAATATACCTATTTTTTCCATATTTACACCTCGTTATTATTCACTTTCTTCCAATATTTCTTTTAACTCTTCATTTAATAATCCACTAATTGTGGGGCTATCCATAAATTTATCGTAAACTTTTTCTAAATATTCAATATCCCCATCATTAAAATCTTGTAAATCTTGCAAATAGTCCAATTTTTCAAACACTATTAATGCTCCAAAAATGTCTTTATAATCACTATTTTTTAATATTTTAACTAATTCTATAATTTTATTTTTATTCATCTTTTAAAACCTCTCTTTTAATTTCTTCTTTTATTGTTCTTTCAATTGTAATAATTTCAACTTGTCCTTTTTCTATCATTTCCTCATATTTTAATGCTTGTTTAGTCCAGTAATCTGACAAGCCTTTTTCTTTTTTTATAACATCCAAAAATGTCTTAACTGCTAATTCTTTGCTAGAATGTATTACACCAAATTTACCACTAGGTAAATTGATATAGTAATAATTGTCATTATATTCTCTCATAATTTACCACCTTTAATAATTATTATCTTTTATATTTTCTATTGAATAATCAATTAAATCTTTTATTTTTTCTAATTCTTCTAATGAAATTATTTCATTATATAATTTATAATGTACTATATTTAATAATGAAATATTATTAATATTATAATTTTTGTTTTCTATTTCATTAATTATTTTTTCCATATTTAGACCACCTTTATTAATATTGTTTTTCATATGAGGTTTCAACAATAATTTTTTCATTTGTTCTTGTTATACAATAATAAATTGTGACATCATATAACAAATTATTACATTTGTCATATATACTAAACATTAACTCCCAGTCTTGAAAATCATTGTCATAATAAGTTTTAGGTTCAATTTCGCCTATTTTCCAATTGTATTTTTCAACCATTTTACTTAACTTATTTTTTAAATCTTTTATATTTTTAAATCTTAATAATTCCATTTTCATATTTACCAACCTAATTTTTCCATATTTTTTAAATAATTTTTCTTTGCTTTTTCTAGTATAGTTTTAAATCTTTTATCCTGTAAAATATCTAAACTAAAACCTAATGCGTTTAAAGTTGGCTCTAAATCATAAGTAATAATATACTCATAATTTGCGAGTTCATACTCAATTGCACCTTGTAAAAAATCGTTGTTTTCATATCCCTTTTCTTTTTCTTCTTTATGTCTTTTAAATAAATTTTGCATATTTTCTTTATCACTTTTTCTAATATAACCACCCATACCGATAGATATTATTTTATCAGTATCGTTTTCAGTTAATCCCCATTTTTTTAACATATCTTTAAATTGTTCATTACTAAACGCAAAACCAAAAGGAAAATCATTGATTTCCTTTTCGTGTCTTGCTTTCATATTTACATAACTTTCCATAATCTTTACACCTTTAACCTTTCTTTAATTATTACTTTTACTACTTGATAAAAAACTAACTTTTTCACCGACAACAAGCATATTGTTATCTATAATTTGTAAGTGTCCTCTAACGCCTATCATGTCACCTTTTTTACAATACTCCGATATTTCGCTTGTCATATCAGCATAAACTTTACAATTAATGAAGTCAGTTTCATAAACTCCGTCGGAGTTTTTTAATCTTCTTTGAACTTCTAAAATAAAATCTAATTCCTTTTTACTTTCTTCTATCTCTTTTAGTTCTAGGTCATGAGATAAACGACCTACCAAAATAACTTGGTTTAACATAAAATATTCCCTCTTTCTGGTGCTTTTTTGCACCATTAAAAATTATATAATTATAACTCTTAATGCTACAAAATAGCATTTTATTAATATAAAGTCTTACAATTCCTAAGTGCCAACACAATATCCCCACGCACTCGTTACCAGCCAAGCATAGTATAACTAGACTTAATAAACAAAAATGTCAAAGAACTATAATCTCATACTAGAATATTTTAACTTCTCAACCAGTTTTATCTTCCTTGACTTGCCACGCAAACGATTAACCATTTCCACGCCGTGTAGGGGAGTACTTCGTTAAAATAATATCTAATATGTAAAGCACCAATTGCTCGGTACATATAAAGGATAACATTTTTTATTAATTTTGTCAATAACTTTTTTTTCTTTTGTTTTAATGTTATCATTTTTTTGGTGTTCTTGCTGAACACATCTAAATAATAACATTTTTCTTTTTTATTGTCAATAACTTTTTTTTAATTTTTTTAATTTGTTTAGTTTATTTAGTTAATTTGGTCATAAAAATAATAAAAATAAAGAAAAAAAAGAAAAATAGACAATAAAATTAATAAAAAAAAAGAAATGGAAAAGTAGTGAAAAGGACTTATTATCGTGCGCAAGTAAAATTTATATATTTTATATTAACGTGTTATATATGGATAGTAATATTCCAATATATACTATATAAATTTTTTTTTTTTGACCCCAAAAGCCATTTTCGGAGGTTTTTCAAAACATCATTTTCTTTCATTTCATTATTTTAATGATAAAAATTTAACTCTTTAAGAACAATTGTTCGTGTTGGTTATACGAACAAATGTGTGTCAAGTGGATCATGTAAAGAAAATGTCAAGGGGGTCGGTTTTAATGTCAAGTTTGTGTAAAGTCGGCTTCGTGTGTGTGGGGTTTTTAGTAATCATAACCGAACTCTCTCTATAAAAAAATTAACAGAAACTTAATAGAAGCCTAACATAAACACAAACACAACCACAAACAAACATAAATTTTCAACTATTCTACCATTTATATGATATAATCTATATAAGAGGTGATATTATGAGAAAAATTATTTGGGAGATGATTATAGACATAATAACCAAGATTATAGCTTTTTGTGTCGTTATTCTTCTAGTGTTATTCTTAAAACATGACATTAAAATGGATAGAAAATTGGCAGAAATGAGTGAGAGAATAGATTATGTAGAAAATCGACTAGATAATTTTGTTCTAGATTACAACAATTTCGTAAGTGAGGTGCAGGATGGAGAAAAATAGTAATCAAAGTATAGCCTATAGCTTAATAGTGTTGTTAAAAAGAGTTATATTTGCCTTTGTTATTCTAGTTATTGTCATTGTTGGCGGTTTTCTAGTTTATATTGGTAACCTTAATAGTGGTGAGTATTCTAGTATTGATGCAACAGGAGTGTATAATTTAGTCGATAGTGAGGGTAATGTTATTGCCACTGACCTTACTGCTGAGGATATCGAGGCTATTGTGGAGATGCTAAATGGCGAGGGTTAGAAGTACTAAATATAGATATACTTCTAGTAAAAATCAACCTAAGGTTGCATTTTTCCATAATAATAACTTCGATGACTTTACTGATACTTTCCCTGTTAAGAAAACTAGTGGTAAGAAGATTAATGTGGTTGCTCTTAATAAGGACCAAGAAAAAAGTCTTATAGAAAAAATAGGTAGTCTGCTTAATAATAAGATTTTTAGGTTTCATAAATGAGCAGAATGTCTATAAATATGGACTTCTCTAATGAGGAGTACCTTTTATTCGAGCAAAAATGTAACTTCAATAAGCATAATGGTGAGCTTGAGGTCTATAAGATGCTTAAGGATGGAGCTTCCATTGTTAAGATATCTACTACTCTAGGGCTTAGCGAGGCTACCGTTTCTAGAAGAATTAAGTCTATTAAGATTAAGATATTAAGAGTTATTAAGTGATAAGATTTTGACAAGAAGATGATAAGTTCATCTTCTTTTTTGTTGGTATCATTAACATAGAAAGGTTGGTGAGATTATGGCAGAATTTGCTTCTAAAGGTGTTGCAGGTGCAGCACTAGGAACAGGTATTGCAGGTACAGCTTTAGGTATTCTTAATGGTGGTCTTGGTAATATTCTAGGTGGAAACATGTGGAATAATGGATGCGCTGCTAATTGCTTTGTTAATAGATATGAGCTAGATTTAGAAAATAAGGTCGTATCTAAAGATAGTGAGATAGCATTACTAAAATCCAATATTTATACTGATCAAAAATTAGTTGATTTATATACTAATTTACAAAGTCAATTAAATACTATTAAAGAAAACCAAAATGCTGTTAATATGCAACAAGCTGTTTACAATGGAACTAATACAGCTACTATAAGTTGTATCCAAAACGAAATAGCTCAATTACAAGGATTGACTAAATTAGTAGTTCCAAACACAAGTGTTTGCCCAGGTTGGGGTAATGTAACTATTACTCCTGCTACATCTACAACTACTACTCCCAGTGCTTAATACATTAAGTTCGGTTAGTTTAGCTGTAGAAAGTAAGACAAATGCTAAAAGTAAAAAGAACCTACCTACCAAAAAGTAGGTGGGTTTTTTAAAGAAAGGATGATTTTATGATAACTTATGATGAATTTGTTAATGGTTTAGCTAAATTTATTGATATGGAAATAGTGCCAAAAATGTCAGGATTTAGGAAACTTGCTTTTGGGGTTGGAAGTGGTATAGCACTAAAAAAGAGTAATGAAATGTTTAACTTAGTTAGAGATAATAAGTTAATACACACTTTGGGGATTTTGGATGATAATAATCACATAAATATAGACTTACTTAAGGAAGAAATAGAATCTAAAATGGGTGGAGAAATTTATGAGATAGAAGTTCCTATGATAGGGGTTATATCTCTAGATAGAAATGACCTTAATAAATTGTATAATTTTATGAAGAATAGATAGGTGTGGTTATGGAAAAATATAGAGAAATAATGGATCGTATTTGTGAAAAATATGATAAATATGAAGATATGATAGAATATAGATTAGCTTTAGAAGATTTACTGCATAAGGTTAAAATTAGTCAGCCAACTGTTTATAACGACTTTATTAAAAAATTAGAAGCTATAGTCTATGAAATATCAGAAAGTGATGCTAGAAAAAAAGTTCTTAATATGAGACCTTTTGGAGAACATTGGAGTTATGAAACCGTTAAAGCTTTACTAGAAAGTAAAGGAATTTACAAAAATTGTGTTAAATATTATTTGGTTATAAACACAATGTATAATGACTATTATGATGTTGCTGTCAACTTTGGTCATCAAAATGATACAGAATTTTACTATGAACTTGCTAATGCTTTCATAAACGATGAGGATGCTGATGAGTTCAAAGTAGAAAAATATTATATGTAGTGATTTACAAAAAATATTAAATATGATATTATATATTTGTTAGATAGGTAAGCGATTATATATTATTTTAGACTATTTTTATAATTTTTTCTTTTTTAAATATTATAGGTATTTAACCTGATATCCATTCTAGTAAAACTTTTTACCTATCTAACACTATAATTTACAATATATTTAATATGTGATAAAATATTTATGGGTAATAGTTTACCTATCATCATATTTTTCTCCATCTTTGGGCAGATATAATCTGCCTTTTTTATTTGTAATTTTTATTATTTGTGTTATAATTATATTAAATAAGAAGAACGGTGATGTTTTATGAATAATAGCAGCAAAGCTAAAATAAAAACTAAGAATAATGTGTTAATTGACATGATAAAAAATGATCAAAAGCTAGAAAAAGATCAAAAAATGTCTTATATATCGTTGGCTAACATTTATTTAGAAAAATTTGATGAATATATTGACAAAACATCAATAGACATAAATAAAGATGTTCCATTAGGTGTTGATACTTGGAGGGATTTTCTTAACTATCCAGTTGTAAGGAAATATATTCAATCGTTCAAAGATGAAAGAATTATGCAAGTCGCAGATAAAGGACTAATGGAAGGTGACAAAGGTGCAATAGGTATTAAAAAGATAATGCAAGAAAATGGACCCACTGTTAATAATTCAAATATAGTTCTTATTAGAATACCTGAGAAAGTGGATTGGGATTAATATGAATGTCTCTGATCTTAAATTTATAGAACATACAGACGATGGTTATAAAATTTATCAATGCCCTTTGTGTGGTGGAAATATAAAAGTACATGAGAGTGTTTTTTATGGAAGATGTGATACTTGTTTAGCTACACTTTTAGATTATAAACCTGCTAAACATCAAGTAGCTTTCCACAAGTCTAAAGCTAAATATAGGTTAAATATTGGTGGATATGGTTCTGGTAAAACTACAATGGATGCTGCTGAGATTGCTTGTCATGCTCTTAGTGTTTCTAATGGTAGGACATTAATAACTGCACAAACTTTGCAACAAATAAGAGAAGCTGTGTTACCAGAATTAGAGAAATTTTTACCGCCTTGGTTTTTTGCTAAGAAACCAACAAAAACACCACTTCCAAAATATACATTAACTAACGGTCATGAGATAATAGTTTACGCATCAGATGATGAAGAAAAAATAAGATCTTTAAATCTTACAGCTTTTTGGATAGTTGAAGCAAGTGGTGTTGCATATAACATATTTACACAGCTTCAAACTCGTTTAAGAAATAGAGCAGCAATTGTTAAAGATAAAGACGGTTATGAGATAGAACATAGGTTTATTGGAATTGTGGAAAGTAATCCAGAGGAAGGTTGGATAAGGGATGAGTTTTTACTCAGGTCCGATAAAATATTTGCTAGTAAAAGTGTTGATACATCTTCTTATGAAAAACTTAAAACAAAAAGACCAGAAAAGGCATACAATTCTTTTCTTTCTGCTACAGTTGATAATGAATACTTACCTAGTACATTTGTATCAGATGTTTGTGTAGGTAAGAGTGATAAATGGATTAGAAAATACATATATTGTTTTCTAGAAATAAAAGATGGAACAGTATATCCAGAATATGTTGATTGTATTGTAGATCCTTTTCCAATACCTAGTAATTGGTTGAGAATATTTGGATTTGATAAAGGTTGGGCTGATGCTACTTGTCTTGCTTGTGGGGCTATAGATCCTGACAAAGGTATATGTTATATTTATGATGAGTATTATGAATCACAAAAACCCGTAACTTATCATGCCAGAAGAATAAAAGAAAAGATAGATAATTTTGAGTTATACAAGCCAATACAAGCAGATCCATCAGTACATAACAGATCAGATAGAGATGGTGTTAGCTATCAGGATTATTTTTATCAAGTATCTGGAATATGGTTAGCAGAAGGTAATAATTCGTTACTTGATGGTATAGATAGAGTTAGAGATTTTATGTATACAGGTAAGTTAAAATTTTTTACAAGTTGTGTTAATATGAAAGAGGAAGCAGATAATTATGTTTGGAAAAAGGATAAAGACGGATTAATAATGGATAATCCAGTTGATCGAAAAAATCACTTAATGGATGCTTTGAGATATTTATGTATGGGATTGCCGTTGAATTTGTTTGATTGTTATGTTTCTAAGAAGAATTACGATACAAAGTCAACATTAATTGATAGAATAAGACCTGATACCGATATAAGTGATTTATTGAATAATGTCAATAAAGATAGGGGTGGTGCTTATGGTCTTGGTAATTTTGATATGAATTAAGGAGGTGTTAAGATGAAAGAAGAATTTTTAGAGTTAAAAAATGAAATATCGGCTCTAAAATTAGAACTTAAAGAGTTAAGAGAAGAATTTGAAAATTATAAAAGAGAATCTTCTGGGACAGGGGTTTATTTAGATGGTTGTCCCGAATATGCTAAAGAATATATTCAAAGAGAAACAGGTATTAAACCAAAAAAGGAGGACTAGTTTATGAAAAACAATAAAAACAAAGAGAAAGATGTTGAAAATATCGAGATAGTTGACTTATCAGAAGAACTCTCTAAATCTAAACCTTATTTGGATAAGTTTACAAAAGCAAAGACTTTTAACAATAATAGACAAGATGCTTATGCAGAGTTGATGGCTTTTTATCAAGGGAACCAACATTTACTTAAGAAATATAAAAACGATACCCCTTGGGTTGTTAATATGAACACTCCTTATGCCACAATAGCTATAGACAATCGTGTTTCATCTTTGTTAGCTAATGACTATATAGGCGAACTATTGCCTTTATCAGCAGATGATGTTGACTCAGTGGAAAGTTTAAGCAAAGTATATGTCAGAGAGTGGAGAAGGATGGATATAGATGAGGTTGTTAGAAATTGTATAAAAACAAGTGCTGTTGTGCGGGAATCATATTGTCACATAGTTACGGATAGTAAAGACTACATAGGTAATGGAAATACTAAAACACTAGGTAAAATGGAAGCATATTCTATAGAACCTGCTTGTGTCTATATTGATCCAAATGCTAGAAACTTAAAAGATGCTAGATATATGTTTGTTACAGGAAGGATGTCTAAAGAAGAAGCCATTGAAAAATATCCTAAGATAAAAGCATTAAAAGAAAGCGGAAATAGTTATACCCCAGAAGATAGAGGAGAAGTTTACTATGATAATGATTATACTACTGAACAAGAAGATGTATTCACAGTAATAACCTATTATGGTAAAGAAAAAGGTAAATTAAGAAGAGTAAAGATGGTTAATGGTATCATTGTTGATAACAAACTTCAAAATAGAAAATTATTTCCTATTGCTCAAATGAGATGGGAAAAAGCCGCTCAAAGTTGCTATGGTTTATCTTTAATGGATAGAGTATTATGTCTACAAAAAGCAATAACTTCCATAGAAAGTGCTATTACTAATACTGCTATGAGTTATGCTGCTCCTAGTATGATGGTTAGAAAAGGTTGTGGGGTTGATCCTAATGTAGTTGCTAAAGCAAATGGTGCTCCAGGTGTTGTTTATGCTGTTGATGGAAACTTAGATAATGCTATAAAACCTGTAATTCCACCTAAAATACAGCAAGAAATTCTTAATATTAAGGTTGATTTTCAAAATCAAATAGATAAGATAACTGGGAATAGTAATCAATTTCTTGGAGATATTGGTACAGCAGGTAATACATCGGGAGGAACTACAGTTGCTGTAGAAAGAGCAAAAATAATAGAATTAAGTGTTTTAAATAATATTAGAGAGTTTGTAAAAGATATAACAGATATTATAGTTGAAAATATTTCTATGATGTATGCAGGAGAAACTTTAACCTACAATGACGGAAAGAAGACAAATGGCGAATATCAATTTAATTCTATAGAAATGCCAGATAAAGAGTCTTTGAAGAAAGCTAAATATCAATATTATATTGAGCTAGAAAAGAAAACTCCGTATAGTAAAGAAAGACAAAAAGAATTATTATTAGAAATTTATCAATTAGAAAGACAGTATGACACTGCTGTTAAGACAATAACTATAAGTGATGTCATTAAGAATATGGATTTAGAAAATAAAGATGAAATAATTGAAAGATTTAATCAATTAAATTATCAAGATGCTTCAACTAAAGCCAATACTGTTAATGAGATATTAACTGTTGGAAATGAGTATGGTATAGATCAAAATCTATTATTACAAGCTGTTACAGAAATAATAGGAAACCAAAAAGAAACTCCATCTGTTGATGAAGTTATGAAACAACTAGAAGAATCTTTCCAACAAAAGATGAATCAAAGTCAACAAAGATTGAGTAATGCTACCTCAATGTTGATGGCTACGCCACAGGCTCAAAATGAGGTTCAACAAATGGCTGGTAATATAGAACAACAAGGTATGATTTAATCATACCTTTTAGTATTTACAAAATAATATAAATGTGATACAATAAAATTGATGAAATAATATTTTCAGTAAGTCATATTTAGAATACGGACCATACCGTTGTAAAATAATTATGTGTAAGAAGGGAAGATAAATATGCCAAATGAATTAAATAGTGTTGAAGACATTGATGCTATGTTAGATCAAGAATTTAATATAAATTCTGATGAAGATGTGACAGATGATGTTGAAGATACTGAAACTAATGAAGAAAATTCTAATGATACATCTAATGGTGATTCAGAGGAAAACGATGGTCAACAAGTTACAGAGGACCAAAATAATGAAAATAATACTGATAATAACGACAACAGTGATGGAAGTAAACTTAATTTAGATGATAAGAAGAATTTTGCTTTTTCACAACTTAGAAAAGAAAACTCTGATCTTAAAAATAGAATAAGTGCTTCTTCTAAGAATGAGGAGTTTCTTAAAGGTTTAGCTGCACAATATGGTTATGATAGTATTGAGAGTTTCCAAAAAGCTTATGAAGATGCTAGAATAGCTAAAGAAGCTAAAGATAAAGGTTATGATCCTGAATTGTATAGACAATTACAAGAAAGTAATCGTAGAATAGCTCAATTAGAGGAACAAAATAGACAAAATATTTTGAGAGAAAGAGCTTCTAACTTCAAATCAGCTGTAGATAGAATTATAAATGAATACAAGTTGGGTGAAGATGGAAGAAATGAAATCTTTACTAGGTTGGAAAATACAGGATATTCTATAGATGATATATTAAGAATAGCCAATCCAGAACCTCTTATTAAAGGTATTATGATGGATAAAATAATTAATTTATCCAAACAAGAACAAATAGAAAAAGTTAAAGACCTAGAAGATAATTTATCTGATGAAAAATTTGACAATCAAGCATCAGAAAAGACTTTTAGTCTTGATGACTTGATTAGTAAAGAAATGAAAGAATATAAGGAACAAAATTTCTTATAATTGAGGAAAGGATAAGGTGATAATATGGCTGCTGCAAATACTACTTTAGCTGTATTACAAAAAAATGGCATAAGCCAAAATGAATATTGGTCTAAGAGAATCTTAGAAATGATTAAATTAGAAAAATCAAACTTTGTTTTCACAGACCTTGGTATGGAATATAAAATTCCTTTACATGAAGGAACAAAAAGTTTCTCAGTTCGTAGATATAATCATATTCCATATGATGATACTGGAAAACATAAATTAACAGAAGGAGAAGCTCCAACTGCTTTAAAACCAGAAGCACAAAAGGTTACAGGTGTTGTTAATCAATATGGTGTAGTTATGGAAGAAACAGATGTTGCTGCTGATGTTCACTTTGATAATATTAAAACTATTTATCAACCTGAATTAGCTAGACATGCTGCCGAAGTTCGTGAAAGAAATATTATTGATAGCTTTACAGATGCTTCTGAATACTATGTAGGAGCAGGAAATGATGCTGTTGATGATATTGCTGCTGATGATGTTGTTACATTTAAAGATTTCAGAGTTGTTGCATTATCTATGACAAATTACAACAGACAAGGTCATAAGAAATTTGGTGGAGCATTTGTTGGTGTTATGCACCCAAATGTAATGCAAGATTTAATTGATGATCCTGTATTAGTTGATAGATTGTTATTACCAGGTAATGAAAATGGACCTATCAAAGCAGGAACTATGTATAATTATAAAGCATATGGAATGTATTTTAGAGAAAGTCTAATTTGTCCTGTTAAAGCTAATACTAGCACTGTTAATGTTTATACATCATTTGTGTTAGGTAAGGATCCATACATGGTATTAAGTCTTGGTTCAAGCAATGTCAAGTTCTTTGATACAGGATTTACTGCTGATAAAGCAGATCCACTAGCACAAAAAGCTACATTTGGTTACAAAATGTGGACTGGTGCTAAAATAACTGATCCAATGACTATTACAAAGATCTATTCTGCATCAGGATATGATGTAGTAGCAGATTTTGAAACTGATGACATTGGTAGAGCTGCTGCACAAGAATAACATTGAAAGGTGGAGATAAAATATGGATAATGTATCAGATAAAGAGTTAGAAAATATTTTAGGTCTAGAAAATGTTCAAGATAAAAAAGTTGAAGAAGGTTTAAAAAAAGTTGACGATGCTATGCAAAATGCTGCTGCTACTGCTGCTTTAAAAGCTGCTATAAATGCTAATAATGAAATAGCAATTAGAGAAGCATCTAAAGCCTATGTAACAGAAAAGAAAAAGCATATGCTTAATCGTTGTAAAAAGGAAGAACCCGTTGACTTTGTAGGGCAAAAGATATTTGCTAATTATTTTGGAACTGTATATACATTCCTATATAATACTATTCCTGTGACTGTTAGATTTGATGGAAGTAAACAACAATTTCCAAAATTCATATATGATAGAATTATGGAAAAGATTAATGAAGTTTCTGAAAGCAATACTAATAAAATAGAGATAGAAGATAGGACTAAATAAAGTTTATAGTCATTTACTATAAACTTTTTTTATGTTATAATTATAATAAGAAGGTGATTTTATGACATTAAGAGTAATTACTGATAATTCTTCTATATTTACAGATGAAACTTTTACTGATGAGGATCTTATAAGTTTAGCTAATAAAGCTATATCGAGAATAAACACACATTGTTCTACATTGTTTCCTTTTTTTACCAGTATATCAGAAGTATATAATGCTTTTCCAGATAACTGGCAATTTGATTTATTAGGTACTTATATATCATATGGGATTAAAATGAATGATAGCTCTTTATCAGAAGCGGATAGATATTTGGATGAATTCTATAAAGCTCTGAATAACTTTAAAGATATTTTAGGAACTTTGGTTAATAACTATGATAATGGAGATACAAGTAATGGTATTTCGTCAGAATTTATAAATCAAACAGGATTTGGTGGAGTTTATGGTATAGATACTAGCGGTGCTATTAATGTTGGTTTCTTTGGAAACAATGGTAATGGTGGTTGTTATTAATAAAGGAGAGGTGTGATTATGGGAAGATATCAGACACAAAGAGGAGATCCTGAAACAAAGTTATTTTATATAGTTGACCAATTAATTGGTGGTGTAAACACAGATTTCAGTGATGACACAAGCCCAGATAATGAATTTAGATCCATTGTCAATTTTACTATGGATAAAAGAGGATCATTATATAAAAGAATGGGATTTGGTAAATTAGATGCTTTATCTCAAATTTTTAATATGTTTGAAAGGTTACCAGAAGTTAGAAGTAAAACTCCTGAGAATCCTGATGTTGATTTAACTAATGATAACATAGTTTACATGAAATTGCTAGTTAATGATAATTTAGTATTTAGAAATTTATCAGCTTTTGCAGGTGATAAAGCATATAGACAATACCAAAAAGTTTATGGATTCCAAAATAACTCTTGGTCACTTTTAATGATAACTTCAAATAGCACTACAGGAAAATCTACTGCTTGGTTATTTGATTGCACACTTCCAGAATTGAATTATAATGAACAAGGTGAAGAATTAGATGAAGAAACTATCATAGTCTCTAGCCAAGTTTATGATTTACCAGTTTTCTTTAATTGGAATAACACTCTAACCAATATAGAAACATTAGAATTTTTTGATAAGATTTATTTCACTACTAATAATAAAGGATTAGTGTGTTTTGATAGAAGTAAAAAAGAATTTAGTTACAGTGGTAAAGGTATAGAAGGTGTGGAAAACGGTGCATATAAACCAAATGCAATGGAAATTAGAAAAGTAGGTTTTAATGTTTTAGGTGACGATCCACTATATTGGATAGATTATCAAGGATTAAATACAAATAGTGTACAGGGTATATATTTAACAACAAAGGATAATATACCTATAAATGTTTTCCCAAGTGGCGGTGTTTTTAGAATTAATGTGCTTTATACAGGTAATAGTGGTGATTTTGAAATCACTTTTAAAGAGGGAGAGCAATCTTTAACTGCTACAGTTAATTTAGTCTCTGATATAAATAAAACAGGATTGAAAGTTTATGATGTTTCTATGCAAACTGTACCTACTACAGAAGTTGAAATAAAAGTAAGTATGAAAAATGTTACTTTAGATCCTTATTATGATTATTATCAAGTAGACCAAATTGATCAAGAGTCAAAAGCAATAGTTCCTTTAAATGTTGGTGAATGTGGCATATGTGAGATGTATAATAGAGCCGTATACTATAAAGATGATACATTATGGTTTAGTGAAATTAATAATTTTAGCTATGTTCCTAACTATAATTATGTTTCGCTTCCAATAGAACCTACAGACAAAATAACAAAAGTAGTGTTTTTTAGAAATGTTTATATAATATTTACAAAACAAAGAATATATAAGATGGTTAATTCTTTTGGTTCTAGTAATTTTGAAGTATTACCAGTTAATTTAAGTGTTGGTTGTCATGCTCCTAATACAATAGCTCAAATTGAAAATGAATTATATTTTGCTTCTAGAAGGGGTTTATATGCTTTAAAATCTAGTGATTTTGTAGATGGAATTGAAAACCTTAAAGAACTTGATACAAAAGTAAAATCTCTTACAGCTGATATAACAATGTATGTTGGTGAAATACAGCCAAGTGCCGTTAGATATAATGGTATAAGTGAAGATGCTCATGCTATAAGATATAAAGATAAATATATGTTATTTTTCAATAATTATCTTGATGAAGATGGTAATTATGCTCCTGTTTCAGATATAGATGTTTTAGTATATCAATATGAGTTAAAAGCTTTTAGTGAAATAAGATTTCCTATAAAACCTACATTCTTGTTTATGGTAGACAATCATATATTAGCATATGGAACAGTGCCAGAAAAGGAAGAATATACAGAAGAAGAAGTGTTGTTTAATTTCGATTTTGAAAATACTAATATAGTTAATGGTAAAATTGCAGATAGCTCTGAAAATAGACTTGATGCTACAGTTCAAGGAAATTTAGTATCGGCTCCTGGTAAAGGAGTTGTTACTAATGGAGATGGTAGTTATGTTAAAATTCCTGATATATCTAGTAAGTTATCTGACGGATTTAATGTTAGTTTTTCAGGAGATTTGAATAATGTTAATAGTGCTACTTTATTTCAATTAAAACAAAGTGTTCCAACAGGTTCTTCAACTCCTCAATCATTTAGTATTTATACTAATTGGGCTAATGGTTATAGAGGCGAATTAATTTGTAATACTATTCCTAATGAAAATACTTTACAAACAACTGTAAATTATACATTTAGATACCATAGAAATAGTACGAGTGTTAATGCCAGTAGAAGTGGTAAGTTTTCTCTTGTTGATGCAGATGGAAAGAATTTAATAAATTTAACATCCTTTAATTTTAATTTTGGTTCAGCTTTATATCAAGATATTACCAGTGGTTCATTTGTAATAGCTCATGATAATTTAGGAAATTATAGTAAAACTTGGAAGTTTACAGTATCTAGTGAATACCCCACATATTCTACAGGATGGGATAATGGTCCTAATACTTCCGATGATGTTGTTGAGTATGGTGGATCATCTAAGCCTTATTCTGCTTTTGGAATAAGATTTCAATGTAGAACAGAAGTTTTTAATGGTGGATGTACAGTGTATGTAAAACCCGCTTTTGTTATAGTTAGTGGTGCTTCTGTTAATATAGGTTCTAGGACAATGTATATATGGATAGATGGTAACCAAAAAGAAACAACTATACCTGCTGCTAGTGGAAGTGGTTATAAAGAATTTTGGGGTTCAGAAGTTAGTCAAACTTTATATTATAATGGAAATAAAACAATTCCTATTGATGGTAGGTTTAATATGAAAGCTAAGATAGGCGGAACTTATATCGCTGATATAAATGTTGATGCTTTTAATTTTGTGCTTCCAAAAAGTCAAAGTTATTCAATAACTAATTGGAATGCCTTTAGTCTACTCGCTAATTATCAAGCAACTCTTAATAAAATATATAAAGCAAGTTATAGGGAAATAAGTGCAACTGTTTTAAACAATAATAATATTAAAATAATATGTAATAGTGAGTATGGAGATAATACTATTGAAATTAGTAATAGTAAATTATCATTTGATAATTGTTCTAATATTTTATTAAAATTCATTAAAAATAGTGGAGATTATACTTTAGAAGTTTATTTAGATAACCAAATATTTGGAAGAGATAGTTTACCTTTAAATGCCATAATTGATAGCACTAGAAATAATAATTTTATATTAAAAAACACACAGGGTATTTTAAATAATTTTTCTTTATACATTTCTGACACAAATAAAATAATTGATTATAAATTCAATGAAGGTAAGGGTTTAGATATTAAAGATTATTCAGGAAATAACAATAATGGAAATTTAGAGGGAAATATTGTTTGGATAACAGAAAAAGGTTTGTTATTCGATGGTAACACAGGATATTTAATATTACCTGTTTTGGATAGTAATTATCGCTTTTCTAATGGCTTTACTTTAGAATTTGAGTCAAAGTTTGATGATATATTATCGGCTTGTAGAGTTATAGATTTAGCTACAGGTTTTGGTATAACAAATAATGATAGTAGATGTAGTATAAATGTTAATGCTTTAGTTTCAAGTAACACAATAAATTTTGAGACTAGTAGTAATGTCAATAAGTCATACAAATTATCAAGTACAGAGATAAATTTAAAAGAAAGACACAAGTGGAAATTTTCTGTATATGACAATACTAAAAATTATGATGTAAATTTGTATTGTGATGATCAACTAGTTATTGGGACTCAATTTAATTATGGTGGTATAACAAATATAATAAGAAGGTCAAACTATATAGGTAAATCAAATAAAGACGGTGACAAACTATTTAAAGGTATGTTATACAATTTATCCTTAAAAATAAATGCTAGTGCCTCTCCAGTTCCTATATATGTTTGTGCCATGTATGAATATGATACGACATATGATGATTTTGGAAGACCTATGGAAGTAGAATTAGAAACAAAAGGTTTAAATTTACAATACCCTATGCACATAAAAAAACTAAAAAATATATTTGTAAAAGGAATAGGTGGATATTCTTATAGTAGTTTCTTCTTTGAATTATATTGTGATGGTCACTTAGTTAATGATCCAAGAGTTTATACAAGTTATGTTGATGAAGTAACTCGACAAATTGTTTATGACTATACAACTAAGAAAGATTTGGAATTTACAGGTCAAAATTTAGAATTTAGTGAAAGAGTGGCTTTGTTAGGAACAATGAGATTAGATAATACAAGATTGGGAGAAGGGACATACGAGACAAAGAAACTTATTATCCCTGCAAAAGGTAAGAATTTCAGTGTTAAAATATATGGAGAAAGTGATGATTTTCTAAGTATAGAAAGTTTGGGATTCACTTGTAAACTTGGAAAAGTTAAGGAAGGATAATTAATATGGAAGAAGATAAATTAATTGAAAGAATAACTGATGAAGTTTTAGATGGCACATATGTTGATGGTGAAAAAGTATTCCATACTGACATGAACAAGATTATTGATGTTCTAAAAGAGGGAGTAAATGCTAACTTTAATGATATTCAAAAACTTGAAAATAAAGTTATTGACGGTGAGTTTAACGGTGCAACATTTATTCCTAGTGTCAGCACAGATGGTGATATATCTTGGTCAAACGATAAGAATTTACCTAATCCCGAAACTAGAAATATAAGAGGACCACAAGGACCAGAGGGACCTAAAGGAGAACAAGGGGATCAAGGTATACAAGGACCTCAAGGTGTTCAAGGTGTTCAAGGTGAAAAGGGTGAACAAGGAGAACAAGGACCTCAAGGTATTCAAGGTGAACAAGGACCTCAAGGTATACAAGGTCCTAGAGGTGAACAAGGGCCTACAGGTAAAACAGGACCTCAAGGAGAAACAGGACCTCAAGGACCTAAAGGTGATCCTTTTGTTTATTCAGATTTTACAGAAGAACAACTAAAAGCATTAACAGGACCACAAGGACCTCAAGGACCTAAAGGAGATACAGGACCTCAAGGTCCTCAAGGACCTCAAGGAGAAGTTTATCAGCAAACTGTTATTTCAGAAGATGAGCCAACACAAGAAAATGTTGATATTTGGGTAGATTTAAACGAAGGTTCAGTTTTTGATGCTGATTCAATAATATTTAATGATGCACAAACACTTCAACAAAAATATGAAAATGGTGAGTTAAAAGGAGAACGGGGTGAAACAGGTCCTCAAGGACCAGAAGGACCTAAGGGAGAACAAGGTGACCAAGGTATACAAGGACCTAAGGGAGATACTGGAGAAATCGGACCTCAAGGACCTCAAGGTATTCAAGGTGAAAAGGGGGATACTGGACCACAAGGACCACAAGGTGAAACAGGACCTAAAGGAGATACTGGGGAACAAGGACCTAAAGGAGATACTGGACCTCAAGGTGAGCAAGGTCCACAAGGTGAAATTGGTCCAAAAGGGAAAGATGGCAAGACTCCAATAAAAGGACAAGACTATTATACAGAGCAAGACAAACAAGAAATTATTAATGATGTTTTGGCTAGTTTACCTAATGGAGACGAGGTGAGTTATTAATGATAGTTACTACTGATGATACAAATTACAAAAATATAGCAAATGCTATAAGATCTAAAACTGGAAAAACAGATAAAATTTTACCTAGTTCTATGCCAAGTGAAATCGAGAATATACAAAGTGGTGGAAGTGATGTAGAAATTACAGATTGTTATTATTTGTTTTATAAAAATAGTAGATTAGATTCTTTAGAAGAAATATTGGGTATGTGCAAAAATGTTACAACAACAGAATCAATGTTTCAAGAATGTACACAATTAACAACTTTAGATTTATCTAATTTTGACAATTCTAAAAATACAAATATGATTAGTATGTTTCAAGCATGTTCTAAGTTAAACACATTAAATTTATCTAATTTTGATACTTCAAGAGTAACAACTTTTAGAAGTTTGTTTGGTGGTTGTGGTGAAATGACAAATTATGATTTATCTTCTTTTGATACTAGTAATGTTGAAAGTTTGCAAACTATGTTCCATCTTAATCAATCATTAAAAAATATTGATTTATCTAATTTTGACACTTCAAAAGTAACAACTTTTTATCAAATGTTTTACGGAAATAATGAAATTACAAGTATTAATGTTTCAAGTTTTGATACAAGTAAAGCAACAAATTTGTCGTATATGTTTTACAATTGTTCAATTTTAGAAAAATTAGATATATCCAACTTTGTAACTTCAGATTTGCTTATTACAAACTCTAACATGTTTCAATATTGCACAAATTTAAAAACATTAATAATTAATAATCCTAATTTATTTAAGATAACTAATGTAAATGCATTTAGCAATTCATTAATAGCATCAGGTACAGGCTATGTATATGTCCCAGATAATATGGTAGAAACATACAAATCTGCCACTAACTGGAGTACATACGCAAGTCAAATAAAACCAATAAGTGAACTGCCAGCAGAGGAGGAATAAAATGATAAAAAAAGAATTTTATAAAACAAGAAGTGATGGAGTAAATTTATATAGAACATGTTCTGACAATAATTACAAAATTAAACAAATAGAAACAGGAAATATATATGATGAAGCAATAGATATAGAAAATGCACCATATACTTATGAAGAAACGGATATGCTAATAGAAGAAGAAAATGCAACAGAACAAGATTATTTAAAAGCACTTGCTAAATTAGGAGTAGAATAATGAATAAGTATGAATTAGAAGAAAAAACAAATAATATAATAGAAGAAACCAAAAATGCTTTACAAACAATGTATAATGCACTTAATCGAGGGCAACAAAAACAAATTATTAAAAATGAAGAAGTAAAAGCATTATTTGATAGATATGGTGTAGAATATAACTAATAAGGAGGTTAATGAAAATGCCAGTGCTTAAATATAAAACAGAAGATGGTAAATTTGTAGGTCTTCCAATAATACAAGGACCAAAAGGAGAAACAGGTCCACAAGGTCCTAAAGGAGAAAAAGGAGATACTGGACCTCAAGGTGAGCAAGGTCCACAAGGACCACAAGGATCTAAGGGAGATACAGGACCAGCAGGAACAAGTGTGAGTGTTATAGAAGCAACAGATGAAGCAACAGCTATATCTTTAAGCCAACAAAATCCTAACAATGTTTATTATTGGAGTGAATAAATATGGGAACGGTAAAGAACGGTAATAAATGGAGTGGGGCTTGTGTAAATGGAGATATAGTTAGTGGGCTTGTTAAAAACGGTGTTGTATTTTATAAAAAAAGAAATTTGGGATATTTTCTAGTTGAGTATACGGACATTAACAGTGTGTCACATTCAAATAATTTTAGTAATGAATCCGATTTGTTGCTTTTTACAAAAAGTAATAACAAGTTAAGAATTTGTAAGGTTTCATCAGTAAATAACATATCAATAAAAGATTGTAGTAAGATGTTTGGTGATTGCTTTAGTTTAACAACTTTAGATTTAAGTAATTTTAATACAAGTAATGTTAATGATATGAGTTATATGTTTTACAATTGCTTTAGTTTAACAACTTTAGATTTAAGTAATTTTAATACAAGCAGTGTTAATGATATGAGTTATATGTTTAATGGTTGCTCAGGTTTAACAACTTTAGATTTAAGTAGTTTTGATACAAGCAGTGTTAATTATATGAATGATATGTTTATGAATTGCTCTAGTTTAACAACTTTAGATTTAAGTAGTTTTGATACAAGCAGTGTTAATGATATGAGTTATATGTTTATGAATTGCTCTAGTTTAACAACTTTAGATTTAAGTAGTTTTGATACAAGTAATGTAACAAATATGTATAATATGTTTAATAGTTGCTCAGATTTAACAACTTTAGATTTAAGTAATTTTAATACAAGTAATGTTAATGATATGAGTTATATGTTTTACTTTTGCTCTAGTTTAACAACTTTAGATTTAAGTAGTTTTAATACAAGCAGTGTTAATGATATGAGTTATATGTTTAATGGTTGCTCAGGTTTAACAACTTTAGATTTAAGTAGTTTTGATACAAGCAGTGTTAATAATATGAGTTATATGTTTTACCGTTGCTCAGGTTTAACAACTTTAGATTTAAGTAGTTTTGATACAAGCAGTGTTAATAATATGAGTTATATGTTTATGAATTGCTCTAGTTTAACAACTTTAGATTTAAGTAGTTTTGACTTTTCTAATGTTACTAAGTCATCTGGAATGTTTACAAGTATACCATCAAATTGTTTGATTAAAGTAAAAGACCAAGCAGCAAAAGATTTTGTATTAGGATCTAGAAGTGACTTAACAAATGTGGTGATAGTATAAAAATTGTTTGGTTATGGAGAAATTTATGGGGTAAAAGATACTATATAGAATATACAGATAAATTAAGAAATAATGAAATATTAGTGTATAGACATAAAATCTATATAGGTAAAAAAGTTGAATAATATTGTTTTTATATGTTATAATATAATAGAAAGGATTGATAGCAATGGCTCAGAATAATAATTCAATATCTAGGTCTGAATTTGATAACTTAAAGGAAGAAGTTAAAGAATTAAAAAAAGTTCATGATATTGTTCAAAGACAAACTGTTGTTATAGAAAAACTAACTCTTGAGATGAAATATATGAGAGAAGACCAAAATGATATGAGTACAAGACTTAGAAAGTTAGAAGAAAAACCTATTAAAAAATATGATAACTTATTATCGACAATAGTTAGTAATGTAGTTTCAGCTATAGTTGGAGCCGTTGCCGTTTTAATAGGATTAAGTAAATAATTTGAAAGGTGGTGTCAAATGGCTACAGTTAAAAAAGATGAAGTTACAGAAGATGTAAAGACAGAAGAAGTTCAACAAGAATTAGTTGTTACAGATGAAGATTTTTACAATGCTTGTGTAGAAGATGAAAATGTTGAAATTATAGGAGATGGTGAATAATTATGAAGTTTGTTAAAAGATTAACAGAGCCTAATCATACTGACAAATATTGGTTACATACTAGTAGAGGAGGTCTTAACTCTTGTATATTAGTTAATGAAGAAAATGGTTCTTGTTTACATAATTGTGTAGGATATACTTGGGGAAGATTTTATGAAAACATAGGATCTAAACCTAAGTTATCAAGAGCAAATGCTGAAAAATGGTACAACTATAGTGACGGCTATAAAAGAGGTCAAGAACCCAAATTAGGTGCTATTGCTTGTTGGAAAGGTGAAGGATCTTTGGCAGGTCATGTAGCTTCTGTAGAAGAAATAGCAGAAGATGGAACTATTACTACTTCAAATGATGGTTACGGAACTAAAAAATTCTGGATTGCTAAATATAAATACCCATATAATGTTGGTTCTAAATATAAATTCCAAGGATTTATTTATCCACCTGTTGAGTTTGAAGCAGAAGAACCTACAGTTGTTGATCCATTCCCAGGAGTTAGTGATGAAGAACTAGCTGCTAGAGTTTGGGCAGGAGAGTTTGGTAATGGCGAAGATAGAAAAAATGCTTTAGGTTCCAGATACGATGCTGTCCAAGCATTAGTTAATCAAGGTGTTGGAAAACCTACAGAACCAGAAAAACCAAAAGAACCAGAAAAACCAATAACAAATGTAATAAGTGAAGGAGACACTGTTATAGTTAATGGTTATGGAACATCATCAAGTGATGGTACAGGTGCAAAAACGAAAACATTTGTAAACCAAAAGATGAAAGTTATAGGAATCGCTGCTAATACTAAGAAAGCTAATAGATATGCTTTAAATCAATATAATAAGGGAACAATACATGACTGGTCTGCTGTTACAGGTTGGTTCAATGAAAGTTCTCTAACTAAGGAGTGATAATAATATGGATTTTATTTCAATGGAAACTTTTCTAACATTTGCAGGTTGTTTAGTTATTGTTGCTATAGTAACTCAAGCAATTAAGAACATTCCACCTTTAAAGAATATAAATTCTGCTTGGAGTGCCTTAATAGTATCTATAGTTGTAGGTATTGTTAGATTAATATTTGTTGGAGACTTTTCTACAACAGGTATAATTGTAGGAATATTTAATATATTTGTGATATATTTAGGATCTATAGGTGGATATGAAAGTGTTAAACAAATAACTCAATATTTTAGTAATAAATAAAAAGTCTATTAATAGACTTTTTTTATTATCTGTGATATAATTTTTATAAAGAAAGTAGGTGTTTTTATATGGCACAAACAAGTAAGAATGTTGGAGTCTCTGCAAAGGATTATGCTAAAGAGCAATTAGGAAATCTTGATTTATCTTACTTAGATAAAGAAAGAAATGTTGCACAAAACACATATAATACTTCTAAAAGTTCTTTAGAGAATAACTTTAATAACCTTTTAAATCAAATAAACACAAATAGGGCTGATACTAGAAAGAATTTTAATACAGGTAGAGCTACTATAGCAGAAAATGCTTATGACACTAATAGAACAAATCAAGCAGATTTAGCATCAAGAGGAGTTGGTTCTAGTGGTTTACAAACATTAGGAGAAGTTGGTAATAGAATAGAAACTGGTAGACAATATAGTGATCTAGCTAATAGTTTTTATAAAGATATGAGTGATTTAGATACTACCGAACAACAAGGTAGAACACAATATAACACAGATTTACAAAATTTACAAAACACTCTAGACCAAAATTTAGCTAATATAGATAGTAGGGCAGCACAAGCTCAAAATGATTATAATATAACATTGGGACAATTGGCTGAGTCTATTCAGGGAAGATGGGATAATAATGCAAATGCAGAAGCATCTCTTGCTCAAGCTAAAGCTGCTGCTGCACAAGCACATGCTGATGCTGTAAATGCTTCTAAACAAAATCTTCAAGCATTGAAACGACAAGAATTGAGTAGTATTATAAATATGACTGATGAGAATGGTGAACTGGTTGATCCAGAAGTTATGATATCTAGAATATCATCATCATTTGGTGTTGATAGGACATTTGCAGAAAATGTATTAAAAGAATTAGGTATAGTGCCAATTAAAACATTCAATTTTAGTGCAAACGAACCTTACATACCTTCATCTGATTATTTATCTCAATTATTAGGAGGTTGGTAATATGTCTAGATCTTATGCAGAGCAATTAGTTGGAAATCTTGACAACAGTTTTTACAATAAACAAAGAGATGTTGCCCAACAATCATATAAAACAAATTGGGAAAACCTACAAAATCAATATAAAAATCTTCAAGAAAAGTTAAAAAAACAACAAGAAGAAGCTAATATAGCTTTTAATAAAGGTTTATCTAGTGTTGCAGAAAATAGTTATGATAGAATGAGTTCTGCTAACCAAAATTTAGCTAATAGAGGTCTTACTAGTAGCGGTCTTGGTCATTTAGCTAAACAACAAGACATTACAGCTAAAGGTCAGGATGTTTTAGATTTATTAGGAGGTTCTGGCGATATATCTATAAATACAGCTAATCAATTAGCAAGTGGCAATACTTCTCTAGCAAATAAAGTAAATAGTTTAGGTAAAGATTTATCAGATTTGTTAGGAGATATTGGAGACGCAGAAACAGAAGCACAAATGGAACAAAATGCTATTCTTGCTGACATATCAGAAGGAAAAGTTGCTCGTGATGAAGCTAATGAATTAGCAGCTAAACAAAGAGCCTTAAGTGGATCTTCTAGTGGTTCAAATGATTATGATGATGAAATAGAAGAATTCTATAAAAGACAAGCACTGTCCGAAATATTAGTCAGTCCTACTTTGTCAGATGCTCAAAAATCACAATTGTTGCAAATTAATTATGGTTATAATAATCCTCAAGAGATAGTAAAAGCATATAATGATAATGTAAATGCTCAAACTAATTATGATAATCAAATAGCGGAATTAGAAGATGCTATTAGGTTAGAAAATAATATAAGTAATTCATATAATAGAGAGGCTGAAAATCTTATTAAAGAAATAAATGATAGTGATACTAGAAAAAGTTGGATGAACTCAAATGATAAATTTAAAAGAAATGCTTATGAGACTTTATATAATTATATAAATGATTTAGGCAATGTGTCTAAAAAAGATGCTGCCAATGCTTATGCTAATTTAATGGGTAATATGGCTGCATCGACACAAAAAAATTATATTATGGATGCTGTAGACAACATACTTAATCCAAAAGAAAGTGAAACTACTAAACAACTTAATGAGTTGAAAAATGCAGGTATAACATATTCTGATTTAGCTGAATTATTATATGGTAATAAATAATTTTGGTTGGTGATATAATGGCTAATTATTACAAAGATTTGTATGAAAATTTAAAAAATGATAGAGAAAAATATATAAAAAATAGTTTTGCTAAGACTCCAACAGGTAAAAAATCAAAATTAGAGACAAAGGTTGATAATCTTACAACTAGATTAGAATCTGGTGGAGTAGATGTAAATAGGGAAACAGATAATAGGAATTTTTTAGAAAAGACTCTAGGGCTTCCAGAAGATCAAAATATCGTTTTTGATATTTTTGAATTACTGGGAAGACCTCAACAAGCTATTTTTGGTGCCATAAATGCTGCACAAAAAGGTGAAGATATAGGAGAAGCTGCTTGGAGCAATTTTAAAGGTGATACAGATACTTCTTTTAAAGATATTTTAACAGAAGCAGGTATGGAAGATGAAAAAGGAAAGTTAGATCTTGTAGATGTTTTAGGATTTGCAGGAGATGTTTTTCTTGATCCTGTTGATTTAATACCTGTTGCAGGATTTAGCAAATTCTCAAAAGCATTGGATGCTGGAGAAAACTTAAAAAGTGCCACAAAATCTCTAAAATCTGTTAGTGATGTTGCTATGGAAGGAATAGGAAAAGCTGTAAAAAGTGGTGCTAAGGTAGCTGATAAGGGAATAGAATCTGCTTTAAAATATGCTGACGAAGTTAAAGGTATTACCAATAGTGTAGGAGATGTTACAAAATTAACATATGATAATCCTTTAGCTAAGAGTGCAGCAAATTTAGGTAAAAAGACAACAGAAGGTCTTTCTACTAATGTTACAGGAAGATTAGAAACTTATAAACAAGCTAAAGAAACACTAGGAAGATTGTTTAACAGTAATAAAACAGTGCCATCAGAAATTAGAAATGCTATTAGGAAAAACAATGCTGATACAGTAAGAGCGGCTGTTGAGTTACAACCTATCTATAATAGTATGGATAGTAATATAACCAATTATGCTACAAAAATAGCTTTAGCTAACGGTGATGACAGTGCAGATGCTGTTAAGAAAATAGCAGAACAAGTTGATAAAGATATACTTAACTTAAAAGAATACAATAATCTTAATAGAACTGTTACAGGTAGACAACTTCTAAAAGAAGCTAAGAGTGGTAAGTTAAAATTACAAGATGCTGGTAATGACGGTATAACTTTGTTACAAAGTATAGCAGATGATGTTAATAAAGCTAATAGAGGATTATATTTAGATATTAATTTAACTGATGATGGTTACATAAAACTTAATAAAGACTGGGATTATGTAGATGCCAGTAAGAAAAATCTTGAAAAATTAAAAAATCAATATGGTGAAGCATTTGTTAATAATATAGAAGGTTTATCCCTAGATCCTGATAAATTAGATAAAACTTCAATAACTAAAATGGGTAACTATAGCATAGAAGATATTAATTATCTAGAAGGATTAAGAAATAAATATAATACTGATGCTGATTTCAAGGCTTTATATGACGAAGCAGATGTTGCTTTTAACAAGTCAAATGAGATAGTTAATAAGTATTTTGGAACAAATTTAAAAACAGATGAAAATAACTTAGGTTATGTAAGACACGCATTTGATAAAGAACAATTCGATAATTATAAAAATTTGGGATTTGTTTCAGATTATGGTGAAACGGTAACAAAAGGTAATGCTAAAATATTAGCAGATAGAAAATACAATATGTCTGTTAGAGAAGCTAATAACTTATTTAAAGAAAATGTTAGTAAAAATTATTCTAGTTTAAATAAAGAACAACAAGAAGCTGTTGATAAATTCCTTAGCACAGATGGTATATTTAAAGAAGGTATGCTAGCCTCTTTAGGTGATTATATGGAAAATATACCTAAACTAGCAAAAGATAGTAAAAATATAGATACTGTGTTAATCAAAGGTGCTTTTGGAGATTATGATAAACTAAAAGTAGCAGATAGAGATATAAAAGCATTGGAAAAATATATTAAAAATGGTGATGATATATCAGAAAATACTATGAAAAGAGTTAAAAACATTTTAGGAGATAATGTTAATATTGACAATGCTAATAAAACTATTGAAACTTTAAAAGCAAACAAAAACTCATTATTAGATACTAGTGGAATAAAGGTATTGTCAAATGCTGATAGTTCTATACCATTAGGATTTAAACAATTGAATAGGGAAGAAACAAATAGTCTTATCAATAAAATGAATAAAATAAGTGATGAACTTGGTCTTGATGAGTTCAAAAAAGTTGCTAGTTCTGTTAAAAGTAATAGTGGTAAAATTGCTATAAGTGAAGATCTATTAAGACTTGTAGATATAAATACCAATAAAAAGGATATAAAAGGGTTTACAAGAATGTATGATAGATTCATGAATTTCTTTAAAAGAAATAAAGTTTTATCTCCTACTTTCCAAATGAACAACATTATTGGTAACTCCTCTAATATGTTTTTAGCAGGAATAAGCCCTACAAGACAAGCTCAATTATTTCCAGAAGCTGTTGAGGTTTTGTCACAAGGTAGAAATTTAATGCTTAAAAGTGCAAATAAAATACCTTTGACAGGCAAAGAAGAAGAAATGTTAAGATTATGGAATGGTTTCCTAGATGCAGGATTCGGTGATCCTAATAATTTAACTGCATTTAACTTAAATGATATGCCAGAAAGTCTAAAAGGATATTTTACAGGAAAGAAAAAATTTACAAGTGCTAAAGATTTTTTAGTTGATGGATTACCTTATTTGAACAATAAAATGAATAACTATGTCGATAATTTATCTAGAATGGTAACCTATATTGAGGGTGTAAGAAATCCAGGTTTTTTAAGAAATTTAGGTGTAAAAAGTGCAGGAGATGCTGTAAGAAAAGTATTGTTTGATCCATCAGATTTAACACAATTTGAAATGAATACTATGAAAAGAATAATACCTTTTTACACATTTACTAAGAAAAACTTAGCCTTTCAAATAGACAATTTATCTAAAAATGGTTCTAACTATAATAAAATGTTGAAAGCATATGACACATTACTTGAAAATGCAACAGGTGGTAATGAAGAAAATGTTGAAGAATGGTTAAAGAATAATTTGTATATTCCAATACCATCATTAGGAGAAGATGGTTCCTATAAGGTTATCAGAGCTACTATTCCTTTTGGTTCTTTAGTAGATACTATAGAAGATCCATTAAGTGCAGGTGTAAGTATGTTATCTCCTGCAATAAAATTACCTATAGAATTAGCTACTAATAAGAACTCATTTACTGGTGCTGATATATCTCAGTTTGAAGGACAAATGAGTAATAATATACCTTTTATGACTAGAAAAAATGAACACATACTAGGAAGTTTAACAGGTCTAGATGTTCCTCTTAAAAATATAAATAGAGCTTATCAAGGTATATCAGATACTTTAAATGGTGATGCTAATATTCTACAAAGTCTTAGTAATTTAACCACTATGGAACAAAACATTAATGACGACGAAATGAGTAGAATGTATGATAAGCTAGACGAACTAGAAACTATAATGAGTCAATATGAACAAAGAGGTTATGAATTTAGCACTATGAACGAGTTAAAGAAAGCTAATAGTAATGCTAAAATAGATGAAATAATGAGTAAATTAAATAAATATTATGGTATAAGTAAAAACCCATACAGTTTTATTGAATAATAAAAAGGACTAAATGTCCTTTTTTATTTGATTAATAGTTCTTTCATTTTTAAATAATCTATATCTATCTACTTTAGAATCACTTATGCCAAAATATAATTGAATTTGTCTTAAAACATTAATAACATCAGCAATTTCTTCTGCTAAATGTGTTTCTAGTTTCTTTTCATAAGCCTCTAATGTATATCTCTTTCCATCGACAACCATTGCCAATGCGTCTTTAGGGCTATATGTCATAAAATTCATTAACTCTTTAGAAGCCTCTATTACTTCAAAACATTCTTCATTTAGTTTTTTAATTTGAGAATTATATCCAAAATGAGCTATTGTTTTTCTTAGGTCTTTATCTATATTTATCATTATTTATTCACCTTTTTAGCTGTTATTCTTATTGTTCTGAACGGACTACCTTTTTTATAGTATTTTCCTATATCTATAGTAGGATTTTCTATACTAAATGTATTTTTATCAAATGTATCCCTTCCATCAGATGTAGATATTACATATTTGAAAGAGTCATCTTCGTATTTACTATCTTCATAATGTGTTTTAGCATAAATTTCTAATTCTGTTATTTTATCATCTATAATTTTCTTTTGTTGCTTTAGTTCTCCTAGACTATGTAATAATTTTTTATCATAATCTTCTAAGTCTTGATCAGTTAATTCTTTTAATTGTTTTTGACTAGAGTATTTTTCAACGATATCCCAAGGATAGTCTGATATTTCTCTTAACCCCATTTCTATCTCAACAACAGCATCAACTATTTTTTCAATATCTTTTTGTATTTCTTCATCTTTCTTTATTAATTTATAAGCAGGTTTACCTTGCCACATACCACAAAGAATCCATTGGTCTAATCCCCAAGCCATCATATATGCTTGACATTGTATATTATAGCCAACACTATCGGTAAAACATTCACTTGTAGAGTTAGAGTATTTGTTTTCTACTCCTGTTTCTACACCATCTAAGAATGTTCTACCATCTCTTTTACATTTTAGTTTACCATCACAAGCATACTTATATTCAGAGTTTCTTTCATCAATAAGTATTCCCATTTTCTTTTCAAAATAGTTTAGACAAGCATCTTCCATAGCATTTCCTAAATCCATTCTATCTTGAGCTTCATCATCAATTTCTTTAACCGTTTTACCTAAATCAATATCTAGTTGTTCTTGAACGGTATTAAAACCAACACCAAAATAACTACTTAAACTACTAGCTATTACATCAAATCTTTCTTTAAACATTTATTTATTACCACCTTTCATTAAATTCTTTCATTTTCTTCTTTAGTCATTATTATTATTACTCTCCTAAAATAATATCTATATCTTCTTTATTCTCTCCCAAAAGTTTGCTATAAATATTTTTTAATACATCTCTATTGATTTTTACATATACACATCTTCTAGGATTTGCTCCCCAAGCTGGTATAGTCTCAGATCTAATTTCTTTTTTACTTTTAATTTCCATTTCATCAATCATATCACTATAAGCTAACAACTTATTATAATCTTTTAAACTAATTGTAACCATCGGTTCCATAATATCTCATCTCCTTATTATAACTTATTCTATTTCTAGACAACTTAGATATTCTTTAAATTGTTCTAAACTCTCTGGAATTTCTAACCAACTTGCATGATATATTTCACTTATCTCTTCCCACAATTTATATAAATCATCACTATTCCAATAACCGAATCCACATTCTAGCATATAGTTCGCTAGTTTTTTATATGTTATAATATCACCACCATATGGAACATAGTTACTGTATGTTTTGTCTTTAACTAATATTTTCGTAATATCCCATCTCCTTTTCTAAAAATATAATAACACATCATATTAATAAAAGTTAAAAATTAATCGTTATAACTTTTACATTTTTCCCAAAAACCTTTTCTTTTTCTTAACATTTGGTTTTTATAATCAACCATCATAGCATAATAGTTGAACCCATATTTATCTAATAGCTTATCTCTATAGTTTATAATATCTTCTATCATCTTATCTAAGTCATCTAAACAGTAATAATATCTTCCATCTTCTTCATAAGATTTGTCTATACCCAACATTAAATTAAATGTATATTTATATTTTTCTATACCTTTATGGTCAGCAATTCTAATACTTTTACACACCCCAAAATCCATTTTAATATATCTACTAGATGTACTATAAGAATTTAGATAATATAATACAAAATTTTCCTTATTGAGTTTTTCTAATAAATAATTCATGATGTCATCAGTTTTTACTTTCTTCATATTTTATCCACTCCTGTAATATTGCATAAGACCTTGATTCAGGTATACCAAAACTAAAATTTATTTTATCTATAATTCCTATAAGTTTATCAGCATCATTAACACTTCTTATAATAATACCAATACCTCCATTATTATTTATTTCTCTTAATTTCATTAGTTGTAGTTTTGTAGGATTTCCTTTATCAGTTTTTAATTCTAATCCTAGTAATAATCCTTTATATAGATAAAGTCTATCTGGAAGACCGTTTTGACTGTATTGTGCTTGAAATCTAGCTAATTGCCAAATTTTTCTTTCTTTCATATATTTTTCTACTTCTTTTTCTAGTTTACTCTCCTCTGTTATCATCATTTTCTCCTTACTAATCTTCTAGTAAATTCTTCTTTTATTAGTGGTTTTCCTTTTTTTGTGCTTGTTCCACTATATTCTCTTTCAAATCCATTTAATATGTCATCTATTGCTAGTAAATTTTTTTGATCTAAATATCCTTTTATATTTTCATCAATCATTTCGCTAGTTATTGCATTAAACCTATCTAAATCTTTATATTCTATTATGTGTAAATAATCGTGTGAAGTGTTTTGCCTTAATATTGCCCCATTCCACCATAAATAGCCTTCTCCATATCCCAATTTTTTACAATATCTGTGTGGAATTATCAAGTGATGGAAAGATAAATCTTGAGACTTATTAAAACCATAACCCATAAAATCCATTTTAAGTGTTTTTAAATTATAGTATTTAATCATTTCTTTAGTAATTTCTCGCACATTATCACCTAGTATAATTATATCATAAATCTTTTATATTTAATAATTCCTTTATATATTCTAAGTCTTTTAAACAAAATTCTCCTTTATACCAGTTTTTTATATAACTATCTAATAAAATATTTACTTTATTAATTACACTTTTGTAAAAATTTATGTTTTTATCAACCACAGTGTTTATTTTTATCTTTTTATTTCTATCTACTATTTCTTCTAGTGAAAACTTTTTCATGTTATTATAAAGGCTTTGTCTGGACATTCCCAAATATTCAGCGATTTCTTTTAAACACATTATCTTGCCATCTATATCATATTTTTTCATAAGATACACTCCTTTTTCTCAGCCCAATTAGTGTAACTTATTTCTGGTTCACTTATCATTGGTATATTTTTAATAACATCTGTTACATCTTCCATAATTCTTTTTACTTCTTTTATAACAAACATTTCATCTTTATGTACTAATAACATTAATTCATCATGTATAGGTAATACCATTTTTGATTTTAAATTGTTTTCTCTTAAATAATTATCAACTTTTATTTCAAATGTCTTAACCATATCAGCACAAGTTCCTTGAATTAAGTAATTACAACCTTTATAATAATATCTACTATCATTCATATAATATCTTCTACCATATAGGTTTTCTACATATCCATACTGATATAAATGTTGTGTTACCCATTCTTGATAATCTCTTATTCTAGGAAATGCTTTATAGAACGCACCATCAAGTGCTTCTGCTATATCTCTAGGTATTTCTAAACTACTTTGTAAAGCATCAATACCACCTTGATACACTTTTAAGAAGTTAGCTCTTTTTCCTAGCTTTCTTTTCTTTTTAAATTCATCAGACTTTGGATCTAATTCAGGAAAGGCATGTCTTGTAGTTTCACTATGTAAATCCGTTGGTTCCCATTTTTCCCCATTTTCTTCTAAATACCACTCATATTTATCAAAGTTTTTTAAATCATCAACACTATTAAAATTAAAACAGACTCTATCATTGGTAGGCGGCAAGTATCTATAACACTTATAAGGCATATAGGCTCTGCACATAGCTAGATCAGGTTCTTTACCATGTATAATAGTATAGTATGCTTGCACTCTCAACTCCATTTGATTTTCGTCGCAAAAAGCAAAAATATAACCATCATCACATATAAACATTCTTCTAGGGTGGAATAACTCATTACCGTCTCTATCTAAAAGACCTTCTTTTGGCTGTTGTTGCATATCACAACTAACTCTACCACTAACTGCACCATTATTGTTAATATCAGTATATATTCTACCGTTTATAATAGAATTAAGTTTACCATCAACATAAGTAGATATCCATTTATCTAAGGTTCTCAATTCTAATATATTATTGCATACAGACTTTACTTCTTCATCTTTGGTATTATTTGCTATATATTTAAGGGCTTTTTCATCAGCTTTATCTGTTTTAACATTGTATTTATTAAGTAGTAGTTTCTTAATGAACTCATGTTGTCCTACAGAGAAAGTTTCTCCTGTATATAACTCTAACTCAAAATATAGCAAATCTCTATAATTACATAGTTTCTTTCTTGATTCTAGAACATAAGGTATATCTACTTTTAGACCAACTCTTTCCATATTAGCTACAGCTCTTATTAAGTTTCCTTCTCTTTTTGTAACAGTCAAGTCTTTATCAACATTATATAATGTTTCTAGTGCTTTATTGAGGTATTCGATCATTATAACTATATCATCAGCAGCATAATTTCTAACTAATTCAGGTTCTAAATTATAAGCATCTTTATAATTAGCAGGAGTATAATTTTCATCTATAAACTTGAACAACTTATTATCATCATTAACATACTTAGTTCTAGTTTTTTCATACTCATCTATAGCTTTTGTTAATTTACCAGTTCCTTTTATATTACCAGACTTTGTAATAGTTCCATAACCATCATTAGGAAATTCTTTTATAATATTATCTCTTAGTTCTTTTCTTCTTTCTTTATTTATTTTCTTCACAAGATCTTTTATAATTTTACCTGCAAACTTTGATTTTTCATTAACATACTTACTTCCAAGATTTTCTAAACTCATACTTTCTCTTTCATCAGCATATTCTGTCAATCTTGCAACTGTTATACTGTCTAGTATTGTTATATCGTCAGGTATTTTACTACCACCATTTATCATCATATGATAGTCATATTTAGCATTATGAGCAAATAATCCTATAAAATCACTATTATCTATAAATCTTAAATTATCTTCTTTGGACGGTAAATTGTACATCTTCCAAAAATTTTTCATTACTTCTTCATTATAATCCATCGTTATAACAGTTTTATTAAATCCTATAGAAACTAGAAAAGGTTTTGATGTTATAATATTAAGACCATCTGTTTCGGTATCGTAACAAATAAATTTTGGTTTTTCTTTATGAGCTTTTATCAGTAAATCAGCTAATTCACTAGTTGCTTTTCTAACATCACTTACATCTATGTGTTTATAGTCATACCCTAACATTTGATAAAGAAACATCTAATTACCACCCTTCCATCTATTCATTATATCTGCAAGCATGTCTATAACTTCCATAAATCTAATAACTTCTGTTCTATATGATTGTTGACCACATATTGTAACTCTTTCATCCAATTGGACTAACCATTCTTCACACAAGAATTCTTCAACACTATATTTTCTACTTTGTGCATAAAGAGTTGATGGTAAAATATCTAAATAATATTTTGCTATTTTATACTTAGATTCCCCATAACATTTAGCCGTAAATATTATTTCTTGTCTCCATAATTTATAGTTCTTTTTACTTTTCTGTATGTTATATTTATTATTTATTACACCTTGTAAAAAAGTAAAATTACAATTAAAAGCACTACATATGCTTTGAAATATCTTGATTGTTTGATTATATCCATACTCTCTTTCAACCATGTTGAAAAAGAGTAAGAATCTAACCTCAAGAACTCTAGGATGTTTTTTATATTTTTCAAAATCAAAATTATTAATATTCATCTATTTTCCTCCAAATCATTAATAAATGTAACATTAGGTTTATTTTTATCAATCATAGTGCCTGTATCAACAGTAAAATTTTTATCTATTAGTTTATATGCCTTTCTTAACTTGTCAGTAGGATAAACATTATCAAGATCAAGTTTTATAAACTTCTTAGCAACTAATTTATTAAATATTGGTGCAAACCTTCCACCATCTAATCCAGAAACACTCATTAAATTAGATCTAGTTGTTTTACTTTGACCGTTTATGAAATTAAATAATGTTGCATTTTTAGCATATAAATCTTGTAATTCTTTAACATCCTCTCTACTACACTCACTATATGCTTTATATTCATTAGCATAATCTCTTAATTTAAAAACATCATTATCATAAATTTTGAATAAATACTTAACAACATAATCTACTATACTTTTGCTAACTAATATGTTCTCATAACTAGAATCAACATTAACAATTAAACTAGCTAAGGCGACACAGAATCTTGATAGTTTCTTAGCTGTAGTAACACCAAATAAAGGAAAATTACACTCAAATACACTATTAAGATCTTCTGCTTTTTCCCATATATAGCTTTTTACTCCATCTTCAAATATTACATTTTCAATTTGTCTTGTTGCTACCCAGTTTATTTTACTTTGATAATATTCTTTAGGTATTGGTTCACCTTGTAATTCATATGTAAATGGATTTTTTCTTTCTTTTACATCTATCTTTGGTATTAATAAAAATCCATCATATCTGGAAACATCTTCTGCACTTTTTATAAGTTCCATTAATGGCATTATACCATTAGGAAAAGTGTTCAAAAATCTAGGATTTCCATTATCATCATTAATTGGATTAGATATTGTTATCATCCTTAATTTACAAGGAACTATTAATTCCCCACTAACCCTAGATAATCTTAATTCATTACTTGACCTAATATCTGTCATAGTTTTTATAAAATCTTGTTTAGCACCGCTAAATTCTTCTAAAACAACTAATCTTTTATGTTGTCTAGGTATAGAACCTATAGTATTACAAAAAGATCCATCAACTTTACTAGAACCACCAATAAGACCAACAGTTGTAGAAGTTTTAAGAGATAAAAAATGACCAAAATTATATAATTCAACTAACTTGCTTGTTGTTTCTGACTTTCCAACTTGTGTGTCTCCAAGTAAAAACACATCTAGACAACCTCTCATTGGTCCGTCATAATCAAAATCTAATATTGAGTTGAACACTAAATCACTCATTAACCATGTATCAAAATTTAAGTGTTTACTTATATGTTTTTTAGCATTTTCATATAAATAATTTAGCTTATCTTCTATAGTACCCTCTATTTGAAATTTTTTTAATTTATCTATATCTAATTTGTAATTTCTATTGTCATGTACCATTATACTTTTGAAACATATAGCTACTAATTTTTGATGTTTAGTAGGGTGGGGATATATCCTATAGTCTATAACATACTGACCGCCAACATCTAACTTCTCAAAACTGTATAAATCTAGACTTTGAGCAGAACCATCTATATCTTTATCCACTACTGTAGACTTGTAAACAGTTCTTAACTCTTTCATATTTATTTCTACAAACGGTTCTTGAGGTGGTATGCCAACAAATGACTTTAATTTGGCTTTTATTTCACTATCTTTAGCACATACTTCTATTAGTTCTAGCATTTGAATTATGTTTTGTTTTTCAAGATACCATTCTTTTTTCTCTCCCTCAAACATAGTTTCTGTTTTAGATCCTTTTTCATCAAATTTTTCAAAATTAACTATTTTAGGGACAGAATAAGAGTCTTGAAATTCACTAGTTATAGTAACAACACTTCTTAAATCTTTTCTTAAGACACTATCATTAAGAGCTTTTTTAATAGTAATTTTTTTATCTATTTCATTTTTATCCAAATTAAAATGATGTTGTTCCAAAGCATAAAAATCAAATATATCTTTATTATATTTAGTAATAAAGTCATAAAAATCTTCTTTTTCTTCCTTAACAACATCACCTATCCTAACATATTTTATATCTTTAACTATATCTTTTAAAGTTAAGTACATATTCTCCATGCCTTTTTTACCTGGATCATCATTATCATAGCACAGAACTATTTTCTTATCTTTAAAAGATCCTATTGTTTTATCATTAGGCTTAGCACTTGCCCCACCTGTTAAAGTATATGCGTTTATACCTTGCTCTCTAGCTATTAACATATCTTTTTCTCCTTCAAAAAAATAGCATATGTCATTACTGTTTAAAAAATTGTCATAGGGTATAATCCAACCACTTTCTGCGTTTTCATTTGATGCACATTTTGGAGCATTGTCATATTTTAATAAATTATATTTTCTAATATCTACTAAAATATTATTATAAAAGACAGGTATACCTAAAAATTTTCTATTAGAATTTTCATTTTTAAATAAACCCAGATTCATAGTGTCTATTAACTCATCACTAAGACCTAATTTTTTCACTTTTTCTAAAAATTTAGCATCTGACCATAAAAGACCTTTATAATAATCCCAATCATCAGATAAATTATATTTATTTAAGAGTTTATTAGCATCAGTAATTGATATATTATTTACTTTAGATATAAATTGTTCCTCATTAAATCCTATATCACATACCCAACAATGAAATAGATTTTTTGTAGTATTTATCGAAGCAGATGGTCTTGTATCATCATGAAAAGGACACAAGACCTTTACTTCTTCATTTTGCCATTCGCTATCTTCAACATCTTTAAAATATTTTTTAAAGTATTCCATGATAATTCAACTATTAGATACCTGGTATTTCTACATCATTATTAGTTGGTGCTTCGTTAGTTTGTATTTCTTTAAAACTCTTTACTCTATTTATATATTTCTTTTGAACTTCATCTAAACCTGTTTCTTTGTTTTGAACAGTCTTATCATAACTTTCCGTTATAACATCAACTAAACAAGTTAATCCTTTAGTTTTTTCTGGTATTTCACTAGCATAAAGTTCTTTTAAACCTATACCATAAAGAAATGCAGGTATTTGAAAAGGCATATTTGGATGAGTAGATAAGTTATGAAAAATTATTCTACCATCATAAGCACCACCAACAACTTCTAACTTAACTGTACAATTATAAAAAGTACAATTAGGCACTAATTCAGTTATTTTATCTCCTTTTTCATCTACAAGAGCTTTGCCATTTTCATCTCTTTGTATTACTTTTATATTTTTAGTTTCTGCTTTCCAAGGAGTTACTTCTTTAATCCTTACTAAGTATTCTCCATCTGGAATTGGACTAAAATCTGTATTAACTCCTTCTCTTGCTTCATATTTTTTATTTAAACTTGTGTCTATCATAATTAATTTTCCTTCCTTTTATCATTATTTTCAATAGCATCTAGAAATGCTTTTATAACTTTTCTATCATATATAAATGTATCTATAGTTTTTACAACATCTTTAACTGTTATAACTTTATATATGGTTATTGTTCCAAACTTATCATTATCATAAAGATATATTTCTTTAGCAAATGAATCAATTTTAGAACTATACAAATGTTTTATATTCTTCTTATTCATAGAAGTTATAATTATATTAGAATCTTTCTTATAGTCTAAGTCTATATAATTAAGTGGATCATTCTTATTAACTACTTTAATATCATCTTCAAAACTTTTCCTTAATTTTTCAATAATATTTTCTAATTCAACACTATCTTTTGTATTATCTTCATAATGTTTCATTAACTCTGAGTAATATTCTTGTAAGTTAATTTTTTGATTTTGTAAGAATACCTCATAATAAGATCTAATCCAATTTTTTAAATACTTATTATCCAATACTTCATATTCTGTCATGTCTGGAAAATCAGGATCTTCCTTAACAACAGGACATTCAACTAATTTTTGAAAAAGAATTGCTAAAACAGATGTTACTTTCAATAACTTTAAACCTTGTGTAAGTTCTTTTTGTTTACCAAAAATATTTTTATTTCCCAATTTTATAAAACTTTCAGTAGCAATAAATAGTTCATCATCTGCGTTTAGATAATAATACCTATTATTACCAACTTCATAAAATTTATTTTTATAGTGTTTCATTTAAGAAATTTTCTATAGTCTTTTTAAATTGTGTAACATTTGGGAATTTAGATATTTTATTAGCAAGTTCTCTTTCTGTGTCATTAGGTGATAATGCAAAATTATATTTTTTCATAACCGCTAAATTTACTTTTTGTAGAACTTTAATTATTTTTGATTCTTCTGTAGTTTTAATAATACTTATTAAATCTATAACTTCTTGTGGTATATTATCTACATTCTTAGCTTCAACAACAGGTTCTGTTTCTTTAACTGGTTCTTTTTCTACAGTATTATTTTGTTCTACAACAACTTCTTCTTTAATAGGTGCTGTCATTTTTTGCTCTACAACAACTTCTTCTTTAGTAGGTGCTGTATTCTTTACTTCTGGAATATCTGGTTTAATATCTTTTTTAGCTTCATCAAATTGTAAGTCAGATCCCTCATATAATTTTAATGCTAGACCTGTTGCTCTAGATGCTAGTTTAGCTTTTGCTCTTTGTATTGCTCTGTTTACTAAGTTTTGATTGAATATTCTAGCAGCTGAATAATCTTGTTCTTGTATTGGATAAATTTCTAAGAAATTTTTTCCTAAGAAATTTAACTCAACTTTAACGAAATGAGCAAACATAGGAGCATTTGTTTCACTAATCTTAACATCTTTTTGAATATTTACTTGGTGATTTTCAACTTTATCGGTAAATACGAATCCACCATTTTCATTTTGAATTACATTAAATTGTGCATCTTCATCACACATATATGTTAATCTTTCCATTACAGCCCATGGAATATATACATCGCCCTTATATGTAGATTTTAAAAACGGTGCTAATTCCTTAGCTTCTTTAGAAGTTCCATTATAATTATCTATAAAAACTTCCTTCCAACTTTTTTTAGTATTATTAGCATCATTCTTTTTTGATGCTGCTTTCTTAGTCTTTACTTCTTCATTTGATTCAATTTTTATTTCATTTTTATCCATCTTATATCATCCTTCCTTATATACCAAAATCATTATCAACTTTTTCTTCATCAGATCCTATTTTCACTAAATATTCTTCTATTTGACTAGGTTTTAAATACTTACTCCATCTAAGCAAACTCATAGGTGATGAATAAAATACTAATTGTCTAGCTTTGCTGCTTTTTACTCCATTTTCATAAAGCACATCTAGTAACAAATCTTTTCTAATGTCACTATCAGGAACTTTATAAAAGTCTCTTTTTTTATATGCCATGATAACACCTCCATTCTTAATCTTTCTTTTCAACTATACAACATCTATCATACTTGAAATTTATTAACATTGTCAATATTTCTTTTATTGATAGATCGTATTGTTCTTTTAGCTCTTTTATTATAACATCTAAAATACCAATAAGTTCAAAATTATTATTAATATTTCCTTTTATTTTTATTTCTAAATGATCTTTATTTGGTACACTTATTATTTTTAACATTTTTTAACATCTCCCTATTTTCTATTTTCATATTTTTAACTTGTTCTTTTAAATCTATTATTTTATTTTTAAGAAGCATGTTTTCATCAATCATACTTCTATCTTTTTCTAATAATTCTGTATATTTTTCTAACAGAGTATTATATTTATTATCAATAGTATTATATTTTTTTCTATACTTTATAACATTAAACAAATCTTTTATTTTCTTTATCATTAATCACACATCTTTCCTTTATTATAGTAAAATGTTCTTATTACATTTCCAATGCTCTTTTTATTATTTTATCTTTAAATAATCTAGCCATATTATTTATTCTCCTCTCTTTTTTAAAAATAAATTAGCTAATAAAATGAATACACATCCAAACGCACTACTTATAGAATTAGCATCCATACTTACAATATCAAAGATAAGACCTACACCTATTATAAAACTACAAACCCCTATTATATAATCTGCATATTTCATATTATTTATTCTCCTTATTTTCATTTTCTTTTACTTCTTCAAAATCTTCGATATTACCATTTATTCTACAATAATAGGTTGTTTCATCTATTGCAATAG
>CALVYK010000009.1 GCA_944372195.1 uncultured Bacilli bacterium
GCAATACCTAAAACATAAAAAAACTATATTTTATATAGGTTATTTTGCTTTTTTATTCAAAAACTGTCAAACTTGGGGGAAAAACTTTGTTTTAACTGGCACATTATCTTCAATAACTCGGAATGAAGCAAAATCAAAAATTGAAGAATTAGGTGGAAATGTAAATGGAAGTGTTAGCAAAAAAACTGATTATGTAATTGTTGGGGAAAATCCTGGAAGTAAGTATGACGATGCTGTTAATTTGGGCATAAATATATGGACTGAAGAGGATTTTTTGACAAAAATAAAAAAATAGTATTTTCAATTACTATTTTTTTTGGTATAATGTAATTAAAATAAATGGAGGTTAATAATATGAATAATGATTTTGATAAATTAAATAATTTAAATAATCAATCAACTACATCTTTTAACTCTACAACGGTAGAACCAACACCAATGACAGCAGTAGAACCAACACCAATGACAACGGTAGAACCAACACCAATGACAGCGGTAGAACCAACACCAATGACAACAGTACAACCAGCACCAATGTCAACAGTTGAACCAACACCAATGCCAACAGTACAACCAACACCAATGCCAACAGTACAACCAACACCAATGCCAACAGTACAACCAACACCAATGCCAACGGTAGAACCAACACCAATGCCAACGGTAGAACCAACACCAATGCCAACGGTAGAACCAACACCAATGCCAACGGTAGAACCAACTAATAATAATGTTGATCCAATGGCTGCTGTAGAAAATTTAAATAAAGATGATGCGATGGAAGAAGCTTTATCACATACTAATCAATATAGTCCTTTTGAAGCACCAAAGCAAGAAGTAAATAAAGATGTTAAAAGAACAAGTAATAAAGGTGCCTATATTTTAATCGGAATAATCTTTATTATAATGTTATTGTTTATTATTTTCTTGCCACAAATTTCAAAATTATTTGGATGGTAATAAGTGACGAAAGTCACTTTTTTCTACTAAAATGTGATATAATTTAAAAGGAGGTAAAAATGACTTTTAATGGAATAATTGAATTGTTAAAAAAAATAATTGATGTTCTTATCGTTTGGATGGCGCTTTATTATATTTTAAAAAGTGTAAGAAAAAATGTAAAGATGGTATTATTATTTAAAGGAATAATAATAATAATAGTATTAAAAATCTTTAGTGATTTATTAGGGTTAGTTACTATAGGCTTTTTATTGGACTATGCTATCGAATGGGGACCACTAGCTCTTATAGTAATTTTCCAACCAGAAATACGAAGCGTTTTGGAACAATTAGGTAGAAGTCAATTGCTAGGTAGGCATAAAGTTTTAACAGTCGATGAAAGAGAAAAAATGGTATATGAAATAACTACTGCATTAGATTATTTAAGAAAACAATCTATTGGAGCTTTAATAGTCTTGGAAAGAGATAATAGTTTAAATGATTATATCGAAAAATCTAAAAAAATATATGCCGATATATCATCAGATTTATTAATTTCAATATTCTTTCCAAATAATCCGTTGCATGATGGGGGAGTTATCATTCAAGGTGATAAAATTACAAGCGCCGGTGCAGTTTTTCCAACTAGTGATAGTTTAAAAATTAGCAAAAGACTTGGAACAAGACATAGAGCTGCTCTAGGAATTTCAGAAATAACTGATTGTATATCTATCGTTGTTTCTGAAGAAACTGGAAGGTTATCATTGGCTATTGATGGCGAATTAAATTATAATTTAACTTTGGACGAAGTAAAATTACGATTATTAGAAGAGTTAAGACCAAAAAAAGAAGTTTATTTGGATGAGGAGGAAGAAAAAAATGAAAATAATTAAAAGCATTTATTCCTTTTTCTCAAAACTAATAGATAGAATCATTGTTGTGCCTATTAGTAAGTTGATATTAATAATAAATAAAAAATTTGACACACCAAGTAAAAAATTTGAAAATTGGTTATCAAAGTCAAATACTTTGCTTTTCATATCGTTAGCGATGGCTATATTAATATTTATTGTTATCGATCAAAGAATATTGATATATTCTGAAAGTTCAGCAGAAGTTTTAACTGATCAAGAAGTTACCGTTTTATACGATGAAGATAATTATGTTGTAGAAGGTGTTCCTGAAACAGTAAATATAACATTAATAGGAAACAAAGCTGATTTATATATTGCTAAACAATCTCCTACAAATGAAGTTGTTGTTGATTTATGGGGATTAAAACCTGGAACGCATAAAGTTGATATAAAATATAATCAATTAAGTGGAGGAATAAAATATAATGTTAATCCATCTGTTGCAACTGTAATAATATATGAAAAAGTGGCAGCTAGTAAAACATTATCTGTTGACTTGTTAAATCAAGAAGCTTTAGATGAAAGATATATAATAGATGAAATAAATGCTAAAGAAGATTCTGTAACAATTAAAGGAGCATCGTATAAAGTTGACAATGTTGCAACAGTAAAAGCACTTGTTGATATTAAATCATTACCAAAAATTGTCTTAGGTGAAAAAATTACAGTTTCAGCGCCTTTGGTTGCCTATGATGAATTAGGTAATGTTGTTGATGTTGAGATAAGCCCTGCTAAAGTTGATGTTGAATTATTAATTCAATCACCAAGCAAAGAAGTTCCAATTCAAGTAATTCCAACTGGAAATGTTATTTATAACATGGGTATTAGTAATTTGATTGTTAATAATAACGAAAATACTACTGTTACAATTTATGGCCCAACAGAGACAATTTCCACAATTGAATATTTACCTGTTTATGTAAATGTTGAGGGATTATCTGAAGACACGCAGTTTAAAGTTGATTTAGATAAACCAAATGGTGTCAAATATATGAGTGTAAATAATGTAACGGTTGATGTAAAATTAAGCAGTGACATAAGTAATATTAATATAGACAATGTTGGTATATCACAAATTAATTTAGGTAGCAATTATGGTGTTACACCTATTGATATTGATAGTGTAACTGTAAAACTTAAAGGTGTTACTGATATTGTAAATGATATTACTGCATCAGACCTTAATGTTTATGTTGATTTAAAAGGTCTTGGAGTTGGTACTCATGAAGTATCTATAATTGTTACAGGTAATGATCCTAGAGTTGAGTATTTACCATCAGTTTTAAAAATGAAAGTAAGAATATACGAAAAATAAACTTCAATTCGAAGTTTATTTTTCTATATGGTTAAATAAAATACCAATATTTATTAAACCAGCAATTCCGACTAATGTATAAATAATTCTTGATAACATAGATCCTTCACCAAAAATATAAGAAACTATGTTAAAATCAAATATACCAATTAATCCCCAAACCACTGCTCCTATAATGGTAAGAACTAAACAAACTTTTTGTAAAGTTTCCAAAATAATCATTCCTTTCTATATTCATAAATATTTTAAACAAAAAAATAAAAATTATACATTTTTCATAAATATATTCAATATAATTAATTGAACAGGAGTGAAAAAATGAAAAAATTTTTATTATTTATCTCAATTGGATTATTTTGTTTAACAACAGTTGGATGTGGAAAATATGGTGAAAAAGATATTGTAAAAGATTTTAATAACAAAATAACTAAAACAGATAGTTATTATTTAACTGGTGAATTGGAAATAATAAATAATGAAGATAGTTATTTGTATAATGTTGAAGTTGCTTATCAAAAAGATAATAATTTTAAAGTTAGCTTAATAAATAAAACGAATAATCATGAACAGATAATTTTAAAAAATAGCGATGGAGTTTATGTTTTGACACCTTCTTTAAATAAAAGCTTTAAATTTCAAAGTGAATGGCCTTACAACAATTCTCAAAGCTACATATTACAAACAATTTTAAAAGACATCGAAAGTGATAATGATAAAACATTTGAAGAAGTAGATGGTAATTATGTGTTTACTACAAAAGTAAATTATACAAATAACAACCAATTAGCTAAACAAAAAATAACCTTAGATAAAGATTTAAATTTAAAATCGGTAGTTGTCTTAAACGATAAAGATGAGATTCAAATGAAAATGAACTTCAATGCAATTGATTATAAGGCAACATATGATGAAACTTATTTTACAGTACAAGGAAATATGAAAAATGCAGAAACTGAAACTACTAGCAAAACATTAGATAGCATAATTTATCCGATGTATATTCCTGAAAATACGCAATTATCTGGTCAAGAAAAAGTAACTACAGATGCTGGAGAAAGAATAATTTTAACATTTAGTGGAGAAAATCCATTTACAATTGTTCAAGAATCGGCATCTGTTGCTGAAGAAATATTAACAATTCCAATGTATGGAGAACCTTATATAATCACAGATACAGTTGGGGCTTTATCAGACAATTCTGTTACTTGGGTGAGCAATGGTGTTGAATTTTATGTTGTATCCGATAAATTAGATAGTGAACAATTACTAGAAGTAGCTAATTCTATCAATACTACGACAGTTGGAAAATAATGAAACATTTGTGAAACAAAATAAAAATGTTTCTTTTTTTAAATTATTATGATATAATTACTTTAGGTGAAGAAAGATGGCAAAAGAGAAGAATATCAAAAAAGCAAGTTATAATGACAATGAAATTTCAAAATTAATAAAATTAGTTGTAATAGTAACAGTAATATTTTTAGCATTTTATGCAATAACTTATTTTGTAAATAAAAAAGATGAGCCACAAGAAGAGACAACTACTTCAACAATTCAATATGATGAAATATTAATTGGCAATTTATTAACACAACCAAATGATGAATATTATGTTATGATTTATGATAATGATGATTATAATAAAGTAGTTTACGATGCATATCTTAGCTTATATTCACAAAAAGAAGATTCATTAAGATATTATACTGCGATATTAAATAATCCTTTTAATGAAATATTTAAATCTGACAAATCAAATTTTATAATAAACGAAATAACTGATTTAAAGTTAGCTGGGTCTACATTAATAAAAATTAGCAATAAAAAAATAGACAAATATTATGAAGGCGATAGCATTATAGAACACTTAAAAGAAATTACTAAAGATGAAGATGAATAGTCCATCTTCTTAATTTTGGCCTGTTGGTGAAGTGGTTTAACACATAACCCTCTCAAGGTTACATTCATGGGTCCGAATCCCATACAGGTCACCAAAGTGTAAACAAAATAATTTTTTATAGTAATTATTTTTTAAATGTGATATTATATATAAGAGGGTTGATTAATTATGGAAGATAAGAAGAAAAAAAATAGTAAAAAAAATATTGAGAAAAAAAGTGAGAAAAAAGTTAAAAAGCAAAGCAAAAAAAATGTTAATATTGAAGAAGTGACAAAAAAAATTAGTAAAAGTGCTCCTATTAATAAAAAAAATTTGAAAAAAGATGATAAAGAAAAAAAGACAATTAAAACTAATAATAATTTTGGACTTTTTGAATATATAATTTTAATTGTTATTGTAGCATTGATTTTTTCTTTAGCCGGTTATTTTATAGGAAGACGAGCTGATTATGGAAATGATAATTACTCTACTGCTACAAAAGAAATACAAAAATTTATTGAAGAGTATAATTATATTTTAGAAAACTATTATGGTGACATAGATAAAGATGAATTAATTACTAATGCAATTAAAGGAATGTTAAGTTCTTTGGATGAATATTCAGGTTTTGTTGGAGAGGATTCAAATAATTTTTCTATAACATTAAAAGGAGAATATGAAGGATTAGGCATTGGCATAATAAATGATTTAAATAATGATATTATTATAGCCACTGTTTATCCTAATAGTCCTGCCTCAACAGTTGGATTAAAAGAAAATGATAAAATAATAAAATTTAATGATACTGACATAATTGGTATGTCTACTTCTGAACTTGTTGATAAAATATCAAATACAGAGGATATTAAATTAACAATTTTAAGAAATAACGAAGAATTAAATTTTCAGCTAAAAAAAGAAAAAGTTATTATTGAATCTGTTCATTCAGAAACAAAGGAAAATAACATTGGATATATTAAAGTTGATATATTTGCTGAAAACACTTATTCACAATTTAAAGAAGCTTTGGAATCTCTAGAAAATAATGGAATGAAAAGTTTGATTATTGACTTAAGGGGAAATAGTGGCGGACATTTAAGTGCCGTTGAAGATATGTTAAGTTTATTTATGAATAATAAGCATATTATATATCAAACAGAAGATAAAAATGGCGTTGAAAAAATATATTCTAAAGGAAACAAAGATAAAGAATATAAGATAGTTATTTTACAAGATTTAGGTAGCGCATCTGCTAGCGAAATTATGGCAAGTTCATTAAGAGAACAACTAGGAGCCTATATAATAGGTAATACTAGTTATGGAAAAGGTACTATTCAAAGCTTACAGACTATTTCTGGCCTTGGTCAGTATAAAGTTACAACTAAAAAGTGGTTAACATCAAATGGTGAATGGATTAATGGAAATGGTATTGTTCCTGATTTAGAAGTTTCATTGACTTCTGATTATATTCAAAATCCTACACTAGATAATGATGCTCAATATCAAGCTGCTATAAAATATTTAAACGAAAATGCTTAGGCATTTTTTTATGTGTGAGTTTTTTTGCTTTTTTTCGTGTAATAAGTGATTTAGAAGGGAGTATTTTAATGAATGGATCATATAATTATTATCGTTTTTTACAAGGAGATGAAAATGGTCTAGTAGAAGTAATTAGAGAATATAAGGATGGTTTAATCCTATATTTAAATACTTTTACTAATGATATTTTTATTGCTGAAGAACTCGCTATGGATACTTTTGTAAAAATTGGTATGAAAAAATTAAAAGATAAAAAATATGCTTCGTTTAAAACTTGGTTATATACTATTGGAAAAAATCTTGCTATTGATTATTTAAGAAAAAATTCTAAAAAAAATATTCCAATTAATGACAAGATTATTTATAATGAATCAATTTTAGAAACAATTTTAAAAGATGAAAGAAAAATCATTATTCAAAAAGCTATGAATAATTTGAAAACAGAATATAAGCAAGTACTATGGTTGTCTTATTTTGAAAAATTTAGTAATAATGAAATATCTACAATTATGAACAAAAAAGTTCATAATATTGAAACACTTTTATATCGAGCAAAACAATCATTAAAAAAAGAACTTGAAAGAGAGGGATTTTCTTATGAAAAATTATAAAGAAATGGCAGATGAAGTATTATTTAGAATAAAAAAAGAAAAAATAAAACGAAAAAAATGTTTAATTGCTTCTTTGTGTATAATATTTATTTTACCAGTATTTACATTTTTATTAATTAATCAAAATATTAGTGATAAAGTATTAGAAAATTATATGATAATAACTAATTATAAAACTAATTTAGAGCAATCTTATATAGTACCTAAAAATGGTGAATATTATTGCTTTATAGAAGTAAATGAAGCAAGAAAAAAATATATAGATAAAAATGTTAGTTATTTATTAAAAATTGAATTATTTAAAGAAAAAAATGGTGAATATGTTGATATTAAAAAAGAAGAATATATGCAAGAACTAAAAAGATTATCTGAAGAAGGCTATAAATTTTATAAAGTATATTATTGGTTATATAATGATTCAAAAACAGAAAAAATATATTATCCAACAATTATGGTGAAATTAACAGAAGAACAATTACAAAATTTTAAATCAAATGACAATTATGGTTATGCTTTTCGTTTTATAACAAACGAAGATTATTCTCCAATAGAATTTTATGAAACTAATGTTATTAGTAATTTTGATACTTATTACGAATAATTTAAACGAAAATGCTTAGGCATTTTTTTCTTTTACTTTCTTTAAAAAAAATATTGTAATAATTTATTTTATCTTATATAATATTATTGGTGATATAAATGGAATATAAAGTTACAATGAAAGATGAATATGACACTATCGAATTAGCTCAAAATTTAGAATCTGAAAAATTTCCTAATATGATCATTTGTTTAAATGGAGAATTAGGAAGTGGTAAAACTTTATTTACTAAAGGATTTGCGCAAGCTTTAGGAATTAAAGATAATATTACATCTCCAACTTTTTCTATAATTAAGGAATATGATGGAGAATTACCTCTTTATCACATGGATGTATATAGATTAGATGGAAATACTAGTGGAGTTAATATTGAGGAATATTATAACAAAGGTGGAGTAGTTATTATTGAATGGGCTGATACTATTAAAGATATTTTACCTAAAGAAAGATTAGATATTAAAATTAAAGTTTTAGATGAAAATAAAAGAGTTTTTATTATTACCCCTTATGGTAAACAATATGAAGAATTGTGTGAGGCAGTATTATGAAATATCTTTTTATAGATACTTGTTCAAATTGTTTAATTATAAGTACAATTATTAATAATAAACTTGATTATTTTTTTATTGATAAAAATAATAATGATACTTCTTCTAAAGTTATGAAAGTATTAACAGAAGCAGTTCCTGATATAAATACTGTGGATAAAATATTTGTTGTTAATGGGCCAGGCTCTTTTACTGGTATTAGAGTAGGGGTTACAATTGCCAAAACAATTGGATTTTGTTTAAATATACCAATTATTAAATTAAGTGAGTTAGAATTGTTGGCTACTACCAAAACAGATACTAAATATAATGTTTCACTAATTGATGCTAGACGCGGATATGTTTATGCAGGAATTTATGATAAAGATTTAAATAGTTATTTAGAAGATCAACACATTTTATTAAGTAATATAAAATATCCTGATAGTTATACAGTAATTGATAATTATGATAATATTGATTTACTTAAAATAATTAAAAAGCATGAATTTGATGAACCAGTAAATCCCCACGATTTAAAACCTAATTATTTAAAAAGAACAGAAGCTGAAGAAAAATTAGATGATAAAAGAAGTTAATGATATTAATTATATAAATAATTTAAGTGATTATAAAGTAACTCTAAATTCTTTTAATAGAATAATTGGATACTATATTGATAACAAAATAGTTGGATTTTTAGATTATAGTGTGATGTATGAAAAAATAGAAATAAATTACATCTTTGTTATTAATGAATATAGAAGAAAAAATATTGCTTATAATTTAATTAAATATGTAATTGACAATTATGAATTTGATAATATTACATTAGAAGTTAATGTAAATAATATAGGTGCAATTAACTTATATAGAAAATTAGGATTTAAGGTTATTAGTATTAGAAAAAATTATTATGATGGAGTAGACGGATATTTGATGGAGGTGAAACATGACTATTTTAGCAATTGAATCATCTTGTGATGAAACAAGTATGAGTATAATTAAAGATGGAACTATTGATTTAGGAACTGTTATATTATCACAAATAGATATTCACAAATTATATGGTGGAGTAGTTCCTGAAATAGCAAGTCGTTCCCATGTGGAAAGTATAACTATCGTTTTAGAAGAAGTATTAAATAAAGCTAATATGAAAATTGAAGATATTGATGCAATTGCTGTAACTTATGGACCTGGCTTGATTGGCTCTTTATTAGTAGGTTTATTAGCTGCCAAAACATTGGCTTATATCTACAATAAACCATTGATTCCAGTTCATCATATAGCTGGACATATATATGCTAATAACTTAGTTAAAAGATTAGAATTTCCATTAATTGCTTTAATTATTAGTGGTGGTCATACTGAATTAGTATATATGAAAGAAGATTATTCATTTGAAAAAATCGGTGGCACATTAGATGATGCTGTTGGTGAATGTTATGATAAAGTAGCTAGAGTATTAAATATACCTTATCCAGGTGGGCCAAGCATAGATAGATTAGCTAAACAAGGGAAAAACACATATAAACTACCACTTCCTTTAAATGACGATTCTTATGATTTTAGTTTTAGTGGTATTAAATCAGCTGTTATTAATTTAAATCATAATGAATTACAAAAAGGTAATACTATTAGGAAAGAAGATTTAGCATGTTCATTTCAAAATAGAGTGGTTGAAATATTGACTAAAAAAACAATGAAAGCATTAAAAGAATATAACGTAAAAAATTTAATTGTTGCAGGTGGTGTTGCTGCTAATAGTGGAATAAGATCTTCATTAGAGCAAGAGTGCAACAAAAATAATGTAAAATTAACTGTACCACCAATTTTATACTGTACTGATAATGCAGCTATGATTGGAGCAGCAGGATATTATGCTTATCAAAAAGGTATAATTGCAGATATAAATTTAAATGCAAAAGCTAATTGTGAATTAGGAGATAGATTATGATAGATAAGTTATAATTGTAATATTTATTGTGATAACTATGATAAGAAAATAATGATTTAATAAATGTTGCAATTTTAACTTATTTTTACATACATTAAACACTTTTATTTGATTTAAATTTATTTAATTGATATAATATTCTTAGAAAGTAGATGATTTTATGGATATGATAAGATATGATTTACAATATTATGTTAATTTGTTAAATTCTAAACAACAATTAAACTACGAATTAAAGGATGTTCAAAATTTGTTAAACAAAGTAAATAATTCCATAACAAGATTGCAAAAAAGCGATTTAAGCAAAGAAGAAAAAGAAAAATTAATACAGTTTGAAAGTCAAAAAATAGAACTTTTAACAAGATTAAATGAAATTGCCGCTAATTTTAATTCAGTTAATAAAGAGATAGCATCAAATAGTGAAGAAAAAATTGCAGAAGTTAGGGAACTTATTAGTATAGTTGTTGAATTGACAAAACTAGATTCTGAAATTAAGGTGGCTGAAAAACTATCAACAAAATCAAATGGTTTAAAAGTTTACGTAAAAAATGCTGAAGGAAAAAAAAGAAAAATTGCTATAGAATTAGTAGATGATTATATTGAATTAATTGAAAACAAAAAAAAATTAGTATCTAAACAAAGAAAAATTTACGAAAAATTCAATAACACACCATCTTTAAGTGTTCAAAAAGAAGTTATAGAGCAAGTTGAAAATCCAGAACAATCTAATTCTAATCCTAAAGAAGTTTTTAAAGTGGAAATTGATTATTTTGAAAAACTTCCTTTAGAAGAAAAAATCGCAGAAACAAAAAAAAGAGTTGATAGAATAATCAAAACAGGAGAGTTACCAAACCAAGGTAAAAAAATGATAATAAATTATAATGGCAAAAAATATAATATTCCTAAAATTTATTATGGCAAATTTAGTGAAACAATTGGCTTGTTAAAAAAATTGGAAAAAGAACAAGCTGAAAAAAATAAAGTACAATTAACTGAGGAAATTTCACCATCACAAGAAATTACATTTGATGATGTTGAAGCTGCTAAAAATCAAAAAACAACCGCAACTATAATTAAAAAGAGAAAATTAATTGACATAAAAAAAATTTTAAAAAAGCATTGGAAACCAATAATAGCGGCATCTTTAGCGCTTACAATATCTGCTACTGCATTTGTAGCAAGCTTGTCTAAAAAAGTTGATAAACAATTTAGTAACTATATAGATAATCAAATTGCTATTACCAATGAGATTGACGTTACAGAAGAAAATGATAATAAAAATATATATCAAAATAATTATGATAATAAGAGTCAAGAAAATAATGATAATAAAAATGAAACTGAAAATAATTTAGATGATACGGATCAAGAAAAAAATGATTCTATTAATATTGGAAATATAGTCTCACTTAAGGAAAATGCTCCAATTTATAACAATATGTATGATGCTACAAACTTATCAAATAAATTAAATCAAAAATATTCTGGCAGTAGTATGAACGTTTTAGGTGTTGTATTTCAGGTTAACGATAGATTAGTTTTTTTAACAAATGAAAATCAAATTGATGAATTCAATAAAATGGGATATGAGATTACAGCTTTAGCATTAAGCCTCGATGGAAGTAATATTACAGGATTTTATAATATTAATGATGTTAATGTTAATACTTATAAAGGAGATAAAACATTATGATGGATATAGTAAAAAATGATATAATTACTTTAAAAAATAATAATTTAGAAAAGGAATATATCATTGCAGAAATATTAGAATTTAACAAAAAAAAATATTTATATTTAATTGAAACTAATGAAAATAATGAAATATTAGATGAACATCAAATCGTTGAATATATTGAAGAAAAATCAGGAATAAAAGAAGTTGATGATATTAATTTATTTAATGAATTAAAAGAATTATTTATTCCTATGTTAGAACAAGATTATGCTGATGAATAAACTGTTTTACAACAGTTTTTTTTAGCATTTGATATAAAATTTTAAAAATATATTTTTGAGAAAGTTTATATTAAATATTTATTTTTTAATTTTTGTAATGTATAATATAAATGTAGATTTTGGAGGATTTCGTATGAATAATGTTTTAAATTTTTATATGAAAGCTAATGATTTAAAAAATATAATGGCTGATGAAAGATATAGTGTTGCTGATAATTAATATGGCAGTATCATATTAGCTATTGCTTTTAATTCAGAGTTTTGTGAGCCTAAGGATATTAGTAAAATAATAAGAATGTTGATATTAAGTGAAATAATTTTCGAAAATCCTAACTTTAGTTTAGTTGAAACATTAAAAAAAGGAAAACAATATGAAAAAGAAGCTATAGAATACTTACAAATTAAAACTTCAGAAGCACAGGATGCTTTTAGATTTCGAATAACAGACTTTTCTCTAACTAAGTTAATTGATGAAAAAGGAGATAATCTATCATTTGAAAATTTATACAAAGAAGCATTAAATTTAGGTGTGTTTAAAATAATTCATAAAGAAGATTATGAAAGATATAAGAAAATATTTAAATTTTATTATTTTAATTATCGATTAAAAAACAAATTAAGGTCAGGTTGGGATAAAAAACATTGGAATGTTAAAAGTGATAGAATAGAGCATATTTCTGAACATATTATTGGTACTATTGCTTTAGCAATTGCTATGGATTCGGAATTTGATTTTGGGATTGATATAAATAAAGTAATAGAAATATTAGCAATTCATGAAGTTGGCGAAATATTAATCGGTGATATAACTCCGTTTGACGGCATAACGCCACAGCAGAAACAAGAAATTGAACATCAAGCAATTGAAGATGTTTTCGAATGCTTAACAAATAAAAAATATTTAGTTAATTTAATCTTTGAATTTGATAATCATCAAACTACTGAATCTATGTTTAGTTATTATTGTGATAAAATGGAAGCTGATATTCAAGCTAAAGTATATCAAGATAATTGTATGCAAAATCCATTAGATGAACAACAAAATAACGTTGTATTTAAAAGTGATAGAGTTAAACAAATGGTAGAAAATGGCGCTCAAACAGCTTTTGATATTTGGTATCTTTGGGATAAATCAATTTATAAAGATGATACTACTTTTACATTGTTATTGGATTATGTAAAGGATAATGATTTAACTAAACTTTCAAGTGTGGGACAAAAATATAAACGATTTATATTGGATAAAAATAATTAGAAAATATAACTAATTATTTTTTATATATGTTTTTTATTTATTAATAAAGTTAATAAAATACTGATTAAATAACCCAAAAATGTGATAAAATATTAAATGTTAGAGGTGATTTTATGGATAAAATAATTATTAAAGGTGCAAGAGAAAATAATTTAAAAAATATTAATATTGAATTACCTAAAAATAAATTAATTGTTATGACAGGTGTTTCTGGGAGTGGTAAAAGTAGTTTAGCTTTTGATACTATTTATGCTGAAGGTCAAAGAAGATATGTGGAAAGTTTATCAGCTTATGCTAGACAGTTTTTAGGTGGAACTGAAAAACCGGATGTTGATAGTATTGAAGGATTAAGCCCTGCTATTAGTATTGATCAAAAAACAACTAATAAAAACCCTAGAAGTACTGTTGGAACAATAACAGAAATATATGATTATTTAAGATTATTATATGCAAGAATTGGTATTCCTTATTGTCCTATTCATAAAAAGCCAATTACTAGTCAAAGTATTGAAGAAATGACTAATCAAATAATGGATTTAGAAGTAAATACTAAAATAAGAGTTTTAAGTCCGGTTGTTTATGGTGAAAAAGGAACTCATAAAGATTTATTGGAAAATTTAGCTAAAGATGGCTATGTAAGAGCAATCATTGATAATGAAGAACATGAATTAAGTGAAGAAATAAAATTAGAAAAAAATAAAAAACATTTTATTGAAGTTATAATTGATAGATTAATTATTAAAGATGATATAAGAAGTAGATTATATGAATCAATTGAATTAGCTTCTAAACTAAGCAAAGGTAAAGTTGTTATTGATGTTGTTGGTAAAGATAAAATAGTTATGAGTGAAAATTATGCTTGTCCTGAATGTGATTTTTCATTACCTGAACTAGAACCTAGAATGTTTAGTTTTAATTCACCATATGGAGCATGTGATGAATGTAAAGGATTAGGTATAAAATTAAAAATAGATGAAGATTTAATTATTCCTAATAAAGATTTAAGTATCAATGAAGGGGCAATTGTATCTTTAAATTTAGATGATGAAAATAGCATTTATTCTACACAAATGAATACTTTAGCCAAATTTTATGATATAGATTTAAATATACCTGTTAAAGATTTAGATAGAAAAAAATTAGATATAATTTTATATGGATCTAAAGATATATTAGAATTTAAATATGTTTCTAAAAATGGTAATACAAGAAATAGTAAAGATTATTTTGAAGGTATCATTACTAATTTAGAAAGAAGATATATGGAAACTAAAAGTAATTGGATAAGAGAATGGATAGAAAATTATATGACAGAATCAGTTTGTCCAAAATGTAAAGGTGCCAGATTATCTGATTCAGTATTATCAGTCTTAATAAATAAAAAGAATATTTATGAATTAACTAAATTAAGTATAAAAGATTTAAAAGAATTTTTATCTAATTTAAAATTAAACAAAGAACAAACTAAAATATCTGAATTAATTGTTAAAGAAATATTATCAAGATTAACTTTTTTAATTAATGTTGGATTAGAGTATTTAACTTTAAATAGATCAGCTGGTACATTATCAGGTGGTGAAGCTGGAAGAATTAGATTAGCAACCCAAATAGGCTCAAGATTAACAGGTGTTTTATATGTTTTAGATGAACCAAGTATTGGATTACATCAAAGAGATAATACAAGACTAATTAATTCATTATTGGAAATGCGTGATCTAGGTAATACTTTAATTGTTGTTGAACATGATACTGATACTATGTTAGCTAGTGATTATTTAGTTGATATTGGACCACTCGCTGGATTACATGGTGGGGAAGTAGTTGCTTGTGGAACGCCTAAAGAAGTTATGGCTAATCCTAATAGTATTACAGGTAGATTTTTATCTGGAATCGAAAAAATAGAAGTGCCTTCTAAAAGAAGAAAAGGAAATAAAAAATATTTAGAAATAAAAGGTGCTAAAGAAAATAACTTAAAAAATATCAACGTTAAAATACCTTTAAATACATTTACATGTGTAACTGGTGTATCTGGAAGTGGTAAATCAACTTTAATTAATGAAATATTATACAAAGCTGTAGCAAGTAATTTATATAAATTTAAAGAAAAACCAGGTAAATTTAAAGAGATAAAAGGATTAGAAAACATTGATAAGGTAATTGATATATCACAAGCACCAATTGGAAGAACGCCACGATCTAATCCTGCAACTTATACTGGCGTGTTTGATGATATAAGAGATGTATTTACTCAAACTAAAGAAGCTAAAATAAGAGGTTATGATAAAAGTAGATTTTCATTTAATGTTAAAGGTGGAAGATGTGAAGCTTGTTGGGGCGATGGTGTTAAGAAAATAGAAATGCATTTTTTACCAGATGTTTATGTTCCTTGTGAAGTTTGTCATGGAACAAGATACAATAAAGAAACACTAGATATTAAATATAAAGGTAAAAGTATTTATGATGTTTTAGAAATGCGAGTAGAAGAAGCATATGAATTTTTTGAAAATGTTCCTAAAGTTAGATCTAAATTACAAATGTTAATGGATGTCGGATTATCTTATATTAAATTAGGTCAAAGTGCACCTACATTATCCGGTGGTGAAGCAGCAAGAGTAAAACTAGCTAAAGAATTACAAAAGAAACCTACTGGTAAAAGCTTATTTATTTTAGATGAACCAAGTACAGGTTTACATAGTTATGATATCAAGAAGTTGTTAACTATTTTACAAAAGATAGTCGATAATGGTGATACTGTTTTAGTAATTGAACATAATTTGGATATTATTAAAGTAGCAGATTATATTATTGATTTAGGTCCTGAAGGTGGAGATATGGGTGGTAATGTCGTGACTTGTGGCACACCTGAAGAAATTGTTAAAGTTAAAGAAAGTTATACTGGACAATTTTTAAAGCCATATTTGGAGAAATAATATGATAAAAGAAAAATCCTGTGGGACAATAATTATCGATAATAATAAAGTATTAATAATAAGACAAAAGCAAGGATTTTATGGTTTCCCTAAAGGACATATGGAACAAAATGAAACAGAGATAGAAACTGCTATAAGAGAAACAAAAGAAGAAACTAATTTAGATGTTTTAATTGATGAAAAAAGAAGATATTCATTAAATTATGTTATTGATAATAAAAATGATAAAGAAGTAGTTTATTTTTTAGCTAAGCCAATTAATAAAAATATTATAAAGCAAGAATCTGAGATAAAAGAGATATTGTGGATTGATATTGATAAAGTAGTAGATATATTAACATTTGATAATCTGAAAGAATTATGGAAAAAAGTTTTGAAAGAAAATAAATTTTAATTTTTTGAAACTTTTTTCTTTTTTTTGCAGGAATTTGTCCTACTTTTGTCGTATATAACTAGTAGGAGGTGATTTAATGAAAAAGATTTTATGGTTAATATTTTTATGTTTAATTATTAATAAGGTAGATGCTAAGGTATATTATTCTGAATATTCAGATTTTAGTCCATTTCAAGAAGAAGAAGTAACTTCATCTGATACTATTGATGTAATTAAAGAAGAAAGATATTTATGGTATAAAAATGTTAATACTTTAGGAGATTATAAATTATACAATAATATTGATAATTTTAGTGATGATTGTTATCTAACTGAATTTACTGATTGGGACACTAAAAGAATAGATAATGTTGGTTATATCTACGAAGAAAGAAATAGTTATAATTATACGATGGCAAAAGGAGTTCGTTACATTCATTTATTTAATTTACAAGGAAGTTATGGTTCGTTTAGAATTCCAGAATTAGATATTAAATATAAAGATAAATCAATAAACTATACTTACACTTGTGAAGGTTGTTTAGAAGGATTTGATGATTATATTCATAATGGAATATATGAAGAAAATAAATCTTATATTGCTAATGGTGGATCTTTAATAATTGATCTAGGAAAAGAATATCCAATTCATTTAATTGATGTTGTATTTTATATTTTTGATTTAGGAAATAGTGATAAATTATATACTATAGGCTATTCTAATGATAAAAACAATTTATTATATTCTAAACAATATAATTTACAATTTGCTGATGAATATTGGAAGAATGCAGTTAAAAGAGTACATAATACTGATGAAATAAGTACTAGTATTTGGCAATATAATGAAATTTATTCAGGATTAAGAAATAATGATTTTGTAATAAATAAAGAAAGTTTTAAACAATATCGATATCAAGAAAAATGGTGTAAAGTTTATGAAATAGCAAAAGAATATTCTGATTACTCTAAAGACCCAATTGGTGATTATAATAATAAATTTGAAGATAGTTTAAAATATTTTTATAGTTATCGAACAAGGGATAAATTAGATTTAGATATAAAAGAAATAACAGAAATAAATTTTGATTTAAATAATTTTATTATATCTAGTAGCGATGAAGTTAAAATAAATAGTAACATTAATTGGAATAAAAATGGTATTTATGATATTTCGTTTCAAGTAAATGGCTTAATAGTAAATGAAAAAGTAAAATTAAATATAGAAGCTAATACTATTGAAGAATTAAAAGAACTAATAGATAAACTAAAAAAAGATTATGAAAATAAAATCAAAGAATTAGAAGAACAATTAAATAATTGTAAGTTAGATAAAGAATGCTTAAATAAAAAAATAATTGAATTAAATAATTTAGTTAAGCAATATGAAGAAGAGATATCTAATTTAAATAATATAATTTTAAATTATCAAAATAAAATTAATAGTTTAGAAAATTTAAATAATATATATTTAGATAAAATCAAAGAATTAGAAGAACAATTAAATAATTGTAAGTTAGATAAAGAATGCTTAAATAAAAAAATAATTGAATTAAATAATTTAGTTAAGCAATATGAAGAAGAGATATCTAATTTAAATAATATAATTTTAAATTATCAAAATAAAATTAATAGTTTAGAAAATTTAAATAATATATATTTAGATAAAATCAAAGAATTAGAAGATGATATTAAAAATTTAAATAGTGGTATTGGAAATATAACAAAAGAAAAAGAAGAACAATTAAATAATTTATCTTCTGAACTAAATAATTATAAAGAAGTTAATAATGATTTAAAGAATGAACTAGCAAATACTAAAATGCCTAAATTTATTCTTAAAATAGGATCATTAGATAATAAAGTTATTATAATTATCTTTTTACTTCTTCTTTACATAGCATATTTAATTGGTAAACACTCTAATAAAAAATAGGTCTAGTTTTGTCGAATATGTATAATTTTATATAAAGTTGTGCTAAATTATTATGGAAGGTGATAGCTTGTTAGATATTAATTTAGAGTTTTGTAAAGGAATTTTATTTATAAGATTAAAAGGAGTTCTTAATAAAAATACTGTAGACAAATTAAAAGATGAAGTTAATAATTTAGTTAAAGAAAATGGTATTAGAAATTTAGTTTTTAATATAAGTGAATTAGAATCTATTGATTGTTATGGCATTAATGCTTTACTTAATAATTATGAATTATGTAAAATTAATCATGGTCAAAGTTTAGTTTGTGGCATAAATAATAATTTAGTAAAACATAGAATAAACAATAGTAGATTATTAAAATATATGTATGAGACGTCTGATGAATTAAGTGCGGTGAATGTAATTAATTTATAGGAGGACTAAATGGAAGAACTAATATTCGAAAATAAAAATTTGATTTATTCAATTACAAGATATTTTGAGAAGTATTCAAATAAAGAAGATTTGTTTCAAGCTGGTTGTATTGGTATGATAATGGCTTATAAAAATTATAATCCAGATATGAACGTTAAATTTACAACATATGCTTACCCTTATATTTTAGGTGAAATGAAGAAGTTAGTTCGAGAAGATAAAACTATGAAAGTTAGTAGAAGTATTCAATTACTTAATTTAAAGATTGAAAAAGCTAATATCTTATTAACTCAAAAGTTGATGAGAACTCCAACTATTTTAGAATTATCTGATTTTTTAGAAATACCTGTTCAGATGATAGAAGAAGCTATAAATAGTAGTAAACCTATTTATAGTATCGATGAGCCATTAAATGATGAAGGAAAAGAGTTAACTTTACAAGATACAATAGGAAAAATAGATAATATTGATGATTTATTACTTTTAAAAGAAGCTTTATCTAAACTTGATCCTTTTGAACAAGAGTTAATTAGTACTCGTTATTTAGATGATTTTACTCAACAACAAACAGCAAAGAAGTTAGGAATAAGTCAAGTTCAAGTATCTCGAGGAGAACAAAAAATATTAACCAAATTAAAATCGAAACTAGTTGCATAAACTAGTTTTTTTGTATAAAAAAATTATATTTTTACATAATAACCTTAGGAGGAATTTTATGGAAGAAAATAAATATAAAAGATTAGTCGCAAAACATACACCTAAGGAAAATGTTTTAAATAATGCTTTAATAGCTTTTATAGTAGGTGGATTTATGGGATTATTAGGTCAATTTTTAACGGATATTTATTCTTATATTTTTAATATTTCTACTAGTGATGGAACTACATTGATGATTGTCACTTTAGTATTTTTAGGTTGCTTATTTACTTGTTTTGGATTTTTTGATAAATTAGTTCATTTTGCTAGGTGCGGCTTAATTATACCAATTACCGGTTTTGCCCATGCTATGATGAGTGCTTCTTTAGAATATCGTAAAGAAGGATTAGTAACCGGCATCGGAGCTAATATGTTTAAATTAGCAGGTTCAGTAATAGTTTTTGGTGTTGTGAGTGCTTATATATTTGGACTTTTAAGATTGATAATTGGAGGTTAAATATGACTTTTAAATATAATAATGTTTATATAAACGATACTGCTACGATAACAGGTCCATATGAAGCTAATGGACCATTATCTAAATATTTTGATAAGAGTTATAATGATTTATATTTTAATACAAAATCATGGGAATTGGCAGAAATAAAACTAATAGAAGAATCAATTGATTTTTTATTAAATAAAGTAGGTAAAACTAAATTTGATGTAGATGTATTAGTATCAGGTGATTTGTTAAATCAAATTGTTGCTACTAATTACGCCGCATCTAGTTTAGGTATCCCATTAATTGGTATATATGGGGCTTGTTCGACTAGTGTTTTAGGTTTAATTATTGCATCTAATATGATTGAAGCTAAACAGATTAAAAACGCTATAACATCAACTTCTTCACATAATAATGCAGCTGAAAAACAATTTAGATATCCAGTTGAATACGGTGGACCAAAAAGAAAAACAACTACATTTACTTCGACTGGTGGAGCTTCAGCTTATTTATCTAGTAATAAAAAAGGAATTAAAGTTGAAAGTGCAACATTAGGAACAGTGGTTGATTTAGGAGTAAAAGATGTTTATCATATGGGAGCAGTAATGGTGCCAGCTGCCGCTAAGGTAATATATGATCATTTAAGAGAAACAAAAAGAGAAATAGGTTATTATGATTTAATTTTAACTGGTGATTTAGGCAGATATGGAAAAGATATTCTAAAAGATTATATGTTGACTGAATACAATATAGAATTAAAAAATTATGATGATTGTGGTTGTATTATATATGATATAGATAATCAACCAGTTTATGCAGGAGCAAGCGGACCTGCATGTGCTCCTTTAGTTACGTATGGCTATATATTTGATAAAATGTATAAAAAAGAAATAAAAAGAGTTTTATTAGTTGCTACTGGTGCTTTAATGAATACAACGATGGTTAATAATAAAAGTACAATACCAAGTATTGCCCATGCAATAAGTATGGAGGTGGTAGAATGATCTATTTAAATTCATTTTTATTCTGCGGTATTGTTTGCTTAATAGGACAATTAATATTAGACAATACCAAATTAACTCCAGGACATATAACTACAATATTTGTTGTATTAGGTTGTTTTTTAGATGTATTTAATATATATGATAAAATAATTTTATGGGCAGGAGCCGGTGCTTGTGTACCTATTACTAGTTTTGGTCATTTATTAATTCATGGAGCAATGGTATCTAGTGTAGATTTAGGATATATGGGATTAATGAGTGGTATGTTTAATTTAACAGCATCTGGTATTACAGCAGCTATTGTATTTTCATTTATATTTTCTTTAATATTTAAACCAAAAGACTAAAAAAACAACTTATCTGTTGTTCTTTTTAATCTTTCTTAAACTTTTACAATATTTTATGTAAGATTTGTAATCTGGATTATTACTATTTAATAATAATTGATTATAAATAGTTTTTAATTTTTCTTGATCATTTATAACTAAACAAAATGAATTAATAATTAAATTGATGAAAATTCTTTTTTCAATATCTGCTGCTTGATTTCCTACTACAGCATAAGTTTTTGTTAAATTTTTTAATGCTGGATCTTGACTAAATTCACCAACTATCTGCATAGCTTCACATTCATGTGGGGCAGTAATTATATAACATTTATAATTCGGAAAAAAACTAGCAGTTGGTATATTACTTTGTAATTTTACGAATTCTTTTTTTTCTTTTTCTAATAATATTTTTATTGCTGGTTTAATATCAATATATTTCATAAATATGCCTTCTTTCAAGTAAAATATTATACACATTTTAATAAATTAATCAATATATTTAAAAAAAATTAAAGAAAAACTTGCTTTATTATTTTTTTTATAGTACAATTTATATGTAGCGTTTTTGGAGTAGTACTCAAGAGGCTGAAGAGGCGCCCCTGCTAAGGGTGTAGGTCGGGTAACCGGCGCGAAGGTTCAAATCCTTTCTACTCCGCCATTTAAAAATATTAAACATTGATAATTTATCAGTGTTTTTTTGTGTTATAATATTTATAGGTGATAGAATTGAAAAAAGTTATTTTGTTGATTCCAATTATAATATTAATATTTTTAAGTATAGTTTATTATTATTCAATTAAATGTGATGAATTGGTAGTTGTTGAAGATAGTTTAGTTATGGAACAAGCAGAAATAGAAAAAAGTTTTGAAAGTACTGGTTATACAATCGATAACCCAAATGTTATTTTAAATCCTTATGAAATTTCACCTTTAACAGCTTTGGTTATTTTTGAAACAGAAGAAGAAGTAGAACCTACAGTTATTATTAATGGTAAAGATGAAAAAACAACTTTTACAAACACTTTTGAATCTAATACAGTTCATTATTTACCTATATATGGATTATATCCAGATTATAATAATGAGATATCTATAAAATATGGTGATGTATCTAAAACGATATATATAAAAACGGATAAATTACCTGATAATTTTATTTTACCTACTAATGTAGAAGCTAATAAATCTAAATCAGATAATGAGTTATATTTCTTTTCCCCATCTAGTAAAGGTTATATGTGTGCTTATGATGTTAATGGTGATGTAAGATGGTATTTAACTGAAAGTTTTACTTGGAATATAAATAGATTAAAAAATGGTAATTTATTAATAAGTACTGAAAGATTAGTTAATCCACCATATTACACAACAGGCCTATATGAGATTAATCTATTAGGAAAAATATATACTGAATTCAAATTAGAAGGCGGATATCATCACGATTATTTTGAATTAGAAAATGGTAATATATTAGTTGCATCTGATAATTTTGCTGATGGTATGGTAGAAGATTATATTGTGGAATTAGATAGAAATACAGGTAATATAGTTAAAACATTTAATTTGAAAGATATATTGAATGTTAATGATGGTAAATCAGAAAATTGGACAGATTATGATTGGTTTCATAATAATTCTGTTTGGTATGATAAAAATACTAATTCAATTACATTATCTGGTAGACATCAAGATGCTGTAATAAATATTGATTATGACAGTGGTGAATTAAACTGGATAATAGGTGATCCTACTAATTGGAGTAGTGAATATCAAAAATATTTCTTTACGCCAATTGGTGATTTTGAATGGCAATGGAGTCAGCACGCTGCAATGATAACTCCAGAAGGATATGTATTTATATTTGATAATGGTAATAATAAATCAAAAATAAAAGAAGAATATGTACCTGCTACTGAAAGTTACTCTAGAGGCGTTATGTATAAAATAGATACTACTAATATGACTATCGAACAAGTATGGCAATATGGTAAAGAAAGAGGAGGTTCTTATTATTCACCTTATATATCAGATGTTGATTATATTGATGCTGATCACTATATAGTCCATTCTGGTGGTATATCATATAAAGATGGTGTTGTTCAAAATCAACCTGCTGGATTAGCAGGATCTGATACATTAAAAAGTATAACAACTGAACTATTAAATGATGAAATTATATTTGAAATTGAATTACCAACCAATAATTATCGTGTTGAAAAAATGCCATTATATAGTGGTAGTTATGAGATAAAAGGTGCTAAAGTTTTAGGTAGCTTAGGTAAAACAGAAGTAGATAAAAGTTTATCTTTAATCTTTAATGCCAAAGAAATAGATGATGAATATAAATCTCATAATATAACATTTACTAAAGAGTATGATAGATTAGTTGTCAATGGAACATTTGAAAGAGGAACTAATGTTGAAATAATTTTGTATCAAAATTTAGTTGCTTACAAATATAATTGGCGTATAAGTACAAGGCCTTATACGGCAATGTGTGTTGATATTTTTAATGAAAGAGAAACAACAAATGGGTTAAATACTAACAAATATATTAATGATGAAGGATTAAAAGGTAGATATAATATATTCATTAAAATAGATGGCAAATTATATAAAACAAATAATTATGTAGAATTTTAGGTGATTTTATGAAAAAAATATTTATTATCTTATTGTTACTTATTTCAGTTGGATGTAATAAACAAGAAAACTTAAATAACGAAAACAATAATCAATTACAAAATAATGAAATAATTGAAAATGAAAATAATGATTCACAAATAAGTGATGGACCAATAAATATTTATTTATTTTGGGGAGATGGATGTCATGTATGTGCGAGTCTAAAAGAATTTTTTAACAATCTAGATAGTAGCTATGATAAATATTTTAATTTAGTGCAATATGAAGTGTGGAATAATGAAGAAAATAGCGAACTGATGCATAAAGTAGGTGACTATTTAAACCAAACTTATTATGCAGTACCTTTTTTAGTTATAGGTGATGAAGTAATAGTTGGTTTTAGTGAATCAAAAAAAGAATATATTTTAGATAAAATAATAGAAGAGTATAATAATGATCGATATGATGTAATGAATGAATTAGGTAATTAAATCTTATTTAAAAAAGAAAACTCAAATTTGAATTTTAAATTTGAGTTTTATTCATATTTGAATGTAAATGATACATCAACTTTAATTGATTTATCTTCACTAATTTCTTTGTATGATTTACCTAACTTACTTTCTAGTTCTTCTAAAGTAACATAATTTGCTAATACAGGAAGTGAATATATATCATATTTAATTAAATATCTTGAATATATATCAGTTTGTTCTTCACGATAGTTTTTATTAGAATCATCAACAAAACTTTCATCCTTAAATACTGTCCAATTAGTATATGATAAAGTGTCTTCATCTTTATAATTATAACCAATAGGTTTAGTAGAACTATAACCACTATAAATTCTTTTAGTATTTCCATTATACCATTTCCAAATATCATCATAATATGTATACATAGTAGCAGAAGTTTCAAATTCTTTTTCGTATTCACTACCAGGTGAATTAGGTGAATATTCACCATTGTTCCAATAAACTTTAGTTTCTCCATCTAAATAATACCAACGATATCCTACAGTTGATCTAATATGGCGATAATCATAAGTTTCAGGATAATCTAGGCTCCATGGGGTTTCTTCTGTTTTTGATTTAGTGGACACATCTTTATTAGTATACCCACTAGGTTGTGTTGAACTATAATCACTATATTGAATATTATTTTTGTACCATTTCCATCTTTTATCACGGTAACTATAATAAGTTTTTGTTTCTCTTACATACTCAGTTATAACTGCATTATTAGGGATAACTGGCAATTTTTTACTATCTAGTGGTAATAAAACACCATCAGTTTCTTCAGTACTTATATCTTCGCTTGGATACCAATTTGACCATTTTGAATTATAAGAATCGACTTCAAAATAATTAAATAGAGTTGTTACTTCGGCGTTTTTAGAACTATCGTATTCACCTTCTTTAGTAAATTCTTTAGTTGTGCAATATGAAGCATCATCTAATTTGACTGTTTTAACGTATTCATCATTGTATTTTGTATATGTAATAGTACCTGTTAAAGCATAGTCTTTAAATACGATTGCTTCGTTTAAATCAGATAGTTTAATAGTTATACTGTCACCATTTAAAATTGGTAACAAATTATTTTCACTCAAATAACTATCAGATTTTGATAAAATATCATTTCTTAAATCATTACATGTTCTAGTTTTAGAACCATTAATAATACTAGTAATAACAAAATATAATACTAATATAACAAATATTATTATTAAGAAGCCTTTAATATTTTTTTTAGCTAAATTACCAATTTTAATTTTGGAAAGTAATTCTTTTACTTTTTCCATAACTCCACCTCTAATATATTATAGCATAATTATTAATTATAAATAAAGTGTATTTTTAAAAATAAAAGCATAAAATGTAGTAGGTGGTAGTTATGTCAAAAAAAGAAGAATTTAAAGAATTTGTCAAAAAAAATCCTAAGTTAGTAAAATATGTTAGAAGTGGTGAAAGCAATTGGCAAAAATTTTATGAAATTTATGATTTATATGGTGAAGATAATGAAGCATGGAAAGAATATTTAGGAGTTGCTACTGCGGCTACAACAGTAGGAGCACTAGATGCTTTAAGTTGGTTAAAAAATATTAATTTAGATAGTGTACAATCGGGAGTCGCTAGTATTCAAAAGATGTTAGGAATGGTTCAAGAATTAACAACTAAAGAAGATAAACCAAATCAAGAATACAAGCCTAGACCAATTTATAAACATTTTGAGGATTAATGAGCATCGATATTCAATTTAAAATAAAAAACAATAAACATTATCTTAGATTTTTAAGAGAAAATTCTAATTGGTACAAATATTTAAATCGCGATCCTAATAATTTTAAATATTTTGAGGAAGAAGTAAAAACAGTTTATCGATTAAGACCAAGTGACAAAATAAGTAGAGTAGTTGATACTGTTTCGATGATTCAAACTTTATTAACAAAATAAAAAAATGCTGTAAGGCATTTTAATAATTGATTTCGTTGATACGAATAATAGGATTTTCTAAATAAAAAACATCCTCTTCTTCTTTTTCTTCTTCAACTTCATCATTTAATTTGATATTAGCTAGTATAACAGCTGAATCAACATCTAAATTATATTGAAATTCATAATTACTCATAATAATTCCCCCTGAGTGCGTTATATACTAACACATCTTTTTTATTTTGTCAAATTTACGATTTAAAATAATAAAATTAAATAGGTGAGATTGATGAATTTAAGAAATTATATACTAGAAAATGATTTCAAAATAATTTATTTAACTAATAAATTAAATATAGTGAATTATAGTGATATATCTCATTTTGATAGTAATAAAATAATAATTAATTATAGTGATGGTAGTGTTTTGATAAGTGGCAAAAATTTAGTTGTTTCGAAATTGTTAAAAGATGAATTATTAATTGAGGGAAGTATTAATAAAATAGAATTTAGGTGATTACATGACAAGTAAAATTAAATTGAATGTAAAAGGAAAAAATATTGAAAGATTTATAAAAAGATTAAAATCTAATAATATTGATTTATTAAAAATAGAATATATAAAATATAATGAAATTAACATTATTATTTATAAAAAAGATTATGAAAAATTATTAGAGCTAAAAACTATTTATGATATTAATATAAAAGATATTTATGGTATAATTAAAGTTAGAGAAGTTATTAACATATATAAATATTTAATTATTTTTATTGCAATTGGCGTTATACTTCTAATATTTTTGAGTAATATTATATTTAATGTTGAAGTTATTCATAATGATAAGGAATTAAGAAATTTAATTTTAAATGAATTAGAAAATTATGATATAAAAAAATATAAGTTTAAAAAAAGTTATAATGAAATTCAAAATATAAAAAATGATATTTTAAACAAATATCAAGATAAAATTGAATGGTTAGAAATTGAAGAAAAAGGAACCAGTTATATAATTAGAGTTGAACCCAGAATTATACCGAATAATGAAGAAAGTTATGAACAACAAAACGTAGTAGCAAGTAAAAGTGCGGTTATAAAAAAAATAATTGCTAAAAGTGGTGAAGTAGTAAAAGATATTAATACATATGTTAACAAAGGAGATATTATCATATCGGGTAATATTTATTTAAACGAAGAAGTAAAAGATATAGTTAAAGCTGATGGTATAGTTTATGGTGAAGTTTGGTATAATGTTAAAGTAGAGTATCCTTACATTTACAGTGAAATAAAAGAAAAAAATAACTATCAAGATGTTTATGTTTTAAAAATATTTGATAAAGAAATTGAATTTACTTTTAATAAATTTAAAGATAAAAAAATCGAAGAAAATATTATATTACAAAATAATATATTACCGATTTATTTAGTTAAACAAAGACAACAAGAATTAGAAACAATTTCTTTACTTTTAACTAGTGAGGAAGCTAAAGATAAAGCAATAGAAGAAGCAATAAAAAAAATGAATGAAAAATTAGATAGTGATGAAAAAGTAATCGATTATAAAGTATTAAATTTTAATGTTGAAGATGATAAAGTAATATTAGATGTATTTTTTACAGTTTATGAAAATATTACAGGTTATAGTAAAATTGAAGAAAAGATAGAAGGTGAATGATGTTTTCTAATAGTATAAAAGAAATTTTATTAGATATATGGCCAAGTTTAATTATTTGTTTTATAATTATAACCTCTTTAAGAATAACTTATTTAATAAAATATAAAGTCAAATTTATATTTTATAAAGAGATATTAATGTTAGGCTTTATTATGTATGTAATAACACTATTTGAAGTTGTTACTTTTCAAGATGTTAGTTGGTCTAGTTCTAATTTTATCCTTTTTAAAGAAATGTTAAGGTATGAATTTGGAACAAAATTATTTTTTAAAAATGTTGTTGGTAATATGATTATGTTTATTCCTTTTGGTTTTTTTACATCATATTTTTTAAAGTTAAAAAAATTATATTCAGTATTTATATTAACTTTATTAACATCTATTACCATCGAAACAACCCAATTATTAATTGGACGAGTATTTGATATCGATGATATATTTTTAAATATAATCGGTGGATTAATTGGATATTTTATATTTAAAATAATTTATAAAATTAAATTCTTGAAAAAAGAATCTATTTATAATATAATTATTAGTGTCATATTAATATTGATTGTATTATATTTGTTAGGGGTGTTTTATGTTTGAAATTATAAATGAAACAAATGAAAATATTAAAGAAATAGAAAATATAAATGAGTTTTTAAATTTTGTCGTTAAAAAAGAAAACTTAGAAAATTGTTTATTTAATGTCATTATTGTTGATAATGATTATATACACAAATTAAATAAAGAATATCGTGGTATTGATAGACCAACCGATGTTATTAGTTTTGCTTTAGAAGATGAAGTAGATAATGTTAAATTAGATTTTAGAGTATTAGGTGATATTTATATTTCATTAGATAAAACTTATGAACAAGCCAAATCATACAATCATTCATTTTTAAGAGAATTAGCATTTTTGACTATTCATGGATTATTACATTTATTGGGTTATGATCATATGGTTAAAGAAGAAGAAGAGATAATGTTTAAAAAACAAGATGAATTATTAAATGAATTTGGAATTGTGAGGTAAGACATGAAAAGTGGGTTTGTAAGTTTAATAGGACGACCAAATGTTGGCAAAAGTACTTTATTAAATAGTATAATTGGTAAAAAGGTAGCAATAACATCTGATAAGCCACAAACTACAAGAAATATTATTGAAGGAATATATAATGATTCTGATACTCAAATTGTTTTTGTTGATACACCAGGAATTCATAAGCCTAAATATAAACTAGGTAAATATTTAAATAAACAGGCTTATTATAGTATTGATGATGTTGATGTTGTCGTTTTTTTAGTTGATGCAAGTGATAAATTAGGTAAAGGTGATTTATACATAATTGAAAAATTAAAAGAGATAGATAAACCTGTTATTTTAATTTTAAACAAAATTGATAAAATAAAAAAAGAACAAATTTTATTAAAAATAGATGAATATAAAGATTTGTATCATTTTAAAGAAATAATTCCTTTATCTGCTTTAAAAAAAGATAATATAAATACTTTAATAGAAGTTTTAAATAAATATTTACCAGATAATATTAAATATTTTGATGATGATGTATATACTAATAAAAGATTAGAATTTTTAATATCAGAAATAGTAAGAGAAAAAGTATTTAATTTAACAAATGAAGAAGTTCCACATTCGGTTACATGTGTAGTTGAACAAATAAAAAAAGAAAAAAATAATTATAGTATTAATATTGCAATTATAGTTGATCGAGATTCACTTAAAAAAATTATAATAGGTAAACAAGGAACTATGATTAAAGAAATAGGAATCGAAGCAAGAAAAGATTTAGAAGAATTGTTAGATAAAAAAGTTTATTTAGAGTTATTTGTTAAAACAATTAAAAATTGGCGTGATAAAGAAAAATATTTACAAGAATTTGGATTTAAAGATTTTTTAGAATAATTGAATAAAAATTTAATTAGATAAACACAATATTAATGGAGATGATAAATATGAAAAAAGAAATATTGTGGCAACTATTTAAAAAAACGGGGAAAATTGAATATTATTTAAAATACAAAAAAGAAGGTGACTAGTTTGGAAGTTGTAGTAGGTGGTATATATAGACATTTTAAAGGATGTAAAGTTGAAGTTATCGCTTTAGCAAAGCATTCAGAAACTTTAGAAGACATGGTTGTTTATAAACATTTGGATACATTGGAGTATTGGGTTAGACCATATGATTTATTTATATCTAAAGTTGATAAAGAAAAATATCCTAATGTTTCACAAGAATATCGTTTTGAGTTGATCAACAATGATTGAAGCAGAAGGTATAATATTAAGTACTCAAGACTATGGAGAAACAAGTAAAATATTAAATGTTATAACTAAAGAATATGGAATAATAGGCGTTATTGCTAAAGGATGTAAAAGTTTAAAAAGCAGTTTAAGAAGTGTAACTGATAAACTAACATATGGTAAATTTTATATATATTATAAAAAAGATAAATTGTCAACTTTATCTAGTGTTGATATAATTGATAATTTTAAAAATATAAAAAAAGATATATCTAAAATAAGTTATGCAACTTATTTATTAGAATTAACTGGACAAGTTATCAAACATAGTATGAAATATGAAGTATATGATTTATTAATTAATGGTTTAATAAAAATAAATGAAGGTTACGATCCTTTAGTTATTATGAACATTTTGGAACTTAAATATTTAGATTATTTAGGTGTTATGCCTATATTAGATAGATGTTGTAAATGTGGTAGTACTTTAATTAAAACATTATCTAATGATGGCTACATATGTAGTAAATGTTATACTAATGAGAGATTAGTATCAGAAAAAACAATTAAATTATTGAGAATGTATTATTATGTTGACATATCTAAAATAACTAAATTAGAAGTAAGCAAACAAGCTAAAAATGAAATAAATGTCTTTTTAGATGAATATTATGAAAGATATACAGGATTATATCTAAAAAGTAAAAAATTTATTAAAAATTTGAGTAAGATAATATGATTGGTTATAAAGCTTTTGATGAAAATTTAGTTAATAGATACGGCAAAAAATTTGAATTAAATTATGAATATACTATTGAAGGTGAAATAAAATTTGGAAGCCATGGCTTTCATTTTTGTACCAATTTAGAAGATACATTACGGTATGTTGATGGTTCAAATGCTGTTATAGCAATAGTTCAATCATTAGGTGACTTACAAAAATATGATGATGAATATAATGGTTATTATGATATGTTTGTAACTAACAAAATTAAAATTATCAAAGTTTTAACTAAAGAAGACATTTTAAAATATATGTTTAAGTTGCCTGAATTTAGAATTATTAGATTAATTAGTTCTTATTTTCAATTTACTGAAGAAGATTTACAAATGTTAGAAATGTTATATTTGAATAATGATAATATTATGAAAGCAATAAGATATTATCAAAGAAATGAATTAGATGCTTATAAAATATTATAAATTAATATTTGATAATTTAATTAATTTATAGTAAAATGTATATAGATGAGAGAAATCTCATAAAATAAAAAGAGTTACATTTAATTGGTGATGTTAAGTGTTTTCTCTATAAATTTTTGGTTTAAGAAAGCACCGTTTCAAAGTTGATTCGGTGTTTTCATTTATTAATCCTTATTTTTAAGGATTAGAATTGTATAGAATACAATTAAAGCAAATGCAATAAGTTGTTGCATTTAAACTAGTGTTCCTTTCTATGGTATATATCATAGGACCACCCCCTATTAACAATAAATGTTAATAGAGAAAACACCTTAACTATTAAACGTAACTCTAAAATCAAAAAAATTATTTGTTCAAATATTGTTAAAAAAAATGAAATGTGTTATTATATAAACAGTGTTGATGAAGAAGGAGTAATTAAAGTAGTTATTTATAGAGAGAATGTGGTTGGTGAAAACATTTAATAATCTTTAATGAAGTAGTCTTTGGAGCTAAAGGTGACGCGTTATAGTCTTTGAGTATAAATTAAGGTGGTACCACGTTCAATCACGTCCTTATTAGGATGTGATTTTTTTATGGAGAGATTATATGAATATAGAAGAAGCTAAAAAACTATTTAAAATTTATGTCGATAATTATAATTTTGATGATGAAAAAATCAAATTAAAATATTATCATTCATTACGAGTCTCTAAATTATGTAAGGATATAGCAGTTTCTTTAAATTTTAATGAAGAAGATATAAAAATAGCAGAACTATTAGGATTGTTACACGATTTTGGCCGTTTTGAACAAATTAAACTATATGATACATTTAACGATCAAAAAAGTGTTGACCATGCTGTATTGGGCGTTGAACAATTAAAAAAATTTGTTTTTGATAAATTTGTTACTGATAAAGATATTCAAAAATTAATTGAAATAGCAATCTTAAATCATAATAAAACATTTATTGAAAAAGGTTTAAGTGATAAAGAATTATTATTTTGTAAAATAATAAGAGATGCTGATAAGATTGATATATTTTATCTTTTAAAAGATAAAAATTATGTTACAACTGATGAATATGTAAATGATAAAATATATAACCGGGTAATTAATGGTAAAATTGATTTTGAGCATAATGCTAATAAATTGGAAAAATATGTTATCGAAGTTGCTATGGTTTACGATATTAATTTTTCATGGTCATATAAGTATTTATATAATAAAAATTATATTTTAAATATAATTGATAAAATAATAAGTACAAATAAACAGGAAGAAAAATTATTATTAATAAAAGATAAAATTATGAATTATTTAAAAAATAAGGAGGATTTATGTTAGATACAAAATATAATCATTTAGAAGTAGAAAATAAATATGAAGATTGGAAAAATAAAGGATATTTTAATAGTGGTGATTTATCTAAAAAACCATATTGTATAGTTATCCCACCACCTAATGTAACCGGCAAATTACATTTAGGTCATGCTTGGGATACAACTTTACAAGATATTATCATTAGGTATAAAAGGATGCAAGGTTATGATGCTTTATGGTTACCTGGTATGGACCATGCTGGTATTGCGACTCAAGCAAAAGTAGATAATAAACTAAAAGAAATGGGAATTAACCCAAGAAGCTTAAGTAGAGATGAATGGCTTAAATATGCTTGGGAGTGGAAAGAAGAATACGCAGATAATATTCATAAACAATGGGCTAAATTAGGTCTATCATTAGATTATAATAAAGAAAGATTTACTTTAGATGAAGGATTATCTCATGCCGTTAAAAAAGTTTTTATCGATTTATATAATGAAGGATTAATTTATAGAGGAGAAAGAATTATAAATTGGGATCCTAAGGCGATGACAGCTTTATCTAATGAAGAAGTCATTTATAAAGAAGTAGAGGGGGCTTTTTATCATATTAAATATTTTATTGAAAATAGTGATGAATATTTAGAAGTTGCCACAACCAGACCTGAAACTTTATTTGGTGATACAGCAGTTGCAGTTAATCCTAATGATGAAAGATATAAAAAATATATTGGCAAAAATGTAGTACTTCCTATTGTAAATAAATTAATTCCAGTTATTGCTGATGAACATGCTGATCCAGAATTTGGAACCGGTGTAGTTAAAATAACTCCTGCTCATGATCCAAACGATTTTGAAGTAGGCAATAGACATAACTTAGAAAGAATTGTTGTTATGAATAAAGATGCAACAATGAATGAAAATGCTATTGGTTATACTGGGTTAGATAGATTTGAATGTCGAAAAAAATTAGTCGAAGATTTAAAAGAGAAATGTTTATTAATTAAAATAGAAAAAATGAAACATTCAGTAGGACATTCTGAAAGAACTGATGTTATGGTTGAACCTTATTTATCTAAGCAATGGTTTGTTAAAATGAGACCTTTAGCGGATCGAGTATTAGAAAACCAAAAAAATAAAAATACTAAAGTCAATTTCGTGCCAGCTAGATTCGAAAAAATTATGAATCATTGGATGGAAATAACATATGATTGGTGTATATCTAGACAACTTTGGTGGGGGCATCAAATACCAGCTTATTATAAAGATGATGAAGTATATGTAGGGTATGAAGCACCAAGTGAAGAATGGATACAAGATAGTGATGTGCTAGATACTTGGTTTTCATCTGCTTTATGGCCATTTAGTACATTAGGTTGGCCAGATGCTGATATATCAAGATATTATCCAAATAATTGCTTGGTAACAGGTTACGACATTATTCCATTTTGGGTTAATCGAATGACTTTCCAAGGATTACATTTTACAAATAAAAGACCATTTAAAGATTGTTTAATTCATGGTTTAATTAGAGATAAACAAGGTAGAAAAATGAGTAAATCATTAGGTAATGGTGTCGATCCTATGGACGTTATTGCAGAGTATGGTTGCGATTCATTAAGATTTTATTTATCCACTTCAACTGCTAATGGAACTGATTTAAGATATGATACTGAAAAAGTAAAATCAACATGGAATTTTATCAATAAATTATGGAATGCATCTAGATTTGTTTTAATGAATATTGAAAACTTTAATTATAGTTTAGATAATTTATCAGTAAGTGACAAATGGATATTAAATAAAATGAATGATTTAATAAATAAAGTAACTAAATATATGGATAAATATGAATTTAATACAGTTGGATCATTGTTATATAGTTTTGTTTGGGATGATTTTTGTGACTGGTATATTGAATTGTCAAAAGCAAATATGAACGATACAACTAAAACTGTACTATTGGTAGTTTTAACTAACATTTTAAAACTATTGCATCCATTTATGCCATTTGTAACAGAGGAAATATATTTAAAATTACCAATTCATGATGAATCAATTATGATAAGCAATTATCCAAAGTATGACAAAAAATTTAAATTTGATAGCAATTTGGATTTATTAATCGAATTGATAAAGAAAATAAGAAAAGTTAAATTAGATAATAATTTAGGTAAAAATTATTTAATTGTAACTACAAACAAAGTTATTTTAGAAAATAAAAATTTATTGAGTAAAATACTTAAAAACGAAAATATTTTAGATAATTATTATGGTGACTATAATAAGATAGATATTAATTTTGATAATGATATCGTTTCTATTTATTATGATGGAAGCTTAACTGAAGAAGAAAAACAATTATTAATTAAAGAAAAAGAAAGACTAATCAATTCAATTGAAAGAAGAAAAAAATTGTTAGCAAATGTTGGATATATCAATAAAGCACCTAAAGAAATAGTTGAAAATGAAAGAAATAGTTTATCCAAAGATGAGAAAGATTTAGAATTGATAATTGAAAAACTAAAATAATTTGTATATTTTGCTATTTTTTGCTCAAAATATAAATAAAAGGTGGTGAAAATAGTTAAATTTTATATTTTAATTTATTAATAATATATAATTTAGATATTATTTATCGATGTTTATATTTTCATTAGATATTTTAATTTGTTTACATAATTGATTGACATAATAAAAAAAACAATGTATAATAAAATTAGTTATAAAAGTAAGGTGGTGATATTGATGAAAAAAGGTTTTACATTAATTGAATTATTAGCAGTAATTATTATTTTAGCTATCGTAGCATTAATCGCAACACCTATTATTTTGGATGTTATTGAGGATGCAAGAAAGAGTGCTGCTAAATCAGAAACTAGTATGATTTTAAGTGGTATTCAAAATTATTGTACTACTGAAGATATGAAAGTTCAAATGAACTCTTTAGCTGCAGAATCTGCTTTATGTTATGGAAAAGAGTCAATAACTGCTGCTAATGTAGAAAGTATGGTAAATTTAGGAAATGCAAAAGTTACAGATGTAACAATATCTGGTGGAAAATATTCATTCTCAGTACTTTCAAACGGATATAAATATGTTGTTACTGATAGTGTTATTCCAGAATCTGGAACAAAAACTACAACACTTCAATAATTTTATAAAATTGCTTCACAATTCGTGAAGCTTTTTTGGTGTTAAGGGGTTTTATATATGAAAAAACAATTATTTTCTTTTTTAATTCCATTTTTATGTTTACTTATTTTATTTTTTATTAATGATTTCATATTAGGAAACAATTCAATTTTATATAGTGATTCACAGTATCAATATTACCAATCTTTTATTTATTTTAAACAATTTTTAACAAATCATTCATTATTTTCTTTTCAGGTAGAATTGGGTGCTCCAATGGTTGCAACTATCGCATATTACCTGGGATCTATATCTAACTTATTTATTAAATTTTTTGATAATATTGAATTATTCTTACTTATAACAGTTTTAATTAAATTAAGCTTATGTGGATTAACTATGTATAATTATTTAAATTATAATTATAAAAGTAAATATATAGTTATTTTTTCTACAGCTTATGCTTTGTCATTTTATAGCCTAGCTAATTATTTTCAATTCATGTGGTTGGATGCATATTTTTTGAGCCCATTATTATTATTAGGTATAGATAAAATAATAAAAGAAAAAAAATATATGTTATATGGAATAATATTATTTTTGATTGTTTTATCAAATTACTACATGGGATATATGTGTTGCTTATTTGGATTAATATATTTTATATACAAATATTTATTAAGTAATAGGGATAAAAGAAATATTAAAACATTTGTAATTACGTCAATTTTATTTGGATTAATGACTATGTTTTTACATATTCCTAATTTGCTGGAAATTATGAAAATAGAAAGAATGAGTAACAAAGATTATTTATTTAATACTGATATATTAGGCATATTATCTAAAACATTTTTAGGCTCTAATGTTGAAGGTGGAATACTCAATTATTATCATCCATATTTATATATTGGAATTTTTAACAATATTTTATTATTGTTTTACTTTATAAACAAAAAAATTGATAAATTAGAAAAAATACTTTCATTAGTATTTATAATTATTTTAATTTTAAATATTATTTTTGTGCCATTTGATAATTTATGGCATGCATTTTCATCTCCAATTGGTTATAATTTTAGATATATATATTTATTTAATATATTTATAATAAGCATTTGTTTAAAATCATTTATTAATTTAAAATACATTGATAAATTATGGTATTATGTTGTATTTGTTGTCTTTTTAGTTGTAAGTGAATTAGTAATATTAAGAGATATTATGAATTATATTAATATTTATATAAGTGTTTTTTTAATTTTGATATATTTAACAATTTTTAAAAGCACCAATAAAGAAATAAAAATATTATTTAGTATTTTAGCTATAGCTGAACTATTTTTTAATGGTTATACAATATTAAAAAAATATGATTTTTCAACAAAAATTTATTTAAATAACATCTATATGGAAAAACAAAATATTTTAAAAAATATAGATAGGACTCAATTTTATCGATTGGAATTTTTAAATAGATTTGCTTATAACGATCCTTTAACTTATGGTTATTATGGCTCTAGTGGTTGGTTTTCCAGCGTTTATTTTAACAAAAATTTTTATAATAAAATAGGGTATGGAACTGATAATAATATGCTTGGCTATAATAATTATTTATTGCTAGATAGTTTATTTGATATTAAATATGTTGTTTCATTAAACAAATTAAAATATTATGAATTAGTTAGTGTTGATAAAATATCTGCTTATGGAGAAGAATTTTATGGTATTGGGTATATGGATAGTTATTTATATAAAAATCCATATAATTTAAGTTTAGGATATATGGTATCTAGTAAAATAAAAGAAGATATCGATTGCGATAATCCATTTGAATGTCAAAATAAGATTATTAATAATATGACAAATTCAGATAATTTGATTTATGAAGCAGAATTATATAAAGAAGATATTAAATTAAAAAAACAAGATTTTTATTTATTACCAATTATTAATAATTATGATGATAATAAAAAATTTGAAATGTGTATAAATAAAAAATGCTTTAATTTCCGTGATAATATAAATAGTAGTTTATTTTTTGAAAATAGTTATGAAGACATTAAAATAACCCAAGAAAATGTAGACTATATTTATTTAGCTTATTTTAATTTTGACGAATTTATTAATAAATACAATATTTTAAAAAATAATCAATTAAATATAACTAGTTTTAAAGAAAATCACATTAAAGGAAATATAAATGTCGATGATAATAATGTTTTATTTTTAAGTATTCCTTATACTGATAGTTTTAAAATATTAGTTGATAGCAAAGAAGTTGATTATTATAAAGTACTTAATAATTTTATTGGCTTAGATTTAGAATCTGGCTATCATGAAATTGAAATTATTTATGAAGTTAAAGGATTTAAATTGGGATTATTTATAAGCCTTATTTCCTTAATAACATTTATACTTATAAGAAAACACTTATAAGTTTTTTCTTGTAAATATATATTTTTTAATATATAATATTATTGGTGATTGGACATGAAACAAGAAAACATCCGAAATTTTTCAATTATTGCTCATATAGATCATGGAAAAAGCACTTTGGCTGATAGAATATTAGAAATAACAGGTGCGATTACTGATAGAGAAAAACAAGATCAATTATTAGATAATATGGATATTGAAAGAGAAAGAGGAATAACAATTAAGTTAAATGCTGTTCAGTTAAAATATAAAGATTATATTTTGCATTTAATTGATACTCCTGGACATGTCGATTTTAATTATGAAGTGTCAAGATCTTTAGCTGCTTGTGAAGGCGCTATATTAGTAGTTGATGCTGCTCAAGGAATTGAAGCTCAAACTTTAGCTAATCTTTATTTGGCTTTGGATTCTAATTTAACTATTATTCCAGTTATTAATAAAATAGATTTACCAAATGCTGATATAGAAAAAGTCACTAAGGAATTGGAAGACACAGTTGGTTTTGATAAAAGTGAAATTATTTTAACTTCTGCTAAAAATGGAATTGGTATAAAAGAATTAGTAGAAGAAATAATAAAAAAGATACCTAGCCCTAATGGTGATATAAATAAACCTTTGCAAGCATTAATATTTGATAGTTTTTATGATGCATATCGTGGAGTGGTTATTTTAATTAGAATCGTAAATGGTAAAGTAAAAGTAGGGGATAAAATAAAATTAATGGCTACTGATAAAATTGAAGAAGTAGTTGAACTTGGCGTCAATACTCCTAAAGAAGTTAAGAAAACAGAATTAGTTGCAGGTGAAGTTGGTTATTTATGTGCATCAATAAAAGATATATCTGATATTAAAGTAGGAGATACTATTACTCTAGAAAACAATCCTGCTAGTGATATATTACCTGGCTATAAGCCAATGAAACCAATGGTATTTTCAGGAATTTATCCAATTGAAACTTCAAAATATCCCGATTTGCGAGATGCTTTAGAAAAATTAAAACTAAATGATGCTTCATTACAATTTACTCCTGAAACTTCTAAAGCATTAGGATTTGGATTTAGATGTGGTTTTTTAGGACTACTGCATTTGGAAATAATTAAAGAAAGAATTGAAAGAGAATTTAATATTAATTTGATTGTTACTAGTCCTTCAGTTATATATGAAGTTGAATTGACAGATAACACTATTATTAATATTGATAGTCCAAGTAAAATGCCAGACAAAGTAAAAATAAAAGATATAAAAGAACCATATATTAGAACTTCTATTTTTGTACCTTCTAATTATATTGGCCCTATAATGGAGTTATGTCAAGATAAAAGAGGAAATTATATATCTATGGAATATATTGATAAAACAAGAGTTAATATTCATTATGAAATACCATTATCAGAGATTGTTTATGATTTTTTTGATAGATTAAAAAGTATTTCCAAGGGTTATGCTTCGTTTGATTATGAATTAATAGGTTACAAATCAAGTGATTTAGTAAAAATGGATATATTATTAAATGGTGAAGTGGTAGATGCTTTAAGTGTTATTGTTCATAAAGATTTTGCGTATAAACGTGGTAAAAATATTGTTGAAACACTAAGGAAAATGATACCTAGACAACAATTTGAAGTTCCTATCCAAGCTAGTATTGGTAATAAAGTAATAGCACGTGAAACAATTAAAGCAGTTAGAAAAGATGTTTTGGCTAAATGTTATGGTGGAGATGTTTCAAGAAAAAGAAAATTATTAGAGAAACAAAAAGAGGGTAAAAAAAGAATGAAAATGGTAGGAAGAGTTGAAATACCAGAAGAAGCATTCTTGGCAGTTTTAACGGTTGATGAAGGTTGACAAATATAAAAATAAGTGTATAATATCTTTTCCAAGGGGGGGAAGTAAATATGGCTAAACGCGTTGAAGTTTATGAAAGAGCTTTAAAGGAAGGCAATTATATTATCGAAAAAAAGGCTACTGTTAGAGAAACTGCTAAAGTGTTTGGAGTGAGCAAAAGCGTTGTTCATAGAGATATTCAAGTTATTTTAGCTGAGTGTGATAAGTTACTTTATGATCAAATTCATAAAATATTACATGAAAATATTACATTAGGACAAATTAAAGGTGGAGAAACAACTAAACAAAAGCACTTAAAAAAATAAGTGTTTTTTGTTATAATAAAAGTGGTGATTTTATGTCAATTTATATTCATATTCCATTTTGTAATAATATTTGTTCATATTGCGATTTTTCTAAATTTTATTATAATTCTAATTGGGCAGATAATTACTTATCATCTTTAGAAAAGGAAATCAAATTAAATTATAAAGGAGAAATAGTTGATACTATTTATATCGGTGGTGGCACACCAACTTGTTTAAATATTGAACAATTAGAAAGATTATTTAAAATAACCAATTTATTTAATAAAAAAAATATAGAATTTACTGTAGAAAGTAATGTTGAATTATCTTTAGAAAAAATAAAATTATTAAAAAAATATGGCGTTAATAGAATAAGTATTGGTATACAAACAGTGAATCCTAAATATTTAAAGTTTTTAAATAGAGATCATACTAAAGCAGATGTTATAAATTTAATTAATTTATTGAAAGAGTATAATTTTAATATTAATGTTGATTTAATATACGCAATACCTGGAGAAACTTTAGAAGAATTAAACGAAGATTTAGATTTTATTTTAAGTTTAGATGTTAATCATATATCAACTTATTCATTAATAATTGAACCCCATACTAAATTATATATAGATAATATATATAATATAGATCAAGATTTAGATTATGAAATGTATAAATTAATTAATAAAAAATTAAGTAAATATCATCATTATGAAATAAGCAATTTTGCTAAAAAAAATTATGAATCAAAACATAATTTAGTTTATTGGAATAATTTAAATTATTATGGCTTTGGTTTAGGGGCATCTGGCTATATAGATAATATTAGATATGATAATACTAAATCATATAATAATTATATAAATGGCAAATATATATTAGAAGAACATGAGTTAGATTTAAATGAAACTATTTCTAATGAATTTATTTTAGGATTAAGAAAAATAGATGGTATTGATATTTTAGATTTTTATAAAAAATATAATATAGATATTACAAGTATAGATATTGTAAAACAATTGATAAAAGAAAATAAGTTGATTTTAACCGACAAATTAAAAATAAACCCTAAGTATATTTATATTTCTAATACTATTTTAGTTAATTTTATTGACTTAAGTATATAATTAATATAATATAAATATAGGTGGTAGTATGACAAAATGGGATAGTGAATATATTAGATTATGTAAGAAAATATTAAAAGAAGGAAAAGAAGTTGAAAATAGAACAGGTATTAATACAATTAAAATACCTAGTTATCATCTGCATTTTGATTTAAATGAAGAGTTTCCGGTTTTAACGACAAAACAATTATATTTTAGACAAGCTATATTAGAAATGTTGTGGATATATCAAGCTCAATCTAATGATGTTAGATGGCTGCAAGAAAGAAATGTTCATATTTGGGATGAATGGGAAATAGATGAAAATGGACTTTGGAAAGCAAAACAAAGAGTATTAGAAGATGGCGAAGTTGTAACTAAAGAAGTAACTAAAGAGTTTGATAAAAAATATGCTCATACAATAGGCACAGCATATGGATATATAGTTAGAAAATATCAATTGATAGATCAATTGATTGATACATTAAAAAATAATCCAAATGATCGTAGAATGCTAATATCTTTATGGCAAAATGAATATTTGAAAACTGCTGTTTTACCTAGTTGTGTTTGGTCTAGTGAGTGGGATGTGACAGATGGTAAATTAAATATGTGGGTTCATCAAAGAAGCTGTGATGTTCCATTAGGCTTACCCTTTAATATAACTCAATATGCAGTATTATTGTCTTTAATCGCTCAAGTTTGTGATTTAGAAGTAGGAACTCTAGATTGGAGTATAAAAGATGCACATATATACATTAATCAGTTGGAAGGAATTAAAGAACAAATTAAAAGATATGAAACTTTAGAAGATATAAGTGCTCCTAAATTATGGATAAATCCCAACATTAAAGATTTTTATAAATTTGATAATTCAAAAGAATGTAAAGATATAAAAGTATTACAATATAATCATCATGGCCCAATAAGGTTTGATATAGCAAAATGATAAATATAATTGCAGCAGTAGGTAAAAATAATGAATTGGGCTTAAATAATCAATTATTATGGCATTTACCTAAAGATTTAAAATTTTTTAAAGAAAAAACTAATAATCATATTATTGTAATGGGCTATAATACTTTTGTGTCATTAGGTAGGTTATTGCCTAATAGAACTCATGTTGTTTTATCATATAATCACAATGATTTTGTTGATGAAGTGATTCATTTTAGTGATTATAATGAATTGTTGAATTTTATAAAAAATAAAGATGTATTTATAATAGGCGGAGCTTCTATTTATAAATTATTTATCGATATAGCAGATAATATATATTTAACAGAAATAAATGATTCTAAAGAGTGTGATGTTTATTTTCCTAATTTTGATAAAAATTTATATGACAAAGAAATTTTAGGACAAGAAAATGATAATGGAATATCTTATCAATTTACATTATATAAAAGGAGAAAATTATGAGAGGTAAAATAATAGTAATTGAAGGAACTGATTGTTCAGGTAAAGAGACACAAAGTAAAAAATTAATTGAAAGAATACCAAATTTAAAATATTTTTCGTTTCCCAATTATGATTCTCCAACTGGTAAGATAATTGGAGGACCCTATTTAGGTAAATCTTATATATGTGATGGTTGGTTTAAAGAAGGAGCTGATGCAGTAGATCCTAAAATAGCTTCTCTTTATTACGCAGCTGATAGAAAATATAATATTGATAAAATTAATCAAATGTTAGATGATGGGTACAATGTCATATTAGATAGATATGTTTATTCTAATATGGCTCATCAGGGTGGTAAAATAAAAGATTTTAATGAAAGACATAAAATGTATAAATGGCTAGAAAAATTAGAATTTGATTTATTAGAACTACCACAACCAGATATAAAAATATTTTTATATGTTCCTTTAGAAGTATCCATGGAAATAAGAAAAAATAGAACCGAATCATTTGATCAACATGAATCTAATTTCGAACATTTAAAACATGCTGAAAATGCTTATTTAGAAATAGCTGAGTTATATGATTTCATTAAAATAGATTGTACAATAGATGATAAAATGCTACCTATAGAAGATATAAACGAAATTATATATCAACATATTTTAGGAAAACAGAAGACTTTGTAAAATTCAAAGTTTTTTTCATATTATTTAATAAGGTGATATTTTGAATATAATTTCTCATAGAGGGGCTAATGTAAGTAAATATAAAAAAAATACTAAACAAGCATTACTAACAGCAATTAATTTGGATTTTATTGATGGAATTGAATTTGATATAAGAATAACTAAAGATAAGAAAATAGTGATAATTCATGATCCAATTATAAATTTAGTTAGTAATGGTAGTGGTTTAGTTAAGAAATTAAAATATAAAAAACTATTAAAATATAATTTTGGAACAAAAGATAATCCTAGTAAAATATGTTTGTTAACTGAATTACTAGATAATATTAAAAATAATAAAAAAATATTAATTGAATTAAAAGAAGAGAGTAAAAATTATAAAGAATTTGTTGATATTGTTTATAATATTATAAAAAAATATCAATTAAATATTTATATAGCAAGTTTTAATTATGAATTAATTAAATATTTTAGTAATAAATATAATAAATGTGGACTAATAATAGGTAATGGTATTAATCTAGAAAGAAAATATAATAATTTTGATTATAATATTTTAAGTTATAAACATCGTAAAATATATAATAAAAAAGAAACATTTTTATGGACAGTTAATGAATATAAAGATGATTTATCAAATTATAATATTATCACTGACAATCCTTATTTATTTAAAAACTAATTGTTTAGCTGATTCGGATATTATTTTAGCATTATGATCAATATTTAATATTTCATCAATAAGTTCTTTTCTTTTTTTTCTTTTAACCATAATCATTAATATATCTTTGTTAATTAAGTAAGTATTTTCTAATTTACTTATTTTTTTATATTTTTTACTTATTATAAATAACATGTTATTACCTAAAGCAATTTTTTCTTCTAATATGGAACCTATATAACTGCCTATTAAAGAACCTATAGCAAATATCAATATTTTATATATATTATTATTTAAAACAACTAAACTAGTTGA
>CALVYK010000010.1 GCA_944372195.1 uncultured Bacilli bacterium
CTCCTTTCTACATTTTGTTTGGCATAACCATTATATCACACTTTTTGTATTATCAGTCATAAAGTTTAACAAAACTTTTTGTAAAAAAAACAAGTTATTTAATTAACTTGCTTTTTATTAGATTTTTTAAAGGAACATAGTTTCTATATAAATTATAATTTCTTTTATGAGTAACTAATTCAAAGTCGCCAGCATATTCGTACATTTTGGAACCAAAACCTAATTTAAATTCGTCTAATCCGTTATATTTTTTTTCATCAATTGTTAAATTAGACATACCACCTAAATTAAATTTAGTGTAACCTTGATTTTTATAAATATCAATTATTTGCCAAATTAATAAATGCTTAGAATTTAAATTTTTGAATTTTTTATCATATCCATCAATTAAAATTGTAATTTCTTTATCTTGTTTTATCAATAAAATGCAAGATGTTACAATACCATCCGGATAAGTTCTTAACAAATTAGTAGCTTTTACTAGTTCATTTCTATATTTATTTAAATATTTATCCATATTGATTTTTTTAGTAATAATTTTTTTGTTATTTCTTTTTTTTATAATAAGTTCATTTAAGTAATTTGTATGTTGCTCATAATAATTTAACTTTTTTTGAATAATTTGTAAGTATGTTTTGGTATCTAATTTTGTATAATATAAATCAACCATGTTTCTTTTATAAAAATAGTTATAACAATCTTTAAAGTAATTTAATTCTCGTTTATATTTCCCTTTTGTAAAGTTATATAAATATGTTAAATCGTTTATATTTCCTTTATAAACTTTTATACCATTTCTAATTGCACTTCTTATTTTGGTGCGATATTCTTTTTTTACATTTTTAAATAATTCATTGATTGAAATATTTAAATCCAAAATTGCTTCAAATCTTGGCTTTAAAGCTTCAAAGAAATTATTATATCCTAAATGATAATAATTATTTTGCTTTAATGATTCATATATTAACTCATATTTAGGATTTTTATATGACAATTGTTTATTAAAGTCATAAATATTTCTTATTATTAGAGGATTAATTTTTATTCCCATTACTCCCAGATTATTTAAATAATTTTTTAAATTAATTGTGAAATCTCTTAAAATATAAAAATCTTCATAATCTAATATAAATCCGCGTGGAGCGTAAGCGTATTTAAATCCTTCTTCTTTTTTAATCAATATTAATGATGCTGCTTTAACAATATTATCTTTAACTAAACCTAAAATAACTGAATTAAATCCTTGATTGTTCATTATAAATCCATATTCTGGAGTTTGATATATTGATTTTAAAGGACAGTTTGTTATAAAATTGATAAATTCTTGATTAGTCAATTCTCTAAATTCCATAAATTTCACCTAATAAAATTATATCATAATGTTTATTAAAAGTCATATAAATTGTATTTAGTAAATATAATTTGTGTAGGTGATTATAATGAAAATTGGACTACCTAAGGGATTATACTATTATTATTGTAAAAAATGGATTTATTTTTTTGAAGAATTAGGGGTTGAAGTTGTAAGTTTTGATACCAATAAAGAAATTTTAGAGTTAGGTAATACTATAGCTACTAGTGAGATGTGTTTATCTTTAAAAATATTTTTAGGTCATGTTGCTTATTTAAAAGATAAATGTGATTATATTTTAATACCGAAATTAAATTATGGTATAAAAAATCAAATGTGCTCAAATTTTGATTGTTTATATGATTTGTGTAACAATTTATTAGATGTTAAAATACTTACATTTGATAGTAAAAAAGAAATTAAAAATTTTATTAAAATTGGTAAGGAATTAGGCTTTAAAAGAAACCAAATTAAAAAAGCCTATTTAAAGTCTTCAATTATATATAACAAAGAATTAAAAAAATTAAAATTAGAAAATATTAATAAATTAAATAGCTCAAATAAAAAAATATTATTAGTCGGTCATTCTTATAATATTAGGGATAAGTATTTAAATGAAATAATTGATATAATAAAAAAATATGATGTTGAAATAATTTATAGTGATTTATTTGATGATGATTATTATTTTTATTTATCAAAAGATTTATATTGGAAGTATAGTAAAAAAAATGTATCTAGTGTTATGTATTGTAAAGAAAAAGTTGACGGGATTGTCTTTTTCACTGCTTTTCCATGTGGCTTAGATAGTTTGGTAAATGAATTAGTGATGCGTAAAATTGATAAACCTTATTTAAATTTGGTTATTGATGATTTAGATTCTTTAGCAGGAATGGAAACACGAATAGAAAGTTTTGTGGATATAATTGAGCAAGCTTAAAGTATCTTTTCCCCATATGGGAAATTATTATATTCCTGCTAAATATTTGTTAAGTCATATAGTTGATGCTGAAATAATTATACCACCTTTTATAACTGCTAAAACAGTTGAACTAGGTAGTAAATATAGCCCGGATTTTGTATGTACTCCTTTTAAATATACTTTAGGAACAATGATTGAATCTTTAGAACAAGGGGCATCTATATTAATTCAATTTGGTGGTGGATGTAGATATGGTTATTATAGTGAATTACAAGAGCAAATATTAAAAGATTTAGGATATAAGTTTGAACTTCTTAATTTAATTACTAATGGTAAGGCAAACATTAAAAGAATATATAAAATGATTAAAAGAATTGATAAAAAATTTAATATTATTAAAGGCCTATATTATTTATACATAACGAAAAATATGGTTAAATATATGGATAAAATAGATGATTATGTAAGAAAAAATATTGGATTTGAAGTAAATAAAAATAGTTTTGATAATTTAAATAAAGAAATGTTGGATAGATTTAGTAAAGTTAATAATCCAATCAATTTGTATGTTTTGTATAAAAAATATTTTAGAAAGTTTAAGAAAATAAATATTAAAAAACCAAAAAAATGTTTAAAAGTTGGGGTAATAGGGGAATTATATACTTTAATGGAACCTTTTAGTAATTATTATTTAGAAAAAGAACTAGCTTCATTTAATATTGAAATCAAAAGATTTACTAATGTAAATTATTTATTATTTAAAAATAAAAAAACAATTAAAAAAGCTTTAAAGAAATCTAAAAAATATATGAAATATAAAATGGGTGCGGATGCATCTAGTAATATATATTGGACTAAATATTTATGTGATAAAAAATATGATGGCATTATTCATATCAAATCTAGTTTTTGTACACCTGAAATAGGTTCAATGCCAATAATTGATAAAATTGCTAGTAATTATAATGTACCTATAATATATTTTAGTTTTGATGCGAATACGAGTGAAGTTGGAATAAAAACTAGATTAGAAGCTTTTTATGATATGATAGAAATGAGGAGACAATGAATTGTTATTTAGGTATTGATATAGGTAGTATTTCGACTAAAGGAGTAATAATTGATGATAATAACAAAATAATTACTTCTTCTTATATATGGACAGAAGGTAATCCTGTTACTTCTGTTAAAAAATTAATCAATATATTAAAAAATAATTTAGATAAAAAATATGTGGTAAAAGGAATAGGAACAACCGGAAGTGCTAGAAAATTAATTGGATTGTTGTTGGATGCTAATGTAGTTAAAAATGAAATAATGGCTCATGCTATTGGAACATTATCAATATATCCAGATGTTAAAACAATATTAGAAATAGGCGGTCAAGATTCCAAAATAATTTTACTTAATAATGGCATTATAACCGATTATGCAATGAATACATTATGTGCCGCAGGTACTGGTTCATTTTTATCTAGTCAAGCAAAAAGATTGAATATAAATATTGAAGACTTTGGAAATCTTGCATTAAAAAGTAATAATCCTGTTAAAATAGCAGCTCGTTGTACTGTGTTTGCAGAATCAGATTTAATTCACAAAGCCCAAGTAGGATATAAAAAAGAAGATATTGTAGCTGGACTATGTAAAAGTATTGTCTTAAATTATCTAAATAATGTTGGTAAAGGAAAAAAAATAAAATCACCAGTTATATTTCAAGGTGGTGTATCTAAAAATTTAGGTGTATTAAAATATTTTAAAGAAATATTAAATACTGATGTTATAGTTGATCCTAATAGTCATTTAATGGGCGCTTTAGGAATAGCTATATTATCTAAAAAAAATAGTTCTAATAAAATATACGATTTAAATATTCAAGATGTTTCATTTGATACTAAAGCGATAGATTGTGGTGGTTGTAGTAATAACTGTGAAATATTAAGAATCTATAAAGATAATAAACTAATTGACATATGGGGTAATAGATGTGATAAGTATATAAAAATTTAATATATTGTCCAATTTTTGTAAATTGTACAATATATTAAATAAATATATAAAAAATGTGGTATAATGATTTAAGTGGTGATAATATGAAATTAAGCATTAATCGAATTATATATACAATTGTTGCTTTTTTATCTGTTTTGTTTTTAATATTTATTATAAGTACTAATATGGTACCATTAAAATATTTATTATTATTATTTGTTATATTTATTTTGTATGATGTTGGATTATTATTTTTGTTATTTAAAAAACATAAAATAAAAAATATAATAGGTTATGTTTTAAGTGGAATTTTAGTTATTATTATGGGGGTTCTATTTTATTATTTAAATATAACTGTGGGATTTTTTAAAGGATTTGGAACAAATAAATATAAAGAAGAAAACTATTTAGTATTAGTTTTAAATGATAGTAGATATGAGTCTTTAAATGATTTATCTAATATTGGTTATACTTCTAACGAACTCTCTAATATTGATGAAGCTTTAACAAAATTAAATGAGAAAATTACAATTCAAAATGTAAAATACGATAATAATGTGGAATTGTTTGAAGATTTAATAAATAAAGAAATAGATTCAGTTTTTATTGAAGAATCATCTATGTCTTTAATATATGAACAAAATGAAGAATATAATGGAAAGTTTAGAACAATTTATACAATAAATATTAAAACAGAAATTGAAATTACTAAAGAAACTGACGTTACCAATCAGCCATTTACTGTTTATATAAGTGGTATTGATTCTTATGGAAGTATTTCTACTGTATCAAGAAGTGATGTTAATATGATAGCAACAGTTAATCCTAAAACAAAACAAGTATTATTAATTTCTATCCCAAGAGATTATTATGTTCAATTAAGGGGCACAACAGGGTATAAAGATAAACTAACTCATGCTGGACTTTATGGCGTTGAAACTTCTGTTGGAACATTAGAAGATTTATTAGATGTTGAAATAAATTATTATGCAAGAGTTAACTTTTCATCTTTAGAACAAATTGTTGATGCATTAGGTGGCGTTGATGTATATTCTAAATATACTTTTACTACTTCTCCATCAGCTGGCGGAACATATTATTTTACTGAAGGGTATAATCATATGAATGGTAAACAAGCTTTAGCTTTCTCTCGTGAAAGAAAGAAACTCCCTATAAGTGCTGGGGGAGATAGAGGTCGTGGTGTTAATCAACAAGCAGTTATTGATGGTATTATAAGAAAAGCAACTAGTCCTGCAATTATAACAGGTTATAGTAAAATATTAAGCTCATTAAATGGTACTTTTCAAACTAATATGAGCGATAATGACATTCAAAAATTAATTAAAATGCAACTAAATGATATGGCTAGTTGGAATATTACAAGCTATAGTTTAGATGGAACTGATGGAAGTGAATACACTTATTCTTATCCAACTCAAAAATTATATGTTATGAAACCAATTGAAGAAACAGTAACAGAAGCTCAAGGATTAATTGATAAGGTTATAGCTGGTGAATTATTAGAAAGTAGTTACGATAAAGAAGCTACTGATGTTAATGACCCTGTATATGTTGAACCAAAACCAAGTCCTGAACCTGAAGGACCAACTATAATAGGTGAATTACCAGTTATATCTTTTGATGAAACACCACTTATTATGATTAAAGGAACAATAATTGATTTGTTAAGCGATGTAACTGTTACTGATAAGGAAGATGGTACATTAAAGCCAACACTAACATTTAATGGTTTACCTTTTACAGATACTAGTATATTTTTAGAAGGAACAAATATTATAACTTATTCTGTTACTGATAGTGATAATAACACTGTAACTAAAAATAGAAAAATTGTTGTCAAATTAGATTTAAATGGTGATGGTATACCAGATGATGATATATCTACACCTTCAGAATAATCAGATTAATTTCTGATTATTTTTTGTAAAGTTTAAGTACATTTATTGCATTTGGTAATAAAATGTTATATAATTATATAAAGATAGGAGATGTATTTATGACTAAAAAAGGCTTTACATTAATAGAATTACTAGCAGTAATAATTATATTAGCTATAGTAGCACTTATAGCTACACCAATAATATTAAATGTAATAGATGATGCAAGAATATCAGCAGGAAGATCAGAAGCAAATATGATATTAAGTGGCATCAATAATTATTGTGCTAGTGAAGAGATGAAGTATCAACTAGATAATAGTTATACAAAAATATGCACCAAAGATATGACAAAAGAAGATGTACCAACAATGGTTAATTTAGGAAATGCGACAGTAGAAAAATTAACATATAATGGTACTAAATTAACAGAGTTAGTTGTAAAAAGTAATACTCATACATTTACATTATGTGCCAGTGGAACATTTGTAATGGATGATGAAGAATGTAATGGAGAAATAGGTGGAGAAGATAGTCAACCAGAAGAACCTTCTGATGATAGTGGCATTGCTAATAGTCCGGAACTATTAGATAATATGATACCAGTATACTATGATGGAGAAAATTGGATATATGCTGATGTATCACAGAAATGGTATAATTATGATGCTAAAGAATGGGCAAATGCGGTTGTATTAAATAATGATCTTAGTAAAAATGTCGGAGATCCAATAAGTGAAGATGAAATAGCTTTATGGTATGTATGGATACCAAGATATACATATACAATATTTAATGGTAACAATGAAGGTGTAGAAGAACAGGAAATTCAAATAAAATTTGAAAGTGGAACAAATAGTAGCGGAACAGTAGAATGTGTCGATACAGCAAATGGAGATAGTAGTGAAATATGTACAGATTCGACAAATGGAAGTATAAAAAATGGAACAAGTACATATACTCATCCAGCATTTACATTCGGAGATCAAGAATTAAGAGGATTTTGGGTAGGAAAATTTGAAGTAAGTGGCAGCACAGATGAGATAACTATAAAACCTAATATAACCAGTTTAAGAAATAAAGCAGTATCATCATTTTTTACAGCAATACAAAATATGAGTACAACATATTCATTGAATGGTGATAGTCATATGATGAAGAATATGGAATGGGGAGCAGTAGTATATCTATCTCATAGTAAATATGGTACATGTACTGACGGAACATGCGTAGAAGTTGTAACAAATTCAAGTAGTAGATATTACGCAGGTGGTGGTTCTTCAAATGCGTATAAAACAAATGTTGCGCAATCTACTACGGGAAATATTTATGGAGTGTATGATATGTCAGGTGGGGCAGCAGAATACGTCATGGGTAATATGGTAAGTAGCAGTGGTAGCTTTGCTTCAGCTTGGTCTGGATTTAGTGAAACACCTGATTCAAAATATTATGACAGCTATATATATGATACATCTTATACTACCCAAAATAGAGGTAAATTAGGAGATGCCACGAAAGAAATATTAAAAACAACTGGAATTAGTACTGGTGGTTGGTATAGTGACTACACACGTTTTCCGTGCTCTAGTGGAACTGGCTATTGGTTTCGTCGTGGTGGGGGGGATGGTAAAGAAGTAAATTCTGGGTTATTTTACTTCTATGAATCTAATGGTGGCAGTTTTTCCGACAGGTCAACTCGTGCTATATTAGTTAAATAAAAAAATTCATAACAATTAAATTATGAATTTTTTAATTATTTTTGTTTAATAAATCATTAAATATTTTTAAATGTATTTCTTCATCAATTATTATTCTTCGTAATAATTCCTTAATATATTTATCATCTATTACTTTAATTAAATTATTATAGTTTTTAATTGCTAATGTTTCGGCTGCTATATTTATTTTTAATATCTCTTTTAAGTTAGTATTATAGTTAACGTATTCAGTTGTCCATGGAATATCATTAGATTTATATTCTGGTTTAAGTCCTAACATATTAATTGTTCTTGCTAGTAATTCTAAATGTTTCATTTCTACTATGGCAATATTTTCTAATATTTTACTTATTTCATCATCTAAAATAAATGATTGAAACATGTATAGATGAGTTGCTGTGTCTTCACTTATCGTACTAGCATATGGATACATTAACATTTTCGCATATTCAATGTTTTCTTTTTCAACTTTAATTTCAGGATAAGGTAAAGTTGATTTATAATACATAATTAATCACCTAATTAATTATATTAAAAAAAATAATTAAAATGTATCTTTTTGGGATATAATAATTATAGGAGAGTGATAAAATGCAAGAAAAGTATGCGGAATTGTTATTAAAAAGATGTTTAAATATATCTAATCAACCTTTATTAATATCATGTCCAATTGAAGTTTATGATTTTGTAAGGATATTAGTTAAAAAGGCTTATGAAATTGGTGTTAAAGATATTCATATTGATTTTGAAGATGAAGAATTAAAAAAATTACAATTAAATAATTTAAGTGATGATGAATTAAAAAATAGTAGTTTCTTTAATAAAAAAATATTTGATGAATATGCGAAAAAAGATGCTTGTTTTTTAATGTTATATGCTTATGAAGATTTTAGTGGTATCGATAATAAAAAATTAGAATTAAGCGCGAAGTTAGTAAGAGAAACGAAACCTATTTATAAAGAAAGACAATTAAAAAATGAAATTGTTTGGTGTATTGCTTCGGTTGTAACTAAAACATGGGCTGATAAGTTATTTTCAAATGAAGAAGATAATGTAAATAAGTTATGGAATATTATTTATAAAATGTGTTTAATTGATAAAGATGATCCGATTAAGGAATGGGATAATAAAATAAAATTAAATAGTAAAAAAGCAGAATTTATGAATAATAAACAATATAAAAAATTAACTTTTAAAAATAGTTTAGGCACAAATTTAACAATAGAATTACCAAAAGATCATATATGGGCTGGTGGTAATACAGTAATAAATGGAATAGAAACAATTGCTAATATGCCAACAGAAGAAATATTTACATCACCTTATAAGTTTGGTGTTAATGGTATTGTTTATAGTTCGAAACCATTAGTATATAATGGTAGTTTAATTGAAGATTTTTATTTAGAATTTAAAGATGGTTCTGTTATTAATTTTGATGCTAAAGTAGGTAAGGAAACTTTAAGACAAATAATTGAATATGATGAAAATTCTAAATATTTAGGAGAAGTTGCTTTAGTTGATTATGATTCTCCTATATCTAAATCTAATTTAATTTTTTATGAAACATTATATGATGAGAATGCTGCTTGTCATTTAGCGTTAGGATCTAGTTATTTAGAATGTATCAAAGAACCTAATTTTGACATAGTTAATAAAAGTAATACGCATGTTGATTTTATGATTGGAACTAAAGATTTAGAAGTCATAGCTGATGGTGAAATAATTATGAAAGATGGTAATTTTATAAAGTAATTGTATTAAATATCTCTTTTTATATCATAATTGATATGAAAGGAGATTTTTTTATGGCACGTCATAGAGTTGAAATTTGTGGCGTGAATACTGCGGATATTAAAGTTTTAAGTAATGAAGAGATGATTGACTTATTTAAAAAGTATCAAGGTGGTGATATGTCAGCTAAAGAAGACTTAATTAGTGGCAATTTGAAATTAGTTTTATCGATTTTAAGAAAGTACAATAACAGAACTGATAATTTAGATGATTTGTTTCAAGTCGGATGTGTTGGATTAATTAAAGCAATTGACAATTTTGATTTATCACATGAAGTAAGATTTTCAACTTATGCAGTTCCTATGATATTAGGAGAAATTAAAAGATATTTAAGAGATAATAGTTCGTTAAGAGTTACTAGAAATTTAAAAGATATTGCATATAAAGGTTTAAAAGCTAAAGAAGAATTAACTAATAAATTAAATAGAGAACCAACTATTAAAGAAATTGCTCAAGCATTAGAACTAGACGAGTTAGATGTTATGCAGGCTTTTGAAGCAGTTAAAGATGCTGTTAGTATTCAAGAACCTATTTATAGTGATGGAGGAGATACAATTTATTTAGAAGAACAGATAGCAGATAAAAAGGATAAAGTAGGTTTAGATATGAATATTATGTTGCGAGAGGCAATTAATAAGTTAAAAGAAAAAGAAAGATATATTATTTATAAAAGATATTTTGAAGGTATTACCCAAATGGAATTATCAGAAGAAATTGGTATATCCCAAGCTCAGATATCAAGAATTGAAAAGAATTGTTTGGATAATATGAAAAAATTATTAAAATAATGAATAAATATTATTAGGTGGTAATATGCGGTTAAGTGAACTACAATCTAAGAACATTATAACAACAGAAGGCAAATTAATTGGGAATATTATCGATGTTATAATTGAAAATGGAACAATAAAATATTTGGTTGTTGAAAAAAGTAAATTTTTAATATCGATGTTTACATCAAAAGATGAAATAGAAATAAAGTGGAGTCAAATAAAAACAATTGGTGATGATGTCATAATTGTAAGTAGTCAATAAAATGATAATTATTTTATTGATTTTTTAAATTCTTTGAAAAATGTTATAATTTAAATTTTAATAAGTTATGTTTATAAAAATAATATTATAGTTACATTTGCTACTAATAATTTGATACCAAAATTTTATTTTTTCATTTGATTTTAATTTTATGTTATTAGGGTTGAATAATAAAGTAATAAATAAGATGTAAAAATAAAATAACTAGAACTGGACTAATTCGTTATTTTTTGATATAATTAATTAGTCTTTTTAAATGAAAGGAGGTTATTAAATGATTAAAATTTTCGCGTTAGGTGGTTTAAATGAAATAGGTAAAAATATGTATGTTGTTAATGTTGATGATGAAATATATATATTTGAAGCTGGATTAAAATATGCTGATGATAAAATGTTGGGTGTTGATTATATAATTCCTAATTATGATTATTTAATTAAAAATAAAAATAAAATTCAAGGTATATTTTTATCTCATGGTCATGATGAACAAATAGGCGCTATTCCTGATATGCTATATGACTTACCAAATATCAAAATATATGGAACTAAATTTACTTTGGATTTGTTAAAAGAAGAATTAAAGCAAGAAAAATTAAAAGCTGATTTAGTTGAAATTAAACCACATAAAAAAATAAAAGTAGGTAAGAATTATATTTTCCCTATTAGTTTATCGCATTCGGTACCAGATGCCGTTGGATATGTATTATATACTAAAGATGGAGCAATATTTTATACTGGTAACTTTGTTTTTGATTCTGCTATGCAAGGAAATTATAAAACTGATATTGGTAAACTTGCTTATGTTGGAAAACAAGGGGTATTATGTTTATTAAGTGAATCATTATATGCTGATAAAATAGGTTATACATCTCCAAAACATAGAAGTTATAATTATTTAAGAGAAATTATTAATAATTCTAAAAATAGAATCTTAATTAATATATTACAAGGTCAAATATTTAGAATTCAAGAATTGTTAAATGTTATAACTGAATCAAATAAAAAAGTTGTTATTTTAGGTAAAAGATTAGAAAATACTTTAATTAATTCAATTAATAATGGTTATATCAATTTTGATAAATCAAGAATTGGTAATATACATCATTTAGAAAAAGATTCAATTATAATTGTATCTGATGAAAGAGAAAAACCTTTTTCTAATATTAAAAGAATTGTTAAAGGATATGATAAATTTATAACTTTAACAGAAGATGATACTATTATTTTCGCTTCACCTGTTTATGATGGTATGGAAAAAAGTGCTACTATGGTATTTGATGATATAGCTAAAAAAGGATGTAATTTAATTACAATGTCAAGCAAACAATTTAATTCCTTACATGCTTCAAGTGAAGATTTAATGTTGATGTTAAATTTATTACAACCTAAATATTATTTTCCAGTTAATGGGGAATATAGGCATCAAGTGGCTAATAGTGAAGTTGCTAAACAAATGGGTATGAAAGACGAAAATATCATTTTAAAATTAAATGGTGAAGTAGCTACTTTTGTTAATGGTAAACTAACTGATGATAAAGAATTTATTAAAGTAGATGATATATTAATCGATGGTAAAACATTAGGCGATGTTGGCGACTTAGTTATCAAAGATCGTGAAATGTTGGGAGAAAATGGTATTGTTTTAATCTTAGCTATCGTTGATAAAGCTACTAAACAAATTTTATCAGGTCCACAAATTGTAACTAAAGGTTTTGTTTATGTTAAAGAAAATATTGATTTAATTAAAGAAGCTAGTAATATGGCTTTGGAAATAATTAAAAATAATACTAAAGTATCTTATATTGATTATGGTAAAACTAAAAATGAAATAAGAGATAAAGTAGGAAATTATTTTTATCAACAAACAGAATCAAAACCAATAATTTTAATTATGATTCAAGAAATTTAAATTGTACTTAGTTACAATTTTTTTCTTGAAATAATTTATTAAATATGATATTATTTATACCTAGGAAGTGGTTTTAATGAATCTACCAAATTTAAATGATGCAAGAAGAAGAACAAAAGAAAAAGTTGAAATTTTAGATAATTATAAAATAACAGAAGAACAAAAAACATTAGGGTTAAACAAAAAATATTTTGTTAAGACTTATGGTTGTCAAATGAATGAACATGATTCTGAAAATATTAAAGCAATATTAGAAGATATGGGATATACTGCTACTGATAATATGGAAGATGCTAATTTAATTATTTTAAATACATGTGCAATAAGAGAAAATGCTCATAATAAAGTATTTGGCTTATTAGGTAGAATTAAACATATGAAACAATCTAAAGAAGTTATGGTTGGTTTCGGTGGTTGTATGGCCCAAGAAGAAGTAATAGTTGATGAAATATTAAATAAATATAAATGGATTGATTTTGTTTTTGGTACTCATAATATTTATGATTTACCTAATATAATAGAAAAATCAAAAAATAAACAAGAAATAGATGTATTTTCTATTGAAGGTGATGTTATTGAAAATATTCCAGTTAAGAGAGATAGTAAATATAAAGCTTGGGTTAATATTATGTATGGCTGTGATAAATTCTGTACTTATTGTATAGTACCTTATACTAGAGGAAAACAAAGAAGTAGATTACCTAAATATATAATTGATGAAGTAAATGAATTGATTAAAGATGGCTATAAAGAAGTAACATTATTAGGTCAAAATGTTAATGCATATGGTAAAGACTTGGATATCGATTATAACATGGCTAATTTATTAGAAGATGTTGCTAAAACTAATATCGAAAGAATTAGATTTGTAACTAGTCACCCATGGGATTTTAATGATGATATGATCGATGTAATGAGTAAATATAAAAATATTATGCCTTATATTCATTTACCTTTACAATCAGGCTCTGATAAAATATTAAAATTAATGGGTAGAAGATATACCAAAGAAGAATATATTGATTTATATAATAAATTAAAATCTAAAATACCTAATTGTTCAATTACGACAGATATTATAGTTGGTTTTCCAAACGAAACTAAAGAAGATTTTCAAGATACATTAGATGTAGTAAATATTTGTAAATATGATGGCGCATTTACTTTTATCTTTTCTCCTCGTATTGGAACACCAGCTAGTCGCATGAAAGATGATATAACTTTAGAAGAAAAAGAAGAAAGATTACAAACTTTAAATAATTTAGTAAATAAATATTCTAAAGAAAATAATGATAAATACTTAAATAAAATAGTACCTGTCTTATTAGAAGATTATAGTAGTAAAAATGGTAATTATTTAAAAGGATATACTGATACTATGAAATTAGTAAATGTTAAAGCAGATAGTAGTTATTTAGGAAAAATAGTAAATGTCAAAATAACTTCAGTTAAAACATGGAGTATGGATGGCGAAATAATATAATTTTATCAAGAATGAGGGAGAGGATTAGCTCAGTGAACTCATACCAACCTATTAAGTTAGGTGGTAAAGCTAATATCGATGAAAGAAAAAGACTCTTTCATGGAGTCTTTTTTCATATAATATAATTGGAGGTAATTTAAATGAAAAAATTGATAACTAGTGAATCAGTAACCGAAGGTCACCCAGATAAAATATGTGACAAAATAAGCGATAAAATATTAGATATGGCTTTAATGGAAGATATTAATAGTCATATGGCTGTAGAAGCAACAATCAAAGATAATTTTATTTTAATATATGGAGAAGCTAATACAAAAGCAAAATTAGATTATTCTAAAATAGCTAAAGATGTACTTAAAGATATTGGCTATGATGATGATTTTGAAGTATTAGTTAAAGTAAGCGGTCAATCACAAGAAATTAATAACGCTGTTTCTAGAAAGAAAATATGTGCCGGAGATCAAGGAATAATGTTTGGTTATGCAACTAATGAAACTAAAGAATTTATGCCTTTGCCTATTTTACTTGCTAACAAAATAACAAAACAACTTGCTTTAGTTAGAAAGAAAGATAAAAATTCTATTTTAATGCCAGATGGTAAAGCTCAAGTTACAGTAGAATATGTAGATAATATTCCTAAAAGAATTGATACAATAATTGTTTCGTCTCAACATAAAAAAGATGTTACACAAGAAGAATTAAAAAAATATATAAAAGAAAATGTAATTGATGAAGTTATACCTAAAGAATTAATGATAGACACTAAAATATTAATTAATACAAGTGGTTCTTTTGTAATTGGAGGACCATTTGGTGATAGTGGTACAACGGGAAGAAAAATAGTAGTAGATACATATGGTGGCGTTGGTAAAGTCGGTGGTGGTTGTTTTAGTAGTAAAGATCCATCTAAAGTAGATAGAAGTGCTGCTTATTATGCAAGATATGTAGCTAAAAATATAGTTTATCATAATTTATGTGATAGATGTGAAGTAGAAGTATCTTATGCTATTGGATTAGAACAACCTATTAGTGTTAATATTGAAACATTTAATACGAATAAAGTAAGTATAGAAGAAATAAATGATTATGTTAAAAATAATTTTGATTTTTCAGTTGATAACATTATAAAAGAATTAAATTTATTAAGACCAATTTATTATGATATAGCAAGTTATGGTCATTTTGGTTATGATAATTTACCATGGGAACAAATAAAGTAATTTATTTGTTTTTTAATAATAACAATAAATAACTAAACTATGATATAATTATTATGTAGTATATTTAAGAGGTGATTTTATATGCCTAATGCAAGAAAATTAGTTGAACATATAGTTAATTTTATTATGATATGTTTAGCTTCATCAGTTATAGGAGGAATATTTAATATATTTTTTGATTTTGAATCAAATAAAACTATAGTAATATCATTTATATTTGTTATTACAATGTTTATACTAGCATTTTATTTACAAATATATGAAAAAAATAAAGTAGCTAAATATATTGCAAGTAAATTAGTTAAAAATCCAGATAGGAAATTGACAATAAAGGATATAGTAATTATGGTAATCGTATTTAATTTTATTCCTTTAATTATTGGAATTTTGAGTAATTACTTTTAAATATATAAAAGTTGATTTTGAATAATAAGTTAGGAGAAATAAATGAAAAAAATATTTTTGTGTATAATTTTAATAATATTATTAACAGGTTGTCAAAAAGAAGAAGAGTATGAATTGATTTTTGATAAAAATTCAATTGTAAATTGTCTTAATTTTGTATATGAATTTGAAGATGGAACAAGAATTTATACTGATTATACAAATATTAAATATAAAAAAAATAATATTGAAATGTCTATAATTGATGCGTTGAATAAAGGATTATTAGATTTTGATGATATAAAAAATTATGAAGAATTTAAAATAGTTAAAAAAGATGAACCTAAACCATTAGAGTGTAATGATTAAGAAGGGAATGATAAAATGGAATTAGTAGATTTATTAAACAATAGAAAAGAATTAACAGGTGAAACATGTGAAAGGAATGCTGTCCCAGAGGGAAAATATAGATTATCAATTCATATTTGGATTGTTAATGACAAAAATGAAATATTGATTCAACAAAGAAGTGCAAGTAGAAAAATGTTTCCTAATATGTGGACTAATACAGGTGGTGCATGTATTGCTGGTGAAACTAGTATTGAAACAGTTTTTAGAGAACTAAAAGAAGAATTAAACATTATTCCAAATATAGATAATTTAGAATTAATTGCATCTTATAAAAGAAAAAAAGATTATGTTGATGTATGGTTATTAAGACAAAATATAAATATAAAAGATTTAAAATTTAATGATAACGAAGTACAAGCAGCAAAATGGGCAACTATAGAAGAATGGGGAAAATTATTAATAGAAGAACAAGCTGTAAAATCTTCTACATATTATTTTTTAAATTATATAAATAATGAATTCTAAAAAGCAGATTATTTATTTAAATTTAATAATTTGTTTTTTTATGTACAAATGACTACCTATTGCATATATTAAAATGAGAGGTGATATTGTGTCTTTATATAAAGAAATAGTCACTAAGGCAGTTATTGGTAAAGGTAAAAAATATTTTAAAAATAATTATAAAATAACTACTAGTGATCAACCAACTACAATTTTAGGATGTTGGGTAATTAATCATAAGTTTAAAGGATATAAAACAGGAGATAAAATAGGTGTCGATGGATCTTTTGATGTAAATATTTGGTATTCTTATGAAAATGATTCTAAAACAACTGTTGTTAATCAAAAAATTGAATACAATGATTTATTCAATGTAAAATTAAAAGAAAATGCTGATTTAAGTAGTGAAACAGATATAATTGTAAGAACACTAAAACAACCAACTTGTTTAGGTGTTAATATATTAGAAAATAATCAAATTTCTTTTGATATTGAAAAAGAATTAGGTGTTGAAATAGTAGGGGAAACAAAAGTAAAAATAGCAATTGAAGAGGATGAAGAGCCTTGGGAAGACATAGTTGATGATGATGTTGATAAAGAAATAGATGAAGTAAATGAAAATTACATATAGTGTCAACCAAAAATAGTTGACACTTTTTAGATTTTATGTTACAATGTTTGAAGAAAAGGAGTGATTAATGATGGCTGTTAAATTAAGATTAAAAAGAATGGGAGCTAAAAAAAGACCATTTTATCGTATCGTAGCTGCAGATTCTAGAAATAAAAGAGATGGAAAAGTAATCGAAGAAATCGGTTATTATAATCCAATTGTAGAACCTGCTGAAGTTAAAATTGATGTTGATTTAGCTCAAAAATGGTTAAGTAATGGAGCTATTCCAACTGATACTGTTAGAAACATATTTAAAAAACAAGGTATTATGAAAAAATTCCATGAATCTAAAATGACTAAAGGAGAATAATAATGAATTTAGTAGGATTAACGGAATTTTTAGTAAAAAGTGTTGTAACTGATCCTGATATGGTTTCAGTTAAACAATTTGAAGATGATGAAGATTATATTACAATTCAAGTATTAGTAGACGATAGTGTAATCGGTTCAGTAATCGGTAAACAAGGAGTTATTGCTAATGCTATTAGAACTATTGTACAAGCTTCATCTTATGCTAATGGATTAAAAAAAGTAAAAATTAATATTGATTCATTTTAAGAAGATTTATCTTCTTTTTTCTTGTATTAAATATAAATTTATAATATAATATTAAATAGGAAAGATTTGGAGGCATATATGAAAAAAAGAGTTATCAGTGCAGTAGTAGCTTTATTAATAAGTCTTCCTTTAGTTTATATTGGTGGTGTTCCATTTTATATTTTGGCTATTATTATATCTTTATTAGCTTTTAAAGAAATATTGGATCTTATTACTAATGACTATTGGATAAGATTAGTTAGTTATATAAATTTTTTATTTTTAATTGGTAATAGTATTATCCAAAAAAACTTTAGTTCTATTTTAGATTTTAAAGTTTTAGGAATTGTTTTATTAATATATGGATTATTATTATTGTTTAATCATAAAAATAAAGAATTTAATGTTGAAAAGTGTTTTTATTTAATTGGAATTACTTTATTTTTAAGTACAGCTTTTGCTACTTTAATAATAATAAGAAATATGAGTTTGTATTATTTCATTTATATATTTTTAATTACTATTATGACTGATACATTTGCTCATTCGGTAGGAACTTTATTTGGTAAACATAAGATAAATGAAATATCGCCTAATAAATCTTGGGAAGGATGTTTAGGTGGTGCATTTTTTGGAGTATTGATAAGTGTTTTGTATTATCTAATATTTATTAATTCAGAGATTGATTTGTTATTATTAATTTTTATTACTTTATTTTTATCAATAATTGGTCAATTAGGAGATTTATTTTTCTCACAAATTAAAAGAAGTTATAAAATTAAAGATTTTTCAAATATTATGCCAGGACATGGTGGCATGTTAGATAGATTTGATAGTGTTATATTTGTAGCTTTAGCTATTATATATTTTATTAATTTTTTATAGGAGATGAGTTATGACTTTAATATATTTTATATTAGTATTAAGTGTTACAATTTTTGTTCATGAATTAGGTCACTTTATATTTGCTAAGAAAGCAGGTATTTATGTTTATGAATTTTGTATAGGAATGGGACCTAGAATATTTATGTTTAAAAGAAAAAATGATGAGACTGAATATGGTATTAGGTTATTTCCAATTGGTGGCTTTTGTGCGATGGCTGGTGAAGGCGTAGAAGATGATGAAAATGTTCCTAAGGATAAAAAATTACAAAATAAAACATGGATGCAAAGATTTTTGACAATTGTTGCTGGTGTTATGTTTAATTTTATCTTTGCTTTAATTATTTTGATTATTATTGGTTTTATAAATGGTAATCCAAATAATAAGCCTATTGTATCTCAAGTACCAGTTGATAGTCCAAGTTATAATGCTGGATTACAATCAGGTGATTTGATTAAAACATTAAATGGTACTAAAATAAATACAATCGATAGATTAATGATCGAATATCAAATGGAGTATGGTAAGACTTTAGAATTGGAAGTTTTAAGAAATAGTAAACTAGAAAAAATTAACATTGTACCAACCGAAAAAGATGGCGTATATTCATATGGATTTTCATTAGATTCAACTATTAGATATGGATTTTTTGAAGGAATTAAATATGGATTTAGTAAGTTCTTTAGTTTAATTGAACAGATGTTTTTAGTTATTACTTATTTAGTTACTGGTAAACTTAGTTTAACTAATTTATCTGGTCCAGTAGGAATTTATAATATTGTAGGGGAGTCTGCTAAAGCAGGATTAATTAATTTAGTTTATTTAACAGGTTATTTATGTATAAATGTTGGGTTCATTAATTTACTTCCTATACCAGCATTTGATGGAGGAAGAATATTATTTTTAATAATTGAAAAATTAAGAAGAAAACCAATCGACATTAAAGTTGAAAATACTATTCATGCTGTAGGACTTGCGCTTCTTATGATTTTAATGGTTGCAATAACTTATAATGATATTGTAAGGTTTATAATTAAATGATAACAATCAGTTGTTGTAAACATTACGATAAAATAGTAAATTTCTTATATTTAGAAAACGATATTATGTCTAAGTTATTGATAGATTATTATCAAGAATATGTTTTTAATATTAAAAGTGAAAAAAGTAAAATTAAAGTTGATAATATTATGAATTTATACACTGATAAGGAAGATTTTTATAAATATGTTCAATTAAAATTACAAGATGACATATATGATAATTATGAAAAAGTAATTAGAAAATTAATTAAAATTTATAATGAATATGAAAATGATAAATTAAAAAAAGTCAAAAATTCGAGGTGGTTATAATGTTAAAAGTAGATGGAGTAACAAAATATTATGGTGATTTTAAAGCAGTAGATAATTTATCTTTCGAAGTGAAACCGGGAGAAATATTTGGATTATTGGGTGTTAATGGTGCTGGTAAAACAACAACTTTTAGAATGATTATGGGATTACTTGAACCAACTAGTGGAAACATCACTTTAAATGGTAAAAAAATAGATTATGATGCAACTGATAAAATTGGTTTTTTAACTGAGGAAAGAAGTTTATTAACTAAATTAACAGTTAAAGAACAATGTATTTTCTATGGTGTTTTAAAAGGAATGAAAGAAGAAGATATATTAAAAAGAACTAAAGAATTATTAGAAAAATTTGAAATACCAGAATATTTAGATAAAAAAATAAAAGAACTATCAAAAGGTAATCAACAAAAAGTACAATTTATAACAGCAATATTAAATGAACCTGAATTATTAATATTAGATGAACCTTTTAGTGGATTAGATCCATTTAATGTTGAAATGTTTAAAAAAGAAATAGTTGAAATGTCTAAAAAAGGAAGTATGATTATATTTTCTTCTCACAGAATGGAACATGTTGAATTGTTTTGTAAAAAATTAGTTGTTTTAATGAAAGGTAAATCAGTTTTATCAGGAGAACTAAAAAAAATAAAACAACAATATCGTAAGAAAAATATTTTAATTAAAGGTGATATTGATACCAAAGAAATTGAAAAGATAAAAGGTGTTGTATCAGTTATTAAAAAAGTAGATGAATATGAAGTTAAAATTGAAAACCAAGATATAGTTAAAGATGTATTTAAATATGTTAGTAAATGTGATAATGTAACTAAATTTTCTGTTGAAGAACCATCTTTAAATGAAATATTTGTAGCTAAAGTAGGTGAATCTTATGAAAAATAAATTAAAGTTTTTAGTTGGTGTTAGTTTAAAAAGAAAAATTAAAACTAAATGGTTTGTTTTAGCTAATATCTTTTTAGCTATCCTAATAATCGGTGTTGCTAATATAGACCATATAATTACTTTCTTTGGCGGTGATTTTGATAAAGAAACTAAAATATATGTAATAGATAATACAAATACTTATGATGTGTTTAAAGCAAGTATTGATGCTGGATTTAAATTAACCGAAGACAGTAAATATGAGATTATTAAACATGATAAATCTAAAGAAGAAATAACTGAAACGATTAAAACAAATGAAGATGAAAAAGATTCTATTGCCTTAGTTTTTGATTATGATGAAGAAAATATTATAAAAGTAGAAATGATTACCAATGGTTTTGTTGATACTTTAAATATGACTTTAATTAATAATTCTGTTAATTCTGTTAAAACTTATTTAGCAGTTGAAAAATTTGAAATAAGTCAAGAAGAGTTGTTAGCACTAAATACTCCTGTTACTATCGATAGAACAGTTTTAGATGAAGAAAAAGATTCAGCTGAAGAAAATATGGACATGATTATGAGTACAGTATTTCCAATTATTATCTTACCATTTTTTATGTTAGTTATATTTTTAGTTCAAATGATTGGTGCTGAAGTTAATGATGAAAAAACTACTCGTGGTATGGAAATAATTATTGGTAATGTATCACCTCAAGTTCATTTCTTTAGTAAATGTATCGCTGGTAATTTATTCATTTTAATTCAAGCAGGTTTATTATTGTTATTTGGTGTATTAGGTTTTATATCTAGAAGTTTCTTTGGTGATGTATCAGGTATTAATGATGTATTTAATCAAGTAAGTGGGTTAATGAATAATTTATTTACTCCAACTTTCTTAGAGTCATTAAGATATATAATACCTTTGGTATTAATACTTATGTTTTTAACATTTATTGGTTATTCATTACTTGCTGGTATATTAGCTAGTATGACTACTAACACTGAAGACTTTCAACAATTACAAACACCTATTATGTTAGTTAGTTTATTAGGTTATTATTTAGCTATTATGGCAGGAGCATTTAAAGGATCTATTATAATTAATATATTAGGTTATGTTCCATTTATATCAGCCATTTTAAGTCCCTCTTTGTTAGTTATGGGAGAGTTTACTATTATTGATGTTTTAATTTCTATTGCATTAATGATAGTAATTATATTCTTATTAATTAAATATGGCTTAAAAATATATAAAGTAGGAATATTGAATTATTCTTCTGATAAATTATGGCGTAAAATGTTTAAAGCACTTAAAAACTAGATTAATTCTAGTTTTATTTGCACAGATGGTGGAATAGGTAGACACGTAGGCTTGAGGTGCTTATGAAGTAATTCGTGAGGGTTCGAGTCCCTTTCTGTGCACCAAATTAAAGGTGATTTTATGAAAGTATTATGGCGTATTGAAAACGATAAATATTTAATTACTTTAAAACAAAAAGACGAGGAAATGAAAATAAATTTTGAAGGTGTTGATTTATATTTTGTAATGTATAATTATCATGAAGATAATAAATTTGTTATAGATAAAGATAATGATTTATATGCTTATTTTAAAAATTTATTTAATGATATTAGAATTAATGATGATTCATATAATAAAATAATTAATGATAACAAATTTATTTGGATAAGTGAAGATTATGGAGAATATGAAAATGCGAACAGATTAACTATTACAGAACTAGATAATAGTTATATTATTCAATTTTATAATAATCCAAATAAGATATTTGGAAATGCTAAAGTATGTCCTATATGTTTTTGTTTGAGTGGTAGTAAAAATCAAAATATTGCTAACTTATTTGCTATAATGTTTAATAATATTATTAGTGAAAAATGTTGTAATAAAATATTAAAGAAATGTTATGAAAAATAAAAAAATTTTTAAAGAAATATTATTTTTAATTATTAATTGCATAAAATAATATAAGAACTTGACGTACGTTAAAAAGTACGCTATAATGTATGTGAGGTGATTAATGTGAATACAATTAATATTACAAATGCAAGACAAAATTTGTTTCAATTAGTATCTGATGTAAATAAAGGGTTCAATCCTATTAATATTATTAATAATAAGGGAGAAAATGCTGTTTTATTATCTGAAAGTGATTGGCGAGATATAGAAGAAACAATTTATTTAAATTCTATACCTGGTTTTGTTGATACAATAGAAGATGCTCGTAAAGAAGATAAAACTAAATGTAGCGTTTATAATAAAGGTGAAGAATGGTAGAATATAAAATAATATTTTCAAAATATGCAGATAAAGACAAAAAATTATTAAAACAAGCAGGTCTTGAGTATAAAGCAAAAGAGTTACTTGATTTGATTTCTATAAATCCCTATCAAACACCACCTACTTATGAAAAATTAAAAGGTAATTTGACAGGATGCTGTTCTAGAAGAATAAGTTACCAACATCGTTTAGTTTATGAAATAGACGAAATAAAAAAGGAAATATTTATATTAAGAATGTGGACTCATTATGATAAATTATAATTAAGGTGGTATGTATGAATAAAGAATATGTAAGAGTAATGTTATTTGATGGGACTGTTATAAGGGCAGGAGTAACCTGTGAAGAGTTTAGACAAGAAATGGATAAAAAAATCGATAAGATTTGTAAACAACATGATTGTCATGAAAGATTACAAAAAGTTAAAACTAAAGTATCAAGTTTGTTTAAATAGTATGTATATACTATTTTTAAATATTTAGTACTTGACAATACAAGGTAGTTGATATATAATTGTATTAGAGGTGAGATATGAACACACAATTTAAAAAAGGCGTTTTAGAGTTAATAGTTTTATTAGCTGTCAATAAAAAAGATATGTATGGTTATGAATTAGTTATGGAAGTATCTAAAGTTGTCGATGTTAATGATGGAACAATTTATCCATTATTAAAAAGATTAACTAATGAAAGATATTTTGAAACATATTTAGTTGATTCTACTGAAGGACCTGCAAGAAAATATTATAAAATAACTGTTTTAGGTAAAGAAAGAGTAGAAGAGTTAAGAGATAATTGGAAAGTATTCGCTAATAGTGTTAATAAGTTTATAAAGGAGAGTATGAAAAATGAATAAAAATAGTTTTATTAGTAAATTAAAGAAAAATTTAAAAATATTAGATGAAAATGAAGTTAAAGATATTATCGATGAATATAGTGAAATAATAGATGAAAAAATTAAAAATGGTAAAACAGAGGAAGAAGCTATTAATGATTTTGGTGATGTAAATGAATTAAGCAAAGAGATTTTAAAAGCTTATAAAATAAATCCAAAATATACTAGTGATGAGGAAGCCAAAATTGATGTTCATAATTTTATTAAAGAAGCAGCTAATAAGTTATCTAATTTTACTAAAGGTATTTTTGATGATATAAAGAAACATGATGATATTTCTTTGGAATTTGTTTTTGAAATTTTAATTAAAGCAGCTATTTTATTAGTTATTTTCGCAATTATTGGTTTACCATTTTTAATTGTATGTAGATTAGGATATTCAATATTTGAAATTGCATTTTTCCCTTTAGATATTATTTTAAATGTTTTGTGGGGAATGTTAATATGGATTCTATATTTTGTTGTTTGTGTTTTAATAAGTATTAGAATGTTTAAAGATAATATAAAACAAACTAAAAAAATAGCAAAAAAAAGCAAAAAAGTAAAAAGAAATGAAAAAATAAGTAATGAAGAAATAAGTAATGAAAAAATAGTAAAAGAAAATAAAGTAAAAAAAGATGAAGAGGCAAATATTTTAAAAGAAATAGCTAAAATATTCATTTTTATATTTATTGTTTTACCTTTAATATTTGTTAATTTAGGTATTGTGGTAGCAATTTGTTTTACAATTTATTATTTAATAATTGGTATCGATTTATTAGGAATATTATTTATTTTAGTTGGTTTATTAGTATTCTTTGGATATATTTCTAATCAATTATCTAATTTATTTAGCAAAAAAATTCAATTTAAACTTTATCCGTTTTTAATTTTTATAATATTATTAGGAATAGGAATCATTTTGTCTTTTAATACATTTAAAGATGTACAATATATTAGATATGAAAATGATGACACTTTAAAATATTATTATACTATTGACCGAAAAACAAATTTATATTTAAATGGTGATTATAATATTAATTATGATGAAAATATGGAAGATAATAAATTAATAATTGAAGTATATTATAATGCTGATTTTGTTACAGTAAACGAGCAACATTCACAAAGTAAAATAATTATTAACGCTAATAGTAAAGGCTTTTCTAATTGGTATAATGATTGTATCAATAATTTAAAAAATCATAAAATAGTTGATTATGATGAAGCAGATGAACTATATTTTAAAATATCTGGCAATAGACATACTATTGACGATATTCATGTTAAATAAAAAGACATATGAAATTTATGTCTTTTTTTATGCTACTTATGATATAATTAATATAGTTGCTGGAATAGCTTAGTTGGTAGAGCAACGCATTCGTAACGCGTAGGTCGTAGGTTCGAGTCCTATTTCCAGCACCATTTATTAAGGAGTATGATTATGAAGTTAAAGTGGAATAGAATTATAGCAGTATTTTTAGTTTTTATATTATTAATTGGAGTAGGAGTTTATTTTATATTTTTTAATAAAAAAGAAGAAGTACAATTAGAAGAAGAATCGCAAGAACCTGCAGTTGAAAAAAAATTACAAATTTTAGATTTAGAATCTAATACTAGACCAATTGCAGTTATGATAAATAATCATAAAACTGCCCAACCATATCAAACGGGATTAAATGATGCTTATTTAGTTTATGAGATAGTTGTCGAAGGTGGCATTACTAGAATGATGGCAGTATTTAAAGATCAAGATACAGCAACAATTGGTACAGTAAGAAGTTCTAGACATTATTTTCTAGACTACGCTCAAGAAAATGATGCTATATATACACATTTTGGATGGAGTCCACAAGCAGAAGAGGATATTAATAATTTAAATATCGATAATGTTAATGGTATGGTTGATAGTGGATTTTGGAGAGATCAAGAATTATTAAATAATGGAGTTCCATCTGAACATACTGCTTATAACAACATAGAAAATATTTTAGAAGTAGCAGATAAAAGAGGATATGAAACAACTTCAACAAAAGATACATTATTAAATTATAGTGTTGATGAAATAGATTTATCAACAATGGAAGGAGCTATAAAAGCGGATAATGTTTATATTGAATATTCAAGTTATCAAAAAAATACCTTTAAATATGATCCTGTTAATAAAGTTTATAATAAATATAGTAATGATACATTAAGAAAAGATTATGTTACTGGAAAAGCCTTTGAAGCAAAAAACATTATTACATATCAAGTAAATAATTATAGCATGGATAGTTATGGTAGACAAGAAATAGAAAATATTGGTAGTGGTGAGGGATATTTCATATCAAATGGTTATGCAGTTCCAATTACTTGGGAAAAGGAAAGTCCATCTAGTCAAACTGTTTATAAATTTTTAGATGGTAAAGAAATAACCGTTAATGATGGAATAACCTATATTCAAATTCAACCAAAAGGTAAAACTTTAGAAATTGAATAATTTTTAGACAAAAGTTATTCTTTTTTTTATCTAACTATGATATAATGTTATAGTTCGGGGTGAAAAATGATACTAGATGAAGAATACTTGAATATAGTTAAATATATATTAAATGATGAAGAATTTTTAAAACTTAAAAATTATGAACATCATGGCATATCAAGATTTGATCATTCTTTAAAAGTTTCTTATCAAGCTTATAAATATGCAAAAAAACATAATTTAGATTATAAATCAGTTGCTATTGGAGGATTATTGCATGATTTCTTTCATTCTTCCAATGTTAGTTTAAAAGAAAAATTTGTTTCAACTTTTAATCATCCTTTAAAAGCAGAAACTAATGCTTTAGAAAAATTTAATGTTAATAAAAAAGAAGCTGATATTATAAGAAGTCATATGTTTCCTTTAAATTTAGTAGTACCTAAATATAAAGAAAGTTGGTTAGTAAGTTTATACGATAAAAAAGTTGCATTGTTAGAATTTAGTTATAAATTAGGTTATAAATTAAGATATGCATCTAATTTAACTATATTATTATTATTTAATTTTATAAAATAGATAGATTTCTATCTTTTTTAATTGTATTAAATAAAAAAATATATTATAATATTGTTGTGTCCTCGTAGCTCAGTAGGATAGAGCGATAGCCTCCTAAGCTGTAGGTCGTTGGTTCGATTCCAATCGAGGACGCCATATAAAAAATTACTTGCTTAAGCAAGTTTTTCATTATACAATTATAAAGGTGTTAGTTATGATAAAATTAGAAAAAATCATATACAAATTTATTATGTTATATATGATATTAATTCCTTCATTTAAATTAATATCATATATTTTATATTTAAGTGGTGTAATTGAAAATTCATATGATTTTAACCATGTTTATGTTTTATGGTTTTCATTGCCAGGTTTAATAATATTATATTTAATTAATCTAATTTATAAAAAAATAACCTATGTTGATATTATAATTTATTTTTTAATTATTCTAGCAATTATCTCAACTATTTTCGCACAAGATGTAAAAATATCAATATTTGGTGAAATAAATAGAAATGAAGGATTACTTACACTTTTAAATTATTATTTTCTATTTTTAAATGTAAAAAATATAAATGAGAAAAAATATAAAGAAAAAATAATCAATCTATTTATAATATTAGGTGTTTTTCAAGTTATATATTCTTTATCGCAAGTATATACTGATTTTAATTTTATTAAACATTTTTCTAAATCTCATATGGCTATGGGATTATGTGGTAATCCAAATTTTTTAGGAAGTTATATGGTTATGTTAGTTTTAATAACTAGTACCTTGTATTTGTTAAAAAATAAAAATATATATTTAATATTATCGTGCTTATTTGTTTTATGTTTATATCTAGCAAATTCAACCGGTCCATTTATAGGATTTGTTCTTGCTTTAATATTTTTAATAATATTTAATTTTAAAAAAATCAAATTGATAAATTTATCTAAACTTATTATTTTATTTATACTAATATTTTTTATTAATGATTATTTAGTAAATAAAAAATATACAGAAGTTAGTACTGATTATAGAAATTACAATATCAAATATGATATTGTAGATACAACAACTAACATAAAAGAAAATAATAAAGAATATAATTATGGTAGCAGTAGATTTAAGTTATGGAAAAATTTACTGCCAATAGCTAAAGAGTATTATTTATTTGGGGCAGGATTAGATAATTTAAGAGTAGTTTATCCTAAGGATAAAGGTTTAGTTTACGATAAAGCACATAATGTTTATTATCAAATATTAATAACAAATGGTATATTTACTTTATCTTTATATTGTATATTATGTTTAATTATATTTATTAAAGGATTTAAATTAAAAGATACTTTTTATATTGCTTTATATATTTCGTTTATAGGATATTGTATTCAAGCATTTGGAAACATAAGTGTAATTGATGTAGCCCCTTATTTCTTTGTAATATTAGGTTTATTATATTCCAAAGATAATGAAATTGTGATATAATTTCATTATGCCGATATAGTTTAGTGGTAAAACAGGTCCTTGGTAAGGATCAGCGGACAGTTCAATTCTGTCTTTCGGCACCATTTAAAATGATAGGTTGTAATCAACCTTTTATAAAAAATTGCAGAAATATGCAATTTTTTTTAATGATTAAAAGGAAATTATAAAGTTACGTCTAATATAACTAATAGGAGGTGATTTAATATGGATGGATATTTAAATGAACAATTTATAGTAAATTATTTAAATGGTAGAAAAATAAAAAGTTTGAATATTATGTGTTTGGAAATGATTGAGAGTTTATTTGAAAATATAAAACAAAATGACAAATTAATTGCTTGGAAGAATCCATTTAAACAAAAAACAGATATATTTATAAAAATAAATGATCAAATAAAAAGAATAAGTGTAAAATCTGGTATAAAAAATTCTATTCATGTTGAACCAATTTCAGAGTTTATTCATTTTTTGATTGAAAATAATATCGAAAGAAAATATATAATAAGTTACTTAAAATATCATTATGCAGATGGAACAACTAATGGTAGTGGTATTAAAAGACTTTCTGTTGAAGAATATAAAAAAGAACATCAAAATGAAATAGATCTGCTAAATAAAAAATTAAATAACAAATTATTAATTAATAAAATTATTGATAGATTTATTTTAAAAGGGAATAATGATATTCATTCGATAGATGCTATTATATATGGCTCTTGTGATGATTTTGTTTTTATAACACGAAATGAAATAAAAGAAATTATATATAATAAAATGAATGATTATTCAACCGGTGTTCATTTTAGTACTTTATCTTGTCAGCCAATGAATAGATGCTTGAATTACAATCCTAAATATGAGAAAAATAGATTTTGTGTTCAAATTAAATGGTATAATTTATTTGATGATATATTGGAATATAAAAATAATTTGTTAATAAAAAAATGTCAGAACTCTAATCCTTCCGCTAAGAACGTGGCACAAAAAAACTTGTGAATAATCACAAGTTAGTATTATATAAAATATGGAGCGGGTGATGGGAATCGGACCCACGTTATTAGCTTGGAAGGCTAGAGTTCTACCATTGAACTACACCCGCAAATCAAGTAGGCAATATAAATTTTACATGAAAATAACGTTGTTGTCAACAGATTTAATAAAAAAATTCAAAATTTAACGTAAAAAATGTAATATAAATTTATGAAATGTTTTTATACATAACTATTATATGAGTTAAATGTAAAAATATTTCATAAAGATATAGGAATATTAAAATAAGTTGTTCATATATTTAAATTGTAGAAAGGAATAAGATATATGGAAACATTAAAAGTAGGATCAAAATCAAATCCTAATTCAGTAGCCGGAGCACTTGCTAATGTATTTAGGGAAAAAGGAAGTTTAGAAATTCAAGCGATAGGAGCAGGAGCTTTAAATCAGGCAATTAAAGCAATAGCAATTGCAAGAGGTTTTGTAGCACCATCAGGAAAAAATTTAGTATGCATACCAGCATTCACTGATATAATAATCGATGGCGAAGAAAGAACAGCAATCAAATTAATTGTAGAGGCTAAATAGCCTTTTTTTCATATAGTCATATAATAATATGGTGATTATATGAAAGAATTAATTGGTAATACCCCTTTAATAAAAATAAAATATAAATATCAAAACAAAATAAAATATATATATGCAAAACTAGAATATTATAATTTAACGGGAAGTATAAAAGATAGAATGGCTTATTATATAATAACTGAAGCATACAAAACTAAAATATTAAAGAAAAATCAACCTATTATCGAAGCAACAAGTGGAAACACGGGAATCTCGCTAGCAGCTATCGGAGCATATTTTAATAATCCAGTTTACATATTCATGCCAGATTGGGTAAGCAAAGAAAGAAAAAGCATTATGGAAAAATATGGCGCTAAAGTATACTTAGTATCTAGACAAGAAGGCGGATTTTTAGAATGTATTAAAAGAGCTAATCAATTGTCCCAAAAACTTAATGGTTTTAGACCAAATCAATTTGAAAATAAATTAAATGAAGAAATAAATTATACTACGACGGCTCAAGAAATTATCGATAAAAATATTATAATTAATGGATTTGTAAGCGGAGTAGGAACAGGTGGTACTTTGATGGGAATCGGTAAAAAATTAAAAGAAATATATATAAATTCAAAGGTGATTGCAATAGAACCAGAGAACCTACCTCTTATAAGTAAAGGTATAAGTGAAGGAACACATAAAATAGAAGGAATTGGTGATGAATTTATACCAGAATTATTAGATAAAAGTATAATTGATCAAATAATTTTAATAAATGATGATGACGCAATAAATATGGCTAATTTATTAGCAAGTAAACTAGGATTAGGTGTCGGTATATCAAGTGGCGCAAATTTTTTGGGAGCGGTACTAAGCAATTTAGATAATGTAGTAACAGTATTTCCTGATGATTTAAAAAAATATCTTAGTATTGAAAACATAAATAAAGAGCAGGAAGACAAACTTATATCAACTAAAATTGAACTAATAGACTTCGAAATAGTTTAAATTGCTTGATTTTTTTAAAATATAAATATATAATTAAATAGGTGGTTAAAATGGATAATAATTTAAAAAGAAGCATTATTTTAGAACATTATCAAAATCCCAAAAATAAAGGATTAATTAATGATAATACATATTTGACTTCTAATACAAATAATGAAAGTTGCATCGATGAAATAAACTTAATGGCAAAAATCGATAATGATAAAATAGTTGATATTAGGTTTGATGGTGAAGCATGCGCAATATGCACAAGCAGTACATCAATAATGATAGATACATTAATAGATAAAACGATTGACCAAGCCAATGAAATATATAGCAACTTTGAAAATATGATTAATGAAAAAGAATTCAATAAAGACATTTTAGAGCAAGCAATAGTTTATGAAGATATATATAAACAACCTAATAGAAAAAAATGTGCATTGCTTCCATGGTGGGGAATAAAAAAAATAATTGATAAGGAAAATAAAAATGACTAAAGGATTAACCAAAACAAAAATTAAAGAAATATCAAAAATAAAAAAAGAGCCCAAATGGATGCTAGAATTTCGATTAAAAGCATATGAAACATTCAAAAACTTTGATAATCCATTTTTTGGCCCAACTTTAAATATAAAATTTGATGAAATAAACTACTACAAAAAAGTAACTGACAAAATTGCTGATAATTGGAAAGATGTACCAAAAGATGCAAAAACAGTTTTTGAAAAAGTTGGATTAATTGACGCTGAAAAAAAATACTTATCAGGAGTAGGAGCTCAATTTGAAAGTGAAGTTATATACCATAATATGATAGAAGAATTGGTCAAGAAAAACATTATTTTTTGTGATACTGATACAGCTTTAAAAAAATATCCAGATTTGTTCAAAAAGTACTTTAATAAATTAGTAAAATACGATGAAAATAAATATACTGCTTTAAATAGTGCAGTTTGGAGTGGTGGAACATTTATATATATACCGCCAAACACAAAGTTAGACCGACCATTACAGAGCTATTTTAGAATAAATACAAAAAACATGGGCCAATTTGAAAGAACAATTATCATAGTAGATGAAAATAGCGAGTTACATTATATGGAAGGCTGTACTGCACCAACATACACTTCAGATTCATTACATGCAGCAGTAGTTGAAATATACGTGGGAAAAAATGCAAAGTGTCGTTATACTACAATTCAAAACTGGTCAACAGATGTATATAATCTAGTAACTAAAAGGGCAATTGTAGAAGAAAATGGCTTAATGGAATGGATAGATGGTAATATTGGATCTAGTGTTAATATGAAATATCCAGCATGCATTTTAAATGGAAAATATGCTAGAGGAAACACTATTTCAGTCGCAATAGCTTCCAAAAATCAAATTCAGGATACAGGTGCGAAGATGATTCATCTTGCGCCATATACTACAAGTAATATCATAAGTAAATCTATAGCGGTTAATGGTGGTGAGGCAAACTATCGCGGAACTGTAAATATAACAAGCAAAGCAACAAATTCAAAAAGTAAAATAAAATGTGATACAATTATAATAGATGATTTTTCGCGAAGTGATACAATACCAAAAAATATTGTTAGTAACAACACATCAAATTTAGAACACGAAGCAACAGTATCAAAATTAGACCAAGACAAACTATTTTATTTGATGAGTAGAGGATTAAGTGAAGAGAAAGCTAAAGAATTGCTAATAATTGGCTTTATAGATAAATTTAAAGAAGAACTTCCAATGGAATATGCAGTAGAATTAAATAATTTATTAAAAAACTATTTTTAGTTTGAAAAAATTTTAATAATGTGATATAATGGTAATCATAAGAGGAGGAGAATATGAAAAAACTATTATTAGTATTAGTAACTTTAACATTTTTAGTTGGTTGCAATAATCAAAAAGACTATGAAAAAGCTATGAAAGACAATGCGACATCTTTTTACAACAATTATCAAAAAGGACAAGAGGGATTAACAAACCCAACAATTTCAATCAAACAATTAAAAGAAGCAAATGAATATGTAGATGCTAATTATGATTTAAGTAAATTAGAAAAATGTACAGATGATTCATATGTTGAATTAATAATTGATCAAGATACAAAAGAAGTTACAGATGTAAAATATTTTATGCAATGTGAATAAAACTTATCAAAAATGATAAGTTTTTTAAATTTTTTAATATTTTATATGATTTTGAAAATTAATTGCTTTGGTAGAAAAAAATAAATATAATTTTCAAAATTAATCAATTTAAACTTGAAAATTAATGTAATAAATTATAAAAAAGCACAAAAAATATCATTTGAATTGCTTTTTAATAAGTAGTATATTGTTTTTCGAAAGGAGGAAAAAAATGTTAAATCAATCTATATTAGTAGGAAGAATTGTTAAAGAACCAGAAGTAAGAGAAACCGAAAATGGGACAAAAGTTACTAACATAACACTAGCTGTTCAACGACCATATAAAAATATCGAAGGAGAATATGATACAGATTTTATTTCATGTGTTTTATGGAAAGGAATTGCTGAGACAACTGCCGAATATTGTAAAAAAGGTGACTTAATAGGGATTAGAGGAAGAATACAATCGAAGATTACTGATTACCCAAATGATATTAAGCATAATGTTATGGAAGTCGTTGCTGAAAGAGTAACATTTTTATCTAGTAAAAAACAAGAAAATTAAAATTAACCCCGTTATCAATAAAACGGGGTTAAAATTTAACCATGTATTTTTTTTATATAATCATCATAAAACAAACCATCAGGTTTCATTTTAAATATCTTGGCAATTTTTAAAGCGGTTTCATAGCTTAGTCTCCTTTTTTGATTTTCAATTTGCCAATAAAAAGATTTACTAATATTTAATTTGTCAGCCATATCTTGACAACTATAATTATATTTCATACGATATTGTTGCAACTTACTCATAAATATTACCTCCTGTAGTTAATTATACATTAACTTTATATTAATTTCAAGTAAATATTAACAAATAATTAAAAAAGTTGTAAAATAGAAAATATAATGATATAATTATGTTAACAATTTGATTACGGAGGTTTATATGATAATAGGAGAAAGATTAAAAGAAGCAAGATTAGCAAAAAAAATGTCACAAGAAACATTAGGCAAAATGTTAGGAGTATCAAAAGTTTCTATATGTGGTTACGAAACAGGAACACGTACGCCAAATATGAGTAATTTCTTAAAATTGATAGAAATATTAGATTTAGATGCTAAATATGTATTAGGTATGGATGTTAAGGTAATTAATGAAGACAATGAAGAATATCCAGTTAAACTAGCAAAAACTGATATTCAAATAATTGAGGAATTAAAGAAAAATCGCGAATTATATAATATGTTTTGTTCTAATCCAAAAAGAACAGTTGAAAGGGTTAAGAGTAAATTAAATTTAAAATAATTACTCTTTTATTTTTAAAAAATTTTGGTATAATACTATTAGGAGAGAATACTATGTATAGAAAAAAACAAAAAGAAAAAAGAAATAAAATAATAATTATATGTATATTAATTTTTTGCTTAATAACAGGATTTATTATAAATGTAGTAATTACAGATAGAAATTTAACTATATTCGAAAAAACTATTAAAGATAGTGTTTTAACCGTACAAAAAGTATTAGCTTTCCCAATAGACTTTGTTGTGAACAAAATAAACGAAAACAATGGAAAAAATAAAATGTACGAAAAATATAATGATTTAGAAAATCAAGTTAAAGAAAATGAAAAATACAAAGTGGAAAACGAAGAATTAAAGAAACAACTTTCTGATATGAAAGAATTATTGAACATAAATGACACAATAGCTGAATATACTTATTTAAACGCCAATGTAATAAATAGAAATTTAGATTACTGGAATGATACTATAGTAATAAATAAAGGCGAACATGATGGAATTACTAAAGACATGCCAGTTGTAATAGGAACTAATTTAATTGGAAAAGTAATCAGTACAACAACATTTAATAGCACAGTAAGACTAATTACAGCTACTGATGTAGTTGACAAAATATCAGTAAAAATTAAAAATGGAGATAACTATGTTTACGGGATATTAAATGGGTACAATAAAGAAAATGATACGTACACAATTGAGGGAATATCCCAAAATATAAAAATAGAAAACGAATCGATTGTAACTACAACAGGAATGGGCGATATATTTCCTTCTGGAATAGTAATAGGTAAAATTACCGGAATAAATACCGACACATTCGATTTATCAAACGTTTTAGAAATGAAATCTGATGTCAATTTTGATAATATAAACTATGTTACAGTTTTAAGGAGAAATATATGATTGTCTTAATAACAATGATATCATTTTTCCTAGATGGAATATTATCACGATATATTTTACCTAATAGCTTATTTTTACCGTTGTTTACAATTGTTTCTTTAGTTATTATTTATCCATATTTTAATAATGATAATTTTCGTTACTTTAAATTTATTGCAATAATAGGCTTACTATATGATATCACTTATTACAATACATTATTTTATAATTTCTTTATATTTTTAATGTTGGGATTTATAATTGGATTAATAAATTACTTACTATCTAATAATATATATACTAACATATTGATGACAGTTGCTAGTATTGTTACTTATCGTACAATAACATTTTTAACAATCATTATTTTTAAAACACACTCATATTCATTGTATGAATTATTACAAAGTATATATAGATCGTTAATTTTAAATATAATTTACTGTCTAATAATTTATATAATAACCGAATTTTATAGTAAAAAAAATAAAATATTAAGAAGTAAGTAGTTGACATAACAACTAGTTATATGATATTATTAAAAGCGACGTAATCCGCTGATAAAATTATTATGATTATAGTTTGAAAAAGGAGAGTGACATCGTGAATTTAATAGACAAAATTACTGAAAAACAAATTCGTAACGATATTCCTGAATTTAGAGTTGGGGATACAATTAAAGTAAATGTTAAAATTGTTGAAGGTAAAAGAGAAAGAATTCAAGCGTTTGAAGGATTAGTAATGGCTATTCAAGGAAGTGGCGTTAGCAAAAACTTCATCGTACGTAAAGTATCTGGTGGCGTTGGCGTTGAAAGAACATTCCCAATCAATAGTCCAATTATTGAATCAATTGAAGTTGTTAGAACAGGTAAAGTTAGACAAGCAAAACTTGGCTATATCAGAACAATGACTAAACAACCAAAAATAAAAGAACGTCGTGTAAAAGAAGCTGCATAAGCTTTTTTTGTTTAATTTTTTCTAAAAATGTTATATAATATTATAGGATGTGATAAGATGAAATTACTAAAAGAATTAATTCCTTATGCCATAATACTAGTTACAGTTATTTTTATTAGAACATTTATAGTAACTCCAGTTATCGTATCTGGAACTTCTATGGATAATACGTTAAAAAATGGCGAAATATTATTATTAAATAAATTTGATAAATCTTATAAAAGATATGATATAGTTGTTTTTGATTATAAAGACTCTAAATTAGTAAAAAGAGTTATTGGTCTACCAGGAGAAACTGTCGAATATAAAGATGGAATTTTATATATCAATGGAGAAGAAACAACAGATCATTTTGCTTCAATTACTAGTGACTTTAAATTAGATGGGGTAATACCAGAAGGATATTATTTTGTAATGGGCGATAATCGTAATAATTCTAGCGATAGTAGAATTATTGGATTGATAGATGAAAAAAAAATAAACGGAACAACCACGTTTAGTTTATGGCCAATTAAATTTGTAAAGTAAGTAATTCTTACTTTTTTTGTGATATAATGTAGGAGGTGACTTTTTATGAATGGTGTTTTAGGTAGTTTAAAAAATATGCTTAAAAGATGGCGTATTAATTTTAAAAAAAAGAAAAAACAAGACGAAATTAAAATATACAATAGAAAAATTACAAGATATCCTAGACTTACATCTTTTATCTATAGTGCAATAGCGATAATCTATTGTCCATTTGGTTACATGTTTGCCAAAAGTAATAAACAAGCAAAAAGTGAACAACCTAAACTATATAAAAAAATAGAAAAAATAAATGTTAAATTAGATGAAATGATTGTTAAAAAAGATGATAACGTAAAAAATATCGTAAAAGAAATATTTGAAGTAAAAAAACAGATCAAATCGCCAATGTCTAAAGAAAGTAAAGAATATTTTACATCAAAATTAAAAGAAATAGAAATAAAAACTAACTTTATCAAAAATCCTGAAAAAGTTAATAATATAGAAGCTAAAATAATTAAAGATTCATTAGAAAAAAAATCTATTAAACCAAAAAATGTTAATAAAAAATTAATTAAAGCATTACCAATTTCATTAGTATTAGTTAAACAAAAAAGTAATAAGAAAAAAGAAAATAAAGTAAAAAATATCAAAGATAAATCCTTATTTATAAAACAAGCAAATAAAGAATTAAAAAATATAGCTGAACAAATTAAAAGTATAGAAATTAAAATACCAAGCATTAATCAATATAATCATTTTTACGATTTAGAAAATGAATTAAAATATTTAAGAGAAAAAATTGAAAAGTTAAAAGAAAAGTATAAAGAAATAAAAGAATTTACTGATATTGAAATCGAATTTGATAAATATGAATTAATTAAAAGCCCTAAAAAAATCGATGAAACTTTAGAGCAAATTGAAAAAGATTTGAAATTAATTGAAACAAAGAAAAAAGAAATGTTAAATAAAAAAGAAGAAAAAATAAAAAAGAAAGAAACCACTAAAAAGGAAGAAAAAAAAGAAGAGAAAAAACAAAAAATAGACGATATAATAAAAGCCCAACAATTAATTTTAAATAACATTATGAATCAAAACAAATATTTTGACGAATACATGAAAAAAATGGCTAAAGCAACAAATAAAAAAAGAACATTACTTTCATCATTGTCTAATTTATCTAATACTATTTTAAATTTTACTATATCATTGTTACCTTTTTCGTTATTTAAAAATAAATTATTAGGTACTTTAGTAAGTAGTATTATGATAAATAATTCAATTAAAACAATGCGTAGAATATTGAATCCAAGTTTAAAAATAGATTATGAATTGTTTATTGACAATTATTATAATAGTAAAAATATATTATATAATACATATCAAATGTGTGATAATTCACTACAAGAATTAATGATATTAAAAAATGAATTATTAATTTTTGATCAAAATGAAATAAAAACTTTACTATTTCAAATTGAATTAATTGAAAATAATATTAAAAATCAAATGAAATCTTTAAACATAAAAAAAGACAATCTTGAAAAAGTATATGTTAAAGTAAAAAAACAAATAAAATAATATTTATATTTTTAAAATAAAAAGGTTTAGGCATGATTAAAATTAGTAAAAAATATATATTTATAAAGAAATTAATAATTTAGAAGTTAAAATTTATTTTAATAATTTAGATTTAGTAAATGGAATAATAAAATATAATTTTTAGTGTTATTAATTTATAGTAGATAAAAAAATTTACTTTTTTGTGATATAATGATAAAAAAGAAGGATGTGAATCTATGAAAAAAGTTTTATTTGCAACTGAAAATGAAAGTAAAGCTAAAAGATTTAAAGATTATCTTTTAAAAAATGGTATTGAAATAATTACAATTAACGATATAGAAAATAAAATAGAAATTGAAGAAAATGGTAAAGATGCAATAGAAAATGCATTGATAAAAGCAAGAGTGTATGCTGAAAATTTAGATTTACCAGTATTTGCTATGGATGATAATCTATATATTGATGGAATACCTGAAAATAAACAACCAGGAATGTATGTAAGAAGAGTTAATGGGAAAAGACTTACGGATAATGAAATGATTGAATATTATTCTTCTTTAGCCCATAAATATGGTAAAAAAGGTAAATTAACATGTAGGTGGGTATATGGGATAGCTGTTATTAAAAATGGTGTTGAATCAACATATACATGGAGTAAAGAAGATTTTTATATAGTAGATAAACCATCAGATAAAATAAATCCAGGGTATCCTTTAAATACAATATCCATTAACAAAAAATTAAATAAATATTTTACTGACATAACAGAGAAAGATAAAAAACAGCTTAAAGAAGATGAAAATGATGTCATAGAGTTTCTTTGTAATAATTTATTATAAATTTTATGAGAAATTTGAAAGTGAAGTGACTATATGATTTCTAAAATTTTCAATTATTTATCAACAATTAGTTGTCTTATTACAATAATTTTATTATATAGTTTTATAATAATTAGCGATAGCTTTTATATTAATGGATGTGCAATTTTAATGTTTTTATTAATGTTATTAAATCCTATTGCTAATATATTTAGATTAAATAAAAAAATTATAAATAATCCTATATTTCATATTTTAATTATTACATTTATTAGTTATATTTCATATATTTTAATAAATAGTATTATAAGATATAAAAATATTTTAAATGAAACTTTAGATAAATTATTAGCTATTAATAAATCCGTATTGTTTTTTATGACAATCTTATATATATTTTAATAGCAACTATTTTTATATTATTAATAACATTTTTATTTAAAAAAAATAATGTAAAATCTAATAAAGATAATTCTAAAATTATGCTTTTAATAATTTTAATAACATCATTAGTACCAATATTAACTCATAGCAGTGTACCATTAATAAGTGCTGGGTTTAATATTGCATTATTTATCTTTACTGTAATTACTGTTTTTAAATTAAACTTAGTAAATACAACAGATGAATTACGAAAATATTATTTAATTTTGATTGTTTGCTCATTAGTATCAATTAACCCAATTGCACTTGTTTTATCTATATATCTTTTTTTACAATTAGATACTTTTGGATTACATATTTAATAATAAACTATAATTTATAGAGTAGATACAAAAATCTACTTTTTTTGTGGTATAATGGTAAGGAATGAAGAAAGTTATTTATGCTTGAAAATAAATATTAATTGGTTGATTGCAATTTATTGAACCCCCCTTAGTTTTTTACAAAAAAATATGAGAAAATAAAATTATTTAGGAAGGTTAATTATGAAAACATTAGAAATTGTATTTGGAAATTCTTGTTATATGACAATGAAAAACAGTTCACTTAGAAGTAATAATATTTTGTTATGCAATTTACTTCTCAATGTAGGTGATTTATCAACAATTTATCAATATAGGATAAATATACCAGATGAATTATGTAACGAAAATGGTAACTATTTTTTTGAAAATGAAATAGCAATTATTAATGAAGTAATAAAAAGAAAAGATAAAATAAGAATTTGGACAAGTCATTATAATGTTTATTCTTATTTAATTATGTTATATATTTGTAATATTGTTAAGAATATCGATTATGAATTATATGTTACGTATAGTGATGAATATAATAATGATAAAAATTGTATTTCTCCTAGTATGATGAATTCAAAAGAGTTAGAAAATTTGTCTAAACTAGAACATAAATTATCTAAAAATGATATATTAAAATTTTCTGATGTATGGGAAGAACTTGTTAAAAACAATTCTGAAATGAGGGTATTAGAAAATGGTATAGTAAAATCAGTATCAATTAATTATTATGATAGTATAATTCTTGATAAACTTAAATTATTAGGGACTGTTAAAGTTTCAAAGTTAGTAGCTATGTTGATACAGGAAATATATTTGATGGATATTTTATATGTATATTTAATAAAGAAATTAATAAAAAATGGTAAAATAAAAATTGTAAAAATAAATAATGATAGATTTTTTGATAATGTTATTGAACTAGTATAATCGTATAAAAAGATAAGATAATTATAGCGTTTAAACTATATTAAAAGTACGAAAGAGAAGTTTATAAAATGGATAATTCTGAACAAAATAAATTGCTCATTTATAAAAATAAAGATGGCAATGTTGTTATAGATGCTATTTATAAAGATGAAACATTACGATTTTCATAGAAATGGATGGTAAAAGTATTTTATGTACATGTTTACGCTATTTCAAAACATTTAAAAAATATATTTGAAGGACAAGAATTAGATGAAAAAGTGGTTGTTTCCAAAATGTAAAATACCACTAAACATGGAACTATTGAAAGTAAAACTCAGACAACTGAAATAAATGTATATAGTTTAGATGCTATAATAATGGTTGGATATAGAATTAATTCAAAAAAGCAACTGATTTTAGAATATGGGAAACAAAAGTATTAGAATAATATATGAAAAAAGGTTTTGTTTTAAATATTGGTTAAATAATAGTATTTAAAAATAAAAATGTAAAAATAGAATTTAAGTAAAGGAGATGAAAATTAATGTTAGAAAATGACTTTAAAAATGTTATAAATGAAATAAAAGAAGATATAAAAAATACACAATTTAAGGCAATGCAAGAAGTAAATAGCAATTTAATTATGTTATATTTTAGATTGGGTAAAATTGTTTCTGAAAATAAAGCATATGGAAGCAATTTTACAAAAAAAGTTTCTCAAGAATTAAAATTAACATTTCCAAATATGAAAGGTTTTTCTGAAAGAAATATAAGAGCAATGAGAATGTTTTATGAAGAGTATGCTGCCGATGAAAAATGGCAACAGCTTGTTGCCAAATTACCTTGGGGTCATAATTTATTACTTATAGAAAAAATAAAAGATAAAGAGATAAGAAAAATATATGTTGAAGGCGTATTAAAAAATGGTTGGAGTAGGAATGTACTTGCTATCCAAATTGATGGAGGATATCATAATAGAATAGGAAGTAGTAATAATAATTTTAATCACTTATTACCTCCGGTCAATAGTGACTTAGTAAATAATACAGTTAAAGATCCATATATTTTTGACTTCATAACGTTAAGAGATAGTTATAAAGAAAAGGAACTAGAATTTGCAATGGTTGAAAAAATAAGAGATGTATTATTGGAATTAGGAAAAGGATTTAGCTTTGTAGGAAATCAATATAAAATATCTATGAGTGATAAAGATTATTATATAGATTTATTATTTTACCATTTAGAATTAAGATGTTATATTGTTGTTGAACTTAAAGCAACTGAATTTAAGCCAGAATATATAGGACAGCTTGGATTTTATGTAACAGCAGTAGATGAAACTTTAAAAAAAGAATACGATAATCAAACAATTGGGTTACTTTTATGTAAGGAAAAGGATAGATTAACTGTAGATTGGTCTTTAAAATCAACAAATGTACCAATTGGAGTATCAACATACAATGTAAAAGAAAAACTACCAGATAATATTATGAGCATGTTACCAACAGAAGAAGATATTAATCTTCATATTGATATAAAAGAAGAGAAAGTGGAAATAGATGACGAATAACGAAGAAAATTATCAAAAAATCAATATTAATTGATTGATTACAATTTAATTAAGAACATGGAAAAAAGGTGGTTAAAATGAATGATAAATTTATGACAATAGCAATTGAAGAATCAAAAAAAGCGAATTGTGCTAAAGGTAAAGTTGGCGCAGTTATTGTTTTAAATGGTAAGATATTAGGTAGGGGTAATAACTCTGTACCTAAAGGATGTATACCGTGTACAATTGATACTTGTTTAAGAAAAAAATATAATTTAAAAAGTGGAGAAAGACAAGAAATATGTAGGGTTGTTCATGCGGAACAAAATGCTATATTAAATGCATTGAAAAACGGTTATAATTTGATTAATTCTACAATTTGTGTGACAAAATCACCTTGTATGATATGTGCAAAGTTAATAATAAATGTTGGAATAAAAAAAGTAATTTATGCAAGTAAATATCCAGATGAAGAAGCTTTTAAAATTTTGAAAGAAGCAGGGGTTAAAACTGAATATTTTGAAATAAATAAGATTAAGGAATTGATATAAATGAATGAAAATATAAATTGATTGATTATGATTTAATTAAGAACATGTAAAATTTAGTTTTAATGTTGCCTAATTTGATTAATTAATATTTGCGCTAATAATTATTTAACTAAAGAAAAATTAGAAAGTTTAGAACGTATTATTTCACCTTCTTAGATTTAGTAGAAAATAGAGCAAGAAGGAACATAGCAATAACTAAGAAAAATTGGGCAATTAGAATTGATAAGTATTATTAGATGATGATAGAGATATATTAAAAGATGCATGTAAAATATTACATGAAACAGACTGTGATAAAGATTTAACAGAATTTGAAAAGTATAAAATAAAACAAGATAAATTATATAAATCAGACTTTGATTTATTGATGTAAGAAAGTAATAAAGGAGGTAGTAGCAATGTTTAGTAAGGAAGAAAAGCAAATAAAAGAAGTCATAATAGCTTCAAGAAGATTAGAAGAATATTTATGGGGAGAATTTAATGGTCAGTGGAATATAGAAGAATGGAGAAGAATGTTTAGAAAAAGAATTAAAAAAATAGATGATATAGATGTAAACAATCCTCATGCAATTATAGAAATGAGAAAAAGACTTATGCAAAATGCCGCTTTAAGTGTAGCGTTGATGAAAATTTTGGATACAAAAGGAATACCAACAAATGAATGTAAGATTCCATCAAATTTACCTCAGTACGCTATAGAAAAGGAATGTGATTTAAATGAATGATAATAAAACAAATATTAATTGCTTGATACCAATTTATTTAACCCCTCCAAGAAATCCTTATAAATAAAGGGTTTGCGAGCATATAGATCTTACACGTTTTTTCAAAAAAACAGTAAAAAATAATAAAAAGCAATCAAAAATAGTTAAAAATGGGGTGTTTGTTTTTAGTTGATACCACAAGGTTAACCCCATAATATTTTGACGAGAAAGGAGAATAATAAATGGCTGAAAAAGATTTACAAATAACAAATCATGATTTTTTAATATATAGAGATTCAAACAATGATGTTAAAGTTAGTGTAATGTTAATAAATAATGATATATGGCTAACTCAAAATTTAATCGCAGAATTATTTGGTGTGGGAAGAAGTACAATAACTGAACACATCAATAATATATTAAATAGTGGTGAACTTACCGAAAATAACACCGTCGGAAAAACCGACGTTGATCATTCTAAAAAAACTGTAAAGATATATAATAGGGTAGATGCTGAAAAAGAACATATGGGACTTACAAATTGGAAAAATTCACCTGATGGTCCAATTTATAGGTATGATGTTGATATTGCAAAAAACTATTTAAACGAAAAGGAATTAAAAGATTTAAATAGGATTGTCACTATGTATTTAGATTATGCAGAATTACAAGCTGAAAATCATAATGCAATGACTATGAAAGATTGGATAGAAAAATTAAATGTATTCTTACAATTTAATGGAAAAGAAATTCTTCATAATGCTGGGAAAATATCTGCTAAGGTCGCACAAGAATTAGCATACAGAGAATATGATAAGTTTAAAGTTAAACAAGATAAATTATATAAATCAGATTTTGATTTATTATTAGAAGAAATCGATAAATAGTAATTTGTAGAGATGATAGGAGTATTTATGAATAAAAAGTTAGTTAAGGAATTTTTAATAATAACATT
>CALVYK010000011.1 GCA_944372195.1 uncultured Bacilli bacterium
AAAAAGGTTTTAAACAACTATTTATTCAATTTTTACAAAATAATCATAAAAAAATCGTAAAATACCGAAACTTAAAAGAATTTATATTTGACACTATCTTTTTTTAATGATATAATTTCGTTTGAAAAAAACCTTTATTTAGGAGGAAAATATGAAGAGAAAAATAGAACTAAAGAATGTTAAAGGTACTTATGATTATTTACCAAATGAGCAAAGAATAAGAAATTTTATCAATGAAACTTTAAAAGAAATATTTGAAAAATATGGTTATCAACCTTTAGAAACACCAATTATATGTTATTATGACTTATTGGCTGGTAAATATGATGAAAGTAATGATTTATTAAACGAAATTTATAAGTTGACTGATCAAGGAAAAAGAAAATTAGGATTACGTTATGATTTGACCGTTCCTTTTGCTAAATGTATAGCTATTACCAAAGATTTAAGATTGCCATTTAAAAGATATGAAATAGGTAAAGTTTTTAGGGATGGCCCAGTTAAAACCGGCAGAGATAGAGAATTTATTCAATGTGATGTTGATGTTGTAGGAATTAGCGGTCAACTAATTGAAGCTGAATTAATTTCTTTATTTATTGAAGGATATAATAAATTAGGTATTGATGTTATAGTTAGATATAATAGTAGAAATTTAATGTCTGGATTAATAATTGAACAAGGAATTTCTAGTGATTTAATATCAAGTGTTATAACAATTATTGATAAGTTAGATAAAATAAATGAAACAGAATTATTAAAAGAGTTCAATAATTTAAATATAGATAATGAAACAGCAATTAATTTATTAAATATATTTAAATTAAATTTAGCTGAATTAAATGAAAAATATCAAAATACTACTAACGAATTAATTAAAAAAGGATTATTTGAATTAAATGAATTAGAATCATATATAGGTGATTATAAAGACAAAACCAAATTTGTCGCCACCTTAGCGCGCGGTCAAGAATATTATACAGGTAATGTATTTGAAGTTTATTCTAAAAATGATGAATTATCTTGTAGTTTAGGCGGCGGTGGTAGATATGATAATATGATTACTAATTTTATAAATGATGGCAATATTTATCCTGCTGTAGGAATTAGTTTTGGATTATCAACCATATATGAGATATTGAAAAACAAAGAAGAATTTAAAAGCAAATCCTTAATTGATATTTATATCATACCGATGAATACAAAAAAAGAAAGTTTATCTTTAGCTAACAAATTAAGAACTTTTGGTTATAAAGTTGATTTAGAAATGAATGATCGAAAAGTAAAAAAATGTTTTGAATTTGCCAATAAAGAAAACATTCCTTATGTTATCGTTTTAGGTGAGGATGAAATAAAAAATAATTATTTTAATTTAAAAAATATGATAACTGGCGAACAATTTAAAATAGATCAAATTGTTCAAGTTAAAGACATAATAAAAAGGTAAATATTACCTTTTTTTAAATTGTATTAATTTTGGTTTATTACAATTACTTTGAGTATTACACATAAAAAACAATACTTTTCTAATTATCTCTAAATATTTTATATCTTCAATTCTCTTTAAAAAAGTAGCTTCTTTATAACTATAACCAGCTAATTGTTTTAATACTAATTGATACTGACAATAGGATAATATATCATCAATTTCTAACACCTCAATTATATCATTTATTTTTGTTAAATCTATCATATATTGTTGATTTTCAATATATTTTAAAAATATTTCTGCATCTTTTCTAATATCATTTAAATAAATTAAGTTCATAGTATTTCTCCTTAATTTTATTTTAACATATTTTATTTTATTAAACAATAACCTATTTTATTATGGAACATATAATATTTTGAGGTTGATAATATGTTTAATTTTACAGATAATTTTTTTAGGAAAATTGAAAATAAAACTAATGTTGGAAAAGATGCTATATTGGGTTTAGCTAAAAAACTTCAGGAAGGTAATTTGAAAGATGAAAAGACATTAAGAGAAGTAATTCAAGAATTAAGTAAAATGACAGGCAAAGATATATCTAAAGAAAAAGAAGAAAAAATTATAAATGCCGTGAAAAACGATAATGTCCCAAAGGATATTGATAAAATGTTTTAAACTTGTTAAATACAAGTTTTTTGGTATAAACAATAATTTAATTCATATATTTAACTAGAGAAAGTAGGGAATATATGGAAAAAATAGATATAATTAAAAGTATTACCAATAGAACAGGTGGAGAAATATATTTAGGAGTAGTAGGGGCTGTTAGAACTGGTAAATCAACATTTATAAAAAAAGTCATTGAAAATTTAGTAGTACCTAATATAGAAGATGAGTATGAAAGAAAAAGATGTTTGGATGAAATACCGCAATCAGCTCAAGGTAAAACTATTATGACTACTGAACCCAAATTTGTTCCTAGTAATGCTGCAAAGATTAAAATTGACGATTTTACTGCGAATGTAAAATTAATTGATTGTGTAGGATATGTTATACCAGAAGCTAAGGGATATGAAGATGAAAACGGCCCAAGAAAAGTTAGAACACCATGGTATGATGAAGAAATACCATTTATCGAGGCCGCAGAAATAGGCACAGAAAAAGTAATAAAAGATCATTCAAGTATTGGTATAGTTGTAACAACTGATGGTTCAATTGGTGAAATAAGTAGAAATAGTTATGTTGAAGCTGAAGAACGAGTAGTTAGCGAGTTAAAAGAAATAGGTAAACCTTTTATAGTAATATTAAATTCAGTTCATCCAATGTTACCAGAAACAGAAAATTTAGCTGATAATTTAAGAAATAGTTATGGCGTCCCAGTTTTACCTATTAGTGTTGAAAATATGACTGAAAGAGATATATATAACATATTAAAAGAAGCATTATATGAATTTCCAGTCGTTGAGGTAAAAGTTGAAATGCCAGATTGGATAGCTTGTTTAAATCATAACCATTGGTTAAAAAAAATTTATATTGATAAAATTAAAGAAAGTGTAGTTGAGGTAGACAAAGTAAAAGATATTGAACATATAACAAGTCATTTTAATGATTGTGAATATATAAGTAAAGCATATTTGTCTAATGTAGATACTTCAACTGGTGAGATAACAGTTACTTTACAAGCACCTAACACTTTATATAATCAAGTTTTAAAAGAAATAATAGGTGTTGATGTCGGAAATAAAGCTGATTTGTTGATGTTATTCCAAAACTACAATGAAGCAAAAAAAGAATATGATCAAATAAAAACAGCATTAAAAATGGTTAAAACAACTGGCTATGGCGTTGCTAGTCCAACCTTAGCTGATATGAAATTAGAAACACCTGAAATTATTAAACAAGGAAGCCGTTATGGTATTAAATTAAAAGCAGTGGCTCCTTCAATTCATATGATAAGAGTTGACGTTGAATCGACATTCGAACCAATAATTGGTAGTGAATTACAAAGTAAAGAATTAATTAATTATCTAATGAAAGATTATGATGTTGATCCATCTAATATTTGGAAAAGCGAAATATTTGGAAGAAGCTTAGATGTTATAGTAAAAGAGGGAATTCAAGCTAAATTATCTTTAACACCAGAAAATGCTCGTTATAAATTACAACAAACTCTAACTAAATTAGTAAACAAAGGCTCAGGCAATTTATTTGCAATAGTTTTATAAATTCGATTTATTGTCGAATTTTTTTTATTAACATATTATATATTAGGTGATATAAATGGATATAAATACTGAAAATTTTAAAACAATATATGTAGATTATAAAAAAGGAAACAATAGTAATATTTACAAAATTATAAATTTATCTTTAGATTTGGTTTTAATAGAATTATTAAACTTAAAAAAAATATCAAAAGAAAATATCATTAATGGTATTAACTCTTTGATAAATAGTATTGAAACATATTCATACGAAAAATCTTGTGATTTTTTTACCTATTCAAAAATATATATAAATTTTTGTTTAAAAGAACAAATATATATTGAACCTTTGGTCAAAATTTCTAAAGAAAAAATGGATAATTATGTTGAAATAATAGATAAAAAATATAAATTACTGAAAGAAAGAGATAAAAACAAAGAAAAAAATGAAAAAAATACTATAAAAATGTTGCTTTTATCTAAAAAAAATGGTATTCTTTAATTGTAAGCAAGATAGCTTATGTAAGACAATAGGAGGTATACAAATGTCAAAACAAGATTTAGTAAACTATATTGCAGAAGAAACAGGATTAACAAAAGCTGATGCTACTCGTGCATTAGATGCAATGATGAAAGGTGTAACTGAAGGATTAAAAAAAGAAGGTAAAGTTACTTTAACAGGTTTCGTTACTTTTACAGCTAAACAAAAACCAGCTAAAACTGGTAGAAATCCAAAAACTGGTGAAGCTGTTAAAATTCCTGCAAGAGTTGCTGCTACAATTAAAGCTGGTTCTAAATTAAAAGAAGCTTTAAACTAAAAGGTTAGATTTAACCTTTTTTTGATATTGAGGTGAACCAATGTATAGTACTGCGCTTAAATTATTAAATAAATTTAATGAGTCAAATTTTAAAGCTTATATAGTTGGAGGATTTCCTAGAGATCTGTATATAAACAAAAAAAGTACTGATGTCGATATTTGTACTAATGCCACTCCAAAAGAAATTAAAGAAATATTTAAGGATAGTAAAATAAACAATGAACAATATGGTAGCGTTAGTTTAATATATAATAATGTAAGATTCGAAATAACAACTTTTAGAAAAGAAAGAAAATATGAAAATAATCGATATCCTGTTAAAATAAAATATATAGATAATTTGATTGATGATTTATTAAGAAGAGATTTTACTATAAATACTTTATGCATTGATAGTAATGGAAATTATATTGATTTATTAAATGCTAGACATGATATAGATAACAAAATTATTAAATGTGTTGGAGATGCTAATAAGAAAATAAAAGAAGATATTTTAAGAAGTTTAAGAGCTATTAGATTTGCAACTATTTTGAACTTTAAATTAGATGATAAATTAAAAAAAGCTATTAAAAAAAATAAAAAATTAATAAAGAAATTATCTTATTATCGTAAAAAAGAAGAATTAGAAAAAATTTTTTCTTCATCCAATTGTAAATATGGTTTAGATTTAATAAAAGAATTAGAATTAGAGAATGTTTTAAATATTGAAACAGATGTTGTTATAACTACATCATCTTTAGGAATATGGGCACAATTAGATGTGGTAGATATATATCCTTTTACAAAAAATGAAAAAGAAATTATTAAAAACATAAAGAAAGCTTTAAAAGAAAATGTTTTGGATAATGCTGTCTTATACAAATATGGGTTATATGTATGTACATTAGTAGGCGAAATAAAAAATATTGATCGAGTTAAGATAGTAAAAAAATATAATTCTTTACCAATTTTTGGCATTAAAGATATAAATATAAAAGCAGATGAAATATGTAAAATATTAAACAAAAATAAAGGACCATTTATAAAAGAAATATATAAAGATTTAGAGTATAAAATATTAAATAATTCATTAAAAAATAATTATTGTGAAATAAAAGATTACTTAGAACATCAAATTTAATTGGTGTTCTTTTAAATTTTATAAAAATATTGTATAATATATGTGGAGTTGATTTTAATGAAACCATTATTATTATGTATATTAGATGGGGTAGGAATTAATAAAAACATTAGAGGTAACGCTTATAAATTAGCTAACACACCTAATTTAGATATGTTGTTTAAAAAATATCCTAATTCAAAATTAGATGCTAGTGGTGAAAAAGTGGGATTACCAAAAGGACAAATGGGCAATAGTGAAGTAGGACATTCTAATATAGGTGCGGGAAGAATTGTTTATCAAGGTCTTCAATTAATTAATCAAGAAATAAAAAATAAAAATTTCTATAAAAACGAAAATATATTAGAAATGTTTGATTTTGTTAAAAAAAACAATAGTAAGCTACACTTAATGGGATTAGTAAGTGATGGTGGTGTCCACTCATCAATGAAACATATTCAATCTTTAATCGATATGTGCTACAAAAACAAAATAAAGTTTTACTTACATATTTTTACTGATGGTAGAGATACATTACCTAATAGTAGTTTATCATATATTGAATCATTAGATTTAAAAAATGGTGTTATTGCTAGTATAAGTGGTAGATATTATGCGATGGATCGAGACAATAGATATGATCGAATAGAAAAAGCTTATGATGTTATAACTGGTAAATCAGATAGTAAATATTTGAGTGTTAAAGAAGCCATTAAATCTAGTTATGAAAATAATATAACTGATGAATTTATTTTACCTGGGCTAATTGATGAAGATGGAATTGTAGATGATAATGATGGTGTTATTTTCTTTAACTTTAGACCAGATAGATTAAGAGAATTAGGTAGTGCTTTAAGCAATAAAGAATTTAAAGGATTCAAAAGAAAAAAAGAAGTTAATATTAAATTGTTAACGATGATGCCTGTAAGTGAAGAAGTTATTAATAAAACAATATTTGAATTAAATAAATTGCCTAACACTTTTGGAGAATATATATCTAAATTAGGTTATTCGCAATTGAGAATTGCAGAAACTGAAAAATATGCTCATGTAACTTATTTCTTTGATGGTGGTAAAGAACTAGAATTAGATAATTGCGAACGTATTTTAATACCTTCTCCTAAGGTTGCTACTTATGATTTAAAGCCAGAAATGAGTGCTTATGAAATAACTGATAAATTGTTAGAAAATATGAATTATGATGTTATAATATTAAATTTTGCTAATGGCGATATGGTTGGCCATACTGGCAATTTAGATGCGGCAATAAAAGCAGTAGAAACATTAGATGAATGTGTTTACAAATTATATCAAAAAGTAATGGAATTAAATGGAACAATGATAATTACAGCTGACCATGGTAATTGTGAAGAAATGATCGATGAAAATAATAATATTTTAACTAGTCATACAACTAATAAAGTACCATTTTTAATAACAAAAGATTATAAATTAAAAAATGGCAAATTAGGGGATATAGCTCCTACAATGTTGTACTTGTTGAATGAAAAAATACCTAAAGAAATGACTGGAGAAGTTTTGATTGAAAGATAAAATAGAAAAAATTTTTATAATTGTCAGTATAGTATTTCTTAGTTTTATGATTATATTTTATGGCTTTAGAGCATTTTATTATTATTTTACAATGAATTAAGGTGTGAAAATGAAGAAGTTAACAATTATTTTACTAGTTTTAGACATTATTGCTGTTTTTTGCCTTTTTTTAGCATATGGACCATATTGTGGATTTAGAGACATGTTTGTAACTACTGCCATGAATACAAAAGATCATAGATACTTAGCTTATATTTTATATAGTGATAAACAAATAAAAGAAATATTAGATAATAATTATATAAAACCATCAGACGAAATTACTAACCAAGATGATATAAATTTCGATAATGATGATCCACATGAATATGAATCTATATATGAGGAACAAATTTTAAAAAGAGATGAAAATCAATTATATAAAATAATCGAATTTGATGAAAAAGATTATCATGTTTATTTAACTGTAATTTATGATCCTTCTAGATTATCCACAGTAAAAAGTAAATATTATGGTACTAAAGGTCAACATTTATCAGTAATGGCTCAAGAAAATAATGCTATTGTTGCTATTAATGGTGGAAGATTTTCTGATGTCGGTGGAAAAGGTAATGGAGCAAGAGCTAGTGGAATTTTTATATCAAATGGAGAAATAATTGAAGATGGTAATAATCGTAAATATTCAATTATTGGTATAAGTGATAAAAATGTTTTAACGCTAGGTAATATGACAGCGGATGAAGCAATTAAATTAGGTATAAGAGATGCAGTTTGTTTTGGCCCATTTTTAATAGTTAATGGTAAGGAATCTTTTACTCAAGGAAATGGTGGATACGGGGTAGCACCGCGCACTGCAATAGGTCAAAGAAAAGATGGTATAATTTTGTTTTTAACTATCGATGGTAATGGCAGTAAATATGGCTTTAGAGGTGGAGCTACAGTTATTGATATGATTGACATTTTTAAAAGATATGGTGCTTATAATGCGGCTAATTTAGATGGGGGTGCTTCAACAGTTTTAGCTATTAATGGGGTAGTTTATAATAATCCGGTTGCACAATCAAGTAGTGGTGAAAGAAGTTTACCTAATGCTTGGATAGTAAAATAGGTGATATAATGTGGAAGATAGGTAATGTAGAAATAGAAAATAAAATCGTTTTAGCGCCGATGGCTAGTATTTCTAATAGTGCATTTCGAAGAATCGCTAAAGAAATGGGAGTAGGATTGGTAGTAGCTGAAATGGTTAGTGATAAAGCAATATATTTTGGTAGTCAAAAAACAATTGATATGCTTTATATGAAAGATGAAGAACGACCAATTAGTCAACAAATATTTGGTAGTGATAAAGAATCATTTGTTTATGCAGCTAAATATATTTTAAAAAATATGAAACCAGATATAATTGACATCAATATGGGCTGTCCAGTTCCTAAGGTGGCTACTCGCGCTCAAGCTGGTAGTGCTTTACTTAAAAATCCTGATAAAGTGTATGAAATAGTAAAAGCGGTAGTTGATGCAGTAGATATACCAGTAACTGTTAAAATTAGAAGTGGTTGGGATGAAAAAAGCATTAATGCTGTGGAAATTGCTAAAATAATAGAAAAAGCTGGAGCTAGTGCCATTACAGTGCATCCAAGAACAAGAGCTCAAGGATATAGTGGTAAAGCTGATTGGAATATAATAAAACAGGTTAAAGAAAATGTTACAATACCTGTTATTGGTAATGGTGATATAAAAACTTGTTATGATGCTAAAAAAATGTTGGATGAAACAAATTGTGATGCTGTTATGATAGGTAGAGGAGTATTAGGTAATCCTTGGTTGATAAGAGATTGTATCGATTATTTAAATGGTAAAGAAATAAAAGAAGTGACAATATTAGATAGATTAAATATGGTTACTAAACACTTAAACTATTTATTGGAGTTTAAACCAGAAAAATTAGCTGTTTTAGAAATGAGGACACAAATCGGTTATTATTTAAAAGGTATTTCTAAAGAATATAAACAAAGATTTATGAAGGTAAATACTAAAGAAGAATTTATGAATTTAGTTAGTGAGGTAAAAAATGAGTATTGTAAGTAGAAGATTTTTATCATATTTATTAGATATGTTTATTATATTTATAATATTATTTTTAATAAAACAATTATTGCCTGTTAATAATTATGAAATAGAATTAAATAATTTAAATGAATTATATATTGAAAAGAAAATAGATGGCGATATTTATTTAAATCAATTTGTTTCCATTACTCACAATATAGATAAACAAAATTTTGGAATTAATTTATTTGGAGCGTTTTTAATTATAATTGATTTTATAATAATTCCTTTTATAACTAAAGGACAAACTATAGGTCAAAAATTATTTAAATTAAAAATAACAGGAACAAAATTAGATATTAGAGACTTATCAGGTAGAGCAGTAATAATTAATGGTTTAGGCTATTTAATCTTTATGTTTATAATATTATTCATTGCGACTAATAGAATTTACTTTATTTTAATAAATTTATTGGGTTTTTTTCAAATTTTAGTAGTAATTATCAATGCTTTTATGGTATTATATTACAAAGAAGGAATTGCTGATAAATTTACAAATACGAGAATTGAGGAGATAAAATGAGAGAATTTACAGAACAAGAATTAGTTAGAAGAGAAAAATTAAATGATTTGAAAAATAAGGGGATTGATCCTTTTGGATCTAGATTTGATGTAACTACAAATTCTAAAGAAATAAAAGAAAAATATGCTAATATGACTAAAGAAGAATTACATGAAGTAGACATACCAGTTAAAGTTGCAGGACGTATTATGACTAAAAGAGGCAAAGGAAAAGCTGGATTTATGCATATTCAAGATAAATATGGTCAAATTCAAATTTATGTTAAATTAGATAATGTTGGTGAAGAACAATATGAATTGTTTGATAAATCTGATTTAGGTGATATTGTAGGTATCGAAGGAACTGTTATGCGTACTAACATGGGGGAACTTTCAGTTAAAGCGACTAAATATGTTCATTTAGTCAAAGCTTTAAGACCATTACCAGATAAATTCCATGGGTTGGTTGATGTAGAAGAAAGATTTAGAAGAAGATATGTCGACTTAATAATGAATGAAGAAGCAAGAAAAGTTGCTTTTATGAGGTCAAAAATTATTAGATCTATTCAACATTATTTAGATAATTTGGGTTATGTAGAAGTTGAAACACCTGTATTAAATCCTATTTTAGGTGGAGCTGCTGCAAGACCATTTGTAACTCACCACAATGCTTTAGATATGGATTTTTATTTAAGAATAGCTACAGAATTACCTTTAAAAAGGTTATTAGTAGGTGGTATGGATGCTGTATATGAAATTGGAAGATTATTTAGAAATGAAGGAATGGATAGAAATCACAATCCTGAATTCACGACTATTGAAGTATACAAAGCTTACAGTGATTTAGAAGGTATGATGGATTTAACTGAAGGAATCATTAGTAATGTTGCTATGGATGTTTTAGGAACTTATGATATTACATGGAAAGGTCATAACATATCTTTAAAGCCTAAATTTAAAAGAGCTCACATGGTAGATTTAATTAAAGAAAAAACTGGTATTGATTTCTTTAAAGTAACTGATATTGAAGAAGCTAAAAAATTAGCTAAGGAAAATGATGTTGAAATTGAAAATCATTTTAGTTATGGACATATAGTTAATGCTTTTTATGAAAAATTTGTAGAAGAAACTATTGTAGAGCCAACTTTTGTTTATGGTCATCCAATTGAAATAAGCCCTTTAGCTAAAAAAGATCCTAAAGATCTTAGATTTACTCAAAGATTTGAATTATTTATTTGTGGTAATGAATATGCTAATGCATTTACAGAATTAAATGATCCAATTGATCAATATGAAAGATTTGAAAATCAATTAAAAGAAAGAGAATTAGGTAATGAAGAAGCAAATGAAATGGATATTGATTATATTGAAGCATTAGAATATGGTATGCCTCCTGCTGGTGGTATGGGAATGGGTATCGATAGATTAGTTATGATGATTACTAATCAAGAAAATATAAGAGAAGTTATATTATTCCCACATATGAAGAATAAAAATTAGGTGGTCAAAATGAAAAAAATATTTTATTTGGCATTTTTTATAAGTTTATGTTTTTTAGTAAATGTCAACTTAGTAAGTGCAGCAGAAGGATATTGCGAATATTCTTTAACAAGATATTCTGAAGGAAATGGAATGTTTATATTTGATGAAACTGATAAAGTATCAATTAAATTTAATGTTGACACGGATAAAAAAAATCAAGTCAACATAGAATGGATTGGAAATTACGAAAACATAAGTATAGCAGGGGAAAATACTTATGAATTTAATGGACCAAATGGTAATTATGTAAGATATAAAGTTAATTTTGATGCAAATAGTATTTATAACAAAATAATTAAAGGAAATGAATTTTCTTGTCCTAAATTGTACGGCCTTTATAATAATGGTAATGATAGTTCGTTTACTTTAACAATTTATCCATCTTCTCCTTCTGGTGATGGAACATTGGTAGAACTACAAATACTTAGTCAAAAAAAACCTGAAACAACCGAAACAGAAAAATTAATAAATAAATGTGGTGTAGCCATTAAAGATAGTAGGTATAATTTACCAGACGACATGACAATAGAATTTAAAAAATATACAACTAGAAATGAGGTGTGTATAAATTATTTTCAAGGCGGTTCATATTGCAAAGACTATACATCTAACAAATATTTTTCAATATCTACAGGAAGTCAATCTACTTCTAGAACATTTAATTTTAAAAATGAAGATTTAGACAAAATATTTTCAAATATTACTTCAACTTCTGCTAGTTGTTCTGATTTTTGGATAGATACTACTGATGCTTATTCTGGTCAATTTAATGTTTCACTTGATAAACCAAATAATGGAATGAGTACTGAAACTACTGGCTCAGAATATGAAGAAGTATTACAAAAATATGAACTTTACAATGGTGAAAGATTTAAACAAGCAAAATGCCAACTTAATTATTATTTATCTGCTAATTCAATATTTAATCAAAATAAGAATGCAATAACAAATAACGATTCATATATAAGTTTTGATGATTGTACAAATGGAACATATAATGATGATATGGATCTTCTTAATCATTATACAACCAATTCACTTAAAGATGTAAGAAATGTGTGTAATGAAGTATATGCAGCATATGGATTAAATCACAATAATTCACAATTAAAGTCAAGAAAAGAAGAATGCGAAAATTTTAATAAATTTTATCAAAAATTAATTGAATACGGTATTGTTAACGATATGAGTGAAGGATGTAGTATATTATCAGATGATTTAAAAGATAAATTGGTTTGGGTATTGAATATAATAAAAATTGCAGGTCCAATCCTTGCTTTAGGATTAGGAACTTTAGATTTTATTAAAGTATTAGCTACAGGTGATGCTGATAAGGAAATGAAAACAGCGTTTAAAAGATTTTTAATAAGATTAGGCGCAGCAGCATTGTTGTTTATTATACCACTCATTTTAGCGTTCCTTTTGGATATTTTCTTAGGTAATCAAGACGGATATGACTCGGATAATCCATTTTGTGTAAATATAGATTGGAATGAGTAGATGAAATTATATGTTGTAAGACATGGTGAAATTATGGAAAATGCTAATAACTGTTTGGTCGGAAGAATAAATAGTTCTTTAACTACTAATGGAATAAAACAGGCTAAACAAGTAAGTAACTATTTTAAAGATAAAAAAATAGATTTAATAGTAAGTTCACCATTAGATAGATGTAAACAAACAGCTCAAATAATAAGTAATAATGTTCCGATTATATATTCTGATAAATTATTAGGAAGAGATCATGGTGAATTTACGGGTAAACCTAGAGATTCAATTAATTTTGATGAATATTGGAATTATAAAAAAAACATTCAATATAAAAAAGCTGAAAGTGTGAAACATTTATATAATAGAGTTGCAGCTTTAATAGAAGAATTAAAAGAAAAATATAAAGATAAAAATATAATTATTGTAACGCACAGTGGAATAATGCGAGTATTATATTATTATTTTAAAGGGATACCTGATGATGGTATATTAAGTGAAATAACAATAAAAAATTGTGAAGTATTCGAATATGATATATAAGGAGGAAAATATGAAAATATTATCAGTTAATGCAGGAAGCTCATCATTAAAATTTCAAATGTATGAAATGCCTGAAGAAAAAGTTTTAATTTCTGGGGTTTTTGAAAGAATTGGTATAAAAGGAAGTTGTTACACAATTAAATTAAATGGTGAAAAAACAACTAAAGAAGCAAATTTAAGTGATCATAAAGATGCAGTTAAAATTTTAGTTGATGAATTGATAGCTAATAAAATAATTTATGATCTAAATGAAATAAAAGGAATAGGTCATAGAATTGTTCAAGGGGCAGATAAATTTGATAGATCTGTTATTATTGATGATGTAGTTCTAAAAACTATTTCAGACTTAAGTTCTTTAGCTCCTTTACATAATCCAGCTGCTGTAATTGGTATTGAGGCTTTTAAAGAAATGATTCCTAATGCTGTTGCAGTTGCAGTATTTGATACTTCATTTCATCAAACAATGGAAGAAGAAACGTATTTATATGCTTTGCCATATGAATGGTACACTGACTATCAGGTAAGAAAATATGGAGCTCATGGTACAAGTCATAAATATGTTGCTAATAGGTTGAGCGAATTGTTAAATAAAAAAGATGGTAAATTTATAGTATGTCATTTGGGAAATGGTGGAAGTATTACAGCTGTTAAAGATGGTAAGTGTGTTGATACTTCGATGGGATTTACCCCTAATGCTGGACTTGTTATGGGAACTAGATGTGGTGATATTGATGCCAGTATAATTCCTTATATGATGGAGAAAGCTAATATGACTCCTAAAGATATCGATAATGCAATTAACAAACAAAGTGGATTACTTGGAATAAGTGGTGTTAGTAGTGATTCTAGAGATATTGATGAAGGTATTAGTGAAGGAAATGAAAGATGTATTTTAGCAAAAAAAATGTTTGTTAGAAGAGTTGTTGATTATATTGCTAAATACTATGTACTTTTAAATGGTGCAGATGCAATTGCTTTCACAGCTGGAATCGGAGAAAATTCTATAACAATGAGAAAACAAATAATTGAAAAATTGGCAATTTTAGGTGTAGAGTTAGATGAAGAAAGAAACAATGTTAGAGGAAAAGAACAGTTAATAACTTCAAATAATTCTAAAATTCCGTGTTATATAATTCCAACTGATGAAGAAGGCATGATTGCTATGGATACATATAATTTGATTGAAGGTTAAACCTTCTTTTTTTCTAGACATAATTAATTAAATATAGTATAATTATTGCAGTAGAAAGTGTGATTGTATGAGTTTTAAAAAAGTTTACAAAGCAATAAAAAAATATGATACAATTGTTATTGCTAGACATGTTGGCTCTGATCCTGATGCACTAGGCAGTTCAATTGGATTAAAAGAGGCTATATTATATAACTTTCCTAATAAAAAAGTTTATGTAGTAGGGTCTCCTGCTAGTAGATTTCGTTATATAGGAAATATTGATAAATTAGATGAAATAGATTATGAAAAAAGTTTATTAATAGTAACTGATACGCCTGATGTAAAAAGAATTGATGGGGTTAATATAAATAATTTTAATTATGTAATTAAAATTGATCATCATCCTTTTGTTGAAAAATATGGTAATATTGAATTAATTGACGATAAAGCTAGTAGTGCTAGCCAATTGATAATTGAACTAATTAAAAAAAATAATATGAAAATCAATTCTGAAATAGCATCTAAATTATATATCGGACTTGTTGCAGATACTAATAGATTTTTATATAGTTATACTTCATATAAAACTTTCGAATTAGTGGCATGGCTGATTAAAAAGACTAGATTAGATTTCACTAGTTTGTATGGTAATTTATATAATAGACCATTAAGAGAAATAAGATTTTCTGGTTACCTTTCATCTAATTTAATCGTAACTGAAAATGGTTTAGGTTATTTAAAAATAACTGATGAAATATTAAAACAATATGATGTTGATCCATCAACTGCTGGTAATTTAATTGAAAATTTTAATAATATTCAAGAAGTAAAGGTTATTGCATTTTGTAGTGAGGATAAAGGTAACAATTATATAAAGTGCTCAATTAGATCTAAAGGGCCAATTATTAATGAAGTAACATCTAATTATAATGGTGGTGGTCATATATATGCTTGTGGTGCTAGACCTAAAACATTTGCGGATGTTGATAACATGTTAAAAGATTTAGACGAATTATGTAAAAATTATTGATAAGGAGGTTATATTTATGTTAGGAAAATTAACAGATATACTAAAAAGTGAACCATTTTATGTTCCTAATATTTTATTTAAAAATTATCGAAAATTAAATATAACAGATTCAGAATTAATAATTTTGATATACTTGATAAATGCCGATAACATGTTTAATCCAAAGCAAATTTCTAAAGATTTAAGTTTTAAATTGAATGAAACAATGGATTTAATAAACTCTTTAATAGAAAAAAACATACTAAAAATAGATATCGTAAATAAAAAGGTAAGAGAAGAAATAATTAATTTGGATGAGTTGTATGATAAATTAGCTTTCATTGTTATCGATGACAAAGAAAAAAAATCAAATAATTTATTTGATATATTTGAAAAAGAGTTTGGCAGAACATTGTCTCCTATGGATTATGAAATAATTACTGATTGGCAAAAAGATTTTGATGATAAATTAATTTTATTAGCATTAAAAGAAGCAGTATTTAATAATGTAACAAATTTAAGATATATAGATAAAATAATTCGAGATTGGAGTAAAAAAGGTATTAAAACGGAAGAAGATGTTGTAAATGATAGGAAAAAATTTGAAAGTAAAAAATCAAATAAAAAATTATTTGATTACGATTGGCTAAATGAACGAGATAATTAATTATTTAGATGAATTAATACCAAATCCAAAATGTGAATTAAATTATAATAAAGATTATGAATTATTGATTGCTACTATGTTAAGTGCGCAGACAACTGATAAAAGAGTAAATGAAGTAACTGATATATTATTTAAAAAATATCCTAGTTTAGAATGTTTAAGAAAAGCAGATATTAACGACATAATAAACATTATAAAACCAATTGGTACTTATAATAAGAAAGCTAAAAATGTAATAGAAATAGCTAATAAATTGAAAGAAAAAAATGACATTGTTCCAAATGATAGGACGTTTTTAGAAAGTTTGCCGGGAGTGGGTAGAAAGACAACTAATGTCGTTTTGAGTAATATATATAATGTTCCTTGTATTGCAGTTGACACCCATGTTCATCGAGTAAGTATCAGATTAGGAATAGCTAAAAAAAATGATGATGTATATACTACTGAAAAAAAATTAACGAAAAAATTTAAAAATTATGATTTATGTCGATTACATCATCAATTAGTTTTGTTTGGCCGATATTATTGTAAAGCGGTCAATCCAAAGTGTGAAAATTGTAAATTAAAAAACATATGCAAAAAAGAAGGTTAATTCCTTCTTTTTAATTTATTTGCACTAACTTAATTAATGTGTCATTGTAACTACCATATTTAATATGGTAAGTTATTGTATAAGTATCTGCTTTATTTGTATTAATATATGTTGTACTATTATATACTTGATTATCAGAATTTCGCATAACTGTACATGTAATAGTAGCTAAATTTGTAATGTCAGTTATTCCATTTAATAGGACAATAACTGGTTTTTCTGGTTCATTGTAATTTTGACCAACAGATAATGTTATTGTGGAACTGCCATTTAATTGACTACTGACAATTGAACTGCCACTAGTTTCTACTGTAAATTCTGTTCCACTACTAGCGTTACTTTTAAATATACTATAACTTGATTTAACTACAAAAGTTGCACTTTCAGTAACCGGATAAACAAAACTTGTATTGCTTGTAGTTGTAATTAATTTTAAATTTCCGGTACTGTCTTTTATATACACATCATAAACAACAGTTCCAATATTATTTTTGTTATAACTTAAATGTGCATTTAATTGTTCTTGTCTAGTTTCTGTATCAGTATATAATTTTGTATATAATTGTGTAAGATAATTATTATCTATAAAGTTAGGGGTTTTAATAGGATCCCAAGATAAAGTGTTATTAGTATAATTTAAATTTGTAACATTTTCTAATTTACTATATCTTGTGGAAACTTCTGTTGGCTCAAATCCTTTTTTAAAGTATGCAGTAAATTTTTGAGATTCTGGTGTATATTCGCTAGGCAACATAGCAGTTGGTAAGCCGTATTCAACTTCTAATTTAACAACACTATCAGGTTGTTCCCAAGTAGATTTTTCAGTATATACTGATTTAGCTATCGTTTGAAATACATCTTTAATGTTGTAGTTATTAACGGTCATATAATGTTCTTTGCTTAGTTCTTCATAACCATACCAAACTGTAATTGCATATGAATCGTTGAAACTTGCAATTAATTTATCTTTTATAGCATTTGATGGATAATCGTATTGATCAATAATATTTGAAGGTAAGTTGTTAGTTCCAGATTTTCCGGCATAATTAACACCATTAACATTTCTTCCGATTGCATAACTTGATGTATCTTCTAGTATTTTTGTAATCATATAAGCAGTTGAATCACTCATAGCTTTTCTAGTGACTGGTTTAACTTCATAGATTTTACCTGATTCAGTAAACTCAACTTTAGTAAAACTATGTGGTTCGATATAATAACCACCATTTGAGAAAGCTGCGTAAGCAGTAGCTAAAGTTATTAATGTATCTCCTTCATAACCACCTAAAGCATGTGTCTCATACATCGTTCCTGGAGACAATCCTAAGTTAGTGACAAATTTTTTAATATTAGATTGATTATTTTGTTGGAATGCTTTAACTGCTGGAATATTTCTTGAGTGTTTTAAAGCTTCATGTAATGTTTGAAAATTATAATATTGACCATCCCAGTTTTTTAAAGTTGTTCCATCTGAATAAGAATATGGTTCGTCTGTAAATGGTGTATATGTTGACCAGTTATTATATTCAATTCCTGGACCATAATCGTATAATGGCTTAGCAGTAGAACCAATTTGTCTAGGAATGTTAGTAAAGTTAACACCTTTGGCAACACGATTTCTTCCTCCACCAACCGCTTTTATTTCTCCAGTTTTAACATCTATAACAACACTGGCTGCTTGTACTTCATCATTTTCCCATTCATATAAAGTACCATTCATAACGCCAGACATTGTATCTTGCATAGTTTTATCCATAGTTGTATATATTTTCATTGGAACTTCATAAGGATCTTGGCCAGTTCTTTCGATTACTTCTTCTACCACCGTATTAATAAAATCGATATAAGTATTTGAATCGCTTTCGGTTTCATTATCTACTAATAATTTTTCAACAGTTAGTTCTTTAGCAATATTATATTCTTCTTCGTTAATGTATCCATGTCTTAACATTAAACTTAAAACAGTTTGCCTTCTTTGTTCACAAGCTTCTGGATAGATATATGGATTATACGCACCTGGAGCTTGGAAAAGTCCTGCAATCATAGCGGCTTCAGCAACGTTTAATTCACTAGCATGTTTACCAAAATAATCCATACTTGCTTGTTCAACACCACGGTTACTACTTCCTAAATTATTAGAATTAACGTAAAATTCAATTATTTGTTCTTTAGTATAATGAGTTTCAATTTCAAAAACTGAAACATATATATCTGTGAACTTACGAATTATACCTTCGATACCTTCATCTTCGGTTGAAGTAAATGCGTTTTTAGATACTTGCATAGTTAATGTTGAAGCACCACCGCCGCCTTTACCTAAAAGTTGGGTAAAAGATGCTTTTAAAAATCTTGGCAAATCAACACCGCTATGTTGGAAAAATCTCGAATCCTCTGTAGCTATAATTGCATCAATCAATGATTGTGATAATTGATCATATGTAACTTTTTCTCTTAATTCATCACCGATTTTGGCAAATTCTTCCCCATTTGCTAAGTACAATATAGAAGCATCTTTGTTGTATAATCTTTCTTCTGTAAATTTAGGAGCAGTTGTAATAATGTATGCTCCAAATGATATACCTAAAATTAAGCAAAAAATGGCAAAAGAGAAACAAAATATCATTAATGATTTAAATATTTCTATTTTACTTATCTTTTTCTTTTTTTTCTTAGTTATAAAGAAATATATCATTCCTATAAATAACATTAATAATATAGTTGGAACAAAACTTATTGTTAATGATCCTACAATCAAAATTATTAAACTAATTAAAGCTGCTATAATTGTTTTTTTGTTTTTTTTAAAGAATTTTGTCATTTTATCTCTCCTTATCTATTATTTTTAAATAATCTAAATATGGATTATATCCTTGTTTAATTAAATAGCCGTTTTGTATGAAATATTCTTTGGGAATAGATTTACGTTTATTATTATCTAAAAAATTTTCCAATTTGTCAATTTCTAACAAATATGTTTCGTTATCAAGAATAAATCTAACAATAATGAATCCGATACCGCCACATTTTTTAATTTTTTTTAAATGATCTATTTGATGAGCATGAATATTAGCTAAAGGGAAATATTTTTTCCTTGTTTCTTTTGCTTCAAAATCGATATATTTTCCCTTATATATGCCATTATAATCAGTGGTCGAAGGAATCATAAAATGTGCTTCTTTTATAACAGCGTCTTTTCGATTTTTATAATCCACTTTATTAATTGTAATAGGAGTGGGTTTTTTATAGATAACTGCTATATCATTGTTACGATAATAAAGATTAGTATCGTTTAATTCTTGTTCTAAAGTCATACCACGGTTACCAGCACTTATCTTAAATGTTTTTTTAATACCGTTTGGATAATTCATCTATCTCACCATTATCATTATACTATATTTATAGAATAATTTAAACTTATTTTGACATGTTTTGTCGAATTTAATGCATTATTTACATATATGTGATTTAATAAAAATAGGTGAGATTATGGATCATATAGAAAGTATTTTTAATAATATGATAGAGGATATTAAGTACATCAAATTAGCAACTTATTTTAAAAATATGAGGAAATAATTTGGTTGACAAAATATCCTTTTTTGTTATATAATTTATTCGGGTGATATTAGATGTATCAAGATCGAATAATGTTGACTGTTAAAGATATATTTGAGAAAGAATTTAAGTTGGATACAAGGGGGTATCGTCCTCAAGAAGTAGATAAATTTTTAGATGTAATCATGCGTGATTATGAAGAATTTATGGCTATTAACAAAGAACTTTCTAATGAAATAAGAGATTTGACTAATGATAATATGAAATTAAAACAAGAAATTAGAAGTTTAAAAATGAAATTAGATATTTTAAAGGAAAATGCCGATAGTGACTCTGGAAGTAATAGCGTCGATGTTTTAAAGAGATTATCTAATTTAGAAAAAATTATATATGGTAAAGAATAATACTTGACAAACGCTGCATTTGATGTAGAGGAAAGTCCATGCTTGCACTATCCTGGGATGGTAGTAGTGATTGTGCATAGGGAAAAAATAACCTATGGTAGGTTTTGACCTAACGGCATCAAAATAGTCCTATAAGGATTAGATTAGATATAAAGTGCCACAGAAACGATGCTTCTAGTAATAGAAGAATGAAACGCGGTAAACCCCACAAGCAAGAAACCCAAATTATGGTAGGGGAGTTTAAATAAAGGAATTAAACTTTATTTAGAACCAATTTTATTGGTAGATAGATGTTTGTCGCTCTATTATATAGAGTACAGAACATGGCTTATAAGTATTATTTTTTTTATTTATGAGGTGACTTATGAAAGAAATAGGTGAAAAATTAAAAGAGGCTAGAGAAAGTATAGGTGTCTCTATTGAAGAAGCGGCCGAAGATTTAAAAATATCTGCTTCACAAATTATAGATATAGAAAATGGTAATGTAGAACATTTTCAAGATGTATTTAATTTAAAATATTTTATTAGAGACTACGCTAAATACTTAGGATTAAATAAAGAAGAAATTGTCGATGATTTTAATGAGTATTTGTTTGATTATACCTCTAAGCTATCTTTAGAGGACATAAAAAAAGAAAGTAAAAGTAAACAAGAAAATAAAATAAAATCGCCATATACTATTGAAAGAAAAAGTGAGAAAATATATCAAAATATTGTTTATATTGCAATTGTAGTTGTATTTTTGACAATTGTTGTATTACTTTATACAATAGTAAAAGATGATGATAAGAACAATGATAATTTAGTTTATGGAGGTATATATGAGTTTACCAAATAAAATAACTAGCTTAAGAATTTTTATGACAGTTTTGATCGTTTTGATTTTAATTTTTCCATTTGATGCAGTTGGATTAACCGCAACAAAATTATTTATAAATGAATCAATTGTCATTGATATTAAATATTTTATTGCCGGTGCATTGTTTATTTTAGCTTCATTGACTGATTTTTTAGATGGCTATATAGCTAGAAAATATAATATGATTACGGATTTAGGAAAAATGTTAGATGCAATAGCTGATAAATTTTTAGTAAATTCTGTTTTGATTATATTGGCAAGTCAAGGATTAATTCATCCAATAATTCCTGTTATTGTAGTTACTAGAGATACAGTTGTTGATATTATTAAAATGATTGTTGGTAGCAAAAAAGAAGTTGTGGCTGCAATTAAATCAGGAAAGTTTAAAACAGCATTTTTAATGCTTGGTATAGTTTTAACATTATTTAATAATTTACCTTTTGAATTATATAATATTAAAGTTTCTGATGTATTATTGATTATTGCTACTGTACTTAGTGTATATTCTGGAATGCAATACTATCAAATGAATAAAAAAATAATTTTAAGTTAAATTATTTTTTTTACAGTAAAATACAAAAATTTGTTCGTATTTGTATTGACTTTTGTTTTTTTTTAGTTTATAATGTGAATGTAGGAGTTAAAATTAGGAGGAAATTATGACAAAAAGTAATGATAAAACATTAGATCAAGTTTTACAAGATATTGAAAAACAATTTGGTAAAGGCTCTGTTATGAAATTAGGTTCTAATGAAGTTAGACAAATAGATGTTATTCCAAGTGGTTCAATAGCTTTAGATATGATATTAGGAATAGGTGGATACCCAAAAGGAAGAATTATTGAAATATATGGCCCAGAATCAAGTGGAAAAACAACTTTTGCTTTACATGCCATAGCTGAGGCTCAAAAATTAGGTGGAAGAGTTGCTTTTATTGATGCTGAAAATTCATTAGATCCCCAATATGCTCAAAAATTAGGTGTTAATATAGATGAATTATTATTATCTCAACCAGATAATGGTGAACAAGCACTAGAAATATGTGAAGCATTAGTTAGAAGTGGAGCTATTAGTGTCATTGTTATCGACTCAGTAGCCGCATTGGTACCACAAGCTGAAATAGAAGGTGAGATGGGCGATTCTCATGTCGGATTACAGGCAAGACTTATGAGTCAAGCATTACGTAAATTAGCAGGTGTTATAAATAAGACAAATACTATTGCTATATTTATTAATCAATTAAGAGAAAAAGTAGGAGTCATGTTTGGAAATCCAGAAGTAACTCCGGGTGGAAGAGCTTTAAAATTTTATTCTTCAATTAGATTAGAGATAAGAAGAGCAGAGCAATTAAAAATAGGTACCGATATAGTTGGAAATAAAACTACTATTAAAGTTGTTAAAAACAAAATGGCTCCACCATTTAAATCATGTACAGTTGATATAATGTATGGTGAGGGTGTATCTCACGAAGGCGAATTAGTTGATTTAGCAACTGAAGCAAACATTATTGAAAAAAGTGGTGCTTGGTATTCGTATAAAGGAGAAAAAATTGGTCAAGGTAAAGAAAATGTTAAAGAATTGTTAAAGAAAAATAAAGATTTAGCTAATGAGATAGAAGATAAAGTTAGAGTACATTATGGATTAAAAAAAGAGACAAAAAAGGACGTCAAATGATGTCCTTTTACCATGTTCCTAAAATATTACAGTTACTACTTTCTGGCATTGGATTTGGCATTTGCATTTTTACAATCATAGGTATTTTAAATGCTCTACCAAAGGCCATACAAGTACCAGGTTGTAAACTTTTTTGTTTTTCAACTATATCCATACTAATATTTGGTAACATTTTTTGAATATATTCAACATCTAATGGATGAGTTATCTTAAATATTAAGAAATTAGCCATTTGTGATATAACAGTATCAGATAATTCAACTGGTCTTTGAGAAATTAAATCTAATATAAGACCATATTTTCTTCCTTCTTTGGCTACACGATCAAATATGTTGTAACCTATTAAGAAAGTATCATTATCTCTTTGAACATATCTATGAGCTTCTTCTAAGAATATATGGAATGGGATAGTAGCACGATTACTCATACCTTTAACATAATTGAATAATAATTTGGTATATGCTTTAGTTACAAATTTAGCAAACCAATCTTCAACATCTTCTAAATTAAAGTTAACAATTTGAGCTTTTCGATTATTACTTGTTATCAAACTAGCTATGAATTGGTCTTTAGTCATGAATTGTGGAACAGCAAAATATCTTGAATATTCGCTAATTAAGATAGAGTGTAATCTAACTTTTAATGCAATAGCACCACTATAGACTTTTTCATTGCGCAATAATCCTTCTGATATTAAAGTGAAATTTAGAGCTTTTTCTAAATCTTCAAGAGTAAAATAGTTAATATTTTTTTCTTCGTACTGATCTAAGCTTTCATCAATAAAACTTGAAACATATTCTGATAATAAAACACTTTCCGAAAAATTGTCTTTATCATTAATTAAAAAACATTCTCTAAATTTTCTAGTATATCCAACACCTTGAACGACAGCTTCTGGATTAAATTGAGGTGTAGAGCAAGAATTAAATATGGCAAATACATCATTTCTTTTACTACTAGCACTTTGATTAGTATATAAAATAGTCATAATAGCTTTAGCTATTAAATGATTTTTATATTTTAAAGACATATCATCATTTGATGCAAATATTTTAACTAATTTTACCATTCTTTCAATAATTGGTAATTGTGAATGATCATCAGCACTTAATAAAATTGCAAAGTCGTCATTATCTAATAACCAAAGTGGTATTTGTAAAGGTTGTCCATTTGTATCTAATTTATTAGTAGTATAATATTTAAATTGATAATTTGGATTAATTTGGCTAAAATTGGTAAATGCATTGTGATATTCACCATATGCATCAAATATAAATATATTTGCTTTATATGGCTGAAAATTAGGGTTAGCAAATACATTTTGTAGTAATCTTGCTACACCACATGATTTACCAGAACCACTATTACCAAATATTGCCAAATGATTAGAAAATAAATCATTAATATTTACCATAATTGGATAATTATCATATAATGCACTGGTACCTAACATGAATGTTTCTTTGCTATTTTCTCCCACTATTATTTTTAATTCTTCAGCATTAATCATCCGAACTTTAGCTTCCATGGTTGGTTTTCTTATAACACCGCCAACAAATTGATTATTTACAATTTCTCCTAAAAATCTAATTCTTATTAAATCTTTATTAATATCGTCAATTTCTCCTAAAACTTTTTTGTTTGTATCTTCAAAAATAACATGCATGTTCATTATACTAGTTGGTATTTTAATATTTTGAGGGACTTGAACATTCGCACTATTATTACTTATATATACTATTTTTCCTAACATAATTATTTCACCCTTCTATTCTAGAAATAATTATACAATATTTTAGGAAAAAAATCTACTATTTTTTGCTTGACTTATCGTTGTTTAAATATTAAAATAGTAATAGAGTGAGTAACTCTAGAAAGTGGAGGTAATATATGAATGATGTTATACTCTCCATTTTATTTATAATATTGGGACTTTTTGTCGGGATCATAATAATGATTGTACTAAATTATATTAATAACAGTTTATCAGATAAAAAAGCTGAATCAATAATCGATAAAGCTAACAAAGAAGCTGATAAAATAAAAAGAAATTATTTATTAGATGCTAAAGAAGAAGCACATAAATTAAAAATAGAAACTGAAAGAGAAGTAAAAGAAAAGAAAAATGAAATAAAAGAATCTGAAGAAAGATTACTTTTAAGGGAAAGTAATATTGATAAAAGAGACCAAACATTACAAAATCGAGAACAGATGTTAGAAGAAAGAGAAAATAATTTAGTAAATAAACAAAGAGAAATTCAAAAAGAACAAGATAAAGTGGAGGATATTAAAAAACAACAAGTTGAATTGTTAGAAAAAATAGCAGGATATTCTAAAAATGAAGCCAGAGATTTAGTACTTAAAAAAGTAGAAGAGATGATGAATTTAGAAATTGCTGCTTATATCAAAGATAGGGAAGTAGAAGCAAAGTTAGAAGTTGATAAAAAAGCTAAGAGCTTATTAATAAGCTCTATGCAAAAGTATGCTGGTGATGTAGCTGGAGATCAAACTGTTACTGTCGTTAATTTGCCAAGTGATGATATGAAGGGCAGATTAATAGGTAGAGAAGGTAGAAATATTAGATCTATTGAAGCTGTAACAGGCGTTGATTTAATAATAGATGATACCCCAGAAGCTATTGTTTTATCAAGTTTTGATCCATATCGAAGAGAAATTGCAAGAGTTGCAATTGAAGCTTTGATCAAAGACGGAAGAATTCACCCTGGAAGAATCGAAGAAATATATGATAAAACAGTAAAGGAAATGAAATTAAAATTATTAGAATACGGAGAAGAGGCTTTATTTGAATTAGGCATAACTAAAGTTGATCCAGAATTACAAGAATTATTAGGTAAATTAAATTTTAGAACAAGTTTTGGGCAAAATGCTTTAAGGCATTCAATTGAAGTCGCTCATTTGGCTGGTATTATGGCTGGTGAATTAGGTGAAAATGTTGCTTTAGCTAAAAGAGCTGGATTATTCCACGACATTGGCAAAGCAATCGATCATGAAGTAGAAGGATCACATGTTGATTTAGGTGCTGCTTTAGCTAAAAAATATAAAGAAAATGACATTGTAATTAATGCCATTGAATCACATCATGGTGATAAAGATGCAACAAGTGTTATCTCTGTTTTAGTTGCTATAGCTGATGCTTTATCAGCATCACGGCCTGGTGCTAGAAACGATTCATTAGAAAATTATGTTCAAAGATTACAAGAATTGGAAAGCATTGGAAATGAAATGCCAGGTGTAGAAAAATCATACGCTATGCAAGCTGGTAGAGAGTTAAGAGTAATTGTTAAGCCTGATAAAATTGATGATGCTGCTAGTTATAAAGTAGCGCGTGATATTAAAAATAAAATTGAGGAAACTTTACAATATCCAGGAACTATTAAAGTTATTGTAATTAGAGAAACAAGGGCGCAAGAAGAAGCAAAATAGTAGAAATTAATCTACTATTTTTTTATCGATAATATGGTCCATAGTATGGATATGGTAGATAAGGATAAATTGGACGGTTATATGGTGGACGCCAGAAATTAGGCGCTAAAGCTGCTCCAGTAACTCCCCCTAATAAAAATGGAAATACAAATCCACCAACAAATCTTTCATCAGTTGGATATTGTGAATTATTTTTATAATTCATATTTTGATAATTAGGATACATAATAAAACTCCTTTCAATTTAGTCTATGAAATATAGAAAAAAAAGTGAAATGTTTCATATATTTAAATAGGTGAAAAAATGAAAAAAATATTCGAAATTATCGGTTTTATAACTTTAATATTGTTTACTTTTATTTACACTAACAAGATAACTACTGTTATAAAAGAAAATGATGGTATTTTAGAGCAAATAAAAAGTATTGAAAACCAATATAAAACAGAACCTATAAATGCTATTATTGATAAAAATACAATTATTCCAGGTGTATCAGGTAGTCAAATAGATGTTCAAGAAAGCTATAAAAAAATGAAAAAAACTAATCAATTTAATACTAATTTATTAGTATATGAAAAAATAAAACCTACTATAAGTGTCAAAAATAATTATGATAAATATATAATTAAAGGAAATAAAAATGCAGTTAGTTTAATATTTCTAGTCGAACAATATAGTAATACAGATAAAATAATTAATATTTTAGATGAATATGATGTAAGGGCTAATTTCTTTACCGATGGCAATTGGTTCGAAAATAATAATAATAAAATCATTTCTTTAATTGAACAAGACCATATAGTCGGTAACTTGGGTTACAATTATGATTACAAAGTAAATGGGGTAAGTTGGATGAATACAATTGTTACAAAAATTGGTAATCAAAATGATTCTTATTGTTATGTTGAAGAAGAAAATGAAGAAACATTAAATATCTGTAAACAAAATAAAAGTTATACTATCATGCCAAATATTATTGTAAAAAATAATCCTTTAATAACAATTAAGCAAAATTTAGTTAGTGGAAGTATAATTTCTTTAAAAATAAATGACAATGTAATTAATCAACTACCACTTATAATCGAATACATTAATTCGAAAGATTTAAATATTATAAATATCGAAGAATTATTGGATGAATAATTCTTTTTTTGTGCTATAATAAGTAGCAGTTTTAAAGGAAGTGATTTTTGTGAAAAAATATAACTTACCAGTAATTCTCTTAAATGGAATAATATTATTACCTAACAATGCATTAAAGTTAGAATTTGATTCAAAAAATACTGATAATAATGTAATTGATATGTCATTATTGTTTCACAATAATTATATATTAGTTGTTAGTGAATATAATACAAATAAAGAAATAGGTGTTTTAGCTAAAATAAAAAATAATTTAGAGCTTCCTAATGGTAATACTAGAGTAGAAATAGTTGGATTAAAACGAGTAAAAATTGTAGAATTTTTAAACTTATCAAAAACTAATGAGCCATTAGAATCAATCGTTAGTGAATTTAATCTTCCTAAAATAGAAAATGAAGATATGATAATATCAAAATTAAAAAAAGAATTAAAAGAATATATAAAATTAATTCCATATGTCAGTAATAGTATTTTAGATGTAATTGAAAATGAAAAAGACTTAAGTAAATTTGTTGATATAATTACGCCTAATATAATTACTGATAGAAAAAGAATTATGGAATATTTAAAAACTATTGAACCTTCAAAACGTGCAGAAATGTTATTACAAGATATTTATTTAGAAAAAGAAAAATTTAAAATTGAAAGAAATTTAGATTTAAAAGTAAAAAGAGAATTGGACGATAGTCAAAAAGAATTTATATTAAAAGAAAAGTTAAAATTTATAAAAGAAGAATTAGGTGAATATTCTTCTAAAGATATTGAAATTGAAAGTTTAAAGGAAAAAATTGATCATTTGAATTGTCCTAAAAAGATTAAAGATAGACTAAATTATGAATTAGAGAGATACGAAAAAAATAATAATCTATCACCAGAATCTAATATAATAAGAGACTATATTGATTGGTTATTAAACTTACCTTGGAATAATTTTACTATCGATAATAAAAACTTAAAAAAAGTAAAAGAACTTTTAGATAATTCACATTATGGGCTAAAAGAAGTAAAAGAAAGAATAATTGAGTATTTAGCAGTTAGACAAATGAATAGTAATTCTAATGGACCTGTTATATGTTTAGTTGGGCCTCCAGGAGTTGGTAAAACTTCATTAGCTGTTTCTATTGCTAAAGCAATTAATAGAAATTTTATAAAAATATCAGTTGGTGGAATAAGAGATGAGGCAGAAATAATAGGGCATCGAAAAACATACGTTGGAGCTAGTCCGGGAAGAATAATTACATCATTAAAAAAAGCTAAAACTAATAATCCTTTATTATTAATCGATGAAATTGATAAGATGAATAAAGATTATCGTGGTGATCCATCTAGTACATTATTAAATATTTTAGATAAAGAACAAAATAAATATTTTAGTGATAATTACATTGAAGAGGAATTTGATTTATCTAACGTGTTATTTATTTTAACTGCTAACTATATTGATAATATTCCTGAACCATTAAGAGATAGGTTGGAAATAGTTAATATATCAGGATATACAGAATTAGAAAAAATAGATATTGCTTATAAATATTTATTGCCCAAAATATTAAAAAATAATGGTTTAAAAGAAAATTTCATTAATATAAATCAAGATACTATTTTAAAAATAATAAGAAATTATACTAAAGAAGCAGGAGTAAGAGAACTAGAGCGACAATTAGATAAAATAATAAGAAAAATAGTTACTCAAATAGTTTTAAATAATATTAAAGTTAATAAAATTAATATAGATAGTAAAAGTATATTAAAATATTTAGGTAATGAAAAATATAAATATAATAAAAAATCTAAATCACAAGTTGGTGTAGTAAATGGATTATCTTATACAATTTATGGTGGAGACATTTTACCTATAGAAGTAAATTATTTTAGAGGTAAAGGTAATTTAATTTTAACAGGAAATTTAGGGGACATTATGAAGGAAAGTGCTACCATAGCTTTAAATTATGTAAAAGCAAATTATAAAAAATATGGTATTAATTATGATATTTTAACTAACAATGACATACATATTCATGTTCCAGAAGGAGCTATAAAAAAAGATGGACCAAGTGCAGGTGTTTCTCTAACATTAGCTATCATTAGTGCATTAACTAATAAAAAAATATCTAGTGATTTAGCTTTAACAGGTGAGATAACTTTAAGAGGTCATGTCTTAGCAATTGGTGGTTTAAAGGAAAAAGTTATAGGAGCATTACGTGCAGGAATAAAAACAATAATTATTCCTAAAGATAATTTAGATCAATTAAATGAACTTCCAAAAGAAGTAACAAAAAATATTAAATTTATAACTGTAAAAGAATTTAAAGAGATTTATGAGGTGATAAAAAATGGAAATTAACGAAAATTTAGAACATTATTTTTATATAAAATTTATTCAAGGAATTTTATTTAATGAAAAAATGTATAATGATTTTATAAAGCATAAATACGATGAATACACTAATAATATTAAATTTATTGAAAGTTTTTCTGATTATGTTAGTGTGTGTATTCAATTAGACATGTTAGAATTTGAAGAAAAACAAAGAGTTTATGTGATAATATCTAGAATAAGAAATTTTATGCATATCGATGATCAACAACTTAAAAATAGCTGTATAAAAATGTACAATAGAATAATTAGTTCTTTAGATATATTAAAAAAAGCTTCTAATAATCGTTTTTATTTTGATGAAATAAATAAAAGATATAGCCAAACGCCTATAGATGAAAAAAGAATTAGTAAACTAAAACCATTCATAAAAAAATCAATTGGATTTGATTTTTTAATCTTAATGTTCCATTTAAGTGAAATGGATGAACAAACATTTTTAGAACAAGCAAAAGAATTAGTAATGAATGAATTTTATTTTGCTAGTGTTAATGCAATAATTTGTGAACATCCAGAAATTTTAAAAAATAAAATGTTTGTTGAAAGATTAAAAAGAATTATTATGATGAATAAAAAGAATGCAGCTATGTTATGGAATAAAAGTTTTGATGATAAACTATTTGTATTAAGAAGTAATGCATCATATACAAAAAGATTTTTGCAAAAATCAAATTAAAGAAGACTAAAACTTCTTTTTTTTCATATAATTAATTAGGAGTGATAATATGAAAAAGACAGTACCTTTAAAAAAAGATTTAAACTTTAAAAATAATTTATCTGAAATTATCAGTATTGCTTTGGATCATAATTTAAAATTAGAAGATAGAGTTATCAAAGGTGATTTGGTAGTAAGTGGCAGTTACAAAATTAACGATACTAGTGTTAATACGGAAGAATTTAAGTTTACTATACCAGTCAATATTGAAATGAGCGATAGGTATAATTTGGATAATATGAGTATTGACATTGATGATTTTTATTATGAAATTGTAAATAATAATATTTTAAGTGTATCTATTGAAATTGGGCTTGATAATTTAGAAGAAACTTTACCACCATTTAAATATGAAAAAGAAAAAGTTGAGGCTGTAGTTAAAGAAGATAAAAAAGAAGAAATGTCAAGAATTGATACAGAAGATGTAAAAAATTTGTTTGATAGTTTTGATGACAGTAATGAAACATATTCAACATATCGTGTATGTATCGTTAAAGAAAATGATACAGTTGAAAGCATAATTCTAAAATATAATATATCTAAAGAGGTTTTAGAAGAATACAATGATATTAGTGATATTAAAATAGGCGATAAATTAATAATTCCATCTTTATATGAAACAAATTAGTGAAATATTAAAAAAATATAATTTAAAACCCCATCGCTATATTAAAAATGGCAAAGCTACCATTATTGATACAGAGATGGGGCGATTTGTAGTTAAGAAAAATAGTAAAAATAAGAAAATATTCGACTATTTAAGGTCACGTAGTTTTAATTATTATCCCAAAACAATTAGTGATGAAAATGATGATTATGAAATATCTGAATACATTGAAAAATTAGATTATCCAAATGAACAAAAGATGTTAGATTTAATAAATTTAATTAGTTTATTACATAATAAGACAACTCATTATAAGGAAATAGACTATGATGATTATAAGCAAATATATGAAGATATAAAAAATAATATTGAATATTTAGAAAGTTATTATAATGATGTAATTACATTAATTGAATCACATGTATTTATGAGCCCTAGTGAATATTTATTAGCGCGTAATATATCACGAATATTTTTTTCGTTAAACTTTTGTAAAGAAGAAATAGAAAACTGGTATGAATTAATCAAAGATAAAACAAAACAAAGAGTGGTAGTTTTACATAACAATTTAGATTTAAGTCATTTTTTAAAAACTGATAGTTCTTATTTAATTAGTTGGGATAAATCAAAAATAGGAATCCCTATATTTGATTTGTATATTTTATATAAGCGTCATGCATTGGATTTTGATTTTAGTGAATTGCTAAAGCAATATGAACAAAGCTATCCTCTTCAAAAAGATGAAAGAAAATTATTTTTTATTTTAATCGCTTTACCTCCAAAAATAGAATTTGACAAATCTATTTATGAACAAACAAAAGAAATAAGTAATCAAATGGATATTATGTATAAAACTGAAAAATTAATTTCACCATATTACTCTAAATAAAGCATATAATATTATTAACCATAATAAAAACAATAAAAATAAATTAAATCTAGTAATTATAAAGAAAGTAATAATTACTTGCCAACAAAAGATAATAATTAAACCTATTAAAAATAGACACCATATTCCATGATTCCACCTTCTAAACATTTTAATCACCTATTACATAATATGTATTTATAAATTATTTGTTTGGGTGTATAATATATATGGTGGTATGATGAAAAAGATAAACAAAATTTTAATTGCTTTGATAATATTGGTTATTTTTATTTTTGTGGCAATATATTTTTTAATTCCTAAAACTGATTCTAAAAATTTAATGATTGATTTAGTAGGTAAAACAAAAGAAGAAGCTATTGTTTTTGCTGATGAACACAATTTAAATTTAGAATTTAAAGAAGTAAGTAATAGTTATGAAAAAGATAAAATATTTAAGCAAAGTATTGAAGTAAATAGCGAAATAAATGAAAATGATAATTTGATTATTTATATTTCAAAAGGTATCAATTATGAAGAATTAAAAGTTGATGAATCTGGTAATGTTCCAATTATGATGTATCATGGAATTCATAATATAACAGATAATGAATATACAGGTGGTAATGTCGATAAAGATGGTTATCAAAGAACAGCACAAGCTTTTAGAAATGATTTAGAGTTTTATTATAATTCTGGTTATCGTATGATTAGATTAGAAGATTATGTTAATGGTGTAATTGATGTTGAAGCAGGATATAGTCCCATTATAATTACATTTGATGATGGATTATCAAATAGTATAAAAGTAACTGGATTGGATGAAAATGGTAATATTATTATTGATCCTAATTCAGCAGTTGGAATTTTAGAATCATTTAAACAGAAATATCCGGATTATAATGTGACAGCCACTTTCTTTATAAATGGTGGATTGTTTAATCAAAGTGAGTATAATGAAAAAATATTAAATTGGTTGGTTAATAATGGTTATGATATAGGTAATCATACTTATTCACATGTAGATTTTACAACAGTTTCTAAAGAAAAATCAGTTCAAGAAGTAGGAAGTATGTATAATTTATTAGATAAATATATTCCTGGTAAATATGTTAATATAGTGGCACTTCCTTTTGGTTCACCTTATGATAAAGATCATGAAAATTTTAGTTCTATTTTAAATGGTGTTTATAACGATAAAGAATATAATACAATAGCTACTTTAAGAGTAGGATGGGAAGCAGAATATTCACCATTTAATAAAAATTTTGATAAAACATTTTTAAAAAGAATTCGAGCTTATGATAATAATGGTAAAGAATTTGATATTGAAATGAATTTTGATATATTAGAAAATAATCGCTATATATCAGATGGTGATAAGAATACAATAACTATACCTAAAGCTAAAGAAGATAAAATTAATAATTTATATAATTTAAATGTTAAAACTTATTGACAAATAGAAGTTATGTGCTAAAATATATTTAAATACGTTGATTAGGACACGACTTTTAAAATTATTTTTTCAAGCAAGTTGGTGATGATGGAAGTCCAATAAAAATATTTAAAAGTTACTACCTATAAGTAGAGCTCGAAAGAGATTTCCGGGTAATGCCGTTATTTTAATTAAGTCCAAAATAGGATGGTACCGTGTTTATAACACTCCTTTTATATCAGGGAGTGTTTTTTAGTAGGGAGTATGTAGTATGAAAAAAAGAAATTTAGATTATGTAGACAAATTTAGGGACACAATAAAAATGGATGATTTTATCACATTTTATTTAAATGATGGAAATTTTATTGAGTGTAAAAATTTAACTCATAAAGAATTAAAAATGTTTGATATACCTTATGTAATAAGTGTATCATATGATTTTGCTGATGCTAATAAAGAATTGGTTTTAAATGGTAAAATAATTTTAGTTAGGGATAAGCATGGTAATGTAGCTCCATATATTAATCCAATGGAATTAAGAAAAATTGGTTCTTTAGATAATATTAATGAACAAATAATTGACTTAAGAAAATTAAAAGTAAAATATATGGCAAAAGCAGTTAGTATTTGGAATGATTTGCAAATTTTATTGCATCAACATCATGAAATAATGGATACTATTGCAATTTTAGAAGAAATTAATAAGCAATCAACCATTGAACAATTAGGAGGAAAAAGTTATGTTAAAAAACATCAAGGAAGATAAAAATTTAAATATTATGAATCATAGTTGCGCTCATCTTTTAGCGCAAGCTGTTAAACATTTATATCCAAAAGCTTTATTTTGGGTAGGACCTGTAATCGAAGAAGGATTTTATTACGATATTGATTTGGGTGAAGATGTTATTAAAGAGGAAGATTTAGAAAAAATAGAAAAAGAAATGAAAAAAATTGCTAAAGATGGCAAACGAATTTATCGTGAAGAATTAAGTAGAGAAGAAGCATTAGAAAAATTTAAAAATGATCCTTATAAAATAGATTTGATTAATAATATGCTAGAAGATACGGTTATTTCATGTTATACTCAAGGTGATTTTACTGATCTTTGTCGCGGACCTCATGTTGAATCAGTTAAACAATTAAAGTATTTTAAATTACTTAAAGTAAGTGGTGCTTATTTTAAAGGCGATTCTAAAAATAAAATGTTGCAAAGAATATATGGTGTTTGTTTTGAAAATGAAGAAGACTTAAATGAATATTTGGATTATATTAAAGAAGCCAAAGAAAGAGATCATAGAAAAATTGGTAAAGAACAAGAAATATTTATGAATCATGATTTAGTAGGTGCCGGAATGCCTTTATGGTTACCTAATGGAGCAATTATAAGGAAACAATTAGAAAATTATATATATGATAAAGAAAGAAAATTAGGTTACAATCATGTATATACTCCTTGTGTTGGAACTGTTAATTTATATAAAACAAGTGGACATTGGGATCATTATAAAGAAAATATGTTCCCAATGATGAAGGTTGATGATGAAGAATTTGTTTTAAGACCAATGAATTGTCCACATCATATGCTAGTATATAAAAATAAACTTCATTCATATCGTGATTTGCCTATTAGAATTGGCGAATTCGCAACTGATTTTAGATATGAAGCTTCTGGGGCTGTTAAAGGATTAGAAAGAGTAAGATGTATGTGTCAAAATGATGCACACTTATTTGTAACTCCAGAACAAATTAAAGATGAATTTAAGCAAGTTGTAAATTTAATATTAGAAGTTTATAAAGATTTTGGCATTAAAGATTATAAATTTAGATTATCTTTAAGAGATCCAAAAGATAAAGAAAAATATTTTGATGATGATGAAATGTGGAATAATGCTGAAAATAAGTTAAGAGAAGTTTTGAATGAACTAAAAATACCTTATTTTGAAGCAATAGGAGAAGCGGCTTTTTATGGGCCTAAATTAGACGTTGAAGTAAAACCAGCAGTAGGTCCTGAAGTAACATTATCAACGTGTCAATTAGATTTTTTATTACCAAGAAGATTTGAATTAACTTATATTGATAATAAAGGTGAAAAACAAGTTCCTGTTGTTATTCATCGAGCTATATTTGGTACTTTTGATCGATTTACAGCTTTCTTGATGGAAGAAACAAAAGGTTGTTTTCCAACTTGGTTAGCTCCTATTCAAATAAATATAATTCCTGTTAATAACGAACATCATTTAGAATATTCTAAAAAGATATATAATTTATTGTTAGAAAATAATTTTAGAGTTAACTTGGATGATAGGGAAGAAAAGGTTGGATATAGAATGAGAGAAAGTGTTGTTAAAAAATATCCTTATACTTTAATTTTAGGTCAAAAAGAAGTCGATAATAATACTATTAGTTATAGAAAGCACGGAAGTGAAGAAACTATTTCAGTTTCAATTGATGAATTTATTAATTTAATTAAAAAGGAGATCATTTGATCTCCTTTAAATATTGTTTTAAATTATCTTTTAAATCATCTCTATCTAGAGCAAAAGCAATATTAGCTTTCAGATATCCTAATTGATTTCCAATGTCATAATATGTTCCTTTAAATTTACAAGCATAAAAATCTTGCTTTTTCATTAAATTTAACATTCCATCAGTAAATTGATATTCATTTCCTTTTCCTTTATCTAATTTATCTAGTTCATCAAATATTTCTGGTTTTACTATATATCTTCCAAGTCCTGCAAAATTACTTGGTGCTTCTTCAATACTAGGCTTTTCAATAATGCTTTTAATTTTATCACCGTTTTCAAATTCGATAATTCCATATTTATAAACTAAGTTTCTATCAACTTCTTGAACACCAATTACATTGGCATCATATTTTTCATAAACTTCAATTAATTGCTTTAAAACAGGTGTTTCAGATTTCATTAAATCATCACCATATAAAACAGCAAATGGCTCATTGCCAATAAAAGATTTGGCTAATTTAATAGCATGACCACTACCTAATGGTTCACCTTGTCTAGTATAATAAATTTTACACATTTTAGAAATATTTTTAACTATTTCTAATTCTTTTAATTTGTTATTTCTTTCTAGTCTTGTTTCTAATTCAAAACTTTGATCAAAATGATCTTCAACATTTCTTTTATATGGACTTGTAATAAATAATATTTCTTCTATCCCACTATTAACGCATTCTTCTACAATATATTGTAAAGTTGGTTTATCAATAATTGGTAGCATTTCTTTTGGAACTGATTTTGTAACTGGTAAAAATCTAGTTCCCATACCTGCTACTGGTATGACAGCTTTTCTAACTTTTTTCAAAATATCACCTTTCTTTAATTAATTATATCAAGAAATTATTAAAAAATAAACAAAAACACTTGAATAATGTAAATATATGTAGTATAATTAAATCGTTGCTTGTCTCAGTAGCTCAGTTGGATAGAGCAATGCCCTTCTAAGGCAGCGGTCAGGGGTTCGAATCCCTTCTGGGACACCATTATGAAAATAACTCGATTAATTTCGAGTTTTTTTGTTTATTTATGGATAATATTATTATTCGTTATTCTAAATCACTTCATATATTGATATAGAAAGAGGTGATTTATGAAACAAAATGAAATAATTTATTTTAAATTTCCTTGGGAAAGAATAGGTATTACGCAATATTTTTCAAGTAAACATCAAGCTATTGATAATGCTGGTACTGTGTCAGGTCAAATAAATAAATATGCTTATTTACCATGTGAAGCAAAAATATTAAAAAATACTTTTTATTCAGATTATGGATATGCAGTAGAGTATGAAGCAAAAGATAAACGTGGAACTTTTGTAATGGCGGATGGACATTTAAAAAAACAAAGTGGTTTAGTTGTTGGTAAAACATATCCAATGGGAACTATTATAGGCGAAATTGGAACAACTGGTACGTCGACAGCAAATCACGATCATTTTAGAATGTCGTTAAATGGTACTAGAGTTAATCCTTTAGATTATCTATATGTATATGACGGACAATTTGTTCATAGTGATGATTCTAAAAAAGTAAAATATTTTAAAGAAATTACCAAGACATATGAAATAATTGTAGATAAAATATTAATTTTTAATACAGCCAATGATGCTAAAAATAATATTAATTCAAAAGGATATTATTCAAAAGGTTTATATTATATTTTTAATGAATCAGATGGTATGATCAATATTACTAGAACAATAGGTGTTGCAGGTGCTTGGATAAATCCAAATGATAATAAAATAATAAATGATTTATCTTCTAAAGAAGAGATCGTAGAAGATATACCAGCTATAGATGAATCAATTCCAGATAATGAACCTATTAAAGATGAACCAATCGTAGATAAAGCTCCTATAGAAGAAATAACACAACCTATAGAAGAAGTAAGTAAAAAAGAAAATATATTTATTAAAATTGCAAATTTAATTCTTAATTTTATATTGAACTTATTCAAAAGGTAGGTGATATTTAAATGTTAGATAAAATTAAATCAAGAAAATTTATTGCTACCATGATGACAAATATTATTGCTGTTGCTACTTTATTTACTGCTAATGAAAATGTTATAATTCAAATAATTGCTTTAGTAACAATTGGAATTGCTAATATCGTTTATGGTATTGTACAAGGTGCTATTGATGCAAAAGCAATTGCTACCGAAGTAAGTAAAACAGCAAATGAAATAGGGTCAAAATTATAAATTATTAAAGGAATAGTTAAACTATTCTTTTAATTATGACTAAATTGTAATTTGTTATTTAAAATAATATATAGTATAATAATAACTAGAAGTGGTTGGTTATATGAAATATTTTAAAGAAAATAAAAATATTTTTGCTAAGGGAATTTGTTTTGATAAATTATTTATGATTTTTATAATAGGATCTTTAATTGGTGCTTTTTATGAAGAAATATTAAATTTATTATTAATTTATTCAAAAACTGGTAATATTATTTGGGAATATCGAAGAGGAGTAATATATGGACCATTTAATGTTATCTATGGTTTTGGCGCAGTTATAATTATAAGTTTATTAGCTGATAAAAATCATAAATGGTATCAAACTATTCTTTATGGTGCTTTATTAGGTGGTGGAATCGAATATTTTATTGGATTTTTACAGGAAACTTTTACCAATTCTATTTCATGGGATTACTCTAATAGATTTTTAAATATTCATGGAAGAACAACTATTCCATTTATGTTGATTTGGGGATTGTTTAGTTTTTTATTTGTAAAATATTTATATCCATTTTTATCTTCTAAAATAGAAAAAATACCATATAATTTAGGTAAGTTAATAGTTAATATTTTATTAGTATTTATGGTTATTAATATGACTATTTCTTGGACTGCTATTATAAGGCAAAATTTAAGAAACAATGATATACCTGCTTTTACACCTTATGGTAAATTTTTGGATAAACATTATCCTGATGAATTTTTGGAAAAATATTTTCCTAATATGTCATTTACTAAAGGAGATTAAAAATGATTGATTTAATATGTTTGGTATTTATATCTTTAGGAGTTATTTTATTAATATTAGGTAATATTAATATTAGAAAAAATAAAAATAAAGTAAATAAAAAAGATGATGATTATAATTTCTGTGTATTAATTCCGGCTCGAGATGAAAGTAAAGTTATAGAAGGATTGTTAAAAAGTTTAGGGTTATCAGTAAACATGGAAGACGTTTATGTAATAGTTGAAGATATGAAAGATAAAACTGTGGATATTTGTAAAAAATATAAAGCAAATGTAATTTTAAGGACAACAAAAAGACAAAGAAAAGGTTATGCTTTAGATGAAGCTATTAAACAAATAAAAGATTACAATTTATATTTTATTTTTGATGCGGATAATATTGTAGATAAAAATTTCTTTAAAGAAATGAAGAAAACTTATGAACAAGGATATGATATTGGGGTAGGTTATCGAAATTGTAAAAATGGTAATGATAACATAATAGCTGCTTGTTCTAGTTTAACCTTTTCGATGATTAATACCTTAGGTAATGATTTTAGAAATAAACATAGCGCTAATATAATAATATCTGGTACTGGATTTTATATTAGAGGTTATTGGATAAAAAAATGGCAAGGATATCCTTTTCATACCTTAACTGAAGATTATGAATTAAGTCTATATTCAATTTTAAATAATATGACTTCATACTATAATGATAAAGCAATATTTTATGATGAACAACCAACAAAATTTAATCAAACAATAAAACAAAGAGTAAGGTGGATAAAAGGCTATTTTGAGGCTAGAAAAAAATATATTCCTTTAATTTTAAAGGATTTAAAACATCCTAATTATGGATCTAAATATAGTGTTTGTTTAGGTGTTAGAGCATTTATATATATAATTATCGGTATAGTTATATTTATGATAAAAAATATAGTAACAATGTTTACCAATTATAATTTTATTTCACTTATTAGTTTGATATTAATAATTGTATTATCTTACATAATTATGATGATTATAACTATGAAAATGATTAAAAAAGATAAATTAGATTTAAGTAGAAAAATGAAATTAAAAACAATATTTTATAATCCAATCTATTTAACTACTTATGTATATTGTGCTTTAATTGCTTTATTTAAAAAGAATATATCTTGGGATAAAATAGAACATAAAGTTAACAAAAAATAGTTACATGAATAACTATTTTTTCTTTTCCTCTTTAAATGCTGGATATTTCATCTCTAATTCCATTCTTTTCAATCTATTAGCTTCTTCTAATAGTTCCCTAATTTTTTTCAATTCATCTTGATTTTGCATAGTATTAATTAATCTTTCAACTTTAGCATTTAAAGAAATTAGTAAATCATCTGAATAACTCATAATATTCCTCCTTTTTGTTGAAGAATATTATATATATTTTTTAATAAAAGTCAAATTTAATTTATTTCTTTTAAGACTGTTTTTAATATTTCTTCATCTTCAGTTTTTATAACAACTTTACTAACATCATAATTATCTTTAACTGATAAACAAATAGTATAAACCACTTCTTCTAAAATATCTTTACTATCAACATCAGAAAATATATAGGAATTAAATGTTAATTCTAAAACATCAGGCTGTTCTTCTATAGCTAAAAGTTCTGTGTTACTATTTAAATAACTTAATAAATTAGTATTATAGGTGTTTGTACTAGTTAATTCATCAATTATTATTTTTATTTTATCTCGATTATCATTTAAATATTTAGTAACTGGGACATAATAATAATCATCATTGTGTTTGTTTAAATAATAAATTGTTACTTGATTGATATCTTTAGTGTTTGTAAAATCATAGGTTTTATTTATACCCCAACTTCTATCTAATGTACTAGGTAAAGTTATATTTGTTTGAGGTAACTTAGTTAAAATATTTCCTTCCACATAGATTATTACTTTTTCAACTTCATCAACTGATGTTATAGTATAAACTAGAGCTTCGATCACCTTTTCTTCTAAATCTTTACTAATATTTAATAAATCTTTAGAAAAATCTATTTTAATTAAATTATCTTCATATTTAATGCTCAATATTTTAGTTTCACTAGGTAAAATAGATTTAAAGCCATTTGGTATTTTATTTTCCCCAACACCACCATTTATTAAAACTTCGACTAATTCTTTAACTTTATCTTCGGTTGTCTTACTATTTATGACAACTTCCGTTTTACCTAAATAACTATATTCATCTAATAAATAAATGTTATTTGTAGTAACATCCAAATTAACGTATTCTAAGCTTTGTTTGATATCTAATTCTTCATTAGGTATTAAATAAATTAAAAATAGTGCGAATAGAGCAGAAGTAGAGATAATAACTTTTCTTATCATCTTTTTCTTTAACATACGATCACCTAATTAATATTATGAAAAAAAAGGTTATATATACCTTTTTATAATGAAATTTCCTTTAATTTTAAAAGTTCTATGACAGCACCAGCACGTCCTTTAACTCCAAGTTTTTGCATAACATTAGAAATATGATTTCTAACTGTTTTTTCACTTATACCTAATTTTTTTGCTATCTCGTCAGTCGATTTATTTAATACTAACAAATCAAAAACTTGTTTTTCTCTTTTTGTCAAAACACTTTTAGACATAATTCCCTCACTTCCTTAAGGTGGTTTATAGTTCTTCATATTATTCTATGTACCTTAAGAAAATAAGTGAAATAAAATGCCTATTTAACAAACTTAACTGTTATATATTTTTCTTCTTCATATAATTCTTGAATAGTTCGCATTATATTATTAGCTAAAGTTGAATCATTTTCTTCTTTTTTTACAGTTACTTCAATTTGATTATTTTTAATTTTTACAAAACTTTCTAAATTATAAACTTCTTTTATTTTATTTTCTAATTTTTCTTCTTCACCTTTATTCATATTTAATTCTTTCATTTTATCAAAGGCCTCATTTTTTTCTTCGATTGTTCCATCACCATTTAATATTAATTGTAGATTTTCCATTTCTTTTAATAATTCTTCTTCGGCTTCTAATCTTAATGCTACTAAAACTGTGCTTTCAGTAACTTCAGCAGTTGGTTCTTCTTCTGTATAATCACCATTTGTACTAATTAATAATTCACTTGGCATAGTAATATAATAAACACTTAATACTAAAATAAGACTAAATAAAGTTAAAAACCAAATACTTTTTTTATTTATCATAAATATTCACCTATCAAATTATATTCATAAATAATTAAAATATTAAATAAAAACAAAACTGTTTGACAATTTAATAAATTTTATCATAATTAAAGTATAATGATGAGAATAATAATTAGTAATCAATGCCAGTAAAGATTGAAAAAAGATAATGAAAAAATAAAGTTGTGAATTGAAAAAGTAAATTCCAGTTTCATAATATGAAATTAAAATGTAAGAGAAACGTCTGTAATAAAGGCGTT
>CALVYK010000012.1 GCA_944372195.1 uncultured Bacilli bacterium
TTGTTTGGATATAATCTAAATTTATATGCTTTATATATTTTCATTTTATCACCACCGTGATTAAATTTTATCATACGACATATGTTTGTCAATATACTTATTTAAAATTTTTTAAAGCACTTTCCTAGTATATAAAAAAGACAACTAAATTGTCTCTTTTACAACTGCTTGAGCAGCAGCTAATCTTGCAATAGGTACTCTAAACGGAGAACAAGATACATAGTCTAGACCTACTTTATGACAAAATTCAACACTGGATGGTTCTCCCCCGTGTTCGCCACATATTCCTAAAGTAATATTAGGTCTAGTTGATTTACCTTTGCGAGCAGCCATTTCAACTAATTGTCCGACACCAGTTTGATCTAATTTCGCAAATGGATCACTTTCAAATATTTTTTTATCATAGTAATCATTTAAGAACTTACCCGCATCATCTCTTGAGAATCCATAAGTCATTTGTGTTAAATCGTTAGTTCCAAAACTGAAAAATTCAGCTTGTTTAGCTATTTCATCAGCTGTTAGTGCAGCTCTTGGTATTTCGATCATTGTACCAATTTCATACTTCATTTCAATATTGTTTTCTTTTAATATTTTATCAGCAGTTTCAACTACTATTTTTTTAACATATTCTAATTCCTTAACATCACCAACTAATGGTATCATAATTTCAGGAGTTACATTCATACCTTTTTTATTTACATTAATTGCAGCTTCAATAACTGCTCTTGTTTGCATTCTAGCAATTTCAGGATAAGTAATTGCTAATCTACATCCACGATGTCCCATCATTGGATTAAATTCTTTTAATGAATCAATTCTATTTTGAATGATTTCTAAACTGATATTTAAACTTTTAGCTAATGGTTCCATTTCTTCTTTAGTATGAGGTAAGAATTCATGTAATGGTGGATCTAAATATCTAATAACAACTGGGTCGCCTTCCATTGCTTCAAATAATTTTTCAAAATCTCCTCTTTGATAAGGTAAAATTTTATCTAAAGCTTCTTCTCTTTGTTCTAAAGTATCTGCTAAAATCATTCTTCTAAAATTGAATATTCTATCAGTTTCAAAGAACATGTGTTCAGTACGGCATAATCCAATGCCTTCAGCACCAAATTTTCTTGCTTGAATAGCATCTTTTGGAGTATCAGCATTAGCTCTAACTTTTAATCTTCTAGTTTCATCTGCCCATTTCATAAATGTTTCAAAGTCACCACTAATAGTAGCTTCAACTGTTTTAACATTTTCCCCATAAACATTACCAGTAGATCCATCGATAGATAAATAATCACCTTCTTTAAATACTAAACCATCTTTAGTTTTTAAAGTTTTCTTTTCTTCATCAATGATTAACTCACCACAACCAGATACACAACATCTACCCATACCACGGGCAACAACTGCAGCATGTGAAGTCATTCCACCTCTAATAGTTAAAATACCATTTGCATCATTCATACCTTGAATATCTTCAGGTGAAGTTTCTAATCTTACTAATAAAGTTTCTTCTCCTCTTTTTTTAGCATCACTTACATCACTAGCAGTAAAATAAATCTTACCAGCACCAGCACCAGGTGAAGCTGCTAATCCTTTAGCAATAACCTTAGCCTTCTTTAATGCTTCAGTATCAAACATTGGATGTAATAATTGATCTAATTGTTTAGGTTCCACTTTAAGTAAAGCTTCTTTAGGAGTAATCATTCCTTCATTTACTAAATCAACAGCAACTTTTAAAGCAGCCTGAGCTGTTCTTTTACCATTTCTGGTTTGTAACATAAATAGTTTACCATTTTCAATAGTAAATTCCATATCTTGCATATCTTTATAATGATTTTCTAATGTTTTAGCTATTTCACTAAATTGTTTATAAACATCAGGCATAACATCTTTCAAAGTTGAAATTGGTTGTGGTGTTCTAATACCAGCAACAACATCCTCTCCTTGTGCATTAATTAAATATTCGCCATATAGTTTATTTTCGCCAGTAGCAGGATTTCTTGTAAACGCAACCCCAGTACCTGAATTATCACCACTATTACCATAAACCATTTCTTGAACATTAACTGCAGTTCCCCAACTACTTGGAATATCATTCATTCTTCTATATATAATAGCTCTTTCATTATTCCAGGATCTAAATACAGCCGTAACAGCTTCAATCAATTGAACTTTAGGATCCTGTGGGAATTCTTCACCAGCTAATTTCTTATAAATATCTTTAAATTTATTAGTTATTTCCTTCATATCATCAGCATTTAAATCTGTATCGTATGAAACACCTTTTTTTTCTTTAAATTCATCTAAAACTCTTTCAAAACTAGATTTAGGGTAACCTTTTACAACATCTGCAAACATTTGAATAAATCTTCTATATGAATCATAAACAAATCGAGGATTATTTATTTTTTCACTAAAGTTTTTAGCCACTTCGTCATTTAATCCTAAATTAAGTACCGTATCCATCATACCAGGCATACTAGCTCTAGCACCACTTCTTACTGAAACTAATAATGGATTATTTAAGTCTCCCATTTTTTTACCTGAAGACTCTTCTAAATTAGCTAATTTTGCCATAATTTGATCAATAACTTCACCAGCTATTTTTTCACCATCAGCATAATATTTATTGCATGCTTCAGTTGTAACAGTAAATCCATCAGGAACAGGTAATCCAATACTTTTCATTTCTGCTAAGTTGGCGCCTTTACCACCTAATAGATTCTTCATGTCTTTGTTTCCTTCATTAAAAGAATAAACATATTGTGTCATATATCTTGCCTCCTTATTATCTAACACACTTAAATTATAACATACATGCAATAAAAAAAGAATAAAATTTTATTCTTTTACATTTTTTTTAACGGCTTCCACCGCCACCACCACCGAAGGAACCTCCTCCTCCTCCGCCTGATGAGAAACCGCCGCCACCAGACGAATAAGATTGAGCTCTACTTCTTGCAGTATTAGCTGCCGATACCGACCTTATTGAAATTGTGTTTAAGAAAATAACAGTATCGAAATCAACATTGTCTAAATTTTCAATATATTCAGGATATAATTTTTTAAATTGTTTAGCCACTTTATCAGCTATACCAAATATATAAGCAAACATTAAATATTCATCCCACAATTTAACTTCAATAGCTTCTTTTGTATCGATAGATGAAAATTCTTCTAAAAATAATTTTAAACCATACAGTTTTTTAGAATCTTCATATAAAGTATCATCCATGACATTTTTATATTTACATTCTTTACGATTATTTCTTTTATAAATGTGACCTTGAGTTTTTAATTCTCTAATTTTATTATTTTTTATACGATCAAACAAATTTAAATACTTACTATAATTTTTTTTGGCCCATTTTTCTAATTCTTTTGCTTCTAATACACCATCACCACTTGCTTTATACATCATGTCGTATAGTTCTTGTTCTTCTTTTATGTCTAATTTAATGTCTTTATTAAGGATAATTTTAGTAGATTTTTCTTTTTCAATTTGAACTTTATCTTCTTTAATCCATTTTAATAATATTGCTCCTAAAATACTAGCTGAAGATTTTGACCATTTATTTAAACTTGCTAATGCATTGGCATAATAAATATCTTTTTTACAAGGAATATCTCTAAATAAAGACGTATTTTTTTTCGTAATTGTTTTATTATCTTTATATCCATATAAAGTACCGCGAGCTATTAAAATAACTATTACAAAAGGAAGAAAACACAATAAAAAGTTAAAAATTCCAAAAATAAAATTTATTATGCTTGAATCCGTATTAGAATAATCGTAATCAAAAGTTCCTTCTTCTGCTTTATTATATACTTCTTCAAACGTATCGTATTTAGTTTTATTCGTAGTACTAAAAGTATTTAATGGAAATTTAGCTAATAAAACAGCATAATTGCCATCCATATCTGATTCGCTAGACATATATATTTTTCCATCATAAACATAAGCATATCCTTTATACCCATAGCCCCAAACATCTAATGTATCAGGAAATTGATAATAACTTGACAGTTCTAATGTAAAGCTGTTAAAGTTAACATTAGATAATTTATCGATAAAATTGTAATAAATAACTTGAGCATCTTCAGTGTTAAATACAAAATTACTCAATCTGTATTCTAATTTAAAAGTATGTCTTTTATAATCATATTTGCCAAAGCACAATTCTAAACTATTATATGTTTTATTAATACCATAATAACCTTTTTTCTCATTTAACGATTCGTCAACATCCCATTCTTTATATGTTAATAAATTACCATCCATGTACACTTTAAAATCAGATAATTCCATATTACCTAAATTACTTAAAACCTTATACCATTCAGTACCATCAGATCCTTTAACATCCCATGTTTCAGTAATATTAGCATTCCCTTCTTCATCTAAATATACTTTTATATCAATATTATAAATATTGTTTTTTGCTGATACAATACTAATACTAAACAAAAATGTAACAATTAAAAATATAATTTTTTTCATAATTAACCTCTTTTCAATATTTTTTGAAATTCTTTAGAATGAGGTATTAAAACTTTTTCTAAAAAACAAGTTTCGCATAACGGATCATAGGATTCATCTGCCCCGATTAACACCTGATCACCATCATAGACATATTGACCATTTACTTTTCTAGCATTAAATCTTGCTTTTTTACCGCAATCACAAATAGCTACTAATTCATTTAAAGAATCAGCATATCTTATTAAGGCTTCGCTTCCTTTAAATAAATTACCTTTGAAATCAACTTTTAACCCATAACAAATAGCAGGTATATCAAAATGTTTAGTTATAATCACCAATTCATAAACTTGTTTTTCTGTTAAGAATTGAGCTTCATCAATTACTAAGCAGGTTAAATCATCATATTTTTTAATATATTCTATTAAACTATCATCTGGTTTTAAAACTATATCGACTTCTTTTGACATGCCAATTCTTGATGTAACCGAATTATTTCCTTTCGTGTCAATTGAAGGTTTAATTAGTAAAGCATGCATACCTCTAGAATTATATTTGTATGCTGTTTCAATTACTTCAATTGTTTTTCCGGCACTCATTGCCCCATAATTAAAATATAATTTTGCCATAATTACCTCCTAGCTCTAGGATGAGCATCTAAATAAACTTTTCTTAAATGTTCATTAGAAACATGCGTATATATACCCGTAGTAGATATATTTTCATGTCCTAATAGTTCTTGAACAATTTTTAAATCTGCACCTTCATTTAATAAATGAGTTGCGAAAGTATGCCTTAAAGTATGAGGTGATATATTTAATTTTAAACTACTTTTTTTTACAATATCATCAATAATCATCCTAATAGCTCGATCAGTTATTTTATTACCAAACCTATTTAATAACAAATAATCGCTATCTTTATTTAATATAGGCCTACTTTTAGTTAAATATTCATCTAATAAGCCACGACATACCTTACCATATAAAACGTATCTTTCTTTATTTCCTTTACCCAAAATAAGAATACGATTATTACTAAAATCTATATCATTTAATTTAATGTTTACTAATTCACTAACACGTACCCCACATGAATATAAAATTTCTAAAATAAGAGCATTTCTTAAACCCAAAACATCATTTTTATCAGGAATACTAAATAGTACCTCTAAATCATTGTAATTAATGTAATTAGGTAATTTTTTTTCTATTTTAGGATTACTAATTAACAAACAAGGATTTTCCTTAATAACTTCAGTTTTAGTTAAGTATTTAAAAAAACTCTTTAAACTACTTATGTGTCTTGCAATGCTTTTATTAATATATTTTTTATTATGTAAAAACTGTAAATATGATCTAATAAAATTATAATCGATATCTTTGATTTTAGTATCTTTACAGTATTCTTTAAATTGATTTAAATCTTTTTGATAACTTAATATAGTATTAAGGGAATATCCTTTATTTTCTAAATATTTATAAAAATTATCTAGTTCTTTCATTTGGACCCAACCCATCTGGCCTTTTATCAAATGTGATACCATCTGCTTCTAGCTTACTTAGTTCTTCTAAAGCAAAAGGTATTTCATTTTCATGATACGAAATTCCACCAATCAAATAAAATTCTGATTCATCAATTTCAATTTTACTTTGTTCCTCACGTTTTTTTTCATTTCGTTGTATTTTTGATTGTCTATATATAGCATCAATAGTTTTTAAATTTCTTTGTTTTCTTTCAATTTCATATGCCTTAATCACAATTCTTAATACATCATAAAAATTATTTTTATCTTTTTTTAATTCTCTTCTTAAAAAGTCAGTTTGACTTACTACACGATAATTAGTATATTTTATTTCTCTACATAAAAATGGCGAAATTAATTTTCTAAAACCATGAACATTGTATCCTATACGCTCTAATTGTAAAAATCTTCTCATCGTATTTTCATCCTTAACTAATTCTTTGAATGCTATCAAATGTTTTTTATATAGGACTCTTTTTTCAATAAATTCTATAGAATTATTATTTTCTTTTGCTTCTAAAATAACAATTCTTCCTCTAAATTTTTTACCAGTACTTTTAGAAACAGAATCAATATAATTTTTATTTTCTTCTAAAAAAGCATCTATTTGTTTTTTAAAATATTCCCTTATTTGCTCAGAAGTTTCAAATTTTTTTGTTGTAAATTCATCTATTTTAACAGCATCATCTTGCATTAATGTTAAACTTATTTTATCTTCTTCATCTAATACTAAACTTAACGTTCTTTCCATACTCTTCACCTACTAAAAGTATACAAAAATTAAAAAATATAGTCAATAAAAAAAGAAGAATTTAATCTTCTTTAACATAATCACAACTATAGCATTTTATTTTTTTACCTTTAATAGTTAACAAACTATTACATTTAGGGCATTTTTCATTTATTGGCATATCCCAAAAAGCAGTTTTAGAAAAATTTAATAATAATATCATAAATAATATTTATAATTACAAGAAAAATTAATTTTATATAAAATTAGATTTATTACAAATTCCTTTTGAACCAATAATTTTATTTGTATAAATATATATATAATTTTAAATTTTTTTAAAACCTGATCTTTAACTAAAAATTATTATGAATTATTTGTAGTACTTAATAAATTTATTTTTTTGTTAATACTTTTTTTAATTGTTTTGCCCCTTCTTCATCTAAATAAACTGACTCATTATCATTTGTTATTTTTAATTGTTTTTCAACTTTTAAAACTTTAGATAGAGTTTGTTTAGTTAAATCAAAACATTTAATTTCTCCATATGCATTAGTCATTCTCTCAACTAAATATTGTTGCACATGTTGCCCTGACGAGTTCATTCTTTCATAATTTCCTAACCTCATCATAAATTGATTATAATCAGGTATATCAAAATTTGGATTAGTATGTTCTTCTATATATTTTTGCATAGTTAAAATTTTATTTGAAATGTATTCAGCAGAACCATATACTTTCTCTGTTTTTAATTCATCATAACAGCAATGAATTGCAATTCTACCGTTTTTATCTATGCATCCTACTTCTGCAATATATGCTGCCTTTCTTTTGGCAACACGAGCAAGACCACCATGAAAATTATCAGCATAATCATATTGACAAGGCACTACCTCATTACCGAATTTATCTACATATCCATATTTACCATTTTTTTTCACCACCACTAAACCTTCATGAAATTCTCCAGCATAAGCATAGATACAAGGAACTACTTCTTTACCGTGAATATTAACAAAGCCAAATTTAAGATCTTTTTCAACTTTTGCAAGTCCTTCATGAAAAGGCATTACATCGTCATATTTGTAATCAACTATTACATTTCCTTTTGTATCTATAAAACCATAACGAACTTTACCAAAATCAAATACTTTTCGAGATTTTGCTAAACCTTCATGAAATTCAAATGGTTCAATAAATTTATAGTGTTTATAAAATTCTTCTTTTTCATCATAAGGTTTTACAGGTACAGTTTGATAATGTTTTCTACCACCTTGTGGATTAAATGTTGGATGCTCAGGAAACAAAAAAACCCATTTCGTATCCTTATATTTATAATAAGCTCTACAGACACTTTCATATTCTTCTTCATCAGAAATTCCTGGAGTTACATGAGTAACTATAGTTGTTGTTTTTGGTCCTAGTTCAGGTGAAGACATTGGAGGAAATGTTGTATGATTTGACTTGCCGCTTTCTACTAATGTATATAATGTCCCATTAGTGAATGTATAAATTCTATATGAATATCCGTTTTTGGAAGAATATGTAGTTATTTTGCGAAATTCTAAATTCTTATAGTAATCTTCTACTTTCTTTTTATTTTCTTCCAATAACTCAGGTATTAATAAAAGAATATTTGGATCATCACTTTTTAATGTTGAAATATTTTCATATCCTACTCTTATATTATATTTGTATATTATCTTTATATCATTCATATAGTCATCTTCCTTCTTATAAATTTAAAAATCTTGAAAGCGTTTTTTTGAATTGATCTATTTCATCAATATCTAAATATGATGGTTTACCATTTGAAAAGATTTTCAATTGTTTTTCGAAATTTTTTACATAAATTATTGAACCAGTACTTATATCATAAACAACAGGTATATTTGATTCTGTTAAAAGACTTATTAATTTTTTTTCTCTTTCTAACAAATCAAAATTAATGCCTAATTTTTCAAAATTCATTTTAGGCATATTTCTTATCGATCTTAGTAATTTAATATTTGAAAAATTACAATTAATTACTATGTCACCTTTTTTGTTTATTACTCCATTTTTACCATTTTTTGTAACCCTTGCAAATCCAAAATGAAAATCTTCAGCATAGTTAAATTCAGAGCATGGTACTATTTCATTACCATTAACATCTACATATCCCCAATGATTGTTTCTTTGTACTCTAGCTAATCCTTCATGGTATTCAAAAACACGATAATTTTCATCAGCTTGTATCTGAGTCCAATTTATACGTTCTTCTTTAGTTGCACCAGAATAAGTCATAATTTCTTCTGATTCAGATTTTTTTCCATAATATGGTATATCTATTTCATCATCTAGGTTTGAAATAGTACATTCTCCTATAAAACTAGCTCTATTTCCATTACATACAAAAATTTCATAATAATTTTCATAAAACTCTGATTTAGCAGCAATAATAATACCTTTACGATATTCTTGTAACTTATTGATATTTTCTTCTAATAATTCTGGAATTAAAAATAATTTGCATGGATCATCGCTTCTTAATATTTGATCATTTTCTGTTTCAATTTTATAAATTTCAATAGTATTATCATTCATGTAACTTTCAATAACATTATCATTCATCTTATAAAGCACCTCACATGTCGTATATATTAACATTTTTTTATTGTTATTGTCAATAAAAAATATTAACATCTTTATTTTATAAATAGAATTAAATTTTTTTTAAATCATAAATAAAAAAGATAAAACATTTTTCGGTTTTATCATATATTTAAAATTCAACTGTATTTTTTATTTTAATCTTCTTTAACATAATCACAACTAGAGCATTTTATTTTTTTGCCTTTAATAGTTAATAAATTATTACATTTAGGGCATTTTTCATTTATTGGCATATCCCAAAAAGCAGTTTTACATTTAGGAAAGTTATTACATCCATAAAACACTTTACCTTTTTTACTTTTCTTTTCTATTATTTTACCATCACAATTAGGACAATCAATAATTTCCTTTACTTCATTTGGTTTTATGTATTTACAATTAGGATAATTACTACAAGCTGTAAATTCTCCATATTTCCCTTTTCTAATAACTAAATCACTGCCACATTCTGGACATACTTCACCTGTTTTAGTAGCTTCTTTTTTAGGTAGCAAATCAAAAGCATTTTTTAAAGCAGGCTCAAAATCATTATAAAAATCTCTTAATGTTTTAACCCAATTTTCTTTGCCTTCAGCTATTTTATCTAAATCATTTTCCATATTAGCTGTATATTCGACATTGATTAAATGACTAAAACATTCTTGTAATTTATCTGTTATTTCGATCCCAATCTCAGTTGGAATAAATTTTTTATCTTCAACTGTTACATAGTTTCTTTGTTTTAATGTTTCCATAGTAGTAGCATACGTACTAGGTCTTCCGATACCTAATTTTTCCATTTCTTCAATCAATTTTGCTTCAGTATATCTACTTGGTGGCTTAGTGAAGTGCTGTTCTTTAGTAATATCGTTAGATACTAACACATTTGAATTATAAGTTTCTAAAGGTGGTAAAGTTTTATCTTTAGTGTCTTCATATTCATTATAAACTTTTAAATAACCATCAAAGCTGATAATTTGACCAGTAGCTTTAAATTGATAATTATTATTATCCAAAATAACTGTAGTATTAATTGTTGTGGCATCTTTCATTAAACTTGCTAAAGCACGATAATAAATCATTTTATATAATTTATATTCGTCATTAGTTAAATAGGGCTTAACTGATTCTGGGGTCCTATTAATACTAGTTGGTCTTATAGCTTCATGAGCATCTTGAACATTTTCTGCTTTTTTATTAACTTTGACATATCCAATATACTCTTCACCAAATTTATCTTTAATATAACCATAAGTTGATTTAATAAATTCATCTGATAATCTTACTGAATCAGTTCTCATATAAGAAATAAGTCCGACAGTTTCATCTTTAAGTTCAATACCTTCATATAATTTTTGCGCTAAAGACATCGTTTTTTTAGCATTGAATCCTAACTTAGTTGACGCTAATCTTTGCAAAGTACTGGTAATAAAAGGGGGGTTAGACTTTTTATTTTTATCTTTTTTATCGACACTAACTATTTTAAATGTATTGCTTAGTTTATCTAATATCTCATTAGCTTCAGCTTCGTTAGATATTTTGATTTCTTTATTATTATAATTAAATAAATCTGCTTCAAAATCATTAAAAACCCCTGTAATTGTCCAATATTCTTCGGGATTAAATTTGTCAATTTCTCTTTCTTTATCAACAATTAATTTTAATGCAACGCTTTGAACACGACCAGCACTAGTACCATCAGTTTTTGCTTGCATTAATTTACTTAACCTAAAGCCTATTATTCGATCTAAAATTCTTCTTGTTTCTTGACTGTTAACTAAATTTTGATCGATTTTTCTAGCGTGTTTAAATGAATTAATAACGGCATCTTTTGTTATTTCATTAAACACTATTCTTTGATAATCACTATCTTTAAGTTTTAAAGTATCGTATAAATGCCAAGAAATTGCTTCTCCTTCACGATCGGGATCGGTTGCAAGATAAACAAAATCTGCTTTTTTAACTTCTTTTTTTAAATCGTTAATCAACTTAGATTTACCTTTAATTGTAACGTAATCAGGTTTAAAATCATGTTCTAAATCGACACCCAAACCATATTTTCCTTTAGTAGATAAATCTCTTATATGTCCTTTACTAGATAAAACTTCATAATCTTTACCTAGATATTTTTCAATTGTTTTACTTTTACTTGGGGACTCAACAATAACTAATTTCAATATTATCACTCCTCGAATATAATTTATACACTATAATTATTTTCTTGTCAAGAAATTTTTTTACAATTCAACACATAAAAAAATGATTTGGTAAAATAATTTTTTTAAATATTTTTATATTTTTCAATATAGTATTTTTTTGTACTATCTAAATCTTTACAAATACAAATTAATTTATTTTGTTTGTATATTTTTATCTGTTCACCAAATTCGATTTCTTCATTAAAATGTTTACTTAATTTTATTATATCTTGTTTAAGATAATAATTTTTATTTGATTTAAAATCTTCATTAAAAACTTTGTTAATTAATGATTTTAATCTATCAAAGATTTCATGGTTATCTTTAAAAGTAAAACTATTGTATAAATTATCGTAATACCATTTTTGTTTTTGCTCAGACCTTTTAAATGATGAAAAATCTTTTTTACCTTTTATGTTAAATAAAATATACATATCTTCTAGATTACTAATTTTATCAGCGCATAAAACTAATTTTTCCTCTAAAGTCATATTTTTTATTTTATCAATTGTCGCTTTTTTTCTTTCTTCCCATGATGAATCTTTATTTTGTTCAGTTGCCGCATTAACAAGATTAGCTATTTCTTCACCGAATTCTTTTTTTATAAATTCAAAATCATATAATGTATCTTCTAAAATATCATGTAATAACCCAGCAGCTATTATGTTATCACTACATCCATATTCTTTTAATATATTAGCCACATCAATAGGATGAACTATATAAGGCTTTTCTCTTTCGGCTTTTCTAACTTGATTTTTATGCGCTAAAACAGCAAATTTTAAAGATTTTTCTACTACATTCATAACTACTTACCACCATTAACTACTTTATTTAAATTAACCATTTTTTTATCTAATTGATTTATTATTAAAGAATATTCATACATTTCTTCTTTAATATTATCTGGAATTTTTTCTTCGTGTTTATATTGAATTTTATGGTTTAAAGATGCCCAAAAATCTTGAGCAACCGTTCTAATTTGAATTTCAACATTAATAAATTCCTTTATTTTACCATACTCAATCGGAACAGAAACAATCAAATGATAACTGGTATATCCATTTTCCATAGGATTGCTTATATAATCTTTTCTTTCGACAATATTTATGTCTGGAATATTAGAAATTAAACTTACAATATCATATATATCAGTTAAAAAAGAACAAACAAGTCTGATACCAGCAATGTCTCTTATATTGTTCACCATATTTTCAATAGTGACATCTAAATTTTTTTTATTTAATTTGTTTATTATACTATCTTTACTTTTAATTCTACTTTTATAATGCTCAATAGGATTATAATTATATTTATCTATAAAATTATTCATCATAATTTTTAATTCTTTTTCTACTTTATCTTTAGCTAAAATATATTTATTTATAACCGAGTCAAAATCATCTATGTTCAAAATATCAGTTCCTTTCGTGTTTGATAATTTTATCAGAATAATATTTAAAAGTCAAATTAAAACTTTAATATAACAAAAAGACTTAATAATGAATTCTTTTAAGTCTTCTAATTACCTTTTTTTCTATTCTAGATATATATGATTGTGATATACCAAGTAATTCCGCCACATCTTTTTGGGTTTTTTCTTCATGATTATATAAACCATATCTTAAAATCATTATTTCTTTATCTCTTTTATTTAAATTATTAATTTCTTTATACAATAACTTTTTATTAGTTTCTTCTTCTAATCCTTTAGTAACTATATCTGGGTCAGTACCTAAAATATCTTCTAAATGAAGTTCATTGCCTTCTGAATCATAACTTAAACTATCTTCAAAACTAACTTCGCCTTTTCTCTTCTTATTTTTTCTTAAAAACATTAATATTTCATTATCGATACAACGTGAAGCATAAGTGGCAAGTTTAATATTTTTATCTAATTTATAAGTGTTTACACCTTTAATTAAGCCGATAGTCCCAATACTTACTAAATCTTCTAAATCGACTTTGGTATTTTCATATTTTTTAGCTAAAAAAACAACTAACCTTAAATTATGTTCAATCAATTTAGCTCGTGCTTCTTCATCACCTTCCATCGATTTTTTAACATATAATATTTCTTCATCTTTTGATAAAGGCGCTGGTAACTTATCAGCACTGCCAACATAAAAAACTTCTTGTGTAAATAATTTTATAATAAAATTCTTTAATTTTGCTAACATTTTATCCCTCCAATATTTTTTTATTTAATAAACAATCAACGCCATCAATTTTAATCTTGTCTTTTAAAATACCTACAATTACATTTTTTTTAATAATGCCTTCTATTTCTACTTTATCTACTTTAAAACATTTAATTAATCCCTCTCCTTTAACACATTTATAAGGAATATAAAAAAAATTATCTATATTTATTTCTTTATCAATTAGTATTACTGGTTTATTGGTTATCGGAGTAACTAAATTATTTCCTGTATCTAAAAATGAATTAAATAAATATTTTTTATTATTATAATAAATGTTTATTTTATAATAATTACTATAATTGTTTTTTAGCCATAATCCTTGTTTAATATAAATATATATGATAATTGGACTAAATATGATTAAAAATATAAAATTGATCGATAGACCATTATTTATGAAAACAATGCCATATTGTTTATATGAAAATTCAACATTTAAAAAATACAAAAATCCTCCTAAAACAATGCTGGTCATATATAAATATAAAATATTTTTTAAAGTATATTTGATATCTTTATACCCAAAACTGACAATAACCATAACAATGCTTATTAATACTTTATATATAAATAATAATAAAGAATTACTTACAAATAAAAATAGTATACTAATACCACCGATAAATGCACCACCTATTATTTTATAAATACTAACATTTCTTCTAAGTAATATCGAGACAGATAATAATAATAAAAAATCAAATATAAAATTTAAAATCATTATTAAATCTAAGTATATTTTCGTATATATATCACCTCTTTTTAAATTATAAAAAAAAAATCATCAAAATTTTGTCATTTCAATGATTTAATTTAAATTTTTCTAATTTTGTTTCAATATGAACTCTTTGAACAACAGCTAAAGAGCACATTAAACTAATAGCAAATGTTCCTCCATATGATAAGAATGGTAAAGGAACTCCTGTTAGTGGTATTATTCCAAATAAACCACCTAAATTAATAAATATATGCATAAATATATAAGTGGCCATACCTAAACATATATATCTTCCTCTTATAGTCGTTGCATTAGTAGAAATCTTAAGAATTCTAAATAAAACAAATATATAAGTTAAAAAGATAAAACTACATTTTATAGCCCCATATTCTTCACCGATAATAGCAAATATACTATCAGTATGAGGTTCAGGGATATAAGAATATTTTTGTTTACTTTTGCCAATTCCTAGTCCGAATAATCCCCCATCATTTAAAGCTATAAAACCATTACATATTTGGTATCCTGTTGTTTCATATTTTGAACAAGGATTAAAAAAATCAAATCTTGACATTTGGGCATCACTCAATAAATATCCTTGTTTTAAAACTATTAAACTCATACCTACAATTCCTAATCCTATAACTAAACCAATTGTTCTTAATTTATCAATTCTTCTTATTGGACTAGCTAAGAACATAACACCAAATATTCCAAGCATAATAAGGGCTCCACCTAAATCCTTTTGAATAAATGTTAAAACTGGAATTAAACAGGCAACTATTAAAATCAAGCCTATTTTAGACCATCTTTTAGGATTATCAGAATTTAAAATTCTATAATTTTGTTCAAACAAAACTGCAAATAAAACAATCATTACTGGTTTAGCAAGTTCACTTGGTTGTAATGTTCCAAGTCCTGGTATTGGTAGCCAGTTAGTAGCTCCATTTACTTCTTTACCAAATGGAAACAAAAGAACTACTAATCCTAAAACAAATATATACGCTAACCAAATTAAATCTTTATATGCTTTGGTTTTTAAATTTAAAATAATATATGAACCAATAAGTCCTGCAATAAGCATCTGTAATTGTTTAAAAAAATAATGATAAGTTGATAATTCATATCTTACAACAGCTTCACGACTAGATGCAGTAACTATATTTAACAAACCAAACAAGAAAAATAAAATAGTAATAATAAATAGTGACCTATCCATTTTACTAAATAAATCTTTAAGGTTTTTTAAAAACTTTTTCATACCTTCCACCTTACAATATAATACCACACATTTAATAATTTGAAAATACAAAAAATAAAATTTAGGTGTTTTAAATGAACAATTTATACATTTTTAAATAAAATATATTAGCTAGAAGGAGGTAATAATATGTATTACTACGGAGGATATAGCGGTTATGGTTATGGCCAACCATATGGTTACGGATACGGTTCAGGATACGGAGCTGCTATTATTTTAGTTTTATTTATTTTATTAGTAATAATTATAGGTGCTAGAGCATTTGAAGGCAACAATGGATGTCATACTCAATCACCTTGTCAAGGAAGATAATCTTCCTTTTATTTTGCTTTTTTTTAATTTTGTGGTAAAATACTTGTTGTTATTGGAGTTGGTTTATATGTTCAAAAAATTAGATATATTAGATGAAAAAGATAAAAGATTAAGAATGATCAGCAAAGATGCTACATTTCCACTAGCAAAAGAAGATAAAGAATTAATTAAAAGAGCTATTGATGAATTAACATTTAGTCAAATTGAAGACTTAGCTACTAAATATGAACTAAGACCAGGGATGGGATTAGCTTTTCCTCAACTTGGACTAAACAAACGAATTATAATAATAGTTCACGAAGTTGAAGATGGAATATTTGATGAATATGTTTTTGTTAATCCTAAAATAGTATCATATTCTAACGAAATGATTGCAGCAGATGTTGGTGAAGGATGTTTATCAGTAAATCGTGAAGTAGAAGGACATGTCCCAAGATATGCTCGAGTAACTGTCGAAGGATATGATATAGATGGCAATAAAATAAAAGTTAGAGCAAGAGAAGAATTATCAATTGCCTTTCAACATGAAATAGATCACTTAAATGGAATTTTATTTTATGATAGAATAAATAAAGATAAACCATTCTTTAATGAAAACGAAATCAGATTAATATAAAATAAGTATATTTGACGATACTTATTTTTTTACTGTAACTTCATCATATTCATCAGTTAACGAATATTTGTCTGCTAACATCCTATCAGCAGTTTTTTTATTATATAAAGGAATTAAAACTGGATCACTTGACACTTTAGTACCAAATAAATTATAAATTATATTTAGGCAAAAATTGTTTTGAAATAAATAAGCAATTATATCTTTTACTTCTTCCCCGTATTTTAAGACTAATTGTTCGTATATTTCTAAAGTTTTAATTTCATTATAAGCAGAAATACTTTTACTAACTAATTTTGTGAAAGACAAATAAATTTTATAATACTTATTATCTAAAACTGCATCTGAATTAACTTTTTTTACAGCTTCTAACCACATATTAGCAAAAATAACTTTTTGTATTGTTTCCTTATTTAATAATATTTCACCTGTTTTTCTATTAAAAATAACAATATCATTATCTTCTATTTTTAAAATATAAAAATTTAATAAATTTCTTAAATCATCAAAAGTCATATTTTGAATTTTAATTTGTTCCCTTTTTAATTCTTTTTTCTTTTTTCTATCAAAAATAGACACTAAACCCTCATCTTCAATTATTTGGCCATTTTTAGTAAAAGATCCTAAATAACCACCATTTGTATGAGCTAATGTATCAACTCTATTTCTACTTAAAAATATATCAGGTATCTCTTTACGTTCATCAATAAATAAATTAAAGCCGGTATAAATATTATTACATTTTAAATGAATTTCATTATTTTCAAAAATATATTCAAACATTTGATAAAAATATAGATCATGACCATTTGTGCACACTTTATTATTTTCTTCTAAAATAAAAGTCGTTCCATCATTTCTTTTATAAGTTTTAATTTTTGCCTTTAAATTACTAGCAGTTTTTAAATTAATTAAAACACGTGGATTTGTTTTATAATCATAAATATTTCCAACAAAGAAATTCCCTCTTTCAATAGATCTTTTTATATTATCTTTTGAAAATAAAACATCTTTAATAAAAAATTTTAATTTTTCATTTATATAAGAAAGAGATAATAATTTTTGTTCTTGTTTTTTTGTTTCATTTATATCTTTAACTCTTTCAGCTTCTTTTAACAATTTTGTTGCTCTATCCTTTGCTTCCATATCTAATACAAAACCAGCAACATTAAAACCACTATATAGTATTATAGGAAGATTTCTTTCATCTATGTATATATATTTATAAACCATTTCGCCATTTACAATTCCATTACCAACTTGAGTTATCGTAAACTTCGAATTGTCTTTACGAATACCAATAAATTTAGTTGCATATAAATCTTTACTATTATTAAAACTTTGAATTGTTTTACGAATAAAATCACTATCCATACTTTTTAATGTATTTATATAATCTTTTACATTTTCATATTTACCCGGAAAATGAGTTTGAATAAATTCTTGAGAATTACATAATGAATCAACCGTTTTCATTTCACCATAACGAAAATCATCAGCATTCCAAGTCAAATCAACAGGATAATAATTTTCTCTTATTTTTACAATATTCCATGCATGCGTTAATTTGCTAGATTCGCTATCCTTTTTATTACAAGCACCTTCAACATAATCACATTCAATATTGTTTCTATCGCATAATTCTTTTAAAATTAAAGAATACCCAGCACATACTGTTTTTCGTGACAATAAACCTCTTAAACTTCTTATTTCATGAGTTGGCATACTAATAAAATCAGGATGATATATTATTGTATTTTGAAGTGTACTAATAAAATAAAGTAATTTTTGTTCTTCCGACCAAGTACTAAACATTCCTTTTTCAATTTTTTCTATTTCTTTTATTATTCCTTTTAATTCTGATATAGTGTATATATTTGAAAAAGCATGAATAAATAAATAAGGTCTTTCTTGGTAACTCGCAAGTCTTTTTTTATCAAATCCGCCTTCTATCCGAACAAAAAGACGACCAGATTTAGGTAATAAATTTAAACTTTCAATTGTAATATTTTTTGTGTTAGGAATATTTAATAATATTTTTTCATTAGGATATTGATTTAAATAAGATTCTATTTTTTTTAATGATATATCATCTATAAATTCAATATATATAACTTTATATTTCCCACTAAAATCTTTATTTTCCATAATCTACTATCCTTTGATTCATTTCATCAACTATATCTAATTTTTTATCCAATAAATTAATATTTTTAGTTTGCTTACGTCCTATAATTAATCTTTTTAAATTTAAATTCGCTAACAAACTTAAATCATCAAAATTAGTTCTATCAATTCTTAATTCTTCTAAATTTTGAGCTGAAACAATTTCTTCTTTATTACCAATATTAGAATAATATAAATCTAATTTTTTTATTGTTTTTATAATTGGCAATAAAGACAAATCAATAAAATCGAATTTTTGTAAAGTTAAATTTTCTAAATTTATAAAATCATTAATATATTCAAAATCATCGAACTTACAATTAATAATTTGTAAATCTCTTAAATTCAAATTTGTTATTAAACTTAAATCTTCTATTTTACAATTAACAAAAACTAATTTTACTAAATTTAATTTAGAAATTATACTTAAAATATAATTATCTAACTTAAAATTAAATAAAGTCAATTCTTTTAAATTTGTTAGATATAATAACTCTTCTATTTTTATATCGTCATGAAAATCTAAAACTAATTTTGTTTGATTAACATCTATATTCATATCATCATTCCTAACATAAAAATTATATCACAATTTATTTTTTTATACTAGCGTTAATAAAACCATCAAATAATGGATGAGGTCTCGTTGGTCTTGATTTAAATTCAGGATGAAATTGACAAGCTATAAAAAATGGATGATTTTCATATTCAACTATTTCAACTAAATTAGATTTTTCATTGATACCAGAAAATATAAAACCATTCTTTTCTAATATTTTTTTGTAAGTATTATTAAATTCATATCGATGTCTATGTCTTTCTTTAATATGTTCCTCTTGATATAATTTATAAGCTAAAGTATCCTTTTTTATCTTGCAATCATAATTACCTAATCTTAGGGTACCTCCCATATTAATTATTTGCTTTTGATCACTCATTAAATCGATAATAGGATCATTAGTTAATTCATCAAATTCTGTTGAATTAGCGTCATTTATTTTACATATATTCCGCGCAAATTCAATACATGCTAATTGCATACCTAAACATATGCCCAAAAAAGGAATATTATTTTCTCTAGCATATTTAATAGCTTTTATTTTTCCTTCAATTCCTCTACTTCCAAATCCACCAGGAACAATAATGCCTTTACTATTTTTAAATGTTTCTTCCAAATTTTCTAATTTTTCTGAATCAACCCAATTAATATTTATTTTAGTATTATATTTATAACCTGCATGTTTTAAACTTTCAACTACTGATATATAAGCATCATGTAATTCTATATATTTACCAACTAAAGCAATTTCAATTTCATCTTTTAAATTATCTACTTTATCTACTAAATCGATCCAATATTTTATATTTGACTTATTTATATCTAAATTAAATTGTTTTAATATAACTTCATCTAATTTTTGGTTATAAAAATTTATTGGAATTTGATATACATTTTTAACATCAACCGCATCAATAATATTATTTTTATCGATACTACAATATAAACTTAACTTACGTTTAATATCATCATCTAATCTATAAGGACAACGGCACACTAAAATATCTGGTTGAATGCCCAATCCCCTTAATTCAATTACTGAATGTTGAGTTGGTTTAGTTTTTAATTCTCCTGAACCGTAAATGTAAGGTATCAAAGTGGTATGTACAAACAAAGTTTTTTCTTTTCCCAAATCGTTTCTTAGTTGTCTTAAAGATTCTAAATAAACTTGTGATTCAATATCACCAATTGTACCACCTATTTCAGTTATTACAAAGTCAGCATGAGAAGTAGAACTAGCTTCAAATACTTTGTTCTTTATTTCGTTTGTAATATGAGGCACAAATTGAACAGTAGCTCCTAAATAATCCCCTCTTCTCTCTTTTTCAATAACCGAAGAAAAAATTTTACCTGTCGTACAATTAGATGAATAATTTAATTCTTCATCAATAAATCTTTCATAATGACCTAAATCCAAATCGGTTTCTGCCCCATCATAAGTTACAAAAACTTCACCATGTTGATAAGGGGACATCGTACCTGGATCAACATTGATATAAGGATCAAACTTTTGCATAAATACCTTATATCCCCTTGCTTTTAATAATAAAGCAATACTAGAAGCTGTTATACCTTTACCCAATCCTGATACAACTCCACCAGTAACAAAAATAAATCTTGACATAAAAAAACCTCCAAACTACGAGAGTTTCTAGGCTCTTTTTCATTATAGCACACTTATAATTTAGATACAAGGTGTTTAACTTATTTTTTGGTTATATTGATTTTCTGCTTGATTTTTTTTACTAGTCATATCACTAATAATACCATCAGCCAAAGCAATACTTTTATCTAAATAAGCTTTTTTAACAGGAAGCATTCCCCATCTATGGTGGGAATCTACATAATTAATATAGTCGACTGTCTGAACTAAATTTAATGATTCATCTAACGAACAATATTTGCTTAATTCGCCAATTAATCCTTGTAAATCTGCCTTAAAATACAATTGTTCCATCTTTCCTCGACCTATTATATTTTCTATTTGTCTTGCTATTCTCATTTCATTTTTATATGATTTAGGTTTTAAACCAAAATAATGTTCAACTAATAAATTGGTATATCCTTCATTGATTCCAGTTCCTATCAAATTATTTTCACCACCATATTGTGAAAATCCGCAATAAACAACTCCATACCTTTTAAATGCAGTTGCCATATGAAATAATTCGTGGAAAAATGTTATTTTGCTATTTTCGGATAATTTAATTTCATTCGTTCCGGTAAGATAAACCCCATTCCATCCTTTCAAAAATTTCGTAATAAAATCAATATCTCTATTAACTTTTAACGAACGTAAATTATCATACATAAAGAATAAATTAAGATTATTATTTTTTTCTTCAAGAGTTGTTACAAATTCTTTAATTGTATCTGACAATTGGTTTTCAACAATACTTTTTTTAGTTTCTTCATCAAACAAAAGTGATTCGGGTGGTACATCTTCAAATTGGGGGACAGATTCTTGTTCAACCTTTTCTACATTATTTTCAATTTTTACCATTGGTCGAGCAGTAACTATTTTAGCTGTTTTTAAATTATGATTATATTTTTTACTTAAAACATATCCTTCAGCAATACCACCAATAGCCCCACTTGATAAAAATGTAATAATAAATGGTTTTATATAAGTTAATATAAATGGAACTAAGCTCCTACAAAGCTCGTCTACCCACATCATAAAAATACACTCCTTTATAAAACAAGTTAATTAATTTCTTCTAATTTCACACTTACCAGTTTACTAACTCCCGATTCTTGCATTGTTATACCATATAAAGTATCAACATATTCCATTGTTTTTTTCTTATGAGTAATGATTATAAATTGTGTTTTTTCTTTTAAACTGCATACATACTTACCAAATGAATCAACATTAACATCATCTAGTGCCGCTTCTACTTCATCTAAAATACAAAATGGAACTGGTTTAGATTTTAATATAGCAAATAATAAACTGATGGCTGTAAATGTTTTTTCGCCACCCGATAATAATGAAATTGTTGTTAGTTTTTTACCTGGAGGAGATGCTACTATTTCAATACCTGTTTCTAAAATATTATTTGGATCAGTTAATTTTAAATCAGCACTACCACCTTTAAACAATTCTTTAAATGTCGTATTAAAGTTTTCTTTAATAACTTTAAACGTTTTAACAAATTCTTTTTCCATTACTTTATCCATTTCAGAAATAATTTCTAACAAAGTATTTTCGGCTTTAGTTAAATCATCTCTTTGAGTGTTTAAAAATAAATATCTCTCATTTACAGTTTCAAATTCTTCAATTGAATCTAAATTAACATTACCAATTTCTTTTATTTGTCTTTTTAAACTATTTACTTTATTACGAGCTATATCAATATCCATATCTAATTTATATCTAGATATAGCTGTATCATATGTAATAGAATAATTTTCAGATAAAGCATTTAATAAATTATCAATTTTAACATCTAATCTATTAACAAATATTTCTAAATTATTAAGTGTTTCTTTTTTCTCATTATATAAACTATTTTCTTTTTTAACTGTTAATTCAAAATCAGATAACTCACTATTTAATTCATCTTTTTTCGTTAATAAACTATTTAAATATAAACTTACTTTATTTTTATTTTCTAAGGTATCGTAATATTCTTTTAATACTTGCTGTTCCTCATCTTGTAATTTATTATCTAAAATATTATTGTTACCCATTATCTCATAAGTTGTTTCTTTTAATTCTTCTGTTTTATTGATTATTTCTTTTTTGTAATTTTCTAATATAACTTCTTTATTTAATTTTTCTTTATTGATTAAATAAATTTTATCCTCTATTTCTTTATAATTATTATCTATTTCATTTATTTTTTCTTCTATTTTACTAATGTTATCAGAAATTATTTTAGCTTCTTTTATTTTATTTTCAAGTTCATATTTTTCTAATATAATATTTCTTGTTTTAACAGTATTACCACCGGTTAGTGAGCCACCAACATGCAATAGTTCACCAGATAAAGTAACTATACGATATCTATAGTTTATAGCTTTAGCAATTATATTCGCATTATCAATATTATCAACTACTAAAACATTGCCTAATTGATTAAGTATTATATTAGAGTATTTTGAATCGTATTTAATTAAATTACTAGCTATATCAATAAAGCCATTTAATTTAATTTCTACATCAATACTTTTAGGTTTAATAATGTTTAAAGGAAAAAATGTAGCACGGCCCAATTTATTTTCTTTTAAATAATTAATTGCTTCTTTAGCACATACTTCATTATCAACTACAATATTAGTAGAAGCAGCACCTAAAACAGTTGAAATAGCTAAAGAATATTTTTCCTCAACATCTAACAAATTACCAATTATATCGTGAATACCATTTAGTTTTGGATTATCCAACACTTTTTTAACAGAAATTGGTAAACTACTATTATTATCGATACTATACCTTAATGATTCAATTTGTAAATTTAAATTGTTTTGATTTCTTAAATTATTTTGTAAAGATACATCTAATTTTTGTTTACTTTCTTTTATATCAGTAAGCCCAACATTCAAATTATCAATTTTTTTATTTAATTCAATTAATTCATTTTCAATTAAATTGTTTTTATTTTTAATATCATTTAATTCAGTAGTTAATTTTAATTCTTTTTCTTTCAATAATATTAAATTTTCATGAACTTTACTATCTTGGACATTGTATTTTTGTCTTTCTAAAATAATCGCTTTACGACTATTTATTTTTTCAACATCACTAGTTAATTTGATCAAATAATCCTGATATTTCTTTATTTCATTATCTAAATCAATTATTTTTTTCTTATATTCTTCTATTTTTGCTTCATGAGTACTATTATCAGTAGTTAATTTAGATATTTCTAATTTTAATGTTTCTATTTTACTTTTATTATTTTGATAATCAAAATTTAAATTAGTTATATCTTCACTTATCAAAGCAATTTCAATATTTTCTAATTCTATATTTAAATCTTTATACTTTATTGCTTTTTCTTTTTGATCTTTTAATGGTTCTAATCTATCTTCTAACTCGTTGATAATATCGTTTATTCTATTCATATTATCATGAGTTTTATCTAGTTTTCTTAAGGCCTCTTCTTTTCTTTTTTTGTACTTTAAAACTCCAGAAGCTTCTTCAAAAATAATTCTTCTTTCCTCTGGACGATTAGATAGTATTTCTTCAATTTTTCCTTGCGAAATTATGTTAAAACTTTCTTTAGCTATTCCACTATCTAATAATAAATTGGTTATATCTTTTAATCTTACTTTTTCATTATTTAAAAAATATTCATTACTACCATCTTTATAAACTCTTCTTTTAATAGCTACTTCATTAAATTCTAAAGGTAAATATTTATCGGTATTATCAAATACTAATGTTACTGATGCTACATTAGATGGATTCCTTGATTTACTACCAGAAAATATGACATCTGTCATATTTCCATCTCCTCTTAATGATTTTACTGATTGTTCACCCAAAACCCATCTTATAGCGTCAACAACATTACTTTTGCCACTACCATTAGGTCCGACAATACCTGTTATTTTATTATCTAATTCAATAATAGTTTTATCAGCAAATGATTTAAATCCATGTGCTTTTATTGCTTTTAAAAACATAATGTTACTCCTTTATTGTCACTTGTCTAACTTTAATAGTTTTGTTTCCTGAAGTATCAGTAGCTGTATATGTAACCGAATATTTACCAGGTAAAATATTAATATTATCATCAACAGATACTTCTGATTCTTCACCACTATTATCTTTAACTGTTATATCTGACTTAAAATCATAATTCTTAGCTTCTTCATATGTAAGTTCCAAATCATTAGAAAATGTTATTTCAGGGCCGATTGTATCTCTTACAATAATAGTTCGACAAACTGTGTTGGTAAATCCGTTATACTCCATTGAATATTTTTCTAAATACACTCCTTTAGTAGAAATACTTAAATTTGGCGAAATAGATTGTGAAATGGTTCCTGTGATGACATTACCAACAGAATCAGTAGCTTTTACCCCTTGATCAACAAATTCGCTATTTATTTCGACATAAGTTAAAACGTCACCGTTTATTGATAATCTCGGAAGTGATTCATAATTATCTAAATTTTCACCCTCATCATTTACTTCATATTCTAGCATTCCATCATTGTTTCTAATAGTTAAAAGCATATCATTAGGGAATAGTTCTTCTGTTTTAGGATTTTTAACATCATATTCAATTAATCCAGCATCCTTTAATTGACTAAGAGTAATAACAATATATTCCCCTTCCCCTAATTTAGCATTATCTGTTAACCATAATTCCATAGCAAGTTTAATAGAATCAATTTGTTTCTCATATAAATCATCTTTGCTTTGTTTAATAACTTTGTCGACTGTTGGCACAATTATTAATAATATAGCTGCAAGAATAACTAACACTCCTAATAATTCTGCTAAAGTAAAACCTTTTTTCATAAAATCCTCCTAATTCATTAACAAATCTCCAATTATTTCGATTAATTTATCTTTAAAATCTATTAATCGATAATAATTGTCTTTAAAAAAATTATTTTTCGCATCACTTATATCTATTTCAATTAAATTTTTATTTTTAACTATAAAATTTGTATTATATCTACCATATTTATGTTTTAACAAACTAATATCAATATTACCAAAATAATATATTTTATTTTTGTTTATATAAATACTATCTTTTACAAAAGTACCAAAATAATTATTAATTTCGTCGTAATTACAAATTATATAATCAATTTTTTTCTTTTTAAAAACTTTTCTTATTTTTTTTATTTTAATTGTTTTATTAAATAGATTAAATCTCTTTTTCCCTTTAATATAGGGATTTAACAAATTGCAATTTACTATTTTATCATTGTCTTCAATTTCTTTTATCAAATCTTCAGATAATCCAATACCTAATACATTACCAGATAATTTTTTAATTATTTTTTTTAATTCTTTCATTATTAACCTCTTTTAAAATATCATTAATGATATAATTTGTACATAATAATCCAGCAGTCCCTACGACATGACTGATAGAACCTAATTTATTTATTTTTAAAGGTTGTTCTTCACTATAAACAACGGGAATTTTACCTTTAATTTTTTCTTTTTTAATTAAATTTCTTAATTTTCTAGCTAAAGGGTCATAGCAAGTTTTATCTAGATAATCAATTTTTATTTTACTTGCATCAATTCTATTAGCCATTCCCATTGAAGATATAAATTTAATTTTATTTTTTAAGCAATATTTTATAATTTCTTTTTTAGTTTCTAAAGTATCACAAGCGTCGATCACATAATCAACTTTTTCATTAAATAATAAATTTAAGTTTTCATTTGTAATAAACTCAGTTATTTTAACAATATTACAGTTGGGATTAATTTTTTTTATTCTATTCTCCCATACATCAGTTTTGTATGATCCAACATTATCTATATTAGTCATTAATTGTCTGTTTAAATTAGATATGTCTATTTTATCATTATCGACAATTATTAATTTATTAAAATAGGTACGCGCTAAAGTTTCTAAAGCATAACTTCCTACACCACCTAAACCAATTATTAATATAGTTTTATTTTTTATAATATATAACTTATTACCCAATAACCAAATTAATCTTTCTTGCATACCTTTCACCATTATAATTATACAAAAAAAAACTTATAAAGTAAAGGAATTTATTGAAAATAAATTGTTGAAATATCATATAATAATTCGACATATAAAATTTAGATGATAATATAATTAAATATAAAAGTTATATTTTTAATTATTACTGACTATATTGCTTTAACTAATATTAATAAAATATTCAAAATTATTAATGTATATTAAAAATTATTTTATTAAAAGTAGTTAAAAAAATTAATGATAATAGTTAAAATATAGTAATAATTAAAAAAATTTGTTATAATGATGTCATGGAGGAGTAATAATGAAAAAAATTAGTAAAGATACCATCAAATCTTTTATTGGTTTTATTATAGGTGTCACTGCAGCTACTATTGCTATCAATGTTGCAAAAAATATTTTTGCCAATAAAATTAAAGAAGAAACATATTCAAGTAATGGTTTCACAATAACTATGGATAGTGGATTTTATAAGAAGGATTTAGCAACAGCAACATTTTATTATGAGAGTACCAATTCTGCCCTTATTGGTGTAAAAGAATATTTTAAAGATTTAGTAGATTTTGATATAACAGAAAATAGTACTTTAGATGATTACGCAAACTTAATTTCTTACATTAACGAATCTGATTATAATTTTATCGATTTAAATGATAAAATAAAATATTTTACCTATGAAAAAAATATTAGTGATAAAGATTTTTTCTATATGGCAGCAATTACTAAAGGTTCAGATTCATTTTGGTTAATTACTTTGTTTTGTGAGAAAGAAAATAAAGAAGATTTAGTGCCAAAATTTGAAAAATGGTTAAATACTGTAGAAGTTGAATAAAAAGCTTGTTTTATTGTAAACAAGCTTTTTTCTTACACTCTTGATAAACATAATTAGTCGTATAACAATCCCCTACTGCTCGATGTGATACTTGATTTATTTTAAAATATTTTTTTAATGTTTCCAATTTGTAATTATACATTTGAGGCAAATATTTTTTAGCAAGTAGTAATGTATCAACATTTTTATTATTTAATTTGTTCATATTTAATTTATTCAAATTAACATTGATAAATCCCAAATCAAATTCATTATTATGAGCAATTAAAGGTAAATCTTCAATGAAGTCAATAAATTTAGGTAATATAACATCAATAGTAGCTTGATTTATTAAATCTTCATCTTTAATACCAGTTATCGTAGTTATTATTTCAGGTAATTTTATCTTAGGATTAATTAAATAATTAAATTCACTTACTAAAATATTATTTCTATATTTTAAAGCGCCTATTTCAATTATTTTATCAAAATCTTTATTAAGTCCAGTTGTTTCAATATCAAAAACTACATAATCATCATACATCATAATTCACCTACATCTTTTCAATTGTTTTTATACCTAATATACTAAGACCATTAGTTAATACTACTTTAATAGCTTCTAATAACATCAATTTAGAATATTTAATTTGCTCATCTTCTATGTTACTTATATTTATTTTTTCATAATAAGATGAGAATTTTTGCGTTAAATTGAAAATATATTTGGTTAATAATACTGATTCATGAGTATTTAATAAATCATTTACTAAACTTGGAAATTCGATTAAATCTTTAACTATTTTATATTCTAAGTCATCAGTTAGTTTTATTTCAACATTATTATATTTATTATTTCTTAAAATAGAATTGATTCTTACAATACTATATAGAATGTAGATAGCTGATTCGCCTTGAAAACTAGTCGCATTATCAAAATTAAAATTAACTATTTTTTTCTTAGAAACATTTAACATAGTATATTTAATACAAGCATTAGTTAAAATATTTAAAGTATCTAAATTACATTCTAGATTTCTATTTTCAAATTCTTTTTTTATTTTATCTTTTAAAGCTTTAATAAAATCAGTAACCAATACTAAAGTACCATTAGAAGTACTCATTTTATCACCATCAAGTAATACATAAGAATAACTTATTAATTTAGGAGCTTTATAACCTAATATATCTAAAGTGGCCGCTATTTGTTTCATATAAACTTCTTGATCTTCACCTAAAACAATATAGTTATTTTTACTATTTAAATCCATTTTATGCATTGTATAAGCAATATCTTTAATTGGGTATAAAGATGTTTTATTAGATCTAGTTAATACTAAAACAGGCTCTTTAGTAGGAATATCATAACCACTTAAATCAACATAATTTCGTCCATTTTCATCTACTCTTAACTTACCTTTTTCTTTTAATTTATTTAAAATATTAGTTAAATAGTGGTTATAAACATAATCAGATTCATGAGTAAATACATCAAAATGAATATCTAATTCATCAAATATTTTCATTTGTCCACTTACACACTTATCAGTAATAGTTTTAAATTTATTAATCATTTCTTCATTGCCATTTTCAACCAATTCTAAATAATCAAAAGCTTTTTGTTCAATAGTTGTATCATCTTTAGCCTCATTTGAAATTTTTACATAAACATCTAAAATACTTTTAAAAGAATCATCTTTTAAACCATATTTTTCAACACCAATTACTAATAAAGCAATTTTTTTGCCTAGATCATTAATAAAATAATGTCTTTCAACTTTGTATCCTACAAATTGATATAATCGAGATAAAAAGTCTCCTATTAAACTATTTCTACATCTACCCATATGTGGTTCAGCATTTGGATTAATTGATGTATGTTCAATTAATAGTGCATCATTATGTCCTTGATTTAAAGAACCATAATTTTTATTATTCAATATTTCTTTAATAACATTACTTACTTTATCATAATTCAAATAAAAATTAACATAAGGTCCCATTACATCGATTTTAGAAAATATATTTTCTTCATCTTTAATATTTTCTTTAATCATTTTACTTATTTCTAATGGATTTTTATTATTTTCATCTTTAAAAGTAAAACATGGTACACTATAATCACCCATATTAGGTTTAGGTGGTGTTTCAACTATAACTTCCTTATCTTTAATAATTTCTTTAACTAGTTCAATAATATAATCTTTGTACATAAAATCACCCTTTCAAATAAAAAATCTCCTACAACATAAGGACGAATGATTCGCGGTACCACCTTATTTTATAGAAGACTATACACTCTAATCTTTATAGCAGATCTGCTTTAAAACTCCAAGACGCGTTCATAAAATATTATCATTATCTTCCACCAACCGATAACTCACTATAAATAATT
>CALVYK010000013.1 GCA_944372195.1 uncultured Bacilli bacterium
ATTTAAAAACTCTCTAATTCCTTATAAAATAAGGCATAGGGAGTTTTTGCTTTTTTAAAACTGTCAAAGTCAGGATTTTATCATACGTACATATGTTTGTCAATATACTTATTTAAAATTTTTCAAAGCACTTTCCTAGTATATAAAAAAATTAAGCTTCTTCGCTTAATTTTTTATAATATTCATATGTTTTAATAGCATTTTCTTTATTTAATTTTAATAATTCATCTGATTCTTTATTAACTTTATCTAACATTGTATATCTTGTTTGACTAGCCAAAAATTCTTCATAGAGATTAAAATCGGGATTGCAATCTAAACTAAATTTAGAAAGTGGATTCCTTCTAAATATTGGAAAATATCCACATTTAACTGCATCACGCTCCATATCGACACTATTTACCATACCACCTTTTATACCATGAGATATACAAGGCGCATAAGCGATTATAATAGCTGGACCATTATAGTTATTTGCTTCATTAAATGCTTTAATTAATTGCATAGGATTAGCCCCTAAAGATACTTGAGCTACATAAACATCTGGATAAGTCATCATCATACGAGCCAAATCTTTTTTATTTGTTTGTTTACCAGAACTTGCAAATAAAGCAACACTTCCCTTTGGTGTGGCTTTACTAGCTTGGCCTCCAGTATTAGAATATACTTGAGTATCAAGTACTAATATTTTAATATTTTCACCACTTGCTAAAACATGATCAATACCAGAAAATCCTATATCATAAGCCCATCCATCACCACCGATAGCCCATATATTTCTTTTAACAATATAATCTTTATAAGGTAATAATTCCTTATATTTATTAAAATCAATACTATCGTAATACTTTTTAGTTATATTATAATCATTAATATTATTAATATATTCATCAAATTCTTTATACTTACTCATAATATTAACTATTTTTTGTTTATTAATTTTATCAGCTTGTAAAAATCCAAATCCATATTCAGCATTATCTTCAAACAATGAACTAGCCCATGGAACCGTATAAGGAGTTGATGGTGCACTAGCTCCATATATTGAAGAACATCCTGTAGCATTAGCAATTATCATACTATCACCAAATAATTGAGTTAACAACTTAATGTAAGGTGTTTCTCCACAACCTGCACATGCTCCACTAAATTCAAACTTAGGTTGTTTAAACTGCGTATTTTTAACATTATTTAAATTAACTTCTTTACAAGTTATATTTTTAGATAAATAGTCAAATACTTTTTGTTCTTCTTCTTCATTAATTAATTCTTTAAATTCTAATGATTTTTCTTTAGATAAGCAAGACTTAATACATAATCCACATCCTGTACAATCTTTAACACTAATACCAATTATGTACTTATCAATACATCTTTCTTTAATATAATCAGGAGCTTTTTCATATTCTTCATCTGATAACTGAAATGGCCTAATTACTCCATGCGGACATACAAATGAACACATGTTACATTTAATACAGTTACTACTAATCCAATGAGGTACGAAATCAGAAATACATCTTTTTTCATCTTTACTAGTTCCTGCTTTAAATGTTCCATCTGGCATATCTTCAAAACTAGATACTTTTAAATCATCACCTTTACGATGACGCATTGCTAAATAAACATCGATATATTTTGGTCTTTCAACATATTCATAATTTCCATCTAATTTAACTTCTTTTAAATAATTAATTGCATTATCAATAGTAAATATATTAGCTTTTACTATTTCTTCACTTTTTAAGCCAAATCTATTTTTGATATCATCTTTTAATTGATTAATAATATTATCATTTAATAAATTAGATAAATATAGTATTACCACTTCCATAATAGTGCTTATTTTGTTTTTAATACCAGCTTTTGAAGCTAGTTCATAAGCATTAATAATATAAAATTTAATATTTTTATTTTTAATTATATATTTAACATCATCAGGTAAGAAATCAATTACTTCTTTTTCAGATTTAACAGTATTTAAAACAAAAATACCATTATTTTCTATTTTATTTAATATTTCATAATCATCTAAATAAGTATCTTTAGTAACTACTATTAAAGATGGATGTTCTACATAGTAAGTTGATTTTATTTTTTTATCACTAAATCTTAAATGACAATTAGTAACTCCACCTGATTTTTTAGAATCATATTGAAAATATCCTTGAACATATTTGTTAGTATTTTTACCTACTAACTTAATTAATGATTTAGATGCGCTTACCATACCATCAGAACCATAACCATAAACTAACATTTCTAAACTATTTTTTAATTTATAGTCAGTCTCTTTTAAACTTAAATTTGTAACATCATCATTTATTCCAATAGTAAAATTATTAATAGGATTATCTAGCATATCATATATAGCTTTTATTTGACTAGGTGTCGTATTTTTACTTGATAATCCATATCTACCACCTACTATTTCTATATTCTTTCCTTTTAATACATTTACAACATCTAAATATAATGGTTCATTATTAAACTCTTTAGTTCTATCTATTACAGCTATTTTTTCAACGGTATCGGGTAAAACATTTAAAAAATATTTACTAGAAAATGGACGATATAAATGAACTTCAATTAATCCATATTCTTTTAAATCGTCAATTACTTCTTTTATAGTTTCACAAACAGATCCCATTGCCACAATAACTTTTTTTGCCTTATTACTTCCATAATAATTAAATGGCTTATAATCACTATTAGTTATTTTATTAATTTTTTCCATATAATTATTAACAATATCTGGAACTTTATCGTAATATTTATTTCTTATTTCTGTTGCTTGAAAATAAACATCATCACTTTGGCTAGTACCATAAGTTTTAGGATTATTTGGATTAATTGCTTTAGATCTAAATTCATTTAATTTATCATAATTAATTAAATCTTTAACATCATCACTATCTAAAATATCTATTTTTTGTAATTCATGAGAAGTTCTAAAGCCATCAAAAAAATGCATAAAAGGTAAACTTGATTCTATTGCTGATAAATGAGCTACTACACCTAAATAATTAGCATCACTCACATTACTAGAAGCTAACATATTAAATCCTGTTGTTCGAGCTGCATAAATATCTTGATGATCACCTAAAATAGATAATGCGTGAGTTGATAAACTACGAGCTGCTACATGCATAACACAAGGTAACATTTCACCTGCTATTTTATACATATTAGGTATCATTAATACCAATCCTTGACTCGCTGTAAATGTAGTTGTTAAGATACCTGCTCTAAGAAGTCCATGAACTAAACCACTCGCTCCTGCTTCACTTTGCATCTCTATTACTTTTACCTTATCACCGAATATATTTGTTAATCCTTTATTAGACCATTCATCCATATGTTCCGCCATCGGACTAGATGGCGTAATTGGATAAATACCTGCTGCTTCCGTAAATAAATAAGCTGCATTGCTACATGCTTCATTACCATCAATTATAACTTTTTTCAATTTTATCACCTTTAATAATTATATCATAAATTTGCTTTTTTTTACTAAAATGATATAATATTTTGGAGGGATGGTATTGTGAAATTTAAAATAATTAATAGCAAAAAAATAATTTGCATTTTATTATCAGGATTTATTGTTGTTTCAATGGTTGGTTGTTCTAAAAATGAAGTGAAACAAGATAATTCTTATAATCAAAGTAATGAATTTATAACTGAATCTAAAGAATCAAATGAAACTGACAATTCAATTATTGATAATTCAAGCAAAGTTGAAACTAATAATTCAAATGAAGATAAAGATATGATTGAAAACTCCGACGAACAAAACAATAAAGTACCTTATTCTAATAATGATGAAATAGCAATTCAAACCTTTAACAATATAAATAACGAAATTGATAAAATATTAATTAGTGAAGATGTAGAAAATGCCAAAGATAAAGTAAAAGGAACATTTATTACAATAGTGGATTTTATCTTTTATGATAGTGAAATAAATGGTATAACTTTTGATGAATTAACAAACTCAGGAAAGCAAAAAATATTAGAATTAGCAAGTATACAAAAATTGAAAATAAATTTCCTAATTACAAAGAAACAATTTCAGACACAACGAAAAAAGCTTTTAATAAAGCTAGCGAGTTAATAAAAAAAGGATCTAACAATTTAAGCGAATTTTCAAAAGAAAAATTAGGTGAAGAAAATTATAATGCTATTATAAATGCTAAAGATGAATTTATTGATTATACAAAAAAAGCAATCGATATTGTAGGTAACGTCGGAAGCAATTTATTGGAAAATGGAAAAAATTATATTAAAAATTGGTATGAAAATTTAAAAAGAGATTAATCAATCCCTTTTTTTTCTAATTTTTTATTATATATAATACTATTATTTTTACCATGTTGTTTTACATAATATAGAGCTATATCAACTTCCTTTATTGTTTGTGCAATAGTTTTGTTTTTATCATAAATAGAAATGCCTGCTGAAAAAGATAAATTTAAATTTTTGCTTTTTAAATTAAAAATTCTATTTATTTTATCAATTCGCTTTTTTACCATTTCAACATCATTTGTATCAAAAATAATCAAAAACTCTTCTCCACCATAACGTCCTGCAAAATCTTTTTTTCTTATATTACTAATAATAATTGAGCCTAACATTTTAAGAATTTGATCTCCTACTGGATGACCATAATTATCATTTACTTTTTTAAAGTCATCTAAATCGCAGAGAACGAATGTGCTGATTCTTTTCAATTTATAAATATAATCTTCCAAATTTTCTCTTGTAGCTAAGCCTGTAAGTTTATCCTTTTTTAATGCCAAAATTTTCCCAAAATTATTTGTTATATCCTCTAAATATTCTATTTTACAGTTGGATTTTCCTATTTTGATTATCTTTTCTTTTCTTATATAATATTTGTTCTTATATTTAAATACATTTTCACTAATGTTTTTTTTGCTTAATTCAAAATATTTAGGGCTACAATATACTTTATCTTCATAAGTTATTCGATATTCCCAATTAAAACTTAATAATAATTCTTTTAAAATATCTAAAGACAAAATAATCACCTCTAAATTTAATTATAGATTATAATCATTAAAAAGTCAAAAAAGATGCATTTAAGCATCTAATTATATGATTTATTATCATTGATTATTACTTTTCTATTTTAATATTAATTAAATTAATTTAATCTAGATCTTTTATTTTTATAAGAAATTAAAACGATTAACAATAAACAAAGTAATATTGAAAATATATTTAAAATTTCAATACCATTATAATTTTTTTTATTATTTTGTAATTCTTCATTTTGATTGTGTTCTAATGTTGTTGAATCATTATTTTGTTTATCTGAATTTGTTACATTTTCATCTGTTAGATTGTTTTCAATATTTATTACTTTATTTTTTTCCCACTTAGCTACTAAAGTCACGTCATCAGTTATTGGCGTTGTAAAATCAAATTGTTTATCTTTATTAAACCAACCAATTAATTTATATCCTGATTTAGAAACGTTTGGAGCAGTTATCCTTTCATTTTCTTTTACCTTTATTTTTTGAATTCCGTCATCATAGTAAAAGGTTACCGTATATAAAGCTGCTTCTACTGTAACATTAACAATACCTTTTTGTACATTGCCATCACTATCTTTTAATTCATAATTAAGTTTGTAAATTCCGGAAACGTACTTTCCATTGATAATAGGTAAAGAATCTATTTTGAAATTATCATCATTTAGGTTAAATTCACCATCTTCATCATCTATCCCAATAAATTCTTTGGTTAAATCTATTATTTTATTAATTGTAATTACGATTTCATTTTTAAATAACTTTGGTGGATTTTCCTCTTTAACAGATTCTATTAAACCATCATCTTTAATTAGCATTAAATTACCTATCCCAGCATGATTGTTGCCTGATCCTTTTGGTAATGAATAAATTGTAACTTTTTTAGCATCATCAGGTAATTTCAAAAAAACACTTTCATACTTAGTTTTCCATCCTAAAGTTGATCCTTCATAAACGATTTCATCATTTGAAGTAGTAATAACAACTTTAACAGCTACTTTACCATTACTTCCCCATTGAGTATTTTCTCTAACACTATTCTTTATTCCAAAATCAAATGTTAGATATCGATAATTTTCCACATTAAAAGTTATCGATCCAGCTTCGTAAATATGAATACCATTTGTATACCATTTTTCTTCTGATCCAGTCCAAAGTCCTAATTTACCTGTAGTAACATTACCATTACTTATTATATTTTCAATGCCAATATTAAATTCTTCACCAGTCGTTACACGAACAAGCATAGTGGCGAAATTTGTTTTTCCCTTATCTGATATAATATAACGTATTTGATAATATCCAGCTTTTAAATTAGTTCCATCCCCTTTTATTTCAAAACTATCAATATTTTCTTTTATAATATTTCCATTTTCATCAATTTTATCAATTTTTATCTCAATATCATTTTTATCATAATTATCATTAAATATACTACCATAATCTAATATGTATGACATTAAATCGTATTCTTTATTTTTAGTTAAAATCAATTTTGATGTAGTTAATTCTATCCACACAGACGGATAACGCAACAATTTTTTAGGATATTCTAATGTTCCAAAAGTAAACCATTTATAGTGTCTAATTTTATAATTTCCTCCGGACATTAAATTTCCTTCACCATTAACACCCGGCGATAAAAATTCACCTGACAATAAATCTGTTTTAAACCAATAATCATAATCAGATATTTTAGTAAATGACCAAGCATGTGAAGAACTACGTCCCCAAACGCTTTTAATACCAAGTCGTTCAGATAAATAAACATATCCTCTGGCATTACCACCACATACGGCATATCCATTTCCTAGTCCGTCGGTAAGTAACTGACCATTTCCACCATATTTTATCCAATTTTTATATTTTGAAGATACCACATTCAATCTTTGAGCTTCTGTCATATCACTTTTCATAACACTTAACATTTGAACTGTATTTTCTTCAATTTTTTGTAACCATTCATCCTGTTTCAAACTTTGTTTGTTAACCCATAATTTAATGTGATATGCCAATCCATCTTTTTTAGTTAATTCACAATTCCAATCTTTTAGTATAAAAGTTCTTGGTTCATCATCCATAAGCATATATCCTAACGAAGATAATTCATCAGTTTTAACAAAAATTCCATTAGCTTGCAAATCAATATCGATTAAATAAACATCTTCACCCCATCTATTAACCATTTGCCATTTATTTTTGTTAAAATCTAAAAGTTCCTTTAAAACTAAATCCCATGCTTTTTTACCTTGAGTACTTAAAGTTCCACGGCCATGATATAAATAACTTGCCCATGTTTTTTTTAATCTTTCAAGTGACAATTTCTGGGCATAATTTTCACCAGTTAAAACCATATTAACAGTTCTAGAATTAATATTATTATTTTTATCTTTCACAGTATAAGTCACTTTGAAATTTCCTTTTTCTTCACCATTATAATTTGTTGTATAGGTTACATTATCTTTAATATCATTCCCATTTACATCTTTAGCAACTACATATTCTAATATATTAGATGGTGTTATTTGTTATTTTAAATTAAATTCTAAATCATCGACAGCCAAATAAGGAGTATCCTTATTACCAACAAAAAATGCGTTACCCCAAACAGCATAATCAGAACTATTTGCCCCTAAAGAATCGACAACTAACTGTAAGACATTAATACCTTCAAGCGATATCTTAATATGTTCTACTTCACGATCATTAGTAAATTCACCACTTGAATAAATCAATTTTCCATCAGCATAAACTTTAAATTCAACTGATGTATCAATATCTCTTGCAGTACCATTTATACCAATATCTGTTTCAAAAAATTTATAGTTATATTCCTGAATATTTGTAAAATAAATACTAGAATATGAATTAGCGCTAGGTACTGCTAAAATACCTTTTTCATAAACTACCTCTTCATCTTCTTTTAATAATGAAAATTTATTCCCATCAGCATCATTATTATTTTTTAAAAAATATGCCGATGATGCCGTTGGCTCAATATCAGATATATATATTTTTTCTTCGTTTGCTTCAATATTATTTAAACAAATATAAAAAATTAAAACTAAAATTGAAAAGCAAATAATTTTTTTCATTGTTTAAAACCTCCTTTTTGCAAAACCCATTAATTATAGCACATATTGCAAATTTATGCTACAATTTCCGATAAAAAAATACATTAGACAGTGCTAATGTATTCTAATAACCTTAAAAATAATTTGATAAATTTCTTTTCTAATCCTTTTCTTCCCAATTTTCTTATTTCGATTCTTTTTTTCTTTATTGGTAAATCGCTGAAGATAATTGCATCAATTTTTTCTTTCATAAGTGTTTCAATTTGCAAATCATCCAATATACCAGCGATATCGTCGTTAATTAATCTTGTAGGATCAAACTCAATATCTTTTCCTTTGCAATTGATAGTTAATTGGCCGATTGAACTTACATTATTAATTTCAACAACAAAATCAGGGCCTTGAACATATGATTTACAATCAATTTGCTCTTTATTTTCATAAACGATAACATCATTTGCTTTTTTGGCATTTCTAAATATTAATTTATAATTACGTGAGGCTGGAACTATACCACTTTTACCTTCTAAAGCTCTTATTATAACTGTATAATTACTAGGCATGTAATTGTATTCAATCTTAGTTAATAAATAAAAACCCTTTTCGTACAAACTAGAAATTCCATCATCTTCATATAAATAATACTCATTACTAATACCAGGGAAAAAATGAATCTCCATATTTTTAGGAGGCGTTGTATCGTTTAAATTATCATTAGAGCCTAAAGGAATAATACTTCCTGCTTTAGCAAACACTGGATAATTTTGATCTTTATAAAAAGTAACATAATTATTATTACCAAGATATTTCTGACCAGTAAAGAAATCATACCAAATCCCTTCTGGCATATAAAATCTATGAACGACTCTATTCATAACATAATCTTTTTTTCTAGTAATAGGACAAATAAATAATTGACTTCCAAAATAATATTCATCGCTATATAATAAATCATCATACATTTCTTTAGCTACATAATAAATAGGTTTAATAATTGGAATTCCATCTTTATAATATTTATAAGCTTCACTATATAAATATGGTATCAATTTATGTCTTAATTGTAAATAATCCGTTACAATGCCAAGTGTTTTAACACTCCAACGCCATGGTTCTCTTTTATAATATTTACCATTATCAGCTCCAAATTTAAATATAGGAGAAAAAACACCCAACTGCACATAACGAGTATATAATTCGTTATCCTCAATACCTTTAAAATATCCTCCAATATCATGAGCCCACCAACTAACACCAATATTTGTAGATGCACTGTTATATTTAGGAATTAATTTTAAAGTATCCCAAGTAACTTCAGTTTTTCCAGGATACAACACAGAATATTTATGTTGAACTAAAGAATTGTCATATGATAATAACATTGGCCTTCTTTTATAATTTCTCTTCATATCGTTAAATTGGTAATGCTGTAAAAAATATTCATTAAAACAATCCAACCAATAAAAATCAACACCCAAAGCATCTAAAGGATGGATATATAATTTTAAATAAACATCAATCCACCTAGGATCTAAAATATTATAAGGTATTACACCCTTTTCATCTGGAGTTAAATATTTTTTTGCTTGATCATAATACTCATCAATATCATAAAAACCTTCAGTTGGATTAATATTTAAACCTATTCTTATTCCTTGATTATGTAAATAAGAAATCATTTCATAAGGAGCTTTAAACAAATCTTTATTAAATGTAAAACCTGTTTTTAAATGTTCTTTATTTTTATAGGTTCTAATATGCCAATCTTTATCTAATAAAATAACTGAAATAGGTATTTTATATTTATTAAAATTATCTACCAATTGTTTTAAAGTAGCATCATCATATTCATTATTACGACTCCACCAATTACCCAATGCAAATCTTGGAATTAATGATGGATTACCTGTCAACGTATAATAATCTTTCAAGCACAAATCAAAATCATTTAAATAAACAAATAAATAAACATCAAACTCATTATCATTTTCTTTAAACGTGCCATCTTCACAAACAATTTTATTTTTGGTATCTTCAATCGAAACAAAACCATCTAAAGAATATAGGCCTCTAATTTTCTTTACTTTACCTTTTTCAATTAAAATAGGCGCATCATATATTTTTGCTTCTACATGTTTATAAAACCATACTTTATCAGTATTTAATATTTCAACTTTTAAATTTTTGCTATTGGGTTTTCTATCTTTAGTATAAAAAACTTTAAAATATTTTGTTGTAAGTTCTAAATAATTTTTATCTTCTTTCAATTGAAATTTAACTTTTGGAAAATTTCTGTTTTTAACTAATATAGTCGGTTCATCTACGAACACACCATTTTCGTTATATTCAAATCTAATTAATCGATCACTCAAAACAATAAATCGATATTTCTTTCCTTCTAATATACTTTCAGGATTTGCCTTAATGTTATTATAATCAACTTTAAAATGCGCACCTAAATCATACATAGAATCACCTCTTTATTCTTTAATACAATTATAAATTATATACCAATTTTAGTCAAGAAAAAAAGAGATTAAATTTTCTCTATTTTCATAAAATTAGTCTCTCTAGATTTTCCATCCTTATAGAACCCGCCAGTTATTAAAATAATATCATTTGGTTGTAAATTCAAGAATTCAATTGCTTTTTCTCTTGCGTCATTAACAATTTCATCAGTTGATTTAAATACACTTGTAACAACTGGATATACTGCCCAATTAAGCGCTAATGAACGAGCAACACTTTCATTAGGGCAAGTTGCTAAAACTAAACATTTTGGTCTTAAATTACTAACACTTACTGCAGTTTTACCACTCATAGTAGTTGCTACAATCAACTTAGCATCTAATAAATTAGTTGTTTCAACAACGTTAGTAGCTATTGCTCCTTTAATTGTTTTATCAATATAACTATTATTTATTGTATAATTTAAATACTTTTCAGTATTTTCACAAATCTTTGCCATATATTTTACAGTTTCAATAGGATATTTACCCATTGTAGTTTCTCCTGACAACATAACTGCATCAGTTCCATTAATAACAGCATTAGCAACATCAGATACTTCTGCTCTTGTTGGACGCATATTTTTCTTCATTGATTCTAACATTTCAGTAGCTACGATACAGAATTTACCATGTTTACGGCAAGATTCAATAATTTTTCTTTGTAAAATAGGTAAATCTTCCATAGCTGCTTCAACACCTAAATCACCACGAGCGACCATAACACCATCAACCACTTCAACAATTGAATCAAGGTTCATTATACCTGTTCTACTTTCGATTTTAGCGATTACTTTCATATCTTCACGGTTATGTTTTTTTAGTATTTCTTTTGCTTGTAAAACATCTTCTCTAGTTGAAACGAAAGATAAAGCTAAAAAATCTCCCTCATGTTCACATGCATAGATAATATCTTCTTCATCTTGTTTACTAATAAATGGCATATCTAATTGAACCCCAGGAACACTTAAGCTCTTTTTATTACCTAATACGCCACCACTAGTAATCTTACATGTAACACCATCATCTTCTTTAGAAATTACATCCATACTCATTAAACCATTTTCTAATAAAATAGTATCACCAACATTGATAGAATCGATTGCACTAGGATGATTTACAGTAAATCTTTCTTCATTACCTAATACATAATCTTTAACAACTCTTATAGTTTTCCCTTCTACTAAATTAATTTCATCATTTTCTAACATACCATTTCTAAATTCTGGTCCTTTAGTATCATACAATATAGCTACATTTAAGCCAGTCATTTCTCTTACTTTTTTAACTGAACTTACAACATTTTCTCTTTCTTCTAAAGTTGCATGTGAAAAATTGATACGAGCAACATTCATACCACTTTTAACCATTTCACACATTACATTTGGATCAGTACTTGCTGGCCCAATACTACAAATAATCTTTGTTTTTTTCATAATTACATCACTCCTCAAACGCTATACAATTATAGCACATTTTAAAAAAAAATCAAATAAAAAGAAAGATTTTTCTTTCATATTTGATGCATTTTTACTGGTTCACTTAACATTCTACTAAAAAATTCTTTTAATAAATCTAAACTACCATCAGTATAACTTTCGATAAATCCTAAATTTAATTTATTTTTATCATCTTCTGTTATTTTAGATAAATCTAATGTATAATCAAAATTTAAATATGAATTAATGAAGGATAACACTTCATTTAAATATTTAATTATTAATTTCTCATTATCGTTTTTAAAAGGTTTAATTAAATTTAATTCCGAATAATAATAGGCTAAAAAATTAACTATATCATCTTTTGTTGTCACTCTCTTTATATCTTCGATTATTTTTTCAAACAACATTTTGAGATATTTTAAAATAAATTCATGATGACAACAATTGCCAATATTTTTAGTTCTAATTGGTTGATCTTTAATAAAATAATCTACACTAAATAAAATTTGCGGTTTTGGATTTAATCTTTCTTTCATTTTATCTCTACCTTTCAATATATATCTAATTAAATTATATCATAAAAAAAGTAAGTTTTCCTTACTTTTTTACATATTTCTTAATTTATATCCATTGCCTTCAACATCTTTAATTATTTTTTCAAATAAAGTATTAACTTCTTCATCAGTTAATGTTTTAGTACTATCATTGAATGTTAAAGAATATGCAACAGATTTTTCATTATCACCAATATTTTCTCCTTGATAAACATCAAAAATATTAATATCAGTTAATAATCTGCCACCAGATTTTTTAATAATGTCTAATACTTCTTTAGCTTCAGTATCTTTAGGCATAATAAATGCCATATCTTTTATAATACTTGGATATTTTGATATTTCTTTATATTTGATTGGTTTTGTATTAGTAATTAATTTATCCATACTTATTTCACAAATATAGATTTCATCTTTAGCATCGGTTGGATGAATTCTTCCTATTATTCCTATTTCTTTTCTATCTAATAAAACTCTTGCTGACATACCAGGATGCATATTAGGAATATCATCTGCTTTAAAACTATATCTATTTTTTAAACCTAAATAATCTAATAAATTTTCTAATATACCTTTAATTAAATAAAAATCAACTTTTATTTTGGTATTATTCCAACTATTATTTATATAGTTACCTTTCATTAAAATACATACTTTACTATCTTCATTATAATTTACATCATATGTTTTAGCTATTTCATAAAGTAAAATATCATTTACTTTTCTTGTTTTATTGTAATTATAAACATTTAATAATGAAGGAATTAAAGTGGTTCTTATAACTTCTTTATCACTACTCATTGGATTTGGTAAGATAATATTTTCTTTATTTTCGTAATTAAATTTTAACATATCACGAGATACTAAGGTGTATGTTTTTACTTCGTTTAATCCTAAAGATCTTAATCTTTTAGAAATTAATTTACGATATTTAACATTACCAATATACTCACCTTTTTTTATATCAACTTTAGGTAAAGTAGATACTAAGTTATGGTAGCCATATAATCTTCCTATTTCTTCTGCTATATCATTAACGTTAGGATCAATATCTAATCTTCTATTAGGAATAGTTACAATAAATTTATCATTATCTAATTTGTATTTAAAGTCTAGTCTTTCTAGTTCTTTTTTCATATCTTCTTCATTTATTGTAATACCCAACATTTTATCGACATCGCAAGGTTTAAATTCCACTATTTTTAAAGATTTGTCTATTTCATCATGGATAACCATGTCACTTAATACTTTTGCATCAGCATATTTTTCTAACAAATGACATGCTCTTAAAATTGCTTTGTTAGTATATTCGTAATTTAAACCTTTACCATATCTTATTGATGCTTCACTTTTTAAATCTAATCTATTAGCAGTATTTCTAATACTTACAGCATCAAATATAGCTGATTCAATTAAAATAGTTTTGGTATTCTCATCAACTTCAGTATTTTCGCCACCCATAACACCAGCTATACAAACAGGTTTATTACCATCAGTTATAACTATATCGTTAGTTAATTTTCTTTCTTTGCCATCTAATGTAATAATATTTTCATTATTTGCTTCTCTTACTAAAATATTATTACCTAATTTATCTTTATCAAAGAAATGTAATGGTTGACCATATTCTAACATTACATAATTAGAAATATCTACCACATTATTAATTGGTCTCATTCCAGCTGCAACTAATCTTTTTTTAATAAAATCAGGTGATTCTTTTATTTTTACATCGGTAACCATTTTAGCTAAATAATAAGGACATTTCTTAGTTTTAACTTTTAAATTAAAGTGATTCATAATAGAATCTTTTATTTCTTTAAATGAATCATCAGGTAAAGTTACTTTTCTATTTAAAATAGCGGCTATTTCATAGGCAAAACCAATATGATAATAGCAATCGTTGTTTCTATGTTTATGAACATCTAATTCGTATAAAGTATCATCTAATCCTAAATATTTAATAGGATCATCCCCTACTTTAGCATTAACATCTAATTCATAAATACCTTTATTATAGTTTTCTTCTGTTTTTTCTTCTAATCCTAATTCAAATAAAGCACATATCATACCATTTGATTCTTGGTTTCTTATTTTACTTTTTTTAATTTCAAAATTACCTGGTAATATAGCCCCTGGCAATGCAACAATAACTTTGATTCCTTTTCTTACATTAGAAGCGCCACATACAATTTGCGTAACTTTATTCCCAACATCTACTTGGCAAACATGTAAATGATCACTATCAGGGTGATCGATACAATCAACAACTTCACCAATAACTAAATTGTCAATATGATTAGTAATTACTTTTTCAACATTAATACCAGCTTTAGTTATTTTAACAGCTAATTCTTTTAAATCTTGATCAGATATATCAATATAATCTTTAACCCACTCTAAACTTATCATTTATTCAGCTTCCTTTCTATCGAAAGTATTTAATTCTCTTAAATCTGTATTATAGAATACTCTTAAATCATTAATTCCATATTTTAACATAGCTAATCTTTCAGCCCCAAAACCGAAAGCGAATCCTGACCAAATACTAGGATCATATCCACCCATTTTAAGTACATTAGGATGAACAATGCCAGCACCAGCCACTGTTATCCAGCCAGTATTTTTACATATATTACATCCTTTTCCTTTACAATTAAAACAGCTAATATCAACTTCTACTGAAGGCTCTGTAAATTGATAATAACTTGGTCTAAATCTCGTGCTTATATCTTGCCCAAATAATTTTTTTACAATTAAATCAATAGTACCTTTTAAATCAGATAAACTAATATCTTTATCAACTAATAATCCTTCTATTTGTATAAATTGATGTGAATGAGTAGCATCATCATCATCTCTTCTATATGTTTTACCAGGGCAAATCATTCTAATTGGCTTTTCACCCTTGTTAGCTAACATAGTTCTTACTTGGACAGGAGAAGTTTGACTTCTAAGTAATATTTCCTCTCCTTCAATATAAAATGTATCTTGGGCATCTCGAGCAGGATGTCCTTTAGGGATATTTAACATTTCAAAATTAAATTTATCCTCTTCGACTTCAGGACCATCTACTACATCATATCCCATAGACATTAATAATTCTTCTACTTCTTCAATTAATTTTTCTAATATATTAGGAGCTCCAGTAACTATTTTAGTACTTGGTAAACTAATATCAATTTTTTCATTTTTTAATTTTTCGTTTAAAATATTTAATTCAATTTCTTTATTTTTTTCATCAAATATTTTAGTTACCTCTTGCTTTAAACTATTAATAATAGGTCCTTGTTTTTTCTTTTCTTCAATTGATAATTTACCTAAATTAGCTAATAACTCACTAATAATACCTTTTTTACTTAAATACTTAACTCTTACATCGTATAAAGTTTTTGTATCGTTAATATTTTCTATTTCTTTTAAAACATCATTTTTTATATTTTCCATTTAAATCATTCCTTTCAAATAAAAAAGCAACTCATCCCAAAGGACGAATTGCTCGTGGTACCACCTTAATTTATGCTCTTTTGACTATAACGCGTCACCATATAAACTCCAAAGGTGAATTCTTAAAAGATTATTAAATGTTTCCACCAACCACATTCTCTCTATTAATAATTACTTTTAGTACTACTTCTTTTTCATTGTCTATCTTACTTTTGCTTCTAAATTATTTTCTTGTGTCATTTGTAAATTATTTAATCCAGCAATAAACTCATCTAAACCTACACTTGGATTATTAAAGGCAGAAGATGGGGGTAATTCACTTAAATAACTTTTCACTTCTTCTAATTTGCCACATTTTTCTGCTAAAGAAACACCGATTGCACAAACTTTTGCTAAATTCCCTTTTATACCTAAATTATAGTTAGCAGCATCATTATATTCTCTAATTAACTCTTGCATAATTGTACTCCTTTAATTTCCAAATATTAAACTAGCATCATTTGTAAAATAAGCATTAAACATTTTATCATCACCAATTATTTTTTCTAACAAATTACTTGCGACGATCTCATCCTCATACTCAGACTCTGTTTCATTTCCGACTAAGAAATTAGTTAATCGTTCTGTATAACCAATATTTAAAGCTTCATAAGCATTATCTTTATTAAATCCTGTATAGTTATCTTTTGCTGTAATTATATTTAATAATTCTCGCATCAAAATATGTTTACAATCAGTATCACTTATTTTTGATAAATTAATTAATAATTCATTAGTAACAGGATTATAATGAGACGAATTTTTAACTAAATATTTACTTCCTTTAATTATTTTCAAAGTTTTTAATCTTTCATTTAAATTGTTTAAGTTTACATTAGGAAACTTACTATTAAATAAATATATTAATTCCATTAAACAATCTTGGATGTCAGTTAAATTAGGATTGGAATTTAATGAATTTTTAATTTCATTTAAGTCCATCTTTAAATCACCTATTTGTTATTTTAACACAAATTTTACATAATTACAATTTTTTTATATTTTTTTTCAAAAATTTTTTTTATATTTTTTTTCAAAATTTCTTTAAAGTCAATACTTTAGGAATTTCAGCATCTTCTTTTTGATGTTCAAAACATTCATTTATAAAATTTAATGAATTTTTAACATTATCAATATCATTAAATTGTCCCATAATATATGATTTAATACTGTTATGAATACCTTCAACAGTATCTTTATCAATAAATATTAAAACCGCTCTTAAAAAATATATTCTAAGAAGTAAATAGTTTTTTATTTTTAAATTTTTTAAATCAAAATTATTAATTTGTATAATACTGTTTATTTGTTCATTAAATATTTCCATAAATTCTGATAATCTAATATTATTTAATAATGTTTTATTTTGAGAAAATAAATCAGTAACCAATTGAGATAAAACATATGGATTATTATTAACTTCAAAATTATTATTTAAAAATTCTTCTTCTATTTGAGGAAATAAATAACTTATTTTATACTTCATGTAAGTACTTAATTCGTTTAGTTTTTCTTTTTTTATAATAGCTAAAAAACATCTTAAATTATCTAATTGCAATGCAGAAAATATTTTTAAAGTATAATCAGAGGCTATAGATATTCGATCTTTTATTGCTTCATTATTAAAATTTGAATGTAGTACGAAATTATGGCTTGTTTCAATCATATAATTATTCAACTTTATAATTATTCTTGCTATTTCTAAATTGTACGTTTCATCAAATAACAAGTCATAACTATTTTTTGCTATTTTATATTCATTTAAATTTGTTAAATAATTTATAACAGCTTCACATTTATAAAAATTATTTTTAAATCGATTATATATATTATTTTCTAAATTTAATAACGATTTTAAGCGTGTTAAAACATTTTTATATTCATTAGAGGCATTCCCAAATTTATTTTCTGCTTTATTTAACTCATTATAAATATCCTCAATAGATTTAGATATATTTATTAAAAATGAACTATCTTCATAATCTTGTTTTTGTAAAATATACTTCTCCATAAAATCAACTTCCTAAATTTGTAGTATATGATATCACAAAATTTAAAATTTAACAATATTATAATCCTTTAAATTGTTTTTGATCATTTTTTAAACTAGCTTTGGTTATTATTTTATTGCCATATTTTTCTTTTAAATTATCAATTACATTATCAACTTTAGAATCTTTCACATTATCATTTTCAAATAATGATCCTTGATAATTAACATTATCAACTAATTTATCTAATCTAACTCCAATTAATCTTATTCTATCATCATTCCACATTTCATCTAATATTTCTTTAGCAAACTTATATATTTCATTAGTAACATTAGTAGCATTATTTAATTTTTTTTGATGAGATTTTCTTTTAAAATAATTATCTTTTAAAATGACACAAACAACATTTGTAAATTTATTTTGCTTTCTTAATCTAATACTTACTGTTTCACATAAATTTAATAAATATGGATACAAATCTTCTTTTTTTATTATATCTCTATCTAAAGTAATTTCATTACTTATTCCTTTAGGAATATAAGTGGAACTGTCAACAACACTATCATCTATTCCTTTAGCTTGATTTATTAAAAAACTAGCTTGGTTTTTAAAATAAACATAAAGTTTTTCATATGGAAAATTTGCTAAATCACCAATTGTATTTATACCTAAATTAGTTAATTTCTCACTGGTTTTTTTCCCTATCATAAATAGTTCATTAATAGGTAGTGGATACATTTTAGATTCTATTTCAAAATCATATAGTGTATGAATTTTATTTGGTTTACTAAAATCACTAGCCATCTTAGCACATAGCTTACTATTAGCTATTCCAATATTTACTGTAAAACCTAAAGTATCATATATTTCTTTTTGTAATTTTTGTGCAAATAAATATTGATCACCATATATATTTTTAACTTTACCATAATCTAAATAACATTCATCAATACTAGCGATTTCAATATCCGGCGTATATTTATTTAACAATTCAAATAATTTTTTACTCATTTGGCTATAAAACTTATAGTTAGGTGGATATACTTTCAAAACACTGCATTTCTTTTTTGCTTCATATAAATTCATCGAAGTATAGATACCTAATTTTTTGCAAGGAGTAGATTTAGCTAAAACTATTCCTTTTCGCATTTTAGGATCTCCTCCTATTACTGCATAGGAATTTCTAATATCATACTTATAACCATTATTTAATAATTCAATTGCTGTCCATGATAAAAAAGCATTGTTAACATCGATATGAAAAATAATTTTTTCCATAATACCACCTATAAAAATTTTATCATTAATTAAATGTAATGTAAATAAAAAGCGAATATTTTTTCGCTTTTAAGATTCAACCATATATTTACTAATATATTTAAACATTCCATCAACACCATTTTTAACTATATCAGCTATTGAATTAGATAAATTTAAACCAATTTGAGAAAATTTTGTTTGATAGTTTTTATTAGTCTTTTCTAAATAATTCTCCAAATCAACATTAACACCATTTTTAACATCTTCTTCAAATTGTTTTATCTGTTCCTGAGTTAAAGTAACTTGCTCAGTTTTTTTATATTCGTAATATCCATACTTGTTACTTATAAACATCGTTAAAAAAATAGCAAATAAAATAGTAACTGTAACTCTAAATATTTTTGTTCTTAATTTAATTTGTTTCATATAATAGCTCCTTTATTGATATAGCTAACGCATCAATCGTGTTTAATACTTCATCAATTGTATTATAATTACCTCCCAACTCTAACAACAAGACATTTTTATTTAAATCTTGATTAAAATTATCAACATATTTATTATAAATCCCTCTTGATAATGATTCATATTTATTACCTATTATATTATTTAATTTATTAGCTAACGCTATATTATCTTTATAATTAACATTAGCTACAAACATGACTTTAGCATAATCTTTGCCATCAATCGTAGTTGTTGTCTTATCTTTTGCTATCGCATCTCTATGTAAATCGATAATTAAATCAAAATCATATTCATTTAATTTATCTTTTAAAAATGAGCGAGTTGCCAAATAACTTTTTTCATATGATAGATTATTTTCTTTAATATATTCACTAGCGCTTCTTTCCTCTACTAAAGTTTCTATTCCTAAAGCGTTTAATTTTTCTTGTAAAATAACCGAAGCCAATACAACAGTATTATCTATTTCATATTGTTGTAATTTTTCGCCTAAATATTTTTCTGTAGGATGAGTACTATAAATATATACTCGAGGATTATCAACAACATTATTTTGAATGTAAGCAAAAGCTTGAACATTATTATCTTTTTCGTAAGCAAAAACTTGATCTAAAATGGAAATTGGTTCTTTTATTTTAATTTTATCCATAAAACTAAATAAACTGAATTTTTCATCTGTCAAATGACTATTAGATTGATATAAAATTTGATTAATAAAATCTTCGTTACTACTTAATTTTATATCATTGAATATTATTTTAATAATAACTATCAAAATAATTATAAACAACGGGTATTTTAAAAATGTTAAACTTTTTTTCTTCTTTAATTTCATTTTTGGCATATTTATTCACCCACTTTAATATATTAATGATTATAACATTTTAGAACTAAATAAAATGTCAAAAAAACTATACAATTAAGTATAGTTTATGACATTTTTTCTAATGTTTCTAAAATAGGTGGTATCATTTGTTTTTTTCTTGATACAATATCTTTTAAATAATGACCTTGTTTAATACGATCTAAATTATAACTTTCCATTACGATATCACTAGCTGCATCATTATATAAAACATAAGAACCATTTTTAATAATATCTGTTATAAATAATAATACTATTTTATATTCTTTATCCAAAGCTATTTTATTAATTATATCAATATATTCTTCTTTATTATTTAAAATATAATCAACATCAGTTGTAAATACTTGACCTACTCCAATTTTTTCATTATTATAATTAAAGTTTTTAAAATCTTGATAGATTATATCTTCTTTATCTATTCCTTCTAATGATGATCCAGCTTTAAACATTTCATAACCATATTCTTGATAATTAATGTTGGCTAATAAAGATAATTCATTAACTGCTTCAACATCTAACTTAGTAGTTGTTGGTGATTTTAATATTAAAGTATCTGATAAAATTCCAGACAACATAACGCCAGCTATATTAGATGGAATTATTACTTTATTTTCCTTAAATAAATTATAAATTATGGTATTTGAACTTCCAACAGCCATATTTCTAAAATTAATAGGTTGATTAGTGGCAACTGTTCCTAGTTTGTGATGATCAACAACTTCAATTATATTAGCTTCTTCTAACCCATCAACACTTTGTTCTTTTTCATTGTGATCAACTAAAATAACTTTTTTAGGATTTTTTAAACTAGATAATGTTAATGGAAATAATCCTAAACATTCACCTTTTTTATTAATTACAGGATAATTTGTATGTTTTGTTTTAGCACTTATTTCTTTAAAATGAGAATAATAATCCGTATCTTCTATACAAGTTGGAGACGAAAAAGCAACCTCAGTAATATAATTACTTAAACGTATTAATTTGGTTGTATGATATGTATCAAAGTGTGTTCGAATAACATTAACTTTATTTTCCTTAGCCAAATTATAGTTATGTTCTGACAATTCACCATCGCCAACTAATATAATTAATTTTGCTTTACAATTAATAACATATTCTAATATATTATTACGATCACCAATTATTAATATATCATCATTTGTAATTTTTATATTTTGTATAAAAGTTGTGCTTCTAAAAGCTCCTGCCATTATACTTCCTTTTATTTCATCATCAAATCTTAATATTTCTTTACCCTCTAATGTTTCAATTAAATTATCATATGAAGTATTTAATTTAGTAAAATCTTCCATTATTAAATCTTTAGCCATTTCTTTTAAGGTAACTAATCCACATAATTTTTTATCTTCATCAACAATAGGCAAACCTGTTAGTTCATTTTCATTCATATAATTAAATGCTTTAATAATTGATGATTTATTATAAATATAACAATTCTTTTTATATTCAATATCTTTAATTTGTAATTTAACATCATTTAAATATTTAGGTTGCTTTATTTTAAAATAATCTAAAACAAATTTTGTTTCTTTATTTATTTCTCCTAAAGTCATTGGTTCAGATTTTAATCCTAATTTATTTTTTAAATATGATAAACTGATACTAGCACATATTGAATCAGTATCAGGTCTTTTATGGCCAAATATATAAGTTGTTTGCATACTACTCCTCCAATTCACTATATAGTTATATAATTTTTTCTAAAATTTGTCAAGAATTAAAAAAATATTAACTTTAAAAATTAATATTCTTTATTAAAAATAATATAAATATTGAAAAAATAACAGTTAAAATAACTCCATTTATTTTTTCCATCTTTCTCTCTTTGTTTATACCACAAGCCATTGCTAAAAATATACCACCGATTAATCCACCAATATGACAAGCATTATCAATACCAGGTGTAATAAATCCTAAAAACAAATTTAATATAATAATTGGAATTATTTGTGACTGTAACACGTTACCTAAATACAGTCTATAATGATATCCGAAATATAACATAGCACCTAATAAACCAAAAATTGCTCCACTAGCACCAGCTGATATACCATCATGGAAACAAATTGATAATAAACTGCCAAATATTGCACTTCCTAAATAAATTATTAAAAATTTAACTTTACCATAAAAATTTTCAATTTGAATTCCAATAATATATAAAGCGTACATATTAAATAATAAATGTAATATTCCAATATGTAGAAAGCTTGATGTAATCAAACGGTAATATTGGTTAAATCCTAATATTAAATCTCTATGATTTGCGCCAAAAGTTAATAAAGTCAATCCGTCTTCACTACCATTACCAAATAAATACATTGCCATAAATACTAAAATATTTATAAATATTAATGTATAAGTAACAATTGGCTTTTTAGGTCCAAATATTTTTTCAGCTTTTTTTGCATCTTCTTCAGTTTTCTTATTAATCTCAGATGTTAATTTAAAAAACAAATTCATTCCTTCTTCTTTATAATCTAATGTTTTATTGATATCAGGAAAAAACTCTAAAATAGTATTATTTTTAACCACATCATTTAAGTTTGTTACTTTTAAACAGGTAATATTATCAACACTTTTTTCTTTATCTAAATGAACATTCTCACCCAAATTAACAAAAATACTTAAAGTTGGAACCTTTAACGATAAAGTCTTTTTCTTAATCGATTTCATTATCTGTTTGGTTCTTAAAACATCGTATTCTAACTGTTCATCATTATGAATATAATTAGAAACTATCCTTATTATCTTATAATCACTATCTAAATTTTCTAACCAAATTTCATTTTTTGCGCCATGTAATATTACTGGGTTATAATTTTTATCAGTTATAAAATAATGTAATAACTTTACTATTATCTCTTCACTTTGATCTAGATAATTCATAATTCCTCCTCAAATTTATTTAATATATTAATAAAACATTTTGGTAATTCACAACTAAATTCCATATATTTTTTTGTCTTAGGATGAATAAATCCTAACTCTTTTGCATGCAAGCACTGTCCAGTATTATCAATTAATTTTCTCTTACCATAAACTGGATCATTTACTACCGGATGACCAATATAATTCATATGAACTCTTATTTGATGAGTTCTTCCTGTTTCCAATTTAAGTTCAATTAAAGTGGCAGTTTTATATCTTTTTAAAACTTTAAAATGTGTAATTGCTTCTTTGCCATTAGCATTAACTGCCATTTTCTTTCGGTCATTTATATCTCTTCCAATCGGAGCATCAATTGTGCCTGTATCATTATTTATAACTCCCCAAACCAAAGCAATGTATTTTCGATGTGTTGTTTTATCACTTAATTGTTTAGCCAAAAAATCATGAGCTTTATCATTTTTAGCTACCATCAATAACCCTGTAGTATAAGCGTCAATTCTATGAACAATACCAGGTCTAAATTCTCCATTATTTTTACTTAACTCTTTTGAATGGTACAATAAGCCATTAACTAAAGTATGTTTAGTATTACCAATAGCAGGATGAACAACCATACCATTAGGTTTATTAACCACTATTACATCATCGTCTTCATAGACAATATCTAAATCCATTTTTTCTGGTTCAGCTTTTATCTCTTCTTTTTTTAATTCTGGTATTTCAATTACATCATTTTCTTTTACTATATAACTACTTTTTACTTCTTTACCATTTACAATTATATTTAATTTACTTATCTTACTTCTACTTACATCCAATAATTTAGATAAATAAATATCTACCCTAACATTACCATTTTCTACTTTGTGTTCCATTTTTTCACCCCCAACAATAACAATATAACTGAAATTACAATAAATGAATCAGCTATATTAAAGATAGCAAAATCAAATATTGTTATATTTATAAAATCAATTACATATCCGTATAAAATTCTATCAATTAAGTTACCTATTATGCCACTTAATAATAAAGCATAAGTAACTATTTCAAAATTACTTAAATTTTTATCTTTAATAAAAACTATATAAATTATGTTTAAGGCAATTATAGCTAGAATAATAAATAACCATCTACCACCTTCTAGCATACTAAATGCAGCTCCTATATTATGAACATAAGTTAAAGACAAAAAATCAAATATTTTTATACTTTCATTTACATTCATATAAATATTAATTAATCCTTTTGATATTTGATCAATCAATAAAAATATTATTACAAACATAAATAGTTTTTTATACATTAAAACCACCTATATAATTATACTATATTTTGACTTACAAGTAAAATAGAACAAAAGTCAAATAAATTTGACTGCATCTAATCTCACGATTAGATATTTCTCCTTCTTCGGTGGCTTTTGCTTTTTCCTCCAGAGACTAATTTCCGATAGTCGCTACCGTACTTGTTTTTATTTCATTTATTTGCAGTGAAATTTTTTTGATGTTTGTTCATGTGAACAACTTAGTATTATTTATTAACCCTTCCCACATTATATTTATTGCTGCATTGATGTCTCGGTCATTTTCATTTTTGCAATTAACACAAGTCCATTTTCTTTTGCTTAAGTCTTTCATTTCTTTATTTTTAATATTGCAATGACTACATATTTGACTACTTGGATAATATGTATTTACTTGATAGAAATGTTTATTCTGCCATGTACTTTTATATTCTAGTTGTCTTATTATTTCACTTAGACTTGCATCAGAAATATATTTGGACATCTCTTTTTTTTCTATTAGTTTTTTTATTTGTAGGTTTTCAGTTATTATTAAGTCGTTACTATTTACTATTTCTTTTGTTATTTTATGTATTATGTATTTTCGTGCATTTTTTAATTTCTTATATGTTTCTTTTATTTTATTTTTTACTTTATAATAATTTTTACTTCCTTTTTCTTTTTTACTTAACCATTTTTGTAAGTTTTTTATTTTGTTTTCATATTTGATGATATATTTTTTATTTTCATATTTTTCGCCATAACTTGTTATTACTAAATCTTTTACTCCTAAATCTATTCCTACTATTGTTTTTGGTATTATATTTTTTTCTTCTGTTTCTTGTTCATATAGTACTGATACATAGTATCTATTTATTTCTTTACTTATTGTCGCATTTATTATTCTTCCTTTTATTTCTTTTGTTTTTCTATAGCCTCTTATTTTTATATCTTTTAATTTTGGTAATGTTATTGTTTTATTTATTAAATCTAATTTAATATTTTCATATATCTTATTTTTATAATTATTTTTTATATAGTTTGTACGATAACTATTTTTACTGTATTTATCTTTATATTTTGGATAATGTTTGGTTCTATAAAAATTTTTAAAAGCCGTTTCTAAATCAAATATAGTATTTGCTAGAGCCATACTATCTACTTCTATTAACCAAGGGTATATTTGTTTTAGATGTGGTAATTCTTTTAAACAATCTTTTTTTGATTTTGTTATTTTATTTGTTTTATATAATTGTTCTTTTTGAGATAAAAAAGTATTATAAATAAATCTAGTACATCCCAAAGTTTTATTTATTAATTCTTGTTGTTTTTTATTTGGATATAATCTAAATTTATACACCTGATACATCTTCACTATATCACCACCTTGCTGTAATTCTATCATACGAACATATGTATGTTAATATTTTTATTTAAATTTTTGCAAAGCACTTTCCTAGTATATAAAAAACTGACAAAATTAATTATCAGTTTTGTTTCATATATGATCGATTACAAACTATAAATTAGTTATCTCATCATTATTGTAAATATTTAATAAAAATTAATTTTCTTCATCGTTTTTTAATTCTTTCAAAAATATTTTATCTGGTTTAGTATTCAACACTTTAGCTATTTTAAAAGCCATTTTATATGTTAGATTTCTTTCTTTATTTTCAATTTGCCAATAAAAACATTTGCTGATATTTAAACTATCAGCCATTTGTTGATGAGTATAGCCTTTGCTAATTCTTAATTCTTGTAATTTCTTGAAACAATTTTTTCCCATAATAAAATTCCTTTCAATGTTATTTTAACATATTTTTAAAATAAAGTACATATATTAAATGTAGTTGTTTTCCATTTGTGTATGAGAAGATTTAATTAGGTGATAAAAATGAAAATCAGTGAAAATAATAATAAATATATATATGTTATAGTTGGAAAAAATATTAAAAGGATAAGAAAGGCTAAAGGACTAACGCAAGTTCAATTAGCAGATTTAATTCAATATAATGAAGGAACTATAGCTAATATTGAAAACAATAGTTTCCAAACATTCAGTTTAGAATTTTTATATATTATATCTAAAAAATTAAATGTTCCCATGGAAGAGTTTTTTAAAGATTTACATTAAAGGTGCAAATAATCTTAATACTGCTCGTTTTAAACTTCTAAATAAACTTATTTTAGTATCTTTTAAAGTTATTTGTCTTGATATTTCTAATGTTCTAGAAATATCTTTTTTAATATCTTTTATACTATCTGTTTTATATAATAATACTCCACACTCAAAATGTAAATGTAGGCTTCGATAATCTAAATTAACTGTACCTATAGTTGCTATTTCATCATCAACTAAAAATGTTTTGGCATGAATGAATCCTTTAGTATATTCATATATTTTTACACCATTATTTAATAAATTATTATAATATGCTTTGGTAACTTCATTCACTATTTTTTTATCAGGAATTCCTGGAGTTATAATCCTTACATCAATACCACTTTTAGCAGCCAAGCATAAAGCTGTTTCCAATTCATTATCAATAATTAAATAAGGCGTTGTAATATAAACATATTTTTTAGCTTTAGCAATCATATTTAAACAAATATTTTCACTTACTAATTCATCATCAAATGGACTATCATCATAAGGTTGAACATATCCACTACCTTTTATGTTAATATCTGGTTTAAATTTATTTAAATCTTCTTTTTTATTGTTAATGTGATCCCATAAATTTAAAAATATATTAGTTAAATTGAATACTGCATCACCTTTTAATAATATGCCATTATCTTTCCAATGACCAAATCTTACTTTTTTATTTATATATTCATCAGCCAAATTAATACCACCAGTAAAAGCTACGTTACCATCAATAATAGTTATTTTTCTATGATCCCTATTATTTAATTTGGCTGTCAAAATTGGTACAAATTTATTAAACGAACATGCTTTAATACCATATTTTTTTAATTCATTATAATATTTGTTGGGAAGTGTTACAATACATCCCATATCATCATAGATAACTCTTACGTCTAATCCCTCATTAACTTTTTGTTTCAAAATGTCCAAAATATCATTCCAAAATATACCTTTTTCAATTATAAAATATTGCATAAAAATGAATTTTTTGGCTTGTTTTAATTCTTCAATTAATCTTTTATAATATTCTTCACCTACTTCTAAATATTCTGTATAGGTATTTTTGTAAATAGGATATCCAGCATTACTATATATATATTTTGTTTGATTATAAAAGTTTATATCAGTTATCTCTTTAATTACATTATCGTCTTGAATTAAAATTTGTTTTAATTTGTTTTTATGTTCTAATAACTTTCTATTTTTATTCATTTTGTTGCCAAATAATAAATATATAAACGTTCCAAAAATAGGAATTGTTAAAACCGGTATAATCCAGGCTATTTTGTAACTTGGATTGGCATTTCCATTTATTATTTTTAACAATACCAAAATACCCATAATGTAAAAAAATATATAAAAGTACCATCCATATTCTTCAAATTTATTTAATATTAAAATTAAAGAAATTAATTGTATTAATAAAAGTACCCCTACTATAAAAATTCTATGGGTTAATAATTTTAGAATTTTTTTAATCATACTACCACCAATCCAATAATATCATATTTTTAAAATTAAATAAAGAAAAAAGAGTTTATTTAAACTCTAAAATCCGATGACCAAACATATGACAAAGAACAATAGTCCTAAAACCATAGTTAATCTAGTTATAAATAATTCGCCACCACGTTCTTTTCTGTTAGCAAATAAAGCATCGCTACCACCAGTTATTACATTAGAAGCACTTTCTGCTTTACCAGCTTGTAATAATACTATAGAAATTAATAAAATTGAAATTATTATTAATAATATTTGTAACATTTAATACATTCCTCCTCGAACGAGTTATATTGTACCATACTTTTAAAAATAATGCAAATCAATCAAAAATGCTTTATTTTTAAAGGAAATATGGCTATTATATTATATGTAATTAATTTTTTTTGTGAATTGAAAAAGTAAATTCCAGTTTCATAATATGAAATTAAAATGTAAGAGAAACGTCTGTAATAAAGGCGT
>CALVYK010000014.1 GCA_944372195.1 uncultured Bacilli bacterium
CACCAACAAATTCCTCTTTTGCCTTTAATAATCAAATTGTGCAACTTTTCTTTTTCTATTATAAACTTTTGAAAAGTAGTAGGAATAACAAACTCATTATCTGCTAAATTTAATAGCTCTCTATATTTTTTTCTAATGTACAATTATTAGATCTCCAGTCTTAACTGATTATTATCAACCTTTTGTTCTTCTTGTTGCTTTACAGAATTATGTTTAACTATTCCTAGTCTCTCATTACTACTTGTAAAATATAAAATTGCCCAACTATAAACTTCATCATCTTGAATTATTGCTACACCATTTACTGCTTGTTCTTTTGCCTTTTTATTAATATAACTTACTAAGTCATCTAAGTTTTTTTCTTCATTAAGATACAATTCACTCATATTAGGTTGTTTCATAAGATGTTTTACTATTACACTTAAAAACTTATCTTTATTTGTACTTTTCAAATATAATTCTTTAATTCTATTATATCCTTCCATTGCTATTATTACCTCTCATATTCTATTGTTAAATAGTATCTTTAACAAAATATCCATATACACATCTTCGACCATTTCTACTTGGATTATAAGTATCATGTATAACACCGTTGATTATACAAGTAAGATGTTTTGATAGTTTTGCAATAATAACTTTATCATTTGGTAATTCATCTTCTTTTAGATGTACTTTACAACCTGTACCAAATTTCATAGTAGGAATCCAAGTCCAACCTAAATCTGTCAATATTTTAAATATTATATTTTTTGATACACCTATTCTCGAATTACTGTTATCTTTATTACTTTTGGAATAATTATTAATAAGATCATAAACTTTCTTATAATTAAGATTGTTTGCAATAGCAATTGCTCTACATACACAATCATTTGTATTACCTTTGTAGTACTTATTGCGCCCACCATCATCATATATCCATTTCATAAATTCACCTCCTGATACTATTTAAACAGCTTTAAATTTAATAACAAGAGATGTGTTAAAGAAATAACAAATAATAACAAACTCATTAATCTAATTAACTTAAATCTTTTTTTAATCTACAGGTATATTTTATAATTGCAATATAAATAGAAATTCATACAAACTTATCACACAAAATAAACGATTGTGGCAACTTTAAATATTATTTAACACATGACACACCACCCCAAAACAAATCTGAACAAATTAAACATTTAACTAATTACATAACATTTTTATATCATGCCTATCTAAGCACTAAATTTAAACATAAATAAAAAATGCACATTCTTATAAAACATGCATTTTAAATCAAAATATATAATAACTTCAATTATAATGTTTCATTTATTATCATTATTACTAAATATCTTTTTATCAATAAATATTATAACTGACTAAAATTAATTTTATGGCCTTTTTAAAACTTCTTTACACACGTTGTTTTTGTCACAAATTATTTCTAAACAATCATCCCATCTATATATACGATTGTTATTATTTGAAATATCAACACCCGAATGCTTTCCAATTATATCTTCTATATTGTTTAATTTTTTCCCTATAATATCTTCTTGTTCAAACATTTTATTTATTTGTGCTTGTAAAGTAGCCTTAGGTATATTTTCGCTAATAGCATTAGCTATAGCAAAAAATATTCCACTAAATACAGTTATAAATATTGCTGAATGAAATCCATTTAAAGTTACTATTATTCCTCCCAAAAATAATATAGTACCTATTATATACATTAAACATCCAATAGTTCGCCCTAAAGAGTTATAATCTTTTTCACTAGTTACATTATTATCGTTATGATTAACAATTTCTTTAGATATAATTTCTTTTTCTTTATTATCTAAAGAATCATTGTCTATAAAAGTTGCTTTTAATTGCCCACCAGTAGAATAAGTAATATATATATTATTTATCTGTTCTTTTAATACTCTAATATTTGCTTTTTTCCTTCCATGTTTAATAGTAAGTAAGCCATCTTCTTCTACTGTTGTTTTAAAAATATCTTTATAACCTGACTCTCCAATTATATTATTATTAAGCAATATTTTGACATCAACGTCAATGTCAAACTTTATAATTAAATTATTTTTCATATTAAAACTAACTCCTTTTCAAACTACTTGAAACTTAACCTTGAGACATATCATACCTATAATAAATTTATTTTTTATTTTCAGTTTAACTATCTTTAAATATACTTTGCCTTAAGTGAACCTGTAAATCTATTAAACTCTAAAGATATTTTATTTATCTTATCCTTATAGACTTTAATTTTTGCTTTCCTTATACTACATTTGAACACAAGTACACAATCATCTTCCACTCTAAATTCAAAAGAATCACGATGTGAGACCTCACCTATCAATTTGTCATCACAATAGATTTGAATTTTTGGATAAACTGCATATTCCCCTGTATATCCATAAACAATAACATTATTTTTCATAAATCACATCCTATCAAATTTAATACTACAATAACATCAATCATAGAAATTACTATTTTTTTAATTTGTATTTCATAATATGTCTCTTAATTTATTAATAATACCAACACGTTGTTTTTGTACATTTAACCTTATACCCAACATCTGGCTTAATATTAGATGTAGGAAGTCCATGATTATCAAAACCAACATTAAAATATTTTACATAATTACGAATATATTCATTAGGGCTTCCCTGATATAATGGAGCAGCGTAGTTTGGATCACACAATTCATCTATAACCAAAACTCTACCATATTCATCAAATATTATTGCTAATCCTTCAGCAATATATAAATAGCCATTAGGATCAGTGTAAAAATAGCCATAATAATTTGTCCACATATCAACATATTTACTAACTTCACTTTCTACCAAACTTGTTCCAGTTATAATTTCTCCATCAATTTCTTCTGTCCAATGATTACATACAGCTTTTCTATTTGGAATGACATAGCTTCCTATCGGTTTTTCCTCTACTACAGGAGGAACATTAGGATTATCAGTATTTTGATCATCATCATTAGGATTTTCGACAACACCTGTATTTTCATTTTCATCATCTTTATCATTACTTGATTGGTTTTCATCATCTTTATTAGTATTTGATGGTTTTTCTTCTGTTTCAACTTTATTTTTCTTCCATATTGCTTTTAACTCTATATCATTTACAACTTCATTGTCAAAATTGTATTTTATACCATCTAATTGCCACTCTACAAAAGTATATCCACTTTTTGTAGGACTCATAGGAGCCGATACCTTCTCACCTTCAAAAACATTTTGACTAGCAACTTTTGATCCACCATTACTATTAAAAGTAATAGTAAAAGTTTTTCTTGCTTCTTCTAAGTTCGTTCCTATATCATCAATTTCTTCTTTATTAACTACATTAACACTAAAAGACCAATTACTAGTTATCTCTTCATGATCATCAATATAATCATTAATTATAGAATAGTCACTATAAACATCTACTGTATTAAACTCAACTTCACTGTCTCTAGCAGTTTGAGCTATTAAAAGTAACACATTGCTTAATTCTCCATTAGTTTTAGAAAAATCTATATCATTATAAATTTCTTTTGCATCATCATTTACTAATTCATAATCAATAACTAATGGTTCACTACAAACATTATCTTTGCAAGATACTTTAAAAGTTAATTTTATCAACGGATTGATACTTATATAAGCTGTATAATTTGTATCAACAGTATTAACTTCATTATTCTCAATATTATTTTTATCTTCATTTTTAGCTTTATCAGTTAAAACAAATTTAAATAAAACACATCCTATCATAATTAATACTACAATAACAACAATTATAGGTATTAATAATTTCTTTAATTTACTTTTCATAATCTACCTCTTAATTCTTCTTCATTATCATTACAAAATAATATGTATCTAATTCTTTAACATAAATTTGTCTTTTATAAACTCATTCTAGCATTTAATAACTTCAAAGATACATCTGAAATATAGAATCTTTGCTTTATTTGGCTAAATGTTTTAAATCCAATTATTAATTCAGACAATTCTTTTTTAGTAATTGGTTTAAAAGATTTAATCGTATTCTTGCTTAAAATATAAACACCTAAATTACCATCAACAGTTTGCTTTTTAAATCTGATTATATCATTTAGTTTTGCTGAAGCAATAATACTATTATTCATTTGAAACAATAATAAATCACCTTTATTCGCTTCCATCCCTTTTCTTCCATAATAATACCAGCCTTTTCCTTCGTAAATCAAATAATCATCAAAAAATTCTTTTTGAATTTGATTAATTGTTTTACCTTGAAATTCACTATTATATATAGACATAGGAATTATTCTAATTTGCATCTTACCACCTCAAGTATTATTATATCATACCTTCTAGTATTCAGACAATACCTTTGGGGTATACTAATAAAAACTTTGTAGTTGATAAAATTATATTAGGTGATTAAAATGAGGATAAATGACAAAGAAAACTATGATATTATAAGAAACTCAATCTCAATGACTAATTTAAAAAAGATTATAGATAACAAACAAATATCAATAGTAAAATTAGCAATGAATTCTAAAATTTCTGATTCTACAATTAAAGCGTATATATCCGGCCAAAAGATTCCAAGTCTTCCAACTTTGGTTTCTATGGCCGACTATTTAAATTGTAATATAGATTATTTACTTGATAGAACTAATAATCCTATAAAGATAGATGATATTAATTCTATAAACAAAAATGAAGAAGTAAATCAATTATTTCAAAATATTATGTCTTTACCTAATGAAAAACGAAATCTTGTAATAGGATATGTTCAAGGTCTTCTAAAACAGTAGAATGACCTTTTTACTTGTAATAAACTAGGCATTAATTAAATATTTAGTTATTATAATAAAATATTTATTTTTTCTTTCATATCTTTCTATCCTAGTTATATTTTAACATAATATAATTTTAAAGACAAGTTTAATCAAAAAATTTATACCAATTGCTTTGTGTATCAATTATATTAAGTAATGATTTAGTAATATCAACGCCAACTATTTTAATTTGGCGATTTTTTCTACTATCATCTCTAAGCCTTAATATCAAATTATTATGATTGCTTTTTATATAACTATATGTTTTAAACATATACATATAATTTATTCTGGAATCTGCATTTTTATCGGTAAATGGATTTCCATTGATATCCGTTTTACCATTTAAAAAGCCTTTTATTCTATTAATAGTTGCTATATCTAATATACCTAGTTTATGGCCTCTTTCAGTTCCATAAACTAGGCCATTATCACAAATGGATATTCTATTATTTGTATTTTTATCTTCAATCTGAAGAAACCATTTTTTATTATTCATATCATCAATCCTTATCATAAATTGTGACCACAATATTAAACAATTGTGGCCACTTTTTTATTTTATTAATATAAGCCACCCACCCATTAGATTGGAGGCTTGTAAAACCATAAATCAAAATTATAAATGTTCGATACTGCTATTATAATAAACAGGGATAGGTTGTTCTATATATTTATTATAATAGTCTAATAGTTTTAACTTTCTATTAGTTTTTTAATTGTGTCTCTCTTCTCTTTCTTTTTTTCTTTTTAATGTGATTGTTATTCTTCTTATTAGTAGTAGTGCTATTAGTGTTATTACTGTTATTATTACTGTCAGTGTTATTGTGATTAATATTATTAAGATTATTGAACTGGCTTTTGCATGAGGTTTCCACTCGTATCATGATGCGTGAACTTGCTGTATATTTATATTTTTACACTTTTTCTAACATTAACTTATCATTTTCAAATATAGATACTACTTTTAATCTATACTTACGTTTTAATATACTACATATTAAATTATCTAACTTCCTTTCCTCACATAAATTAAATATGAAATCATCCTTAGACATTCTTTTGATACTGTAAAAAGATAGATTAATATCATTACCATAATATTTATAGTAAATGACAATGTTATCAGCTACCAAATTAGCATAGTGTTTTATGTAGTTCTTTCGCAAATCGTTTTCAATGTTTTGCTCTAATTTTGTTAATATATTATCCATTGCTTTCATTCCTCGCGTTTTTAAATTCTAACAAACAATGATAAACATTACATACAAACGGATCAGTTTTTGAATAATTGTCCAAATCATCTGACAATGATGAATGAAGTGAATACTTAACTTCCATAAACTTTATAACTTCTTCGAACTTAATTGTGTTATTCCGCAACTTAGATATCATTACAAACAATTCAAATAATGAAAAATTTAATATTATATTTCCTTTTAACCAATGCAACAGTATATCGTTTAATATTTTATTTAATCGACTATCCTTCATCTCTACAAATCCTTTTCTTTAATGGTTTATAACCTATGTTTATCTCGTTTATTCTATTTCTTCTTTTAAAAGCTCTAATCGTAGTCTTAATGATTAGATTATCATTTTTAAATTTATCATTTAAAGAGAAATATATGTTTGGAACGTATTTTATTGATTTCAAACTTGCTTCATAGTTATCGTTTAATAGATCAATAAACATTTTTGGGACGTATTTTATCCAAGTATCCTTACTCATTACTTTTAATATATCTACAACATCTTTAGCCAAAACACATTGAACAAATTCGCCTATATCATTTTTATCCTTGTATTTCATAATGAATTACTCTATTGGGTTAACTTCCTAATACTAATGTACCACATTGTAATTATTAATCAAGACCTAACAAACATTTAGTTCTATTTATTACAATTATTAATGATGTTATAAATATCTTCTTTAAAAAGAATTTTCTTTTCCTTCAACTCATTTGCAAGTACATCTAGTTTATTTCTATTCTGTAATAATATTTGTTTAACTTCATTGTAATACATATCAAGAATTTTAGTAGCGTTTTTATCTTTATTGTTTTTCACTATATCTGAACTATCAAAGCTATTTGATATACTATCAAATCCAAAAAAAGTATAATCGCTGACTAATCTTCGTGCTAATGAATATGCATTATTTGTATCGCGATCACTTCCAATATCGCATTTGTTATATACTATTTCTAACGCGGCCTTCCCTGCTAATAATATTTTAATTTTATTCTTTACAACATCAATATCATCAATATAATCGCCTCCACTATATACAGTTACACCCTTATTATTACCTATTTTAATAACTGAAACTGCTAAAACTGATTGTGGTTGTAATAAGTTTGCTATTAAAGCATGAGCTGCTTCATGATAAGCAACTCTTTGAGTATATTCGTTTTCTTCATTTAAATCATCAATTATTTCACTATAAGTATGTTCTAAAGATGCTTTAATCAGTTCTTCCATTCCTATTGATTTTTTATTTTTATATCCTGCATAAATACCTGCTTCATTACATATATTTTCTAAATCTGCACATGATACTCTTTTTAGAATATATGATATGTTTCTTGCATTTACATTCTTATCTATTTGCTTGTTACTTAAATAATGTTTAATTATTTTATAACTATCTTCATCTCTAGGATTTTCAACTTCTACAATTATATCGAATCTACCTGATCTTAATAGTGAATCAGGAATATCATATTTCCTATTAGCAGTAGCAATTATAAATATATCGTCATCTTTCACTTCATCTATTAATGATTGAACTGTAGCAAATTCCTTACTACTTTTTTTGTCTTGAGCTTCAGAAAATTTATCTAAATCATCTAACAAGATTAAAGATGGTTGAGTTTCTTTTGCTTGTTTAAAAATATCATTTAAGTGTTCTATAAAATTTTCATCTGCTTTATTTTTCCTTACAATATATGATTTTCTATTAGTGTAATCAATAAAGTTTTTGGCAATGCAAGTTTTGCCTATACCTGGGGGCCCATATAAAAATAAACCTTTGGGTATGCTTGAACCTAATTTTTTATATTTCTCTGGGTTATTTAATACATCAATAGTTCTTTTTAAATGTTGTTTTATATTGTCATATCCAATTATATTACTAAATATCTCTTTCTTTTTTTTCTCTTTCATTGTATCCTCCTAATTTGTTTTAGGGAGTGTAAATGGTATAAATCAATTAATTTATTTAACAAACTTTTAATCATAAAAACATTTATATAACCCAAAACCCTTTCTTATATTTTTATTAAATCAAAATCATTTACCTCCCTACTCTTAATCTAACAGCTTGTCAATATAAGTCAAGAGTTGTAAAACAAATATTAAACTTACTTTAGATTATTATTGGGTATCACAATTTCCTTCGTAATAAATTAACTCATTTAAAAAATAGAACATCATTTAAAGATGCTCTATAATCAATTTATACTCTTTAATTTTATGATAATAGTATTATACAATCCCTTATAATATAAGGTCACTATATGGTATCTACGTTCTTGAAAGTAGATCCTGGTTCATAAGTCATCCATATAGGTAAATTACGATTGATTATTTCCGTTGAATAATCTTGATAATTGCTTGGTTCAAATGTAGGTCGAGAAGACATAGCTAATATTTCTCCTGTTTTAGGATTCATAACTATACCTAATGCTTGATCAGGATTATACTTACTAACAGCATTATCTAGTTCTCTTTCTAAAGCAGATTGAATGTTATAATCAATTGTTAAATAAATGTCTATACCATCTTGTGGTTGTTCATATACTTCTGATAATTGTAACTTATTACCTTTAGCATCACTAAAAAACTTAATAGCTCCATAACTCCCTGTTAAGTAATCATCATACATTAATTCTAAACCAGATAATCCTTGATTATCTATTCCGACAAATCCTAAAGTATGCGCTAATAAATTACCATATGGGTAATATCTTTTACTTTCTTTTAACAAATAAACACCTGGCAAATCTAAATCATTTATCTTATCAGCTGTTTCATAATCTAATCTTCGACCTTCAGGATGAACTCTTTCAATTGAAGATTTTACTGAGACATGTTCATACATTTCTTCATAAGTTATACCCAAAATAGGTGCGATTAATTCAGCAGTTTTTTCTTTATCTTCAATTTGATTTGGTATTAAAACTAATGATGTTGTTGTTATATTATCAGCAAGTACTACACCATTTCGATCATATATTTTTCCCCTGTTAGCTTCTATTGGTAAGTTTCTACTCCATAAACTAGTTGCATAATTGTTTAATTTTTCATACTCAAATACTTGAATATAAAATACTTTACCAACTATTAAAACAAAAAATAAAAATATAACTAACATAACTATTTTAATTCTTATATGAATATTTTTAAAAAACATATACTCACCCAATTAAGTATATGTTGTAATTATTATATTATTAGTTTAGTAATAATTTATCATTTAATTATATATTAATAATAAAATGATTTTTTTCTAAAATTTATGACAGCAAAGACAAAATCATATTAATATCAATGTGGCTAAAATAAATAATTAAAGCTGAAATGCTTAAAAATGGTCCATAAGGTATTTCATGATTTTTGTTTGCTTTTATAACAAAAACTGACACAGGCAATGCAATAAAAGCTGATAAAAAGATTGCAATAATTGATAATTGCCAACCAATTATTAATCCAAACACAGCCATCAATTTTATATCTCCACCACCCATTGATTCTCTTTTAAATATAAAATCGCCAAGTAATTTAAGTAATAACATAATTATAAAAGATATTAAAGCACTTAATAATGAATTTAATAAAACATCTAATCCATTAACAAAATATATTTCAATCATTAATAAAATACTAAAAACAATTAAAACACTATCTTCAATTATCATATAATAATAGTCACTTAAAATAACAATTATCAGTAAAGATGTAAATGTTAAAGCAATAATTAGGTCATATGATATACCAAATGATAAATAACATATAACAAATAATAAACCGCATATTATTTCTGATATCGGATAAAATATTGAGATTTTATTTTTACAATTTACACATTTACCCTTTTGAAATACATAAGATAAAATTGGAATCAATTCTAATGGTTTTAATTTATGATTACATTTTGGGCAGTGACTGCCTGGATATAAAATAGATTCTCCTTTTGGTAATCTATAAGCTACAACATTATAGAAGGAACCAAAAATGGTTCCTAATATGAATAAACAAATTATAATATATAAATCCATAAATCCCCCTTACATTTGTATTGAACTATAGAAGCTAAACATTGGTATTACTATTGATAATACTATACCACCAACTGCAAATGTTAAAAATAAAATTAAAGCAGGTTCAACAAACGTTTTAATTCTTGCAACAGCATTTTTGTGCAACTCCTGATAGTATGCAGATACTTTTTGCATCATCTCTGCTAATTGACCAGTTCTTTCACCAGTTCTAATCATTTCATAGGCTGGGACTGGAAAAGCCCAGTGATTTTTAAATGCAAGTGAAATTCTTTCACCTTTAGCTAAATTAGTAATTGTATCTAATATTAACATTTTATATATTTCATTATTCGTCATTTTATTTAATATTTCCATACTGTCTGTTATGAAAACATTATGCGATAATAATGATGCAAATGTTTTTGTAAACATTGTTACTTCATTATAAATGATAACATTACCAATTATAGGCATATGCATTAAGAACCATTGAATAAAAGTCTTAAATGCTTTAATATTTTTATATAAATATACAAATATTAGAATAAATGTACATATGCCAATAATTAAAAATAAATAATTTTTTTGTAAAAAAGAACTTAGATTCATAACAAATATAGTAATTGAAGGTATTTTTGCTCCATCGATTCCTTCATATATTTTAACAAATTGTGGAACTACCCATACCATAATAAAAATTACGGCTGCAATAGCTAAGACAAAAATAATAGTAGGATATGTCATCGCTGTGATCATCTGTCTTCTTGTTTTATCTGATTCAGTAAAATAATCCGACATATTGTCTAAAACTTCTGGTAATTCACCAGTCATTTCAGATGTTTTAATCATATTAATAAGCAATCTTGGGAATGCATCGCCTTGTTTATCCATAGCGACTGAAAAACTATCACCCATTGTTAAATCATATATCATTGTTCTAAATATTCTTGAATAATTTTTATTTTTAAATTGATGAGATAATATTTTTAAAGACTCAACTAAGGTAATTCCCGCTTTAATATATGTAGATAACTGCGTACAAAAGAAAATTAAATCTTTAGTTTTTATTTTTGCTCTTCTTCCATGACTGCCATTTCCATATAATCTTTGAATCCATTTATTAGTCTCAATGCTATATACTTCATTCCCTTCACTTAATAAAAATGAGTGAACTTCTACTTTTGAATATGCTGGGAAATATCCTTTTATTATCTTTCCTTCAGGATTTTTAGCAACATATTTGTACATAATTTTTTCATCACTTTTTTCAGCATCAGCGCCGTCAAAATCCAATAATAATGCTTGTCTATTAATATCTTTCTTGTTTTTAGCATTTTTAACAAATCTATTATTAACAATCAAATTTTTTATTTTTTTAGGCACACTTCCAATTAGCAAGAATAATGAGTTTATATAATCATTAACAGTCTTTTTTTCCAAAGTAACATTTTTGTTAATATAAATGTCAGAACCGGTTTTTTCTTTCTTTTCAAGTCTCTTTTGTTCTAAAACTTGTTTTTCTTTTTCTTTTAATTCTTGTAATCTTTTTCTGTTTTCTTCCTTTATTTGTCTATTTCTTTCTCTAGCTGCTATTTTCTTTTCTTGTTCTGCTTGCTTTTTCGCACGCATTTTCTCATTTATTTTATTTATTTTGATGAATCCTCGAATTAATAAAACAATTGGAAAAGCAATTCCATATACTATATATTTTATAAATAAATATACATATTTTGAAATGACAACAAATCCAATAAACATATATTTTATAAATCGATATACAAAATAAGATAAATATAAAAATAAATAACTTATTGCTTTGATAAAATAGTATAATGATGATACAAAGATATTAATTAAAACAAATAATGTAATAAAAAATCCAACATTGATATATTTTATCGTTTTCACAACAAAGACAAGCAAAAAGCGTACCACTCTATACACATATATAAATGGCAATAAATAACCTGGCTTATTCAAAAGATATCACCACACATTCCCTTTTACTATTCTTAACTCTAATATGATTATACCATATTTTTATAAAAAGTAAAACTTTTTTTAAAAATTTCATATAATATTTTTGAAAGGAGTAAATTATGAATTTTTATCCATATTATAATTTTCCTTACACTTCCTTTACACAAACGCCTAAAGTTGGTGGTTTAAAGTCTTTATTTGGTAATATTAAATGGGGTTCAATATTAAGTGGAACACAAAAGACTTTAAATGTTGTTAATCAAGCAATTCCTATTATTAAACAAGCAGGTCCTGTTATTAATAATGCTAAGACAATGTTTAGAGTTATGAATGAATTTAAAAAAGTTGATAATCCACAAGAAAATATTGTCCAAAATAATATTTCTAATATTACAGTTCCAAATGATATAGTTTCAAATGATACAAATGTAGAAACTGCTAAAAAAGTAGACAATGGTCCTGTATTTTTTCAATAAAAAAAGCCAAATTTAGGCTTTTTTACTATCTTCTTTTTTTCTTAATTCCGTATTTAATATTTTCTTACGCATTCTATAACTTAAAGGTGTTACTTCTACTAATTCATCATTGTTTATATAATCTAGACATACTTCTAAGCTTAATAATCTTGGCCTTTTTAAAACAACTGTATGATCACTTCCACTAGCACGTGTATTAGTTAATTTTTTACCTTTTACAACGTTAACAGCTAAATCATTATCGTGATTATTTTCTCCTACAATCATACCTTCATATACTTCAGCACCAGGTTCAATAAACATAACTCCTCTATCTTCTAGTTGTCCTAAAGCATAAGCAGTAGCCTTTCCGTTTTCCATTGAAACTAAAACACCTTGTTTTCTTTGACCAACTTTTGATCCTGCTAATTTACGATATTCTTTAAAAGTATGATTAATTATACCATAACCTTTAGTCATTGTCATAAATTCTGTCATAAAACCAATTAATCCACGAGAAGGAACAACATAACTTAATCTTACTTGATTTTCATGGCTATGCATATTAACCATTTCACCATCACGATTTCCTAATGCTTCAATAACTGAACCTACATATTCTTCTGGAACTTCTACTAAAACATCTTCAAATGGTTCACATTTAATACCATCTATTTCTTTTACAATAACTTGAGGTTTAGATACTTGAAGTTCAAATCCTTCTCTTCTCATATTTTCAATTAAAATAGATAAGTGTAATTCTCCTCTACCAGATACAATAAATGATTCACTATCATTTGGTTTAACTTTTAAAGATACATCTCTTTCTGTTTCTTTATATAATCTTTCTTCAATTTTTCTAGCAGTTAATATTTTACCTTCTCTACCACAAAATGGACTAGTATTAACTCCAAATGTCATTTGTAAAGTTGGTTCATCTATTCTAAGTAATGGTAAAGCTTCTTCTTTACCTTGAGTACAAACTGTTTCACCAACTTCAATATCAGGTAAACCTGCTATAGCAACTATTTCACCAGCTTTAGCTTCGTCTATCTCAATTCTTTTTAGCCCTAAATAACCATACATTTTTTGAATTCTAAATTGTTTAATAGAACCATCACGTCTTACACAAGATACCATTTCATTTACTTTAGCTTTACCTCTTTTAACTCTACCAATTCCAATTCTTCCTACGAAATCATTATAATCTAATAATGCAGGTTGAAATTGAAATCCACCTTCTAAATCAACATTAGGAGCTGGAATATAATTTATAATTGCTTCTAATATAGGTTGCATTGTATGTTCTTGTGTTTCTATTTCTGGATGAATACTAGATGTACCATTAATAGCAGAAGCATAAATTACTGGGAAATCTAATTGATCGATATCCGCACCTAATTCAATAAATAAATCTAATACTTCATCTACTACTTCTTTAGGACGAGCTGTTGGTTTATCTATTTTATTTACAACAACAATTGGTGTTACTCCTGCTTCTAAAGCTTTTTTAAGAACAAATCTAGTTTGTGGCATTGTTCCTTCGTAAGCATCAACTACTAATAAAACTCCATCAACCATATTCATAATTCTTTCAACTTCGCCGCCAAAATCAGCATGGCCTGGAGTATCTAATATATTTATTCTATATCCATCGTAATTAATAGCTGTTGTTTTAGCTAAAATAGTGATACCTCTTTCTTTTTCAATCTCATTTGAATCCATAGAATAAGTATTTTCATTTTCTCTAAAAGTTCCTGACATCTCTAATAATTTATCAACTAATGTAGTTTTTCCGTGGTCAACATGCGCAATAATAGCAATATTTCTTATTTTTTCCATAAATTCACTCCTCAATCAACTGTGTAATTATAGCATTTTTATTTTAATTTGTAAAGTTTTTTGATATAATTACAATAGGTGGTATGATGAAAGTTATATTTAGTATATTTATTAGTTTTTTATTTATAGTTAATGTAGATGCTCAAAAATTGGAAGTTACCTTAGATAAATGTGTCGATGGCGATACAGCATGGTTTTATTTAGATGGTGAAGAAATTAAAGCAAGATTTTTAGCAATCGATACACCAGAATCAACAACAAAAAAAGAAGCTTTTGGTAAAGAAGCCAGTGATTTTACTTGTAATTTATTGAAAAAAGCTAGTAAAATAGAAATAGAATATGATGATAATAGTGATAAATTGGATAAATATGATAGACATTTGGTTTGGGTATTTGTTGACGATAATCTATTACAAGATTTAATAATCAAAAATGGTTTAGGTGAAGTTGAATATTTATACGGTGATTATAAATATACTTCTATATTAGAAGCTAGTGAAATATTAGCTAAAACCAATCGAGTTGGAATGTGGAATGATACATACGATTATTTATATATAATAGGAACGATAATTTTAATTATTATTATAATAATTGTTTGTATTTTTAATAAAAAAGTAAGAAAAAAAGTATTTAATAAAATCAAAAAAAAGGTATTTACTTTATAATAAAGCTAATACCTTTTTTTCATTATTAACAATTACAATTATTTATTTTTACATTCTTAGTTAATCTTATTGTGATTAATAATTTCTTCTAATTCTTTATAGACTATATCAACTTCTTCTTTTAATCCTTCTATTGCTACAACATTCATAACCGGCTCTATATATTCATCAATTTCAAATTTAACATTATTTTTTTCATAAACATATCTTTTCCTTTTTAATATTTTTTTATTTGTTAAATTTAATATTTCAATTAGAGATTCAACAAATTCTTTATTTTCATCATTAACAATTAAATCTTTTGATTCTCTTGATATGTTTAAATCTTTACTATTTAAATTATCGTCTTTAAAATTTAATATTTTTATACTTCTATCATTATAAATATTTTCTGTAACACGAGCCATTATTGGACCACCATTTTTATATAATATACGAGTTTGTAAATATTCTTCTTTCTTTTCATAATTATTCAAAATGCAATACTGTACAAATTCTTTAATATCTTTTACTTTAAAACTATATTCATATTCTTTATTCATTATTTTATCACCTCTTTAACTCTAATCAATTTAAAAATTTCATAACAAAACTATTTGGATACTTTTATTATATCAAAATTTTGTGATATTTATCTTAATTTTTATTGAAATAAAAAAAGGTATTTACTTTATAATAAAGCTAATACCTTTTTTTTCATTGTTAACAGTTATTTCATACCCTAATAAATTAAGGGTTTTTTTAACTATCGATAAACCTAAGCCAAATTGACCTTTTATCCCTTTTTTGTAAGGAGTAAATATATTATTTAGGATGTTAGGATCAATATGGGGTCCATCATTATATAATGTAATTTTATTATTTTTAATTGTTATTTTTATTTCTTTTAAAGCATATCTCATAAAATTATTTAATAAATTATCAATTATTGTCTCCCACATATCTAATGTACCATTAAATATTGTTTTACCACTAACATTAACAGTAAATTTAACATCTGGACGTTGTATTTTAAATTTGTCAACACAACTTTCAACAATTGGAGTTATATCAATTTTCTCATCTTTTTTTTCAATATCTTTGAGATATACTAATTTATTTAAGTATAAAAGGGAGTGTACTTTTATTTCGAGTTTATTTATTTGTTCTTTAATAATACTTCCGCCAGTTTGAGGATCCATAATTCCATCCTCAATAGCTTCAATATATGATTTTATAACAGTAAGTGGAGTTTTAAAATCATGAGAAATATTTTGATACATTTGATTTTTGTATTCTTCTTGTTTTTTTAAGGTAGCTTTCATATCGTCAATCGCTTTATTTAAAGTGCTCAACTCATCATCTACCAAATAATCATATTTATCAACATAATCATCATTGTCTAAATTATCGACTTTTTCTTTCAAATGATATATTTTGGTAACTATTTGATTTGCCCATAATATAATAATACCAATTGTAATTAATAATGTTCCAATTATTACGGGTAGTAAAGTTTTCATAATATCGGATCTTATTTCTAATAAATAATCATTATTAGTAATTGCAATTTTATTAATATATTCGGAATCAATATTATAATAATAATATGCTTTACCTAAATAAGTAAATTTGCCATATTCATTATTTACTTTATCTAATATTTGTTTAGTATCAAGATCAATTATATCTTTTAGATTATCAGATACTATAACCTTTCCATCAACAACATATAAATAAGCAATATCTTCAAAATCAGCTTGATCTACATTACTTTCAATTAATTCTAGTGGTTGTTTTAGATATTGATATATATTTTTTTCATAGATAGGGAGTAAAAGTTTTGGGAGGAGTAAGCCCAAACTTATAAATATAATTCCACATATAATAACTGCTAAAGAAATCAATTGTCTATATAAAGTAGTCTTAATCATGTCAAACGATAACCAAAGCCATAAATCGTATTAATATTTAATTTAGGCATTTTCTTTCTTAATCTTCTTATTAAATCATCAACTACCCTATCACTACCAAAATAGTTTTCGCCCCAAATGACATTTAATATATCATCACGACTATAAGATTTACCTTTATTACTTAAAAACATATATAGTAAATCAAATTCTAAAGTGGTTAAATTGATTTCTTTGTTATTATGTAAAACTATTCTTTTATCAATATCAATTTCATAATCTTCATATTTTATTTTACTAGAATTAGTATAGACTCTTTTTAATATATTATTGATTCTTAACATCAATTCTTTTGGTGAATATGGTTTAGCAATATAATCATCACTTCCTAACTCAAGACCTAATATTTTATCCAAATCTTGATCACGAGCCGAAGTAAATATTACAGGAACATTTTTATCTAAACTTCTTATTTTTTTTATTAAATCATATCCACTAATTGAATCGCCTAACATAATATCTAAAACCCAAAGATCTATCTTTTCTTTGCCTATATATTCTAAGGCATCATTTCCTTTATAAAATTGGATTACGTCATATCCCTCTTTTTCCATATAGGACTTTATTAAATTATTTAATGATATTTCATCTTCTACTAAACAAATCTTATACACATTCATCACCTATTTTTAGTATAACATAAATTTATTCATATACCACCTTCTTTCTTTATATTTTTTTAATTTATATCTTCATCTATCACCTCCGACATATTAAGTATATAATATATTTGTGGTAATATTTTGATAAAAATATGGAAAAATGTGGTATTAAATATTTTCTGTATAATTACATCCTTTATGATAATTAGTACAACCTATAAAATCATAATTCTTTTTATTACTATGTTTTACAATCAACTGTCCATCACATTTTGGACATTTCTTTATTTCTTTTTTATATTTTAAATTATTAGTTTTAAAACTACATAATTCTTTATCATTAGAACAAACATATAAATTACTTATTTTAAAACTATTATACTTTCTAATTAATGGATAGCCACACTTTGGACATATATGTGGTTTTTTTGATAATTTAATTCCTGTTTTATTATATAAAGATACATTATCATATTTAACTATTTCTAAAATAAAATCAGATGGTTTATTAACTGGTGTTAAAATATAAACTTTATTTTTGGTTCTAGTTAATGCGACATAAAATAATCTTCGCTCTTCCGCAAATATAAATGATTTATCTTCTACATTAATTATCTTCATAATCGGATCATCTTTAATTTGGGATGGAAAGCCATAAGTGCCATCATCACCATTTAAAATAATTACTTGGTCATAGCCTAATCCTTTAGAAGAGTGAGCTGATAAAAAATCGATTTCAAAATTAGGAAATTTCTTAGATTTTATTTTATCACTACTTATTTCATAAAAGTCTTCACTGTTTATTAAATAATATTTTTCAAAATTATATCTACCGATTAATAGTATCTTTTGTTTATTTCCAAATTTACTTTGAATATCTTTTAAACAACTATTTAACATACTAATCTTATTTTTTAATTTATTACTTGAATCATCATAAGCAATAACCATAACCGGATTTTTTAATCTTTTAGGAGATACTAATTTCTTTTTTATTTGTTTATTATTAGTCATAACAAAATTACCTGCTACATCAATTAATTGTTGACTATTACGATAAGTATGCGTTATTTGTAATAATTCTGCATAACCCATTAAATCTTTAAATTCTGTAAATAATGATATATCACTTCCTGCAAAAGCAAATATACTTTGAAAATCATCACCAACAGCTATTATTTTAGAATCACTTACTTCCCCTATTTTTTTTGTTAAATTAAATCGTTGCATCGAGATATCTTGATACTCATCAATAATCACATATTTATAATTTAATTTAGTATTATCTAATTTGTAATAAGCTTCATTTATCATATCTTCAAAATCAATATAATTATTTATTTTTAATTGTTCTTGATAATAATCATATACTCCTTCAATAAAATTTAAAAATAAATTAGTTCGCTCATCAGTATAAATATGTTTTAATTTAGAAAAATCTTCTTTAGTATATCCTTTTATTTTAAATCCTTGAATAAAATTTAAGCAAAATATTATAAATCTCGTATAATAAACATCTTTAGAAGTATCTACCAATTTTGAATATATTTCAGTATCTTTTTTGGGTTTTAATATAATATTATGTTTTAATAATTGTTCTTTTAAATCTTTTAGTAAATCACTACTTGAATAAGTTTCAATTAAAGTTGTGTTATTTAATTTATGTATTTTCCTTTTATTATTTATTTGATATTTATATTTTAGACTATTTAAATATCCATATAATTTATTGTATCCATTTTTATTTAAACTATAATGTTCTAAATAAAATACTCTTTCACCTTGATAAATAGTAAAATCAGGTAAGTAAGTTTTACTTTTATCTAATTTGGGATAAGGCTTTTCATATTCGTAATCAATATTGTTTAAATATAAAAAATTAGCTATCATTACCTCTTCATTCGATTTTAAAAACTCACCTAAAATAGTATATCTTTTGTTAGTCCTTTCATCGATTACTTTTTTATTATAATCGTTTAATCTTGATTTTAAAGTAATATAATCATTTCTTTTCTTATAATTAAAATATTCATTTAGACTATTAAATTTTAAAGCAAAATTAGGTATATCAAAATAAAACACAAAAAATTTTAAAAACTCTTTTAGTTTCTTATTATCATTGCATAACTCCTTATCAAAATAATCTTTTACTAAATTATAAGAGTTAGTTAAAACTTTTAAATGTTCATCTGTATTACTTTTTAATATTTCAACACCAAATTTATGAAACGTACAAACTAAAGCCGGTATTTTAAAATCTTTATTAATTCTTTGCTTCAATTCAGATACTGCTTTATTTGTATATGATATTAATATTATATCTTTAGGATCTATTTTCCTAATATCAACTAAAAACTTAACTTTAGCCGCCATCGTAGTAGTTTTACCTGCACCTGCTCCAGCTATTATTAAGTTATAATCTTCATCAGTTAATATGGCTATTCTTTGTTCTTCATCTAAAATAATATTATCATCTATTCCTTTATACATATTATCAAAATAATCTTTATATTTAATCAATGCTTCTTTAATATATTTTTGATTATGTATTTTTACTTTATCATAATCTAAATTATATTTTTTAATATCTTTAACTGAAATATATTCAAAAGGCATAATATCACCAAAGTTATTATATATTAAATATTAGATAAAAGCAAAATAAACAAAAAACGCACAATATTTTCAAAATACTGCGCATTTTTATATTTTTTATACCCTATTTTGCACAATCATTGTGCATTTTTTATTTAGTATATGTTTGTTTTTTTACTTGTTTCTTCGATAGTACCCAATCATAGTTATCGCTAATTATAATTGAATCACAATAAGAACATTTACTAGAATTAACATTATCTAAAGGTGCATTACAATTAGGACATTTATTTTGTTTTTCAGATGTTCCTTTAATAAAAGTCATTTCATATAAATAATTTACTTTAATATAATCTTTACCTCTTAATACTTTATTGTTTTTGTCAATAATATAATCATAACATTCAACATTCATATAAACTTTCAAAGAAATTGTATTAGAATTATGTTCCATCCCAATAATTTCAAAATCATTTAGTTTAAAATCCTTCATAATGTTTTTTTGCTTTTTAACATTTAAGGCAACCAACTGTGAATGATACATATTATATAATTCATCTGTAGTATATTTTCTTAATTTTTCATAATCAAAATTCATCCAAGCATTTTGAATCTCTTTATAAATTTTAAATGCTTGTTGCTTAAATATTAACTTATCAAAATTAGGTAAAACATCTTTTATTTTATTGACATCATAAGCTTTAACATGATAATGTTCTTCTTTATATTTTGTTTTCTTTAACTTCACTTTAATAATATAAGATATTATAATCAATAAAAATAAAAATATAATGCTAAACATACCTGAATCAGAAGATGAAGCAACAAATGAAGTAATTATATCAAAACCAAAATCAGAGTCTCCCCAATCAGAGTTAGTCCAGCTAGAATCAAAATCACCATCCCAACCAGAATCAGCATGAACATTTGGAATAATAATTGAAAATAAAGTGAAACATATAATAGTAATAAATATAATAATTTTTTTCATATAACCACCTATACTGTTTCAATATTAACTAAAATCCAGCTTTTATTGTTTAAATCATAAATCGTCCCACAATATGCACATTTACCATTGGCATTGACATCAATAGAGGCACCACACCCTGGACATTTATTGACATTTCCTTGTTGAACAAAATCAATTTTCTTTTCAAAAGTCAAAAAATTTTCTTTTTCTATTCTTCTATCATTTATACCACTTACAAAGTTACCGTTTTCATCCATTAAATAATTCATATATCTAGATGTAATAATTACATTAATAATCATCTTATCATTAAGAACATTATAATCTAAAATTCTAGTGTTTTTGACATTGATTTCATCATACATTTGAATTAATTTATTTTGATTTAGTTCGGTTACAAATTTATTATAATAATCAAATACTTTATGTGAAACAAAATGTTTTATTTTATCTAATTCTTTTGTCATCACTGCTAAATGAATTTGAATAAAAACATTATCAACAAATGTTTTAAATTTGCTTTCTGTAAATTCACTATCATACTTTAATATTTCATTCATAAAATCTACCCTACTTTTTAAAAATAGTAACAAATGTTACTATTTAATTTCATGTCCACAATTACTACAAAATTTGCCGCTTACTTGTGCACCACAATTGCTACAAAATTTTGAGCTCGTTTGTAAATTTACATCTACTTGATTATTAACAAATAAACTTCCTGGATCAGGTTGATTAGTTGTTTTGGGTTGTTCAGTTGTAGAATTTTGAATATTATTCATAACTCCGGCTTGATTTACCATATTCATTCCCATAAAACCAACCATTGCACCACCTTCATTGCTTGCAGCATTAGTCATAGCTTCAGCTGTTGCTTGAGCCATTAAACCAGATTGTAAATTTTTATTTGAAAATATTGTGGCATCATCAATTCTAGAAACTCTCTTCATTGATTCATCAGTTAAATTGATATCACCCATTGCAACATCAGTTATTAATAAACCATATTGTTTTTTCCATGATTCATCTAAACAACGATTCATTTCGTTTGATATATCACTACCATACATTCCCATATCACCAAAAGAAACTTTATATTTTCTCATAACAATAGAAATAGCTTGAGTTACTTGTTCAACAAATTTTGTTTTTAGTTGGTTGCCTATAACCTCATCATAAGTTATTGTATCTTTAGCATTAGCGCCAATAACATTTGTAATTAAAATAGCTGGATCAACAACTTGAAAAGCATATTCACCGAAAAAAGTAACTTCCAACATACCATATTTTTCATCTGTTATTTTTTTAGGCTGTGGACTACCAAATTTATTTCCTGTAATCACCTTAGTATTCACATAATATACTCTTTGATCATGTGCAGGTTGTCCTCCATAAGTGATACGTCTTCCTATATTTTTAATTGATTGAGCAATCCCTTTAAAAAAGCCACCTTCAAAAACTGTTGGTTCAATACTGTTGTCATAAGTATATAGACCTGGTTCAGCTGTAAATTCTGTTATTGCCCCATTATCGACAATTAACATAGCCATTCCTTGTGGCACAACTATACCACTTCCTTTGGTAATAATTCCTGTGCTTGGATTACTATTACCATTTCCATAATTTAAAATGCCTCTTTGAATTAAAACATTATTATTAGAACTTGGGCATGTAACAAATTCTTTAAATTGATCTCCTAAATTTGACGATACAGAACTTGTTAAAGATTTAATTAATCCCATAAAATCACTCTCCATATATATTTTAACATAAATATATGTTTTTTTATACTTATAATTTAAAATTATGTAAAAAAATTGTATTTATCAATTAAAATAAATATTATTTTCTTTTTCATATCCTAAATTGGTTATTTCTCCATGACCTGGATATAATATTATATCATTAGGATATTTTTTTATTTTATCTATTGATTCAAACATATCTAATTTATTACTATTTTCTAAATCAATTCTACCTATAGTGTCTTTAAATATAAAATCGCCTACAAACATAACTTTTTCTTTTTCAAAATAAATAGTAATGCATGTATCATCATGTCCCTTAGTATGAATTATTTTAAATTTAAAATTATTTATACTATATTCTTTTTCTTCTAATTTATAGTCATATACTTTTACATTATATTTATTAACTAATTCCTTTAAAGCACCTATATGATCAAAATGATAATGTGTAATAATAATTCCAACTGGTTTTAAATTACCAATTTCATTTACAATTTTATCTACTTCATCACCAGGATCAATTATCAAACATTCATTATCAATACTTACAATATAACAATTTGTTTCTAAATATCCAACCTTAACTATTTTTATTTTCATTATTTTTCTCCACAACAGCATCTTTAAAAATTTCCTTAATTATTTTTTCTTTCAAATCAAGTGGTAATGGGCTTCCTGAAGCATTAAAATGACCGCCACCATTATATTTTTTAGCTATTACACTTAAATCAACTTTATCTTTACCACGATAACTAATACTTTTATCAACATTTATTAATATTACATAATCTAAATAATCATGTTTATTAACTAGATAATTACCTAATTCACTAATGTTTCTTTCAGCAAATACTACACCTACTTTTTTATTATCTAAAGATATTTCAATTATTTCTTTTTCTTCAACATATCTTTTTATTCTTAATTTTTCTAATTCAATTAAATTTAAATCTTCCTTACTATATAATTCATCACTATTAATTATTACATTATAAAATTTATCAATAAATAATTCTCTTCCATATATTTTAAATAATATTTCGATATTATTAGCTTCTTCTTTAGATGTAATACTAAAATCATAAGTATCCATTGTTCTTACATGTTCAACTAATTTTTTAGTTACATCTTTATTTAATAAATCATTATTATAGTTTTCTAATAAATATTTATAATACAAACTAGTACCAGATTGTTTAATACCATCAAAATCAATAACTTTAATAAATGGATATTTATTCATATCTTTATTACTTAAATGATGATCAAATACTAAAACATTTTTATGATTATTTAAAATATAATTAGCTGTTTCTTCATTTATATTTAAATCAACTACTATAATTTCTTCATCAATATTATCCATTACATATTTATCTACTTCATCTATATCAGCTAAAATATATTTAAAATCTTTAAATACTAATTTAGATAATATAATTGGTGCGACACCATCGGGATCTGCTTTATGACTAATTATTAACATCTAATACCTCCTTTACTGGACCATATGTTTTTCTATATCCATCAATTAATCCATATTTATGAATTGCTTCAATATGTTTTTTAGTAGGATATCCTTTATGGGAAGCAAAGCCATACATTGGATATTTCTTATCTAATTCATACATCATACTATCACGAGTTACCTTAGCTACAACACTTGCTGCGGCAATAGAAATACTTTTAGCGTCACCTTTAATAATACTAGTAGTTGGAATATCTAAATTAATTGGCATAGCATCGATTAAAACATGCTCTAAATTAATTTGTTCTCTTACTTTATTTATAGCTATAATCATGGCTTTTCTACTTGCTTCATAGATATTTATTTCATCTATTTCTTCCGGTGATACAATACCTACTGCATATGCTACACAATGATTAATTATATAATCATAAAATAAATTTCTTTTTTTCTCAGATAGTTTTTTTGAATCTGTTAAACCTTCTAATACAAAATCTTTTGGTAATACAACACAACTAGCAACAACAGGTCCTATTAAAGGGCCACGCCCTACTTCATCTACTCCACCTATATACTTAATACCTTTATCATATAATTCATTTTCATATTCATATAAATCCATTTTTATCACCTTTTTTATTATATCATTTTTATATGTAAAATTTTTAATTTTTTGTGCTATAATCGATAAATTTATTTAATTTATATAACATTATAAATTCCATACCAATAGTGATTGACACATTTAAATTATTATGATATAGCTATTAATGTTGATTCATTAAGTGTGAAAAAAATAGCTGAATTATTAAAAAAGATTATATTAGAAAAAAATTACATTAATTTGTCAATTTTTATTAGCATTCTTTTTAATATATGATAAAATAATATGCGTAGGAGTTGATAAAATGAATGTTTCTTATACTTACATAGATGGAAAAGCTATCATTTTTGATGAAAATGGTAATCAAGTACCGGTTGAATATTATGATAACTTAGATGAAGTACTAGTTCAAGAAAATATAGTAGAAACTATTGAAAATAAAATAAAAGAACTAGAAGATATCAAAATTTTATCTAAAAAAAAATTTATTCCATCAACAACAATATGCATTACTATGGCAATATTAATTGCTCCAATAATTATAAATTTGATAAGTGGCATAAATATATATACAATGCCTTTTAACCCGATATTTGGTGAAATGAGTTTATTTAAATTTATAGTTATTAGTTCAGCAATAACAATTGTTTCTTTAAGCTTATTGTTAGATATTAGCGAACATTCAATATATAACTCAAATGTTAATATTCAAAATGCAAAAAAAGTGAATTAGAGTTTTTAAAAAAACAATTAGTTGAAGAAAAACAAAAATTAAATGATTTAAAAAATGAAAAAAAAAAGAAAAAGAAGATTTTACTTTTTCAGTTATAAAAGTAAATGATGTAGAACAATTAAAGCATCTAAAACATTACGTAGAACTATATTATAATTTAGGACATGATATAGAAAAATTATACAAATATTTAGAAAATGGTGCTTTAGAAGATAAATTAAGTAAAACTTATAACAGTGAAGATATTCAATTAGCAAAACAATTTTTAGAAGAAAATGGGCCAAAATTAATTAAAAGAATGAAAAATTAAAAAACTTACAAATTAATGTAAGTTTTTATTTATATATTGGAGGGCCCAGCCGGACTTGAACCGACGCTCGGGGAGTTGCAGTCCTAAAGACTAATCCCCAATTTTTTTGAATCCCTTTATTTTCAAAGTTTTAATTATCAATAATTTTCATTAAATGTCATTATTTATGGTTAATTTTTGATTTTTTGTGACACTTTTTGTGACATTTTTTCATATCGATTTTTTTTAAAAACTTAAATTATCAAAATTTGGAGGGCCCGACCGGATTTGAACCGGTGCTCATGGAGTTGCAGTCCAGTGCCTTACCACTTGGCTACGGACCCATATCTAATTTATTATATGTGTTAAACAGAATTTGTTTCACGTTTATAATTATAACATTTTTTAAACATTAGGTCAATTCTATTGAGATAATTTGTTAATTTTTTTAAAATTTTATATGTTTTTTATATATTATATTGAAAGTAATATTATTTGTAAGTGCTAGGTTAATTATTAATCGGACCAGACAAGCAGTCTTTAGTAGCCATTAAGTCTTGTAATAGTAATAGTAGTAGTAAGAACAATAGAGATAATCTTTTTATAAGTGATTACAGATACATAAACACCTATTCTTTTAGTGAGAAAAGGCGGACAAAGAGATCATTCCGGCTTTTCAATTAATTATTTTATTATAACAATTATAATTTATCAAAAACTTTGAGTGTGTTGGCACTTGGATTACTGATTGTTGTTGGTGTCGAAAAGTTTTTGATTAATTATTGTTTTATAATATGTAATTAGTTGATGATGCCGAAAAGTTTAGTCATACCAGTTTTGTTGAGCAACTTAAAATTTTGCTTAAATTTGCTCAAACTTATTTCATTGGGTATTTCTACTACCTCATTGGAAAAGATTGCCACAATTGGTTAAAAACTGGCAAAGATTTGATGATTTGAATTAGTTTTTATGTTGAAGGAGTAATTTATATGGATAAAGATTGGATTTTAAGAATCAAAGGTAAGCATGCAGTAACCGTTTATGCTGATGGTGAAGTGCGTTATAGCGTTGGTAAGAAAATTTTATTTTACTTAACTGATAACGCGTTACAAGAATTAGAATCTTTGGTTAAGCTTAGTTTAAGCGTTCCAAGCGATTCAGTAACCGGTAACGTTATCAGATTTAAGCATGATAAGAAAGTATTTACCCTTTATAATCGTGAGCTCTATACTAAGATTTGGAAAATCATCTATGATGCTAACAATGTTAAAGGAAGTTATGAGGAGTTAATTGATATTATAAAAGACACCGAGTACGTAATTCTGTATGGGGATCTTTTATCAGAAGTTCCACTTGATGCACCGGATCCTGTTAGGCTATGTACATTACTTGATATTGATATTTATTCTGATTCTTTAATTAATATAATTCTAACTAAGAACAATGAAGTATATTACTAGTCTTACTGTTTTACTATTTATAGCAACCAATCGCGGGTTGCTTTTCTTTTTGTTCACTATTCCTGTTTAAAAAATAATAATAATTTATAATTGTTTAAATAATATTGATTAATTTTTTTATTTAAGTTTAAATACAAAATCAAAGGTGATAGGAAAATGAAAGAAGTTACAAGTTCCAAGAGAAAAGAAAATACACCCAAGAGTATGTTTGTTTCAGAATTAATTCGAAGAAAGCTTCTGACAGATGTTCTTTCTGAGTTTGAATTGAACTTATGGACAGAGTTTTTTAATGAAATTCTTCAGCACTTTCAATTTCGCGTAGTTTTGGTGTGTACGAGTTATACTATAAGTTGTATTAAGAGAAATAATTGTAAGGATGAGGATGGAAATGATATTGAATGTTTATACGCTTATTTTAAAGTAGCTTTATTAGCAAATATTAAGCGCTATACTAGACCTGTATATATAGATTGGTTCGAAGAAGAATGATTTCTTTATGGTTTTTCTACCTTTTTTAGGGTTTTTACAGCTTTTTTATATATTTTAGTAGAACATCCTATTGTAGAAATGTCCTGCTATTAAGATATTAAATATATCACTCATTTTAATAATACTAACAAGATCAGGATAACTTTTCCCATTTTCCCAACTAGATATAGTTTGTCTTGAAACTCCTAATTGTTTTGCTAAACTTTCTTGGCTAATATTATTATTTTGTCTAGCATCTTTTATACATTTACTAATTTCCATACTCTTCCTCCTAACAAGACAAATTCTATCATTTTATCATTTTATTTTCTATCAAAATTCCTTTACATTGTTTATTTTCGATGTAAAAATATCTTTACAAATTGTAATTTGTATTATTTTTAGCTAATATTAATTACTTAAATATTATTATTTTTTTCATTATACATTCTTGCTT
>CALVYK010000015.1 GCA_944372195.1 uncultured Bacilli bacterium
AGGATACTCCTTTCTACATTTTGTTTGGCATAACCATTATATCACACTTTTTGTATTATCAGTCATAAAGTTTAACACAACTTTTTATAAAAAAAATTCCTAAAAAGGAATTAAATTTTTAAATATTTCTTAACTGCACGCCAAGAACCAAACATACCTACTAATATACCGATAGCAATTAAAACTAATGATACTATATAAGTAAATGGTAATGGTACAATTAATTGAATAAATGGTGAAATAACTTGACCATTAAATGCTTTATATATTGCCTCATAGCCAATTATTGTAGCAAGTACTGGAATAATAGATCCAAACAAGCCTAAAAATAATCCTTCAAAAATAAATGGTATTTTAATATTGATATTAGAAGCACCAACTAAACGCATAATTTCAATTTCTCTTTTACGAGAGAAAATTGTAATTTTAATTGTATTAGAAATTAAGAAAGCAGTAACTATAACTAAAGCAATAACAACAGCATAACTTACTTTTTTAACAATATCAAATACAGATACTAACTGTTCAACCATTCCTTCGCCATATTTAACGCTCATAACACCATCAATTTGTTCTAGTTCTTTTGCTACTTCTTCAATTTTATTGATATCGGTAACTTTAATATGGAAAGTATCAGCTAAAGGGTTTGTTTCACGATCGTCATATTTTTCTAGCAAACTACCTAAATCACTACTATCTTCTTTCATTTCTTCCGAAATTTCCATTTTGTCTTGAAAACTAACAGATTCAATATAATTAATTACTTTTATTTCATCTTTTATTTCTTCAACTCTTTCTAAACTAACATCACGATTTAAAAATACTACAATTGTCATATCTTTTTCCACAGCTTTAGTAAAATTATTAACATTAAATGATAAAATCATCGCTATAGAAACAACTATCAAAGTAATAACAATACATGCAATACTTGCTAAAGAAAGAGAAAAATTACGAAATACACTTTTAAATGAATCACGAATATTGCGACCTAAAATCCTAATAGCCTTCATGATTATATTCTCCTTCCTTATAATCTTTAACAATTCTACCTGAATCTAATAAAATAACTCTTTTTTTCATTTTATTAACAATTTCTGTATCATGTGTAACCATAATAATAGTTGTACCTAATTTATTGATTTCTTCTAAAACTTTCATTATTTCCATACTAGTATTTTCGTCTAGATTTCCGGTTGGTTCATCACATATTAATAGTTTAGGGCCATTTACAATAGCTCTTGCAATAGCAACTCTTTGTTGTTCTCCACCTGATAATTGATTAGGATAATTTTTAGCTTTATGTTTTAATCCAACTAACTCTAAAGCTTTTAAAACTTTCGAATGAATTTCAGAATTAGGTAATCCAAATATTTCCAAAGCAAAAGCTACATTTTCATATACCGTAGATTTTGGTAATAATTTAAAATCTTGGAAAACAACACCAATTTTTCTTCTTAATTTATAAACATTTCTGTTTTTTAATTTACTGACATTTATCCCACCAATATTAATAGTCCCATTAGTAGGCTTTTCTTCACGATATAACATCTTAATTAAAGTAGATTTCCCACAACCAGTTGAACCAATAACAAAGACAAATTCACCTTTTTCAATGGTTAAATTTAAATCATAAACTGCTGTAACACCAGTTTTGTAGGTCTTATCAACATTTTTTATTTTTATTAAATCCATAACAACACCTTCCTATTTATTCCCTATTACTTCATATACATCTGATATCATAATAACTGCTTCCGGATCCAAACTGAGTATACCTTCCTTTACTGTAAAATATTCACGAGTTGGCACAACACAATAAATCATTTTAACAACATTACCAGTATAACCACCTCTTGCATTTAATACAGTAACACCATGACTTAACTTACTAAGCAAGAATTTTTTTACAGCAGTTTCATTAGTAGTAATAATTTTAAATGTTTTAGATTCAGAAATACCAATCATAACTTTATCGATAATTATACTCATAACATAAACAACAATTATTGAATAAATTACTGTTGATATACCAAATATAAGATAACCTACCGCTATAATAAATGCATTACTTATAACATGACAAGTTCCTATTGGTCTTTTGAAAAATTTAGATATAAGCGTATTTATAATATCTGTTCCACCAGTAGAGTATCCAACTTTATATACTAACCCAGAGCCAAAGCCACTTGCCAACGCTCCACAAAATACTAAAACAATTTTTTCAATACCATAAAAATCGACATATGAATTCATATAAGAAGTTAATTCTACTAATATGGGATAAATCATTGATCCAATAACCGCTTTTTTAGTTGAATGAAATCCTAAAAAGATAAAGCTTAAAATACCTAAAAATATATAACTTACAAATAAAAATACAGATGGTTTAATTCCCCAAACACTATTAACAATAACAGATAGGCCGCTAAATCCTACTGCAATATTGTTAGGTAATAAAAATAAGTTAAATGAAATGGCAAAGATAGTTGCTCCTAATAAAAAGATAGCAAAATCTAACAACCAATTATTTTTTTTAACAATTACTTTTTTCTTTTTCTTAAAAAACATACTATCTAATTCCTTTCAAACAACTATTAATAAATAAATCGATATCCCCATCTAATACTTTATCTACATTACTAGTTTCGACATTAGTTCTTAAATCCTTAACTAAAGAATAAGGACACATAACATAATTTCTAATTTGTGAACCAAAGTTTATATCAGCTTGTTCACCTTTTAACTCTTTTAATTCCTTTTCTTTTTTTTCAACTTCTAATTGATATAATTTATTTTTTAATACTTCTAAAGCTTTTTCCTTATTTTGAATTTGACTTCGTTCATTTTGACAAGTAACAACTATTTTAGTAGGAATATGCGTTATTCTAACTGCTGAATCAGTTGTATTAACTCCTTGTCCGCCACAACCACTACTTCTATATACATCAACCCTAATATCGCTTGGTTTAATTTCAATATCAATATCTTCATTTACTATATATGGTGTAACGTCAACAGAAGCAAAAGAAGTGTGACGTCTTGCATTCGAATCAAAAGGAGAAATTCTAACTAATCTATGGACCCCCTTTTCATTTTTCAAATATCCATATACATTAGTTCCATAAATAATCATCGAAACACTTTTAATGCCTGCTTCTTCACCTTTTTGTTCATCAATTATTTCGTATCTATAATTATGTTTTTCACACCATCTAGTATACATTCTAAATAACATACTAGCCCAATCACAACTTTCAGTACCACCAGCGCCCGGATGAATTTCTAATACCGCATTATATTTATCATAAGGTCCATTTAATAAAACAAATATTTCTAAATCATCCAATTCCTTTTTAATATCATCAACTTCACTAGTAACTAATTCAACAAACTCATCATCGTTACTATTTAATAATTCTAAATTGGATTCAATTTTATTTTTTAAATTAGTTATTCTATCAACTATTTTTTTTAAACTATTTACCTCATCAATAATACTAGTAGCTTTGTTGGTATCATCCCAAAAATTAGGCTCGTTCATTTTATTTTCTAAATTTTTTATATTTTCAATTTTCTTATCTACTTCAAAGTAACCTCCATAATTCCATTACTTTATCCAAATAAGATTTATATGTTTCATTCATTATAACCACCTATTATTAATTTTACCATTTTTTTAAAATATTGTAAATTAGATATATTTTGATTTATCTATTTTCTTAATACTGTTTTTATTTACAAAATAAACTTCGTTAGCTAATTCCATAAAAGGAACATCAGCTAAAGAGTCAGTATAAAATTTATTAATTTTATTTTTATATTTCTTTTTAAAAGCAATTACTTTATTTTCACCAAAACAAATAAAATTAACTTTTTTATTTTTCAAATCAAAATCTGTACAAATAATATTTTCAACTTTTAATTCGTCTTTAATATAATTTATTAAAAAATTAGGACAACCTGTTATAATCAAGTCATCTTTTTTTAACATATCTAAGAACTCTTTTTTTAACTTCTTATGATTGATTTTCCAAAATTCTTCGATTAATTCATCATAATTAAACTTCGAATGTTTAAAAAAAGAATTAATTATTATTTCACAAGTTTGATATATTTTTTCAATTTTTAATAAATTTAATTTATATTCAATTAATCTAAATAAAACTAAAGGGAAAAACTTAATTAACCATATATCTTTTTTTAGACAAAAAATAAAAAAATCGTATATACTTTCCCCATCATATATTGTATTATCAAAATCGTATGCATTCATTTTAATCACCATTATAATATTTTACTATAAAATCAAAATAAAAAGAAGATTATTTCTTCTTCATTATAAAATATTTACATTTAATTTCTTAAACTTTCGATTTGTTCTTTAGCTAATTTAGTTACTTTACTTATTGTTTCTAAATCCATATTTAATTCTAACATTTCTTTTGCTACATCAATTTTAGTTTGTTTGATTCCTTCAGATAAACCTTTATTAAGTCCCTTTTCATACATTACTTCTTCATATTGTTTTTGCTCTTCTTCACGACTTATCCAATCTACTATAAACTCATCATTGTTAGCTTTGATTACTTCTTCTTTAAAATTATTCACTATATCACTCTTTTCCGATAATTCTTCTAATCCCTGTTTACCCAAATCTAACATTATTAATGCTTCTTCACCTTTAGTAAACTTCTTATCATTATTATAATAGCTTTTTATGTATTTGTCTATACCTACATTATATATTTTGATATAATCTGTTAACTCTATTTTATTTATTTTATCATATAATGTATAAATACTTTTTTCATATTTACTATTATAAAAATTTAGATTTACTTGAATTATCGAATGACCTACTTTATATTTATTACCTCTTTCTGTATTTTCACTTGCCAACTTAAATATGTAATGTAAATTCCTTATTTTTATTTCTTCACTATAATTAGTATTTAATTCAACATTGATTATTTCATCTTTTGTTTTTACTAGTAAATCTAATCTTTGACCATGTAACTTATAATAATCTTGAATTAAATTAGGATTTAGTATTTGTAAATCTTCTATTTTTTTATCTAGGATTGGCTCTAAAATAGCTATTAAAAATTCTTTTTTAACTGCAGCATACATAAAAATAGGTTCATGTCTTGCGGTATAAAATTTTTTTATTTAAATCACCTCCTATTAGTTTTATTAGCCAAAAGTGTGGTGATTTTCTGCATGATTTTAAAAAAAATTTATTAAACCATATAATTTACTTAATTATTTAATTTTTAGTAAATAAAAAAGTTTAATTTCTAAACTTTTAATTTTTTAATATTTCTTCTTTATTATAAAATATTTACAGTCATATGCACAGTTATCTTTAATATAATTATCTATTTTACTATAATCGTTTATTTCATTAAATAATTTATTGTCCTTATTACAAAAACCTTTTAATCTTAACTTATTATATGCCCAATCACCTAAAATATAATCATAATCTTTAAAATAATCAGTATATCGATTGGTTAATTCAGTTAAATCAAAACCATTTTTATATTCTTTTTCTAATACATATTCTGTTTCATCTAAAATAATTTTTTTCATGTTAGTATTCCTTTCCAAATGCAGAAGATATTTCTTTATATTTAGTTAAACTTGAACTTCCATTCCAAGTAATAAATCCACCAGTTAATCCAGCATCATATAATCCCTGTATTTCTTTAGAAACCATATCAGCATCATAAGTTACATAAGGAGATTTAATAGAATCATAAGCTTGAATCCAAGTTCTAACTACTGCAGGAGTAGAAATTTCACCTTGCCTTCTCATTACAAATTCACTTCCCCATTCATACAATAAATCATAAGGAATAGTCCAAACAGGTTCACTAAAACCATATTCATATTTACCAAAATGATCTGGATAAGGCATACCGCTTATTACATCTGCTACATTACTTATAGCAGGCCAATATTGTCCATAAGGCGTAACATAAGTATGTGCGGATTCACCAAATACATCAATTGAAACATATGCCCCATATTTATGAATTTCATCACAAGCATACATAACAAATTTTTGAATAGCTTGAGCTTTAGTTTCATCATAAATATTATTATAATCTATTTTACCCGCTTCTTCTAATGATTGGACACGATCGGGAAATCTGACATAATCAAATTGAATTTCATTAAATCCCATTTCTTTTACCGATTCAATAGCTAAACTAACATTAAATTCCCAAACATTACGATTAAATGCGCTTGGCCAATAAGATCCATCGTGATTGTATGATTTTCTTGTAGCAGTATCTAATATAGTATCTTCCGGATGATCTTTAGAATAATAACTATCTTTAAATACAGTTATTCTTCCTATAACATATAATCCAGCATCTTTTATTTTTTTTATTGCATTTTTATAATCTCCATAACTATTAATAGCTTTTTCATAATTTGTTATTGAATATTCTTTCATTGCATTAGCAGGATATCCAGGTGAAGTGTTATCTTTAATATCTACAACAATAGCATTAATACCTGAAGATTTAGCTAAACTAATATATTCATCAACATTTTTAACAACTCCAGCATTCATATATAAACTTCTTACTTCACTAGGCATAATATTATCTTCAAATTTAGGTTTTTCATAAGGATAATAATCTAGACTACCAGCATCACCACCACCCCATGAATCACCTCTTTTTTTGTGAATTTGATAACTATTTTCTTCATCATAATTTTTTATAGATTCTTCATAATTATTAACTAAATACTTGCCATAAACATAACCTTCTTGATCATTATATTTAACTTTGTAAACATCAACACTTCCATTTTCATTTAATTTATCATAACCTAATATTTCTACTTTTTCACCTTTTTTAATCATACTATTTATCTTTATGCTATCTGAATCATTATATAAAGTTAAAGAAGTTCTTACATACATTTCTTTTTCTTTTACTACATCTTTCTCTTCTTTAACTAAATCATCAGCTAAAATATAATATTCATTGTCATTATATTTAATTTTATAGTATTCCTTTTCATTATTCACAGTTTTATCAGAGACTATCAATTCTGTACCTCTTGTTATTTTATCTGCCTCATTAAAATTAACATCGTATAAAGGAACAGTTAAAGTAGAAGATGCAGCAAACATCTTATCACTAGTTATTAAGTTTCCTACGCCTTTAAATAAATTGACAATAAGAGTGAAGCAAGCAAAAGAAACTAAAAAAGCCGCAATTAAAAAAATCAACACTCTACCTATCTTTATTTTTCTCATACTATCACATCCTAAGAACTATTATACCATATTTTTTATATATTAAACCATATATAAAATTTACTTACAAAAAAAATGTAGAAATTGTTAATCTACATTTTTACTTATTTTCTTTATTTTCAATAGCTTTTTTAAGTTCTTCTTCGGTCATTTTAGTATAACCTTTGATTTTTAATTCTTTAGCTGTTTTTTTCAATTCATCTAAAGATTCTTCATTATCTTCATCTTCACTTGGTAAACATTTATGTTCTACTAAGTAATCTATTTCTTCTTTTGTTAAAGTTTCTTTAGTAATTAAAGTATTAGCTATTAAATCTAATAAATCACGATTATCTTTAATTATCTTAGTAGCATTCTTATAACATTCGTCCATAATTTTACGCATTTCTTGGTCAATTTCATAAGCAACCTGACCAGAGAAATTACGTGATTTATTATAATCTCTGCCTAAGAAAACACTACCTTCTTGTTGTTCTAGTTGAAGTGGACCTAATGAACTCATACCATATTCGGTTACCATAGACCTAACTATTTTAGTGGCTTGTTCAAAATCATTATGAGCTCCAGTAGTTATTTCATTAAATACTAATTCTTCTGCAACTCTACCACCTAGTAGACCAGTAATACGCTCTAACAATTCTTGTTTAGTAGCAGTAAATCTTTCTTCTTTAGGTAACATCATTGTATATCCACCAGCATAACCACGTGGAATAATAGTTATTTTTTGAACATCATTAGCACCATCTAATTTAATTCCTAATACTGCATGCCCTGCTTCATGATAAGCAACCAATTTCTTATCATTTTCAGTATACTTCTTAGATCTTTTAGCTGGTCCCATCAATACTCTATCATGAGCTTCATCGATTTCTTGCATTGTAATACTTTCTTTATTTCTTCTAACAGCTAACAAAGCAGCTTCATTAAGTAAGTTTTCCAAATCTGCTCCACTAAAACCAACTGTTCTTTGTGCGATATTTTTTAATGAAACATTTTTAGCAAAAGTTTTACCTTTAGCATGAACATTTAATATTTCTTCTCTTCCTTTAGCATCAGGTAAATTAACTTGAACTTGTCTATCAAATCTACCTGGTCTAAGTAATGCAGGGTCTAAAACATCTGGTCTATTTGTAGCAGCAATAATTATAATTCCTTCATTAGCTCCAAATCCATCCATTTCAGTTAATAATTGATTTAAAGTTTGTTCTCTTTCATCATGTCCACCGCCTAATCCGGCACCTCTTTGACGTCCTACAGCATCAATTTCATCAATAAAGATTAAACATGGTGCATTATGTTTAGCTTGTTTAAACATATCCCTTACACGAGACGCTCCAACGCCGACAAATAATTCAACAAATTCAGAACCACTTATATAATAAAATGGTACATTAGCTTCACCAGCAACAGCTTTAGCTAATAAAGTTTTTCCTGTTCCTGGAGGGCCTACTAATAAAACACCTTTAGGTATTCTAGCGCCTAATCTTTGGAATTTTTTAGGATTTTTTAAGAAATCGATCAATTCAGCAACTTCTTCTTTTTCTTCATCTAATCCAGCAACATCCTTAAATGTTACTTTATTATTTTGTTCACTAAGTCTAGCTTTACTTCTACCAAAGTCCATAGATTTATTAGCTGCACCCATTTGTCTAGTTACAAAATAAAATCCAACTCCTAAAATAATAATCATAGGTAGTACATTCAAAATAAATAATAATAATGCACTTGAATCAGGATCTGATGAAGTTGCTATTTTAAAATCATAATCTTCTTCAGCATTTAATATCTTAGCTATAACTTCATTAGATAATGGTACTTTTAAATAAAATGTTTCGTTTTCACCATAATTATTTAATTTACCTCTTATTTCATATACACCAGCACTATTACGTGGTGTGATAGATATTTCTGTTATTTCTTTATTATCCATATGAGTTATAAATTGATCGTACGTAAATTGATTTACTTTAGTATTAGATAAATTAAAGAAATAAAGAATACCAAGCATTACTATAAATAAAACCAAATATGGTAGTAATCCTTTTTTTACATCTTTTTTATTCATAATTTCCTCCTTTTAATAGTACTTAAGTATTATATCATACTTTTCTTCTTTTTCCTTACAAAATTTTGATTTTTTTAATCCTGGTAACCAAATTATATTATCATCGCTATCACATACTACTGGCCATAGTTCCCTATCTTTAGTTGGAATCTTACAGTCAATAAAAATATCAGCTATTTTTTTTCTACCTAACATTCCTTTAACAGTCATCTTATCACCATCGTGACGATTACGAACATATAAAGGTAACTTAACTGAGTTTGAATCCAATCTACAAATATTGTTATCATCAGATTTAGAAGATTTAATTTTTTCAATATTTTTACCATTTGGCAAATTTAAATAATCTTCAATTTGAATTTCATATATATTATTTTTAATTTCTAATTTAGTAAGTTCTAAAGTATTATATGATTTAATAGCTCCAATATTATTAGGTAAATGAATTGTTGCATTAGCTTTATTAGATAAAACTAAATTACGAATTATTTCACAATGTTTATCAGTTATTAACATTAAATCATCTTGATACATCTTTTCTAACATCATATAAATAATTTTAGTTTGAATTAATTCTTCTTGTTTTTTGAATTCTTCAATATTTAAAACATTATCAGGACATATTTTATTATATTTCTTCTTAACTTGTTTATCAATGTAATCATTATATTCTAATAATACTTTACTAAATTTATAAAATTTTTCATGAACCATTTTATCTTCTTTTTTAAATTGTGGAACAATATATTTTCTAAATCTATTTCTAGTATAAACATCTTTAGTATTAGATGAATCTTGCATATATTTAATTTTATTTTTTTCTAAATAAGCTATTATTTGATCTTTTGTAACTTCAATTAATGGTCTTATTATATAATAATTTTCCATCTTAACAACCTTAGAAAAGCCACTATACCCTTTTAAAGTTGAACCTCTTACAATCCTCATTAAAATAGTTTCCATTAAATCATCGGCATGATGCGCTGTAAATAAATATTTAGCGTTATATTTTTTTATTAGACTATTAAAAAAAGTATATCTAATTGTTCTTGCTTCGTTGTGAAAATTATCATCTCCATACTTTTCAATTGTCATAGTTTCAAATATAACACTATTTTTTTTACAATAATCTTCAACAAATTTTTGTTCTTCGAATTGTCCTTTTCTTCCTGTATTATGATTAACATGAGCACATATTATTTGTAAATCTAAAGCTTTTTTTAATCTTATTAATAAATGTAATAATGCCATAGAATCTGGTCCACCAGATACACCAACTACTACTGCATCACCATATTTTATATTTAATCTATTGAGTAATTCATCATAAACTTTATCCATAATTGTCACCATATCAATTATATAATAAAAAAAAATAGTAAGCAATACTATTATTAAAAAAAGCGACTTTTCGATTTTACTCTACAAACCACTTATATTTTTGTTGTGTTATCACCAATATTTTTAGGTTATCCTAGGAAATAGGGCTTGTTTCCTAATTCTTCTCTTTATATAACCTTAGTCATATAAATCTCAGTTTAAAAGGAATCTGCGCGGACGCCGTTCGTATTCGAAACGGAATTGTTGCCCATGTTACCATTGTTGGTACATCTTCTTTATTCATACTTGATGTACATATTCTTTCATAACTATTATCTAGTTGATATTTCATATCTTCACTTGCGCAATAATTATTGATGCCACTTAATATCATATTTGCTTCTGATCTTCCTGCTGATACTCTTGCATCATCTATTACATTTAATATTATTGGTGTAGCTATTAATGCCACTATTGCAAGTATTATTATTACTGCTAGTAATTCGATTAAAGTAAAGCCTTTTTTAATCATAAATACATCTCCTATCCTTATATAAATTATATATTATTTTTTTATTTTGTCTACTACTAAATTACTGGTGTATAAAAATTCTAAATAATTTATTTTAATTAAAAAAACTATAGATATTTATCTAGTAGTTCTTTAACAAATGAAGTATATTCTACTTCAGTACTTTCTTCAGCTTCTAATAAACATAAAGGAGGGAATAAAACACACCACCAATTATCACCTTTACCTTCACCTAAAGTAATAACTAATGATTCATAATAACCTTCTTCATAAGTAATTCCTTTATATTCTTTACTAGGAAAGTAATTTAATCCAAAATTAATATCATATCCCAATTCATAATCTAATAACTGTAAAGTAGTTTTAACATCATTATCAATATTATTTAAATTATTATTAATAATTCTTCTTGCTTCATCGACACCTTTAGTATTCTTTAATAACTCATACATTTTATATTGAATATTTTCTTTCACTATTTTTTTGATTTCTTGATCATAATCTGAATTACTATTAGCAATCACTCTAATTCTTAAAGCATCAGATGGAATAGCTAAACTTGATACATGCCCTATGCATACATAAAACAAAATAATTAAAAAAATAACCAATATTAATTTTTTCATTTTTATCACCTAAATTAATATTGATTATTTATTTATAAATTTATACAATATTTTTTAATAAAATAACAATTCTATCGATTATTTGCTGTTTCATTGATTCTCTATTACCAATTAAATCTTCAATAGTCATAGTATAGTTATGATCGTTTTCTTTATCATAAATGCTTACATAAACAATATTATTTGACCCATATGGATTTTCATCATCTTGTTTATTTAATTTTCCTGTTACTCCCACTCCATATGAAGAATTAGTAAATGAGCATATAGCTTTACTCATAGCATTTGCTGTTTCCATACTATAAACAGTATATTTATCAATTATATTACTATCTACACCCATTTTTATTTTATATTCATTAGAATAAGTAACAGATCCAAATTTAAATACTTTACTAGAATCATCTATATTAGTTATTGAACTAGCTAAATAACCACCAGTACAAGATTCCATTGTAGATATTGTTTTATTTAATTTAATTAATTTATTAACTACATCTTTCATTTTATTACTCCTAATATTAAATCATTATTAACTTTATTATCAGATATTTCAATACTATCTAAATATTCATTACTTAAATCAATTTCTTTATCAGTATACAAAGTACATAACAATTCATTATCATTAACATATTCATTAATTTTTTTGTTTAAAATAATACCTGCATTATAATCAATTATATCTTCTTTTTTTACTCGTCCTGCACCTAACATACAACTTATTTTGCCTATTTTAGCAGTATCCATTTTAGTAATATAACCACTTTTTTTAGAATATACTTTATATTCATATTTTGAATTATGATTTAATTTAGAAATATCTCCACCTTGATATTTAACTAATTGATAAAATTTATCTAATGCCTTACCACTTTTTAATACTTCTATTACTTTATCTTTAGCATCATTATAATCAATATTTTTAGTAATACTAACCATGTATGTAGCTAGTTCAATACATATATCAGTTAAATCTTTAGGTCCATTATTTTTTAATACTTCGATAGCTTCTAATACTTCTAAATTATTTCCGATATTATTACCTAATGGCTCGTTCATATTAGACAAAATAGCAACTGTATTAATAGAAGCATTCTTACCAATGTTAACCATAGTTTCACCTAGTTTAGTAGCATCATTTATATTTTTCATAAAAGCACCACTACCAACTTTAATATCTAATACCAAGTTTTTAGCGCCGCTAGCTATTTTTTTACTCATAATACTAGATGCTATTAAAGGAATACTTTCTACTGTCGCTGTTACATCTCTTAAAGCATAAATCTTTTTATCAGCTGGAGCTATATTTTTAGTTTGACTTATAATACTTAAATTAATATCATTTATTTGCTTAATAAAATCTTCGTCACTTAATTGTACTTTAATTCCTGGTATAGATTCTAATTTATCAATAGTTCCTCCGGTGTAACCTAATCCTTTACCACTCATTTTAGCCACTTTACAATCTAAACAAGCAACTATCGGTGTAATAATTAAAGTTGTTTTATCGCCAACACCACCAGTAGAATGTTTATCCACAGCATTAAAATTTAAATTTAATTTATCCCCAGAATTAGCCATAGCTAAAGTTAAATTAGTTACTTCCAAATCATCCATACCATTTAAAACAATTGCCATTAATAAACTAGATACTTGATAATCAGGTATTTCATTATTAACGTAACCATTAACAAAAAATTCAATTTCTTCTTTAGTTAAAGATAATTTATTTTTTTTCTTTTCTATTATGTCATACATTCTCATAGTTATTTCTCCAATTCAAAAGAATAGGGTAGTAATTCATCTAAAGTATATACCTTATCTCCAACATAAATCTTAAAATCTTTATCACAAAATTCACTCATAACTTGACGACATACGCCACATGGATAACAATATTCTGTATCACCACTTATAGCAATAGCTTCAAAATCTTTATGTCCTTCACTTATAGCTTTAAAAAAGGCAGTTCTTTCGGCACAACAAGTAGGTGTGTATGAGGCACTTTCTATATTACATCCTGTAAATATTTTGCCATCTTTAGTAAGTAGAGCAGCTCCAACTTTAAAATGAGAGTAGGGGCTGTATGAATTTTTTTTGGCTTCAATAGCTTTATCCATTAATTCCATTATAAAACCTCCAAACATGCTTCCAAAGCAACTTCTATCATATGTTTTAAATTATTTTGTCTATCACTTGAGCTAATCTTAGAATTATCATATAAAGAATCAGATACTGTAAGTAAACATGCAGCATCTTTTTTTAACATTTTAGCTATATAAAATAGGGCGAAAGCTTCCATTTCGCTAGCAATAATATCTTTAGGTAATCTTTTATTATATTCCTCCTTATTTTCCATATAAGCATCAAATACCATACTACAAACAGTTTTGCCTTGTTTGATGGTATTATCTTTATTTAAAATAATTTCATTTAAATAATTGCTAGATTCAATTTCATGAACATCTACTGAACTATAAGTATAACTAAAATTAGTCTCCGTATAACTTGAAGTAGATAAAATAGTATCTAACAATTTTATTTCTTTATTATTACTTCCACAAGAACCAATTCTAATTATATATTTTACATCAAAAAATTTATACAATTCATAGCAATATATTCCCATGCTGGCCATACCCATACCTGAAGAAAAAACTGTTATTTTTTTACCTTTATAATAACCAGTATAAGCTAACATATTTCTTACATTATTAACTAAATTATAATCTTTTAAATATGTTTCAGCTATAAATTTAGCTCTTAATGGATCTCCTGGCATTAAAACAATATTGGATATATCTTCTTTATTACATTTAATATGTGGTGTTTCAATCATTATATCACTCCTACAATTAGTATAACATAAAACTAATATTAAAGTAACATATCTTTTATTTTCTTTACAGATAAGCCTGTTAATTTTGATACTGTTTAGATATTCATATTTGCTTCTAACATATTTTTAGCAGTTTGTAATATTCCTTTTTTCATACCTTTTTCTTCGGCTTCACTTTTTATATAATTTTCTCTCATTTCTCGTTCTTGTTCTGGAGTAAACCATTTTACTACTAATTCATCTTTATTAGCTTCTTCTACACTTTCTTTAAATTCTTTCACTATATCATTCCTTTCACCTAATTTTTTTAATTCTTCTAATTCTAATCCTAATATAGCATATAACTCTTCTTCTTTTGTTAACTTATAATTATTATAATACTTTTTAATATAAAAGTCTACATTTAAATTCTTTATTTCTATTTTTGTTGTAAATTTTTTATTATCAGTTAAATTTACTACTGCTATATCTTCTATTCCTTTACTTTTTCTTCCAAAATTTATATTTATCTGTCTAACACAACCTTTTAATGTTTGTTTATCTTTTTCACTTTTATCTAAGCATAACTTAAATACATATAACAAATTTCTTTCTTTTATGTATTTATTATATCTAGAATTTAATTCAACATTGATATATTCATCATCAGCTTTAATTAACAAATCTAATTTTTGGCCAATATTATGTATATTATCTTTGAATAAATTTGGATTTAATATAATAAAATCATTATATTTTTTATTTAATATTTGTTCTATTATTTTTTTTATTACTCTTTGATGTTTTACTGCTGAATACATAAAAACTGATTCATATTTTGCTGTATAGAATTTTTCCATATTTGCCTCCTACTAGTTATATACGACAAAAATAAATCAATTTCCTGCTTAAAATTAAAAAAAATTGTAATTTCTTACAATTCATTTATGATAAGCTTCATTATTTAAAATTTTGAAACTTCGATATATTTGTTCTAATAACATAACTCTAAACAATTGATGAGGAAATGTTAGTTTAGAAAAAGATAATTTATAATTACTTAATTTTTTTATGTCTTCATGTAATCCATCTGAACCACCAATTATAAAAGTAATATTAGGATTAGTTAAAAATATGTTATCTATTTTATGCGCCAAAGTAGGGGAGTCTAACATATTTCCTTCTATTTCAAGAGTTATTATAAATTCTTTGTTAATATATTTTAAAATATTATCTCTTTCTTCTTTAATATTGCTATCTTTTAATTCAATTATTTCTAACCTATTATATTTGCTTATTCTTTTGGTATATTCTAAACAAGCATCAACTAAATATTTTTCTTTTAACTTTCCGACACATATTATTTTAATCATACTTCTATCAGCTCTGTACTTTCATTTTGAGTGGCAACTGTTATTTTAACATTTTCTATATCATTTAAATTATTTAGAGCTAAAGATGGATCGTTATTTTGCTCAGATAAGTGAGCTAAAACAATATATTTAGTTTTATCACCAATTATTTTATTTAAATATTCTTTGCATTGATTATTAGATAAATGTCCTTTATCTCCTAATATTCTTTGCTTTATTTGATAAGGATAATTAGGATTACTCATAAGCATTTCAATATCATGATTACTTTCAAATATATATAAATCTTTATTGTTTATTTTTTTTAAATTTTTAATGTTTATATATCCAGTATCAGTCACATATACTATTTCTTTATCATTACTTTTAAATATATAACCAACAGAGTCAGTATCATGTGATGTCTTAAAATAATCAACAGTTAGATCGTTTAATACTATTGGTGATTCTAATATTTCATAATCATTTAATATATCTTTTAATTCGTTATACATATCAGTAGTCAAAAAAACTTTAGGATGATGTTTTTTAATAAAAACTTTTAACCCAGCAACATGGTCAGAATGAGTGTGAGTTATAAAGATAAAATTAATATCATCAGGATTTACTCCTAATAATATTAATTTTTTTTCAATATATAAATTACTCATGCCAGCATCAATTAACAATTTGGCATCATTAGTTTCGATATAAGTCGAATTACCTTTAGAACCAGAAGCTAAAACTGATACTTTCATTCAAATATACTCCATGGATTAATTCGGCAATAACGGCAGTCCTTCCATACTTCAAAATGGATATGAGGACCAGTTGAATATCCTGTAGTTCCAACATAACCTATTTGTTGTCCACGAGCAACTGTAGTTCCTATATTGACACCATCCATAAACTTATTCATATGCGCATACAAAGTATAATAACCATTATTATGATCAACTACTATATAATTACCATAATCGTACCTATATTCTTTTATAATTACCGTTCCATTATTAGCAGCATAAACCGGAGAATTATAACCAGTACCAGCAATATCTAAAGCTGCATGAAATTCACGTTCACCAGTAATTGGTTGAATACGCCAAGCATAATTTGTAGAAATTACCCAACCACTTTCACTAGGCCATTCCCAGTTATTTAAGTCACCAACATTAGGAATTTGTTTTTCGCCCTTAATAATGATTTCATCAACTGTACTTTTTAAAATTTCCTTCCCAACTGGTTCAACGAAAGCGATATCACCATTAACTATTTTTTGCTTTTGACTAATTCGTTCTAATCCATTTTCACCATCTTGGATTTTCTTTTCAAAGTTTAATAATTCATTTTCGTCGTATTGATAAATTGTCTTAAACTCACTAATCTTATCTTCAACAACATATTTTTCAACTACAACACTTAATTGAGGATTTGTTTCTTTAATTAAAACTTCCGTACCAACTGATATTAAACTATTTTCATCACGATATTTAGGATTCGATATCAAAAATTCTTGGTTACTAATTTTATTATTAAATGCTATATCCTCGATCATTTCATTTTCTTTTACAACATATGTTTTAGTAACCGGATTATCTCCGTATAATAAAAATTGCGTTAATTCATCACTATTAGTATAAATCTTGTTATCTATTGATATTTGAATTTCTTTAACAGTAATATTTTCCTCAATATATACATTTTCAATTAAAGAACCAACTGTTTCAATTTTTAATTGATTATCCTCTAAATAAGCCTTATAGTCATCTTTACCAACATAAATTGAAATTAAAGAGTTTACAGCATCTTCAAATATTTTTTTATCAGTAACGTATATATATTCTGTTTTATCATCTTTGTTAATAGTAAATTGGTATCCTTTAACTGTAAAAGATTTTAAATCGATAATTTTTGAATAAATATCTTGTATATCAGTTAATTCACCGTTATATGTCAATACTTTTTCGATATTTAAACCATTAGGTGAATAAACTTTTTCAATAGTTTCCCCATCTTCAATAATAATATCCATACATTTTTTATTATCACTTTCATAATAATTGATATCTTTACTATTATCCATTAATTCTTGCAAATTTTCATCTTTAATTATTTCATCTAATGTTTTTTCATTTTCACAATATGTTTTGGTAATATCTTTAATATTTATCAAATGTTGTGCATTTTCATTAATATAGTTTTGCAATTTTTCTTTTGAATCAATTGTACCTAAATATTCACCATCAAGATAAACATTATATAATTCGTTTGGATAATTATTTTTACTATATCCTAGACAAAAGAAAAATAGAAAAGCACCTAGCAATAAGCTGATTATTATTGATCCTATTTTTTTCATACATCACCTTCCATACTTTCATCAACTGAATTAAATGTACTAGTATTAGTTTTAAATATAAGTGGTATATCCGTTACTGGTCCATTACGATGTTTAGCAATAATTAAAGTTGTCCGACTAGTATTTTCGTCGATTCTAGCTTCCCTATCATAATAGTCTTCACGGTGAAGCATAGCAACAATATCAGCATCTTGTTCAATAGAACCAGACTCCCTTAAATCACTTAATATTGGTCTATTGTCTTTCCTTCCTTTACCTTCGACACTTCTTGATAATTGTGATAAAGCGATAACTGGTATTTTTAATTCCATTGCTAAAGTTTTTAAACTTCTAGATATTTCAGTAACTTCTTGAACTCTATTACCTTTATATCTATCTGATCCTTGAATTAATTGTAGATAATCGATAATTACTATATCTAATCCATCTTTCATCGAAGCTAATCTTCGGCATTTAGCTCTTATTTCACTAATAGTCATACCAGATGTATCGTCAATATACATTTTGGTTTCTGCTAATCTACTAATAGCTTCATTAATTCGTTTCCAATCGTCATTTTTTAAATTACCACTTTTTAATTTGTCACCAAATATTTGCCCAACTGAAGCTAACATACGCATTACTAATTGTTCAGCACTCATTTCCATATTAAATAAAGCAACTGTCTTACCATTCATAGCAATATTAGTAGCAAGATTTAAAGCAAACGCAGTTTTACCCATACCAGGACGAGCCGCAATGATTATTAATTCATTAGGATGAAGGCCTGATGTTATTTTATCCAATTTATAAAATCCAGTGGAAATGCCTGTCATTTCACCTTTGTTTTTAGATATTTTTTCCAAATCAGATTGAGTTTTAAATAAAACATCTTGAATACTTCTAAATTCCGTACCTTTTCTTGTTTTAACAACATTTAATATTTTTGTTTCAGCATTATCTAATATATCATTGATACTATTAGTTGAATTATAAGCATCGGTTACAATATTAGTAGCTTCATCAATTAATCTTCTTAAAATAGCTTTTTCTTCAACTATTTTAATATATTCATCTATATTAGCAGCTGTAGGTACACTTCTAGCAACCGTAGTTAAATATTCAATACCACCAATAGTATTTAACCAATTTCTTCTTTTTAATTCTTCACTGACAGTCATTATATCTATTGGTTTATTTGCTTCAGATAAATCACTTATAACTGAAAATATTTTACTATGACTATCTAAATAAAATAAATTTTCATTTAAACTTTCAATACCTTTTTGTAAAGCATATTTAGTTAAAAACATTGAACCTAATACTGCTTGTTCAGCTTCAATACTATGAGGTATAGTTTTTTCTTGCATAATTCACCTACTTTACTAAATTAATTTTTAAATTAGCTATTACTTTTTTATGTAACTCAACATTTACAATATGAGTACCCAAACTAGATAAAGGATGATCTAGTTTAATTTTGTTTTTATCAATATCATAGTTTAATTTTTTTAATTCTGTTACAATTTGTTTAGTGCTAACACTACCGAATACTCTATCTTGAGCACCAACTTTTACTTTGATATTAATTTTTAATTTTTCTAATTGCTCTTTTAATTTTTCACATTCTTTAATATATAAATTTTCTTCTAATTCTTGCTTAGATTTAACTGTATTATAATGTTTTAAATTTGATTCATTAGCAAGTGAAGCAATATTGTTTTTTATTAAAAAATTGCCGTAACCATCTTTTACTTCTTTTATGTCTCCTTTTTTACCTTGTCCCTTTAAATCTTTTAGGAATATTACTTTCATTTTTCCTCCTTTAGAACATTTAATAAAAGTTCTTGTACTTCATTAATTGTCTTTTCTTTTATTTGACTAGCAGCTTCGGTGTAATGTCCGCCACCACCTAATTTAGCCATTATTTCTTCAACGTTTATTTTTCCAATCGATCTAGCACTTATACCAGTTATATCTTTAGATATTTTTCCTATTACAAATGAGGCTTCAACATTTTCAAATTGTAATAATTCTTCAGCTATAGCAGCTAAGTCCTTATTTTCATATATTTTATTGTCTAAAATACACAATGCCATATTGCTATTTATCATAAAACTTTTTTCGATTAATTTTTGCCTTTTAATATATATTTCCTTATCTTCTTGCAATAATTCTTGTTTTAAAATATTATCCGCACCTAACTTAGATAAAAAAGCTGCTGCTTCATATGTTTTGTCAGTAGTTTTTAGTCTAAAATTATTAGTATCTATTTCTAATCCAACCAACATTATAGTAGCGAAAAGGGGATCTATTTGTTTATTTAAATACTTAATGTAGTTTGCCATAAATTCGACTGTACTTGATAATCCCGAATTAATATAACTTAAAGTTATATCATTTATGTGATCTTTACTTTTTATATGATGATCAATAACAACAACATTTTTAACTTTATCAATCAATTCAGGAATTTCAGTCATTTCTTTTTTATGAGTATCTAAAATAATCAATAGAGTGTCATCATTAATTAACTTTTCAACATTAGATTTTTTTACTGTACTAAAATATAAATTATTTTCTTTAATTAAATCATAACTTTTTTTTAATGAACTATTTTTTTCACTATTATTTATACAAATATAACTTTCCTTTTTAAAACTATTAATAATTTGTTGTAACCCTAAAGCAGAACCCATGCCATCAAAATCAGGGTGTCTATGAGTCATTATTAATATTGAATTGTGTTCTTTTATAAGTTGTGTTAACGAATTAAAGATTTCTTCCATAAAATCACCCATATTAATTATACTATAAAATTGAAATAATAAAAAGAGAATTTACATTTTCTCTCTTAATTTGTCGGCTAATTCACTTATTTTTTTAAACCTATGATAAATGCCTGATTTAGTAATTTTCTTACCTGTTTCCATTGAAATTATTTCACTTAATTCTAATAACGAAACATCTTTATATTTTAATCTATATAAAGCTACTATCTGTTCTTTTTCGTCTAATAAATCTAAACCAACTTGATTTATTAATTCGATGTCTTTTAATTGTTTATTAGCTGTTTCAATTATTTTATCAACATTTGCTTGCTCGCAATTATTTAGTCTATTGGTCATATTTTTATGATCTCGATATATTCTTATATCCTCATAATACATAACAGCATTATAGGCATTTATAATTCTTAAAAAATCACTTATTTTTTCAGCTTCTTTAATATATATCATATACTTAGTTTCTCTTTTTAAAACTTTACTATTTAAATTATATTTATTTAATAAATCATTTACAAAATAAGCATACTTTTCGTCATTTACCAAAAATTCTAAATGATATCTAGATGTCTTCGGATCATTAATAGATCCGCACATTAAAAATACTCCTATTAGATAAGCTCTTATAGATTCATCGTCGTCAATAATATAATCTTCAGGTATTTTATTAGAAATGTCAATATTTTTGCTTTTTATGTGTAAAATATACAAATATTTTTTATTAAAATTTATGCTTCTTCTAATAGTAATATTAGGTATTACATGATATATATCTTTAATTAAATTAAATATTCTTCTAGAAACACTAGCATTTTCAGTAGTTATTTTTATAATATCATCTTCTAAAATAGCATTATTAGCCAAAATAGCGCTTAATTCTGCAATTTTTTCTATATTATTTATTTCTAATTTACTTACTTCATTTTTTACTGTACTAGTAAATGACATAATTAATCACCCTTTAATAAATATGAATAAATATGAAATCCTAATTTAGCTATATTGTGTCTTAAAATATCATCTTCAACTTTTATAAAATTATCAGCTATTATCTTTAAATTTAATTTTTTTAATTCATCTTTATCATATATAACTTGATCTTTTTGTTCCATAGATAAATATTTTTCTTTTATTTTTTTTGTTACTTTGCCATTGTTAACAACTATAACATTAACTTTTTTATTGTTTAAATATTTATTTATTGTTTTTATATGGTCGCTAGCTTTATAATCATCAGTTTCTCCAGGTTGTGTCATAATATTACAAACATACATAACATCAGCTTTACTATTATCAATAGCTTTTTTTACTTCATCACATATTAAATTAGGTAATAAACTAGTGTACAAACTACCCATACTCAATATAATTAAATCGGCATGTTCTATTTCGTATATAACATCATCTAATACTTTAGGCTTTTCCTTATAAAAAATTTCTTTAATATTTTTATTACTTTCTGTAATATTATGTTCACCTTCAATAATAGAATCATCATTCATCTTTGCTATTAATATTACATTATCTTCGGTTAAAGGTAACACTTTACCTTTTAAATTTAATATTTTGCCTAAAGATTCAATACTAGTAGATAGGTTGCCTGAAACATTTATAAGCCCTGTAAGCAATAAATTACCTAAAGCGTGCCCATTTAAGTCACTGTTAGTTTTGAAACGATAATTTAATAATTTTTTAAATAATGGTTCTGTTTCCGATAATGCAATTATAACTTGTCTTATATCTCCAACAGCAGGAACATTAAATTCTTGTCTTAATTTGCCAGTACTTCTTCCATCATCAGATACTGCTACTATAGCAGTTATATCAACAGGAAATTGTTTTAAACCACGAAGTAGGGTAGATAATCCTGTTCCACCACCTAATACAACAACTTTTTTCATTTTATCACCACTTAATTTTATTTTTATTATATCATAGTTTATTACAAAAGAAAAAGCGATTTTTCGATTTTACTCTACTAAACCACTTTTATTATAGTTGTACTATCACCAATATTTTTAGGATTTATACCTAGGAAATAAGGCTTGTTTCCTAATTCTTGTTTTAAACAACCTTAATCATATAAATTAAGTCTAGAAGGAATCTGCACGCAAGCCATTCGTGTTGGACACATCATTGTTGTTGGCAGTACCATTGTTGTTCACGTTCCAAGCATTAGAACTACATATATTCTTACACCCATATTTGCCTCATCTTGCCATTTTCATCGGCAAGGTGTGTATGCTTCGTTTGAACTTGTTTTTTTCATATCGTCTTTTTAAATTTGATATGGACTTGACCAAGTACCATTACCAGAGGTAATGATGACATCAGAGTTAACAACTATAACTGCACGCAAGCCATCCGCGCCGGAAACGGAAATGTACTGGGCACGACCATTGCTGTACATGTCCCAAGTGTAAGAACTACTTGCATATGGTGTCATTGTCCAATATGTGCTTGCATTACTATAACTACTTGCAGTTGTATGCCCTTTAGTCAATATACTATTACTTTGACTTGACAACATTTCTCCTAATCTTATTAATCCTACTGTTGCTTGTATACTTCTTGTTGGATTTTCTTCGTTCAATGATATTTGTAACTATTTCCATAATCAAAATTATTTTGATATTAAAAAAAGAAAACTAAAGTGTTTTCTTAACATTTATAGCCGCTATTGTCGCTTCACCAACAGCAGTAGTTAATTGATAAACATCTTTTTTTATTATATCACCACAAGCATATATATAATCAATATTAGTTTTCATTTTATTGTCGACAATTATATAGCCATTATCTTTTTCTAATTCGTTCAAAAATAATGTGTTTGGTTCATATCCAATAGAAACAAACATACCATCAACTTTAAATATACCTTTATTTGTAACAATTTCATTTAATAAGTTTTTTTCTTTATTTAGCGTTTCTATAACACAATCAAGTTGAACATCAATATTTTTTTTACTATATATTTTATCTACTAAACTATCTTCACCTTTAAATGATGAACCTCTACCAATTATGATTACTTTTTTACATATATCTGATAAATAAATTGCTTCTTCAATGGCAGAATTACTGTATCCAACTATAGCAACTATTTTGTCTTTATATAAATTACCATCGCATAAAGCACAATAACTTATATTCTTAATATCATTTGTATTATCTAGTTTACGTGCTTTACGACCAACAGCAAGGATAACTTTATCAGTTGTTATTTCTTCAATATCAGTCTTAACGATATGATCTTTTATATCTAGTACTTTACCATATCTTATTTCTATTCCTAAATTAGTTACTTGTTCGTAAATTTTATAAGCTAAATCTGGTCCACTTATTTTATCAAAACCTGGATAATTTTCAATGACACTAATTTTATTTAGTAAGCCACCTGGAGCATCATTATCTAATAATAGAACATTAACATTAGATCTTTTTAAATATATGGCAGCAGTCATTCCAGCTATACCAGAACCTACTACTACACAATCAAAAGAGTACCTCATTTAAATTCTCCTTATCATTATATCTATTTTCTAACATAGATCCTCTTGATTTAACTATTAAAATAATTAAACCAACCACCACTAATAATATTGATACTATTTGTGCAACTTTAAAATCAAATAACATCAAACTATCAGTTCTTAAACTTTCTATAAAATACCTTCCTATACCATACCATATAAAATATAAACCAGTTGTTTGCCCAATTTTACAATATCTTCTTCTTCTAAATAAAAGTAAGATTATAAAACCTATCAAACACCAAATTGACTCATATAAGAAAGTAGGTTGATAATACATACCATTTATATGCATACCATCAATTATAAAATTAGGTAAGTGTAAAGACTGTAAAAATTCCAAAGTAGTTAAAGGACCATGAGCCTCACCATTAAAGAAATTGCCCCATCTACCAATTGCTTGACCTATTATTAAGCCAACAGATATTATATCTAACATTCTAAAGGTATTAACTTTATATTTTTTAGTGTAAATTATTATAAAAATTAAGCCAAATAATATACCGCCATGAATAGCTAATCCGCCTTCCCATATTTTAAATATATCAATAATATGATTTTTATAATAATCCCATTCAAATAAAATATAATACAATCTAGCGCCAATTATTCCAAATATAATACAAAATAATATCATATTTAATATGTAGTCTTCTGGCATTTTAAATTTTTTTGCTTCTCTTATTATTAATGAGCCACCAACAAAAACTCCTAATAATATCATTATTGAATACCAATAAATCTGAATAAAACCTAAATCTAATAAAATTGGATTCATTTTTATCATTCCTCTCTATTATTATTATATCATGAAAATGTTTTTATTTTCAATATTAAATTAACATCAAAAATTTATAAAAATATACTTATTCACTTTTATATTCAAATAATATATCTCTTAATTCCATAGCACGTTCAAAATCTAAATTTTTAGCCGCTTCTTTCATTTCTCTTTCGATATCTATCATTAATTTTTGTTTATCTTTCTTAGATATTTTTTCTTTTTCAATTTCTTTATTATTTGTAACGACTTCTCTTATTTCTTTAATAATCGTTTTAGGTATAATATTATGTTTAATATTATAATCTTCTTGAATTTTTCTTCTTCTAGTAGTTTCCTTAATAGCCTTATCCATTGATTCACTAATAGTGTCTGCATACATAATAACTCGTCCGTTAGCGTTTCTAGCAGCTCGTCCTATTGTTTGTATTAAGCTTCTTTCACTTCTTAAAAATCCTTGTTTATCAGCATCTAAAATAGCTACTAAACTTACCTCAGGAATATCTAATCCTTCTCTTAAAAGGTTAATACCAACTAAAACATCATATTTACCTTTCCTTAAGTCATTAATTATTCTTAATCGTTCTAATGTTTTAACTTCTGTATGAAGATAGGCTACTTTGATATCAATTTTCTTTAAATAATTTGTTAGTTCTTCAGCCATCCTAATAGTTAGAGTAGTAATTAAAGTTCTTTCATTTTTACTAATTTGATTATTTATTTCATTTACTAGATCATCAATCTGATTTTTTGATTTTCTTACTTCAATAATTGGATCTAATAAACCTGTTGGCCTTATTATTTGTTCTACAAACTTATAATTTGTCTTTTCTAACTCATAATCTCCAGGTGTTGCAGATACACAAATTACTTGATTTATTTTGCTTTCAAATTCGTCAAATTTTAATGGACGATTATCTAAAGCACTAGGTAATCTAAATCCATAATTGACTAAAACTTCTTTTCTAGCACGATCACCATTATACATTCCTCTAACTTGCGGCAAAGTAACATGTGATTCGTCGACAACCATTAAAAAATCTTTATCAAAAAAATCTATTAATGTAGTAGGGGTAGCGCCTGGTTCTTTTAAAGCAATATGCCTAGAATAATTTTCAACACCACGACAAAAACCAGTTTCTTCTAACATTTCTAAATCATAATTAGTACGTTCTTGCAATCTTTGATATTCCAACAACTTATTTTCACTTTTAAACTTTTCTAATTGTTGCTCTAATTCTTCTCTTATATTCTTTATAGCAATTTTTAGTTTTTCTTCACTAGTTACAAAATGACTTGCAGGAAAAATTGTTATAGATTTTTTATTGTTTATTACCTTATTAGTTAATATATCTACTTCTAATATTTTATCTATTTCATCACCAAAAAATTCAATTCTAATAGCATGACTATGTTGATTTATAGGTACAATTTCTAATATATCTCCCCTTACTCGAAAAGATCCTCTTTTTAAATCTAAATTATTTCTTTCATATAACATTTCCACTAATTTTTCTAATATATCATTTCTTTCAACATTATCACCAACATTTAATGTTAATGTTTTATTTTTATATTCTTCTTTTTCACCAATACCATATATACATGATACAGATGCAACTACGATAACATCTCTTCTATTTAATAAAGAAGATGTTGCAGAATGTCTTAATTCATCAATTTCGTCATTAATTGAAGCATCTTTTTCAATGTAAGTATCAGTTTTAGCAACATAAGCTTCTGGTTGATAATAATCATAATAAGATACAAAATATTCAACTCGATTATTAGGAAACAACTCTTTCAATTCCGCATATAATTGACCTGCTAATGTTTTATTGTGAGCTAAAACTAAAGTTGGCTTATTAACTTTAGCAATTACATTAGCAATAGTAAATGTTTTTCCTGTACCAGTAGCGCCTAACAAAACCTGGTATTTTTTTTTATTTTCTATGCCTTCTACTAATTCTTTAATTGCTTCTGGTTGATCACCACTTGGCATATATTTAGATACTAATTCAAACATAACAAATCACCATATTTTATTTTATCACATATAAGAAAAAAAGGTCAATTATTAACCTTTTAACATAATTTAACTGATTTTTTAATAAATATCTTTATTAATTTTGACACTCGTCAATATATTCATAAGTATATTGTTGATAGTCTTGACTATATTTTATAATTACGCAACCATTCATGGTTTTAGTTTCATCAGTAGGATTAATAATTTGATCACTATCTGAGCCTTTTATATATCCTGCTGTTATTAATTCTGCAACAGAAACAGTTTCTTCGTTATCACTATTAACATCTGGTAATCTGGTAGTATTGTTTAAAGCCCACGTTTTAGCCGCTTCAACAATAATTTTTACTTGAGCATTATATGCATCAGTCTTGCTGTCTTTTATCATTTTATTAATTAATGGAATGGAAATTAAAGCAACAATGCCAAGAATTATTATGACTCCTAATAATTCAGCCAATGTAAATCCTTTTTTCATAATTCTCTCGCTCCAATCTACTCTATAATATATTTTATTATAAAAATTTTTTTAAGTCAATTATATATATGTTGATTAAGAACAAAAGTCAAATAAATTTGACTGCATCTAATCTCACGATTAAATATTTCTCCTTCTTCGGTGGCTTTTGCT
>CALVYK010000016.1 GCA_944372195.1 uncultured Bacilli bacterium
TTCTATTGATATGCCTATTGATTTAAATATTGCTTATGCTGAATATCATTAATCAGTCATAAAGTTTAACACAACTAATGTATAAAAAAAGTTTAGAATATTTCTAAACTTGCAATTTCAACTTCTTTATTCGTATCTATTTTATGATATATAACAATACAACCAATTATTATTAATATAATTGCTATTATTTTTATAATATCTTTTTTCATTCATTCCATCCATATACTTTAATTAAACTAACATAAGGATACGAATAAGCTGAAATAGGATAATTTTCTAAATCAACAGTGTTTGAATTAACTAATATATCGACTGTTTTACCATCTTTTTTGTAATCGCCTATTACTATTAAGGCATGTCTAGTTGGCCCAGTCGTACCAACATGAATTACATCACCTGCTTCAGCATAATATAAATTTACATCAACTGATGCACATAATCCATAACCTGTATTATTTAAAGCATATTCTCTAAAATAAGGAACATAAGTCCAAGTATAAACATATCCTTTATTTGTTTGATTTTCATTATAAGTATCATCATACATCTTCCATTGCAGATATTGTGAAGCACTACCAGTATAGTCCATTGGAATACCGCCACTATATAATACTTGAGATACAAAGTTTTGACAATTTGAACTAAACTCTGTCCATTCTGGATCACGTTTGTTTACCCAAACTGTTTGCTTTAATGCCTCTTCCCTATTATATTCATGATCACAAGTTCTTCTAGTAATACCTGTTCCATTTAGAAAATCATTATAATCTTTTCGATCTTTTTCTAATTTTTTATTTATTAAATCTAAATAATCTTGTTTAATTTGATCTAATTTGCTTTTACCACCACTACTATATAAATCAGTTATCATAACAAAGAAATCTTGAACTTTATTATGTTTTGTTATTTTATATTCTCCATCTACTTTTTCTAAAGTAAACTCATTTTTAATATTATATATTTTTGATTCTATTTCTTTCATAAAGTTAAAATTTAAATAATTATTTTCTAAAACAGTTACTTCTACTGTATCACCATTAGTATTTACCTCAGTAAAATCTAAATCATATTTTGCTTTATCTAAACTTAAATCATTTGGTTTTAATTTTCTAGTTTCAATTAATAAAGACAAAGCTGTTTGGTTGATTAAAGCTTGTTCTGATGTAGGATTTTCAAATAGATAAGTCATATCATTTTCTTTTAATTCCTTAATTGAATTATAATAAACATTTAAAAATTCAACAATTACATCTTCAACTTCTTTATCAACTTTAACAGTATATGTAATATTATTTAAATAGTTAGTTCCTATTTCATCAATAATATCTTCATTATCAGGATCTTTTGTTATTTCTTCACTAGGATTTTCTATATTAGGATTATCATTTGGTTTTTCTAAATTTTCTTTTTTATTAAAAATTAAAAATAAACATATTATCGTTATCGATAAAATTATAAATAATATTACTTTAAACTTCATATTTTTTTTCATCTAACTCACCTATAAAAAGTATATCAAAAAAACTATTCTAAAACAAGAATAGTTAAAATTAATTTTTCTTAAAGACAAATACTTTACTAAATATGTAATTAGAAACAATAACAATTATTTGAGCTATTATTTTTGTTATTAAATCATCAATACTTAACATATCAACAAATACATATAATATAATCATTTCCATAACTAAAGAAACAATTCTAAAGAAGAAAAAACTAGTTATTTCTTTAATATTTTTTTTAGATTTGCTTTCAAATACAAATAGTTTATTAGTTATATAAGCAAATAAAACAGCTATTATCCATGATAAAACATTACTTATTAAATAATCAATATGAAATGCTTTAGCAAATAAAGCATAAGTAACAATTGAAATTAAAGTAGTAAGTCCTCCAAATATCAAATAATTAATTATTTCTTTATATTTTTTATATAAATTCAATAATTTATTAAACATCTTTTTCGGTCTCCTTAATTATATACACCGGTCTATTTTTAACTTCTAAATAGGTTTTAGCCAAATACTGTCCCATTATTCCTAAACAAAATAATTGGACACCACTCACAAAAAATATGATACAAACTAAACTTGGCCAACCTGATACTGGATCACCAAAAATTAAAGTTTTAAAAATAATAACTAAAATCATTATAAATGAAATAATACAAAATAATATTCCTGCTATTGAAGAAATTAATAAAGGAACAGTTGAAAAGCCAACGATACTTTCCATTGAATAAGCAAATAACTTCCAAAAATTCCATTTAGTAGTTCCAGCTACTCTTTCTGTATTTTCAAATGTTAACCATTTAGTTTTAAATCCTACCCAACTAAATATACCTTTAGAATATCTATTATATTCTTTTAAAGATAAAATTGCATCAACCATTTGTCTAGACATCAATCTAAAATCTCTTGCTCCATCTACTATTTCTGTTTTAGATATTTTATTAATTATTTTATAATACCATTTAGTAAATAATTTCCTAAAAAATGAATAGCCATTTCGTGAAACACTACGAGTAGCAACACAATCATAATCACTATTTTCTAAAGTTTCATACATTTCAATTAATAAATGTGGTGGATCTTGCAAATCAACATCCATCATACAAACATAATCACCAACTGATGCTTCTAATCCAGCTAAAATACCTGCTTCTTTACCAAAATTTCTTGAAAAAGATATATATCTTACATGTTTATCCTTTTTAGCTAATTCTCTTAATATTTCTAAAGTTCTATCTTTTGAACCATCATTAATAAATATTAATTCAAATTTAACTTTTTTCATTTCATTCATTACTTTATTTATTTCTTCATAGAAAATTGGTAATGATTCTTCTTCATTGTAACAAGGTACTATAACACTTATTTTTTTCTCCATACAAACACTCCAAATCCGACAATACTAATTATTGAAACAATTTTAGCTAATTCGTCATATTTAGTTCCTGTGAAATCTAATTTATAAGTTCCACTTCCTAATTTAGTTTCAATAAATCCATATTCATTTTCATAAAATTCTACTTTATTATTATTTTCATCTAATAATGTATAACCAATATAATAAATTCTAGGTAATTCAACAATGACATTATTATCAACTTTAAATTCTAAATAAGGTACATCATTAGTAATTATTTCAACATTAGCTTCTCCTTCTTTAATTATTATATCATGATTTCGATTATCAAAATACTCACTATTTTCTGCAGCATTTACAGGTAAATATTCTCTTTGCCAACCCATACCATACCACTGTTCAATATTAGATATATCGATAACTTCATTAGAAGCTTGTCTTAAATTAGGTTGCGCAAGTAAAACCATAAATATAATTAAAATAATACTTAACATTTTCTTGTCGTTAAATTTACTCATACAAAGAGGCGCTAAAACACTAACTGATAATGACACAAAAGTTACAAATCGCCATGGGAATTGAATAATTCTAAGTGATTTTGGTAATAAATCCCAAGGAAATAACATACTAGATAAAATAAAACTGATTATTCCAAAACCTAATACATAATTATAATATTTATTGTTATATTGCTTATATTTTTTGAACGTAAAAAATAATAAAATTAATACAATTAAATCAATATAATATCTAATATATTCTGTGCCCCAATTTTCACCTACAAACAAATATCTTAATGGCATTAAGGCATTACCCCAAGTCCCCTGTACCATAACACCTTCTTTAAATACATTATAATTACCTAATAATCTTTGTTGCAATAATCCCACTGTGAATGGAGAGGTTATAGCCAAAATAAAGATTGAAGCTAATATGAATTCTTTTAAATATTTTAAAGTAAATTTATATTTAAAAATTAAAAATATTAATACTATAACTGTAAAATAAGTCATCATCGTTAAATGTGATAACATTCCACCAACATAACCTATTACAAAGAATAAATAAAAATACTTTTTATTATCATTTAACAATTCATATAATCCTAAAAATATCAAAGGTAAAAATATAAATATTAAAGTTTCTCCTAAAGCATCTCTTATATATATATCTGACAAATGATAAGGAAAAAGCATATAAATAATCGCTGATAATAATCCAATATAGTCGTTTTTAGACAATTTTTTAGATAGTAAAAACATCGTCACACCAGATAAAAATAAGCCAATAAAATGAATTATTTCAATACTGATAATCGGATTATCAACTACGGTATTTAGATATGCCGCCGAATAATGACCTAATGGTGGATAGAACAAACTAGTTCCATAACCGAAATCATTACCGATATATCCAACAACTTTACTAGGATTTAAAAAATCTTTGTCAATTTGTTTTGTTAAATACTCTATATTAATTAAATGAAATTTCGTATCATTACTAGATTTATATTCACTTGTAAACATCGGTAACATCGTCACAATAGCTACTACAAAAATAATTAATATGTATTTTTTCATTTATATTCACCAAAATCATTATACCATAAATTTAGTAAATCATATACCATATTTATCCAAACGCATATAATTATTATAGGTGAATATCATGGAAAAAAATTTAAAAAAAGCTTATTATATAATTATTGGTATTTTAATTTTATTGTTTTTTAATAAAGAAGAAGATGGATTTTATAAAAATATTAAAATAATTGAAAAGCCTGATGATATATTAGTTTTAGTTAATAAAAATAATCAACTATTAAGTAGTTATATACCAAAAGATTTAGAAAGTATTTCTTTAAAATACGCCAATAAAGATAAATATTTAAAAAAGGAAGCTAAAATAGCTTTTGAAAAATTAAGTGAAGATGCATCTAAATTAGGTTATAGAATTGTAGCAGTTTCTGCTTATCGTGATTATAATTATCAAAATGAATTATTTAATTATTATATTAAAGAAAAAGGCTTAAATTATGCTTTAGATTGTTCAGCAAAACCAGGTCATTCTGAACATCAAACAGGTTTAGCTTTAGATGTTGAGGGTTCCAACAAAGATTATGATAATTTTGAAAATTCTAAAGAATTTATTTGGATGAAAGATAATGCCTATAAATATGGATTTATTTTAAGATATCCAAAAGGAAAAGAACATATAACTGGATTTAAATATGAGCCATGGCATTATCGTTATGTAGGAATTAATGCTGCTAAATATATTTATGACAATAATATAACATTAGAAGAATATTTAAAATAAAATCCAACAATTTGTTGGATTATTCTTCAATACAGGCATTTACTAAAGTTATTATACTTAAAATATCATTATCACTTGCTTTTTCAATAAATTTTAAATTTCTAATCTCATAATCGATGCTTCTTATATGCTCACATAAAACAGCGCCATGAATTTTAGTTGTATTTTCTAAATTATAATGAGTTGGAAAATATTTTTCATTAGAAGTTATAGGACAAACAATAACCATTTTAGTATTTTTGTTAAATACATTATTACTAATAACTATTGCTGGCCTAACACCAGATTGTTCGTGACCTTTAATGGGATTAAAATCTAAATATACTAAGTCTCCTTGTTTAGGTATATAACTTTTTACCATATTTCCCTACCAATATTTTCATCCCACGTGAAATCTTTAGCCAAATTTTTATCATTATATTCTTTAAATCTATCACTTAATGAAATTTTATTTTTTTTAATAACACTAACAATTATTTTATCTTCTTCCTGTTTAATATTTAACATATCATTTGGTTTTATATTTAAAGATTTTAAAATAGCACTAGGAATTCTAATACCTAAAGAATTTCCCCATCTTTGTACTTTTGCTTCCATTATTCCACCTCTTAATAATTAGTATATACAAAGTATAAACAAAAGTCAATTGTTTTAAAATAAAATCCAACATTTGTTGGATCTTATTTATTTAAACATATTGCATCCACAATCATCATTTATGATTTGTGTTTCTTCACTGCAAGTATATTTTGGAGTGTAACTATGAACATAATGAACTCGATTAATTGTATGAGTATTTATAGGACAAATATGTCCTTGCGTATTTATGATAGATTTATTTATCATCATTTAGTTCAAGTATTTTTATCAATTCGTCAATATGACTATAATTAAACTCACGATGATTTTTTTTACTGAAATTTTTGATAATTTTTAATATAATTTCCTCTATTTCTTTTTTATTAATTTTAATTTGCTTAGACAATTTTTTTAAAATCACCCTTCGATAAAAACATACTTCCTTTTCCATATCTTTAATGTCATTTAAGTAAACTTGTTTCAGTAATTCTAAATTTTTAGCATTTGCTATAATTTCATTATGAAATTTTTCTTCATCATCTTCTAATTCTTTCATTTTCTTTTCAGCTGATGCAACCCTTATGTTTAATTTTTCTTTTTCTTTTTTATTAATATTATTAAAAAAATATGAAACTAAAAAGTTAATAATAAAATATATAACAGACAAAATCAATATTCGTTGACTAATATTTTGTTTATCATTAAAATACTCTATTCCAATTTTTTCGCTATTTATTAACTTAATGTTATTTTCTTCTAATTTTTTTGTAGTAATAAAAGTCAAATTAACTGTTTCTTTAGGATTTATTTCATCTATTGTGATTTTATTATCTTCTATTTTTGCATTTCCTATTAAATTATCATTTTTAACTATCTCTATATCAGAGTCTATAATTATATCAATATTCTTCAAATACGTATTTGATTGCATATTTTTTAATATAATAGTATTTAAATATCCGTTTTGAATCTTAGAACTGGAAAAAGTTAATTCACCATCGTTACCTAACCAAAAACTATATAAAGTTGTTGAAACTAATTGTATAATAAGTGCCAATAAAGCAGAAATTAAAGCAATTTTTATTTCTTTATTCATAACAACACCTCTTGATGTATTATTATACCATGTTTTTAATTTAAATTATTAAAACTAACCTTAATATTTATTTTCTTATCTTCAAATATTTCTATTCTATCAACTAAATTTACAATTAATTCTCTATTAGGTTTTTCCATCGATAAAAATTCATCAATAAATTTCTCTATTTTTTTATAATTCATTTCATTATTACTTTTTTCGTTAATATTACTAACTAATTCTATATATCTATTTTGTTTAATCTTTAATTCGTTTTCTAACTTAACTTTAACTCTATTAAATTGTTCTTCAGTAATTAATTTGTTTAATTTATCAAGATAGATATTATCTAAATTGCTATTGATGTTATTGATGTCTGTTTCAAGAACTGATATTTCTTTTTTTATACTTTCCTTATTATCATTATTTATGTTTTTTAATGTTTCTTCTTTTATCTTTTTATTATCAATATAATTTAAACATAATTCTTTTAATGTATTTAAAATAATCTTTTCTAATACATCATAATTATTCGAATGAGTTGTACATACATGATATTTCATATAAGTTCGATAATAATTACATATTGTATAACATCTATTATCTTTTTTCCTTCTTGATGTAACTGATATTCTATGTCCACAATCACCACAATATAATAAACCATCTAATAAATATGTTTCTTTTTTTTCGTTTCTTCCTACATTTTTAGGAATTCTTTTTTGAACTTCATAAAATATTTCTTTTTCAATAATAGCTTCATGAGTATTTTCAACAATAATATAATTTTCAGGATTGTTTTTAATAATCTTTTTTACTTTATAATTAACTTTATTTCTTTTATTTTGGACTAAGTCCCCAATATACATTCTATTAATTAAAATATCTCTAATTGTTTTAGCATGCCATAATCCGTAATTAAGATGATAATTATTTTTCCATTCAAAACTATAATATTCAGCTGGTGTTTTTACTTTCTCGTTTGTTAATCTTAAAGCTATTTTATAAAATGATAATCCTTCTAAACACATATCAAATATTCTTCTTACAATAACTGCTTGTTCTTCAAATATTATTAATTTATTTTTATTATTAGGATCTTGCAAATAACCAAAAGGAGTTCTTCCTCCTACCCATTTTCCTTCTTTTTGTTTTGCTCTTAAACTTGATTTAATTTTTTTAGATATATCTTTAGCATACATATCATTCATTATTGCTTTAAAAGGCGCAATATCATTATTGGAACTATCTAAATATGTATCTATATTATCAGTAACTGCTATATATCTAACTCCATGAGTTGGAAAAAATTTTTCAATTAGTTCTCCTGTACCAATATAATCTCGCCCCAAGCGTGACATATCTTTGGTAATAACCATATTAATTTTTCCTTTTAAGATATCATCTATCATTCTTTTAAATTCTGGTCTATCAAAATTGGTACCACTATATCCATCATCAATATAAATATCAACAAGTCTTAAATTTTTTTCTTTAACATATTGAGTTAATAAACTTTTTTGATTTGTAATACTTTCACTTTCTAATGTTTTATCATCATCTTCACGTGATAGTCTAATATATAATCCGACATTAGAAAGTATATTTATCTCTTTATTCATTTAACCTCACTTTCCACGAGATAAATAAGTACTATTTAACGATAGCACATTTTCATAATTTTTCAAAAGCATATTTTTAAGATTTTTTGATATTTCTATTTTTAAAATTTTAATTAATAAGTCATTTATATTTGGACCAGAATCATTATATATAATATTTATCTTATATTTATTCATATTGATCACTATTAAATTTATGTTAATACAAAATAAAAAAGACTATACAAACCTTTCTTAATAACAACAAACCTTTATATTTTCCAATTATAAACAACATAAAATCACTCCTAATAAAAAATGAAATTATAACTTTACTTATTGTAACTAGATGTATAACAAGGATATTTTTTGGATACGTTATTGTATACATAATCAAGTAGTTAATTAATTTTTTATCAAAATAACAGATATCCCAATTTTAAATAATCATTTTAAAGAAGTGGGATATAATAATGACTTATTTTGAAAGGACAAAAGCAATATTTTTATTGATTTTGGGATAAATTTTGCAAATGCAAAATAAGTTTGGTACCACAATCTTTGGCTTAAAATAAGACTAAAATAAATACTGTGGTACCATCATCTTATCCTGATAAAAAAATACCTACAAAAATATAGGTATTTTGGGATTATTATTAACTAACATATAATATTATTCTACTTAATTTTACGATAAAGTCCTTTCCCAAGAAATTCAATATACCCTTTATCTCTAAGTATCTGTAGTTGTTGACGTATTTTATCCTTTATATGATTATTTTGAGGATGTTTTAATTTTAATTTTTCTTCAAATTTATAGATATCCTCTAATTTAAATATATCTTCCTTTATTAAATTAACACAATTTAATATATCAAATAACCATCCTCTTTTAGTTATGTCAGAAACTTTAAGTGATATGGTTTCATTAAATAAATTAACAACAATTTTTTCATCAATTACTTTAGTATCTTTTATAATTGGAATTCTACCTTGTTTAGGAATATCTCCAAAAATAATATTACATCCTTTCCATCCTGCTCTTCTAGCAGTAGATGATAATGGCTTCCTAGCTTCTATTACATCAGGTGTAAAAAAATATTTAGGTATTATTTCTAGGTTAATTACTTTATAGTCATCGTAGTGTAAAACAAATAAACTAGGATTAGAATTGCTTGTAATTCTCTCTATAGCAGTTTTATAGGCACCATCATTAATTTTCTTACCCATAGGGCCATTTTTACTTTTAAGTTCAAAAATCTCTCCACATTGTTCACAATAAAAATCTGCAACTGGTTTATTATTCGCAAAGTGAGTCAATTTACGATATCCACAACTTGGACAACTAATATTATTTTCTAACCATTCCTCACTCATAACTCTAATTTTTTGTGCTTCACTTTTATAATTAATACCCAACAATCTATTAAAACATAAATCCATTTTAAAACTCTTCCCATCCAGTTATTTCATTGTTGCTCTCGTTAATAACGTTAATTTGTTTTTCTAAAACTGCTCCAAATTCCAATACTAATTTGCCGCTTTTATAATCTTTGATTGCTTTTTCTTTTGCTTCTTCAATACTATTTGCTTCTATTTCAAATTCTTGTGATATTGTTTCTTCAATTGTTATTTTATATTTCATTTTATTCCTCCCACAAAATTACCAAATTCACATTATATATTAAATTATACCACACAAAAAGATATTCTTCATCAAAATGCCTTCTATTTCGTACTTATTTTATCTCATTTTATTTGGTCTATCATAAATTATCACTCTTGTGGTACTTCACAATAAAAATCCTTTTCAACACAATTATTAATCATAGGTTCATAAACAGGTTGCATAGGTTGTGGCATAAAACCTTTATTGCAACAATTTCTTTTATTAAACATTTTAATCCCCCTTACCTAATTTATAATATGAATTAATAAAATAGTTGTATATGTTTTTGCACTAAAAAATCATTGATTATTTCAATGATTTAAATAAATTATATATTTTCATTTATATTAAAATTTAATAATTCTTTACAAATTTTTTCATATAAATCCTGTTCATGTTTTATTGTATCAATTAAAAACATTTTATCTTCTTTATATTCTTTTAGTCCTCTCATATAGTAGGCTTTATCACTATCTAAAATGATAAATGGCATAATATTATTTTTCAAACATTCTTTAAACATAATAATTCTACCTACTCTACCATTCCCATCTCCAAATGGATGAATACATTCAAACTTATAATGAAAATCAATTATATCTTTTAAAGTAATACTCTCCTTATTATTATAATCATTAAGTAAAATATCAATTTCTTCTTCCACATTTTTAGGATCTGTAGTATTTATCTCATTAACAACACCTATAATATTTGGGACAATCTTAAATCCACCAACATTATATCTTGGATTATCTTCATCACTAGTATTTCTTTTTAATATTTTATTCATCTCAATGATCATTTTTTTAGTTAATTTATTGTCCACATTATCTAACATATAATCAAATAATTTAAAATGATTTTTAGACTCTATCAAATCATCTAGTTTAATTAACTCATTATTTTTAGATATAAAAGAAAAAGTATCAAATATTGCTTCTGTTTGATCACTAGTTAATCTACTACCTTCAATTTTATTTGAATTGTAAGAAAAATTAACCTGTGAATAATGATATATATTACCTTTAAATTTAGTTTTTTTTTGATTTATCAATTCTTTTTTTATTTTATTTACATCCATCTTTTCACCTTCTAATATAAAATCATTTAATTAGAATATAATATTTTTCAATGATCACAGATTAGTTTTTTTCTTTTTTCATTTTGTAATTGTGAAATATAATCCAATACTTCATCAATATTCGATGATACAAAGTAACTATCTTTAATATATTCCATGGTAAATGATTCACTATATATTTTTTCTAAAAACAATAATAATTCATCGAAAAATCCACAACTATTATATATAATTATCGGTTTATCAAATTCATGACATCTTTTACTTTCTAAAGCCATAAATAATTCATTAATTGTTCCTATACCACCAGGTAAAAATAAACAAATATCACTTTCTAAAATTAATTTATCAATTCTTTCACTGACATTTTTAGTAATTATTTCTTTAGTACAATTTAAAACTTTAAAATCTTCTTTATAAGCATCAGGACATATTCCAATTACTTCTTTTTTATTTTTTAATGCTTCATGATATGATATACCCATTAATCCACTATCATATGCTCCAAATACTAAGTCATTATCTAAAAATAATTTTTCTAACAATTTAGTACAATCATATTTATATTTACTAGGTATTTCATTTTTAGATGAACATCCTACAAATATTTTCATTTTATCATCCTCTCATATTTTTACTGATCATTTCTATTTCATCAGTTAAATATTTAATTCTTTCAATTATTCTTTTAGCTTTAATTAATTCAACACCATCTTTAGTTTGTGATAGGTGTTGTTCTAAAGAATCAATGGGTAAATTAGATGTTATAAATGTAGCTAAATTATTATCCATACGATGTTGTAATATCGGACACAATATTTCATCTCTTGACCAAGGTGTAGCTGTTTCTGCACCTAAATCATCAATCAATAATAAAGGTACATTTTTAACATATTCTAACTTATCCTCGTAATCAGTTTCAAATGATGACTTTAAATCTCTTAAAAATTCTGGCCAAAAAACAACAGCACTCTTAATATTTTTTTTAGCTAATTCATTGAATGTAGCTACAACTAAAAATGTTTTCCCACAGCCAAAATTACCAGTTAAATACAACCCTTTATTAGTAGGATTCTTAATAAAATTATTTAACCAAATAATCGTTTCTTTTCTACTAACTAATCTTTTATCTACTTTATCCCATGTTGCATCTAAATAACTTTTAGGTAAATTATAATACTTAACATTTTTAGAATAAGCATATTTTTTATCATTATTCAATTTATATTTACAAGGTTTAAAATGAAATGTTATATTTTTACCGACTACTTTAGGTAAATAAGCATATCCTGTTAATTGATTTTGACATTCTTTTAATCCTTTACAATTTAAACAATGATTATATTCTGAGCTACATTCTTCTAAAGTAGATGTATATTTCATTAATATATTATCGTCAGATTTTAATTTATCAACAAAATCCTTAAATTCTTTATTTTTTAATGCTTCATTATATGATTTTTTTAAATCATTCATATCACATTTTATATTATCACTTAATCTTATCATCTACCCAACTCACTTTCAAATTGTTTTAATTCTTCATCAGATAACATTTCTTCTTGTACATCTTGATTAACCCAAGTAGGAATTTTTTCTTTTTTAGTAACTTTTACTTTTTTAGTATTTTTTTGGTCATATTCTTTTAAAGCAAATTCCATAGCATCAGAGACTGTTTCAATTTTGCTTCTTTTCCACTGAGCAGCTATTTGTTCAACAAATCCTCTTACCAACTTATTATTATTTATTTTTAAAACATAGTCTATTAAAACATTAATAACACCTGGTTTTAGTTTTTGTTCAATCATTAAATATTCAATTATTTCCATATCTTTAATTGTTGGTTTAGAATCTTGTTTTAAAGCTAAAAATTCATAAGGATTAGTTGTTTCAAATTGATTGATCAACTTATCTTTTCTTGTGTTAATTTCTTTAAAAGAAGATACATCATCTTGAAATACTATTTTAGGTATTTGTCCTTTATGCTCGAATTTATAAAAACTACGACAGTTTTGTTTTAAAACTTCCATATCTATCTTTCGATCTACAATACTATTTCTTAATATTTCGCTCATTTCTTCATTACCTAAATTATAAATAAATGATAACTGGTAAATTAATTCTTTATCAGATTTAGAAATACTTCTTACATTAAGCATTTCTTCTGGAATTAAACTTAATAACTCATTAAAATTAATTGTTGGTTCAAAAGATAAATCTAAATGATTTACTTTTTTAATATTTTTAGTTTCTATTTTATCTGTACTAACAAAACTAAAAATATCTTTAAAATTACAAGAAACATTTTTATAATCTTTTAAATCTATTTTAGGTAATGTAAATGAATCAATTATTCTTTTATATTCTTTTTTATTAATGTTATTATATAATGCAGTATTTAAAATTGGATTATTAATAAATTCATAAGCAGATAAAGGTCCATATAACTCATAAACATAATTATTAACACCACCTTTTTTTAAATATGTTTTAATTAAACCAATAGCTTCTAATTTATCTTTAGCTTCTTTAATATCTTCTAGTTTTAATTGCATACTCATAACTAAATCATTATGGGTATTACTAGTGGAAGTTACTTTATTTTTATCTAAAAAACTCCATAAAGTTAAATACAAACTAACAGCAATACTACCAATTATCGGTTGATATAAAAGGGTTAGAGTTAAACGATCTTGGTCATCTAAGATAGTTTTATTAATAACATAAAAATTATCTAAAGGTAATAATGCATTAACCATATCATCAACTCCATTTCTTAAACTATATAATAACACATTTTATAAATAAAAAAAAGAATTATTTCATTCTTTCTTTAAAATCATCATAAAATAATTTATCCGGTTTTGTCTTTAAGATATCCGCTATTTTAATAGCCATTTTATAAGACAATGTTCTTCTATCATTTTCTAGTTGTGAATAAAATGGTTTGCTTATTTGTAATTGTTCAGCCATGTATTTTGTTGTATAACCTTTTTTTATTCTAGCCTGTCTTAATTTAAAATTCATACTCCAACTCCTCGTTATTTAATTATATCATAAAGTGCACTAATAGTGTACTGCAAAATGTTAAGTTTTATGAGAAAATATAATTGGTAATTTTTTCCATGAGGTGATTAAATGTCAAATGATTATGCTAAATTAGTAAAAAATATAAAATATTTTAGATTAAAAGCTAATATGACCCAAGAGCAATTAGCTGAAAAATCAGATTTAAGTGTTTCTTATATAAAACAAATAGAAGCTGGAAAAGAATTTAAAAACATCACATTTAATACTTTTAGTAAAATTGCTAAAGCATTAAATATTGATGTTAAAGAATTATTTAATGAGATAGAAGTATTAAATTAATTCTAATAATTTGTTTTTTAAATCATTATCTAAATTGTCGATGATTTTTTTTATTTTTTTATTTTTTTCATATAGCTTTAAAACTTTTTCATAATATAATAATTTTTCTTCAGTTTCTTTTAAATTTTTATGAATAGCATTTCTACTAATATCATAATTTTCACTCATTTCGCTTAGTGACAAATTTTCAAAATAATAATCTTTAAAATACTTTTTTTGTTTATCTGTTAATAATTCACCATAATAATCATATAAAATACATAATAATACTTGATTTTCCATTTTAAGCAAATAATGCCGCTGATATTATTACAATACCTAAGCCAATATAAATTGGAGTCATGTATTTTCTTTTATAAATTTTATGATTATTATATCCAATTACAAACATTAATAATCCTATTAATATTTGGCAGATTATAAATAATTCTTTTTCAAAAAGACTAGCTATACCAAATGAAATTAAAAAAATTGCTAAAGATATTTGTAATAAAAGTGTTATTTGTTCAATTGTATTTATTTCTAATTTATTTTTCATCATTACCTCCAAATAATCCATAAATATATTTTTCTATATCAAAAACTCTTAAATCTTCTTCTTTTTCACCTAAGCCAATAAATTTAACTGGTATTCCCACATTTTCTTTAATAGCTAACACAATACCACCTTTAGCTGTTCCATCTAATTTAGTTAATATAATACCGGTTATATTAGTTATTTCTTTGAAATTTTTAGCTTGACTAATACCATTTTGACCTGTTGTAGCATCGATTACCAACAATGTTTCATGAGGTGCACCAGGTATTAATTTACCAATTACTTTATTTATTTTATCTAATTCATTCATTAGATTAACTTTATTTTGAAGTCTTCCTGCTGTATCAATTAAAACGACATCATATTCTTCATTTTTTGCTTTTTCTAATCCATCATATATAACACTAGAAGCATCTTTATTATCGCTATAAACAACATCACAATTAGTTTTTTTACCCCATTCAATTATTTGTTCAACAGCGCCTGCTCTAAAAGTATCACCAGCTACTAATAATACTTTTTTACCTTGATTTTTTAATTTGTAAGCAATTTTACCTATACTAGTAGTTTTACCTACTCCATTAACACCAACAAATAATATAACTGTTGGTTCATTATCCACATAATTAATTTTATTTATAATAATATCATTATTGACATATATAATAAACATTTCATCTATTATAATATCCATTAAATCTTTGGAATCAACAATATTTTCTTTCTTAACTCTTTTCTTTAATTTATCAATAAATTTCATAACTGTTTCAACACCAATATCAGCCATGATAAATATTTCTTCTAATTCTTCAAAATATTCTTCATTTACTTTTTTATATTTGTTACTCAATAAATTAATTTTATTTACAAATTCTTTACTAGTTTTTTGTAAACCTTCAGAATAAGCATCAGCTTCTTTTTTATTGTTAAATATATTTTTAAACTTGTCAAATAATCCCACATGTATCACCCACATAAATTATAACAAAAAAAAATACTTATGTCTAACCTTTTATCGATTAAATACATAAGTTTACTTTTTTAAACATTTGCTACATTATGATATACATTAGCAACATCTTCAACATCATCTAACATAGCTAATAATTTTTTAAATAATTCTAAATCTTCACCAGTTAACTCTACTTTTTCTTTAGCTAACATAGTTATTTCATCCATATCAAATGTAACATTAGGTAAAGCTTTAATAATACTTTCTTTAATTTTAAATAAATCCTGTGGATCACCATATATAATAATATCTTCATCTTCTTCGATATCTTTAACATCAACATCGTTTTCAATTAAAGCATTAATAGTATCTTCCATGCTTAATCCTTTGAAACTTACAATACATAAATTATCATAATTATATGATACACTACCAATATTTCCCATTTTAATATGACATTTATTAACTACTGCTCTTAATTCACTAACACTTCTATTTACGTTATCTGTTAAACATTCAACGATTAAAGTAGAACCTGCTGGGCCAAATAATTCGTAAGTATTTTTTATATAAGTTTCATCAGCGCCACTATTTACTTTATCAATAGCTCTTTTAATAATATCAGATGGCACTTGTTCTTTCTTAGCTCTTTCTACTAATCTTTTTAAAGATGCATTAGCTTCTAAACTAGTTCCACCATTTTTAGCAGCTTGATATATTTCTTTAGCATACATACTATATATTTTTCCCCTAGCTGCTCCTGTTTTTTGTATACTTGCTTTTCTTACTTCATAAGCTCTTCCCATTTCAAATCACCACCTATATTTTACATTTATTTTTTTATTTTATCAAGACCTAAATTATCAAAAATATCAACTTCAAAAGGTTTTAAAGTAATATTTAAATATTCATCAGTTTCAAATGGAATTGAATCTATTAAAACATTAGGAAAATGATAAGATACTCTAAAAAAATTTCTAATAAATTTTTGCGTTAAATTATTTTGAATTCTCAAATGTTCATTTTTATAATATTCAATAATTTCATTTTTATTTTCTAATTGGCCATATTTTAATAAATAATCTATTTTATTTTTATATGCTTCTTCCTTAGCATTATATCTAATCGGTAAAAAAGGTACAACTTTTATTTTTTTAATACTTAAATTTGATAACTGTTTTAAAAATATTGTTAAGGCTAAAATAGAACTTGGTGATACATCACTAATATTTTCAGGATAATAATCACTTTCACCATTTTTATATTGTTCATAATCTTGAGATTCCTTTATACCATTATTTATTCTATATAATATTCTTTTAATCTTTTTATTATAAGGGCTTGTTTTATCTTTATTTTTATCCTGAATAGCATATATATAACAAACATCATCAGCTATACCATAACTTATTGTTGGTAGTTCATAACTACTTTCACCACTTGATATAAATGATTTAAAACAATATGGTGTTTCCTGATAAGAATCAACTATTTTAATTTCTATTTTATTTTCATTAAATAGAATTTCCGTATCATATAATAATTTGTTTTTAACAAATAAAATGTTTCTTTTAATAAATTCATAAATATTATCACAATCACTGTAAGTTAAATTAGAAAATAAATAAACTAATTTTTTATAGATTTCATTTACGTTTTCAAAATTAAATAACAAAAGAAATTCTTTAATATATTTATATAATAGTTCTTTATCTTTAACTTTTATATTTAAACAATTAGGATTATTATTTAACGAAAAATGAAGGTTATAATATATATCATCAATATCTACTCTACCGATTTCACATTGTTCAAAAAAATGTGATATTATTTCATCCATTTTGAGCCTTCCTTAAGGCATCATGTGCTGCTTGTTGTTCAGCTTCCTTTTTACTATGAGCCGTACCTTCACCATAAATAATATCGTCTATTTTAACAATAACTTTAAATGTCTTATTGTGAGCAGGACCAAATTCATCTACTACTACATATTCTAAAGATCTTTTATCTGTTTGGACTAATTCTTGTAATACTGATTTATAATCATTATCAAATTCTATTTCTTTATTTTCAATTAAAGGTATAACATTGTCATAAATAAATTTTTTAACTATATCAAATCCCAAATCTAAATACATTGCCCCAATAAAAGCCTCAAATATATCAGCAACAATTGCTTTTCTATACCTTCCCCCATTTTCTTCTTCACCATGACCTAACCTTAAATATTTATTTAAATTTAGTCTTGTAGCATAGGCATAGTTTGCATCCTCACATACATACTTAGCGCGTAATTTAGTCATTACCCCTTCTTCAAAAGAAGTATTTTTATACAAATATTCACTCATAACTAACTCCATAACCGCATCACCTAAATATTCTAATCTTTCATAACTTTCTTCATTATTTTCATTAGCATATGAAGTGTGCGTTAAAGCGGTCAAATACAGTTTTTCATTTTTATATTTTATTTTTAAATCGTCTAACAATTTCATAAAATCACCAAATCCATTATACTATAAAATTATCTAAAAATAAAATTTACTTTTTAAAAAAATTAATGTATAATTATCTTATGAAATATTTTTTATTAGGATTTATCAAAACATATCAGATGATACCGGGTCCATGGCACAATATGTGTAGACATACACCTACATGCTCAAATTATGGCATCGAAGCTATAATTAAACATGGATCTTTAAAAGGTAGCATATTAACTATTAAAAGAATAATAAGGTGTAACCCATTTGGTAGTTGTGGTTATGATCCTGTACCAGAGAGGAGAAAAAAATGAAAAAAATTATTTTATTATTATTAAGCATTTTATGTTTAACAGGATGCTTTAAAAGAGATACTATGGAAGGAATTAACATATATACAACAATATATCCTATAACATATGTAACCGAACAATTATATGGAAATTATTCTACTATAAATAGTATATATCCAAATGGCGTTAATGTTCAGCTAGAAGATTGTGAAGAATGTAGTAATTATACTTTAACAGAAAAACAATTAAGCGATTATAGTAAATCTGATTTATTTATATTTAATTCATTGCTATATGAAGGTAATTACGTTAAACCAATGTTTGAACAAAATAAAGATTTAAAAATTATAAATGCAACTGATAATCTAACTAGTGATGAATTTTATGGCTTAGAAGAAATTTGGATTGATCCATCTAGATTATTAACTGTAGCTAGAAACATTAAAAATGGACTTAATGAATATATAAATAATTATTATTTAAAACAAGAAATTGAAAATAACTTTAATACATTAAAAAATAACCTTGATAAATTAAGTTCAAAACTATATGATTTAACTAAAAATGCTGATAATAAAATATTAGTAGTAGGAAATGATGTATTTAAATTTTTTGAAAGAGAAAAATTTGGATTAACAGTTTATTCTTTAGAAGAAAATGAAAACTTAACTCAAAAAACAATTAATGATGTTAAAAAATTAATAGAAAATGGTACCATTAAATATATTTATATTAGGCAATATGACGAACCAAATGAAACAATTAATAATTTGATTGAAGGGACTGATGTTGAAGTTGTAAAACTTCACATGTTAACTAATTTAACCGAAACTGAAATTAGTAATAAAAAAGATTATTTTTCGATTATGAACGAAAACATTGAATTATTAAGAAAAAATTTATATAATTAATTAAGGAGGTTTATTTATGTGGATTATATTAATAATTGTTGCTATAATTATACTTTCGTCAATTAAACAAATTGACGAATATGAAAGAGGCGTTAAATTTACAACTGGAAAATTTAGTAAAATGATGGATCCAGGATGGCGATTAGTATTACCTATTTTTCAATCATTTAAAAAAGTAGATATTAGAACTAAAGCTGTAGATGTTCCAGAACAAGAAGCAATAACTAAAGATAATGTATCAGTAAAAATTAATGCGGTTTTGTATTATAAAGTGTTTGATGCTTCTAAAGCAATATTGGCTGTGGAAAACTTTAGATATGCGGTTAGTCAATTAGCTCAAACAACAATGCGTAATGCGGTTGGTGCCGTTTCATTAGATGAATTGTTAGGAGAAAGAGAAAAAATTTCTACCGAAATATGTAAAGTTATCGATGAAGCAACTGATCCTTGGGGAATCAAAGTTGAAAATGTTGAATTAAAAGATATTTCACTTCCTGAAGAAATGAAAAGAGTTATTGCCAAAGCTGCTGAAGCTGAAAGAGAAAAATTAGCAGTTATAACTAAAGCACAAGGCGAAGTTGAAGCATCACAAAATTTAGCTAAAGCTGCTGAAATAATGGCTTCTACACCAGGAGCATTACACTTAAGAACTCTATCAACATTAAATGATATTAGTTCTGATCAATCAAACACAATTATATTTGCAGTTCCAATTGAAGTTTTAAGAGCTTTTGAAAATAGTGATATGACCAAAATTATTAAGAAATAGACATTATAGTCTATTTTTTTACATATCATAGTACTAGGTGACTAGAATGCATTATATAGGAATAATCGGTAGAAAAAATGAAGATAAAATAACATTTAATCAAGAAGTTATAAATGTTATTTATAAATATAAATTTATTCCAATTGGTATTATAGTTGATTTTAATAATAATCCAAATTTAGAATTTAATAAAATTAAAAATATAATTGATTTATGTGATGGTTTTATTTTACAGGGTGGATCAGATTATTATGATATTGATATATTAATTACAAAATATTTGTATGATAAAAATATCCCTACATTAGGTATTTGTTTAGGGATGCAAACTATGGCAATGACATTTAATGGTATTATGGGAGAAATTAGTAATCATAATAGTAAAAATAAATATGTTCACGAAATAGAAATAAATAAAAATTCTAAATTATATAATATTATTAAAAAAAATAAAATACTAGTTAATAGTAGACATAATTCATATATATTAAATACTGATTTAGATGTATCAGCTACTAATAATATAATTGAAGCTATTGAAGATAAAAGTAAAAGGTTTTTTATAGGAGTACAATGGCATCCTGAAAGTATAATGGATGAAAATAATATTTTACTATTTAATTCATTCTTTTTGAGTACAAAATGATAAAAAAATTAAAAAAATTCATAAAAATACTTGTCAAAATATAAAAAATACGATATACTTATTATGCGCTTCGAAAAATGGGCCTGTAGCTCAGTTGGTTAGAGCACACGCTTGATAAGCGTGGGGTCATAGGTTCAAGTCCTATCAGGCCCACCATACGCCTTAATAGCTCAGTCGGTTAGAGCACTTGACTGTTAATCAAGGGGTCGTAGGTTCGAGTCCTACTTGAGGCGCCATTGGCCAGTTGGTGAAGTGGCTTAACACACTGCCCTTTCACGGCAGCATTCATGGGTCCGAATCCCATACTGGTCACCAAATATATAGATAACTAACATATGTTAGTTTTTTTATAAATTTAAAAGCAGAATCTTATTCAATTCTGCTTTTTTATTATCTATTTATTTTAATTTTCCTTTAATCCCTTTACTACCACCAAAATTGCTCAAAATATTAGTATCAAATGAGAATGTTTTTTGATGACGTAATTTATATTGTTTAATAGCTAATGTAATCATTTCATCTAATAATTGTTCATAAGTCTTATCAGTCTTTTCCCATAAGTAGAATGATAAACTACCAGGTATTGTATTAGGTTCATTAATATACATTTTTTTGGTCTTACCATCAATTAAGAAATCAATACGACAAACACCACTTAAATTTAAAGCTTTAAATGCTTCTTTTGCTATCTCTTTTACTTTTTCAGTTGTTTTTTCATCTAATCTAGCAGGAATAATTCTACTAGCTCCAGCCATTCCTTTACTACCTTTAGAACCTAACTTACCTTTTCCACCACCTAAATACTTATCTTGATAAGTTAAAAATTCAGCTGTACTCATTACTTCTTCCAAAACACTTGTTTGTTGATTAACATAATTACCTAATACACTGCAGTTAACTTCAACCAAATTTTCTACAGCCTTTTCAACAACTATTTTAGTATCATATTTAATAGCTTCCTCAATTGCGTTTTCAATTACTTCGCTATCTTTTACAAAAGTAATTCCCACACTACTTCCTAATGAGGCAGGTTTAACTATAACTGGATAACCAATTTTTTTGATTTTTTTAAGTATTTCTTCTTTTTCTTCAAAATATTCGTTGTCGAAAAACCAAGTATAATCTACAACAGGTAAATCTAAACTTTGAAATACTTGTTTCATTATTACTTTATCTTGACCTAAACTTGATCCTAAAACATTACTACCAACATATGGAACTCCTACCATCTCTAAATAGCCTTGAATAGTACCATCTTCCATATTATTGCCATGAACAACTGGAAGAACTATGTCCAAATCAGCTACTACTGTTCTAAAAAGATTTAATGCTTGTAATCTAAATGCTCCATTATGATTATATAATACTACCTTTTTAGCGTATTTTTTTAATGTTTCAAAATCACGATAGATATCGATATCCATTAACATTTTTCCTGTATACCATGTTCTATCCTTTGCTACATAGATTGGATAAATATCATATTTTTCCTTATTTAAATATTTCATTGCTTGAACTGCTGAAATAATACTTACTTCATGTTCAACAGTCACACCACCGAATATTACTCCTACTTTAATTTTCATTACTATCATCTCCTATAAAACTTTTAAGTACTCTTACTGTTTGATCAAATCTTTCTAAATAAGCATAATGAGAACAACCTTCATAAGTAACTAGTCCACAATTATCGATTAATTTTTCTAATTCATATGCATCATTAATACTAACTGCTTGATCCATAGTTCCCCAAATAAGTAATGTTGGACATTTAATTTTGTATAATTGATCAGATATATCATAATTTACAGTTTCAACTAATATTTTACGCATCATATCACTAGCATTCTTATAATCAGTTGAACCAATATGCCTTTTAGCAAATCCTTCTAATTTATTTAAAACTGGTATCTTTTTAGCAGTTTTTAGCAATTTAGTTTTTAAAGATAATTTTTTTACATTTTTTTTATAAGGACTAGCTAAACAAACCAATTTTTTTACTTTATACTTTGTAGCGTATAATAGACCTATTTTACCACCAAATGAATGACCAATTATAATGGGATTATCAACATGTAATTTATCTAATAATTCTTTTAAAAATGATACATAATCATCAACAGTCCATACTTCTTTTGGTTCTTCACTTTTACCATATCCAGGTAAATCAACTATTATAATTCTATTAGTATTCATAAATTGATTTCCAAGACCTTGCATCATTTCTATATTTTGTCCCCAACCATGTAACAAAACTATCGGATTACTTTTCGTACCATAATCTACATAATTAATATCTACACCTTTTATTACCATGTTCTCACCTTCTTAATTATACCATTTTTTTCATATTTTTCAAACAATTTATCAATTTATAATAATATTTTCAATATTTAAACTATTTATTTGCTCTAAATCACAATTAACTTTCATTTTTTTGATTATAATTCCTGAAATATTAAGATTTAACGCTTCCTTTTTATAGTTATTATTTGTTAATTCATTGATAACATTTTTTTTGAATGTTTCAATATCTTTAAATTGATATCTTTTTTTTATCTTGTATAAATCATTGATAAATGGTTCCATCCATACAACATTTATATCACTAAAATATAAATCAAAATTATTAGTAGATATATTTTGATTAGGAAATTCTAAAATATATGTATTTGATTCTAATTTTATCTCATTAAAAACAGGTATAGAAGGGTTATTTATAAATAACAAAAAAAATACAAATAGAATAAATTTTTTCATAAAACTCACCATTTGTATTTTGTCCTTTTTTATTTAAATTATTTTTTTATTTCTTCAATATCCATACTTCTTTTGTGTTTTATTGGTTCCCAAGCTAAATCTTTCTTAAATAAACAGATAAAGTTAATTGGTATCCATGTTAACATGAAAAGTGAGAACAATAATATACCTGACATTATATCTTTAACACTCTTCTTATTGTATTTAATAACAAATATATTAACTATTACATTTCCTAAATAAGTTATTAAGAAAAATAAAATGCCATATGAGTACATATATGAGAATACATCGTATAATTGTACATTAAATATTCTAAATAATATTAATACAACTGTTAATAAAGTAGCTAAAACTTGAACATATGGAGCCATAAAAGATAATAACATATCTAAACAAGCAATATATCCCGTTTTACTATATGTTCTAAATAGATCCTTATAATATCTTTTAAAACATTGCATATTACCCATTGACCATCTTTTTCTTTGTTTCCAAGATTGTTTAAATTCTGTTGGTTGTTCATCATATGTAAGAGCATCTTCAACAAACATAACTTTTATTCCTCTTAATGCACATTGAGCTGTGAATTCAACATCTTCAGTTAGTGTATATGTATTAAATCCATATTCATCGATAATTTCTTTTTTTATCATAAATCCTGTACCATTTATACTAGCAGCTCCACCCATTTGCATACGTGCTTTACTGAAAAAGAAATTTTGAATCCAATAAAATATAGAATAACTTCCACTTATCCAGTTATCACTTGGATTTTTACTATCTCTAAATCCTTGCGCTACTTTATATCCTTCACATAATGCATCGTTCATTCTTGCTAAAAATTCTGGATGAACAACATTATCAGCATCAAATATTATATATGCATCAATATCTTTATTTTTAGATAATTTATTAAATGTAAATTTCAACACTTCACCTTTCGATTTAGTTGGAACAGTACATTTAATAATTTTAGCTCCTGCTTTTTTAGCAAATTTTTCTGTATCATCAGTACAATTGTTAGGTATTACATAAACATCATATAAATCTTCTGGATAATCTTGTTGTAATAAACTTTTAACTAAATTTCCAATAACTCCTTCTTCATTTCTTGAAGCTATTAAAATAGCAAATTTGTGTTTTGGTTTATGTTTTTTTATTAATTTTTTATTAATATTTTTAAAGGCAAAAAAACCAGTTAATAAAAAATATAATCCGTATGCCAAAGATATAATAAATAAAATATAATAAATAAATTGTATCATTAAAATTTCACTCCTAAAACATAGATACCTACATTATACCATATTTTACTAAAATAGTAAAAAACTATAAATATTTTTTTAAGCTATTTATAGTTTCATTTTGAAATTCTAAAAATTCTTTTGCTAGTTTAATAGTTTTTTTATCAGCAATTTCATCATATTGACTAATTTTCTTTTCCATATCTAGTGTTCCCATCGATATACCTTTTATTAACATATCAGCAATACTGGCATCACTATTATCACTAATAACTTCTTTTTTTATTCCTAAACTAGATCCCATTTTAGCCATCATACCGATTGGCTTTGCTTTTACACCTTTTAATTGTTTTTTAATACTTTTATAATATTCTTCATATTTTTTTAATATATCTTCTAATGTTTTAATAATTTTATTATCTTTACCTTTTAATTCATTAATTAATTTTTCTATTGAATATTTTGCCATTTCACTATCTTGGTATATATATTCTAATAATTCATTATTTTCATTCATAATATCATCTCCAATAATATTATGGAATTAAATAATTGTTTTATACAAAAAAGGTGCATTAAGCACCCATTTGTTTTGCAACTTCGCTAGCGAAATCTTCTTCTCTTTTTTCCATTCCTTCGCCAACTTCAAATCTAACCATATTATCAATAGTACCACCATTATTTTTAACATAAGTTAATACATTGATACTATCATCTTTAACGAAAGCTTGTTCTTCTAAACATGATTCTTGATAGAATTTTAATAATCTACCTTCAACCATCTTCTCAGCTATATTAACAGGTTTTCCTTCTTCCATAGCTTGTTTTTTAAGAACTTCTCTTTCATTATCAACTACTTCTTTAGATAACTCGTCTCTTCTTACAACAGTAGGTCTCATAGCTGCTGCATGCATTGCAACATCTTTAGCAACTTCTTCAGTTGTATTAGATAAAGTTACTAATACAGCAATTTTTCCACCCATGTGTAAATAAGAACCAAATACTTGATTATCTTCTTTAGTTAATTTTTCAAATCTTCTGAAAGATAATTTTTCACCAATTTTAGCTGTTTTACTAACAATTAAATCTTCGATAGTTTCTCCATCTACATTTAATTTTAAAACATCTTCATTAGTTTTAACATCATTATTAATGATAGCTTTTAAAATAGTATCTACTAATGATTTGAATTCTTCATTTTTAGCAACAAAGTCTGTTTCTGAATTTACTTCAACAATAACAGCTTTATTACCATCTATTAAAGTAGCAGCTAAACCTTCAGCAGCAATTCTATCTGCTTTTTTAGCAGCTTT
>CALVYK010000017.1 GCA_944372195.1 uncultured Bacilli bacterium
ACCGGACCTACTGGACCTGAAGGCGCTACCGGACCTACTGGACCTGAAGGCGCTACCGGACCTACTGGACCTGAAGGCGCTACCGGACCTACTGGACCTGAAGGACCAACTGGACCTACTGGACCTGAAGGACCAACTGGACCAACTGGACCATAATAAAAAAGCCAAATATATGGCTTTTTTTGTTATATTTTTTTACAATTAATTTCATAATAAAAATGGTGATATTATGAAACCTATTATTGGTATTGTTGGAATAGATGATTATTCAATAAAACAAAAAAGTACTATTTGTATCTTTGAAAATTATAGAAAAGCTATTATTAAATATGGTGGGATTCCTATTGTTATATTACCTCCTTTATTAATTGATTATTATAAAACTAGACCAAAAGACACTAACAAATTAAATAATGAAGATAAAGAATTATTAACAAAACAAATTAATTTATGTGATGGTATCATAATTCCAGGTGGTTCAAAAAGATTTGAACATCATGTTTTCATATGTGATTATTGTAATAAAAAAAATATACCATTATTAGGTATTTGTATGGGCATGCAGACTATGTGTAATTATAACAACAATAATCAAAATATAGTTATTGAAAATAAATTTCATAATAGTAAAAATAATTACAAACATTTAGTAAATATTAAAAAAAATTCTAAACTATTCAATATATTAAAAGAAGATAAAATATTAGTAAATAGTTTTCATGATTATAAAGTATGTAATAGTGGTGATTATGATGTTGTTGGAACTTGTGATGATGTAATTGAAGCTGTTGAAAAAGATGGTTTATTTAATATCGGTTTACAATGGCATCCTGAAAAAAACTACGATAAAGATTTAAATAGTCAAAAAATATTCACTAGTTTTATTCAAGCCTGTAAAATTAAATAACTTTTCATAACTTTTATTTTATGCTAAAATAAAAGATGAAAGAAGTTGATATGATGAAACCAATTATTGGAATAATAGGAAATGAAGATTATTCATATTTAGAAAAAAATTGTATTAGTGTATTTGAAAATTATAGAAAAGCTATTATTGAATATGGTGGGATTCCCATTTTAATACTGCCACCACAGTTAATTAATTATCATGAAACACAACCAAAAGACAATGTTAATTTGACTGAAGAACAAAAAGATGATTTAATTAGACAAATTGAATTATGTAATGGTATTTTAATTCCAGGAGGTCATAAAATATTTGAATATCATAAATTTATATGCGACTATTGTAATAAAAATAATATGCCATTATTAGGTATTTGTATGGGAATGCAAGTAATGTGTAATTACAATAATGATAATTATAACATTAAAATTGAAGATGGTTCTCATAAAAGTGATGATGACTATGTTCATTATGTTAAAATAAAAAAGGATTCTAAATTATATGAGATTTTAAGTGAAGATAAAATATTAGTTAATAGTTTTCATAATTATCAAGTTCCTAATAGTGGAGATTATAAAATAGCTGGAACTTGTGATAATATTATTGAAGCAGTCGAAAAAAAAGAAGACCTTTTTAATATTGGTCTACAGTGGCATCCTGAAAAAAATTATGCTAAAGATTTAAATAGTAAAAAAATATTTAAAGCATTCATTAAAGAAACTAAAAAATATAAAAATAATTAAAACTATTATGTAAGTTCAAATTTAATTTTATAAATTATAGTCTTTTATTATATTATTTAAATTAATTTTGATTTAATATCTTTTCAACTTCATTTATTAATTGTTCCTTATTGGGAATATAATATGTGTATGTAGAAGTAAACAAATTATTTGAAATGCCATTTAAAGCAAATTCCATCATTACATTATCTTTTTCTGCACATAATATAATTCCAATTGGTTTATTATCATTTTCGTCATTTACTACATGTTCATAATAGTTAAGATATAAGTTCATCTGTCCCAAATTTTCAGCTTTTAGCTTATTCATTTTTAAATCAATTAAAACATAAGATTTTAAAAATTTATTGTAAAAAACCATATCAACATAATAATTAATATTATTAAGACTAATTCTTTGTTGACTACCAACAAACATAAATCCTTTGCCAAGTTCTAACAAGAATTCTTCTATATGTTTAATCAATTTTAATTCTAAATCTTTTTCTAATAATGGTTTTTGTTCTTTTATCCCTAAAAATTCGAATACATAAGGTTCTTTAATTAAGTCACTAGGTTTTACTAAAAATTGACCATTTTTAGATAATTCTAAAACTTTTTGTTTGTTTGGTTTACCATCAGAAAGCAATAATCTTTCATACAACGAAGTATCTAGTTGTCTTTGTAATTCTCTTACACTCCAATGACAATTAATACATTCTTTTTCATAAAAATTTCTTTTTTCAACATCTTTTATTATTATTAATTCGTTATAATGGGTCCAAGTTAATTCAGAACTTATTTTTTCATAATTAGGGTATGTTTTATAAAAAATTCTCATATATTTAAGATTAGTATAAGAAAAACCCTTGCCTAAATATTTTGTCAATTCTTTGGAAAGTCTCTTTAAAATTTCTTTTCCATACTCTAATCGATTATTATATTCATTTTCATTTGAAACAATTATTCTTCCAATATTCCAATAAACATAAACTATTGAATTATTTATTTCTTTTGACAACTTATTTTTTGCCTCATGTACTAATTTTGTTATTTCATTAACCATTCTATTATTTTCTTCTGACACAAAATCCCCTTTCTAATTGGTCAGTCATGACTGACCAATCACATAATTATAAACATTTATAGTATGAAGTCTAAATTATACTATCACGAGTAAATACTGAAACATTATCTAAAGTGTATATATTCAATACACTTTTTTTATTTGTCTTAATAAAACATAAACCTTTTATTACAATATCATTTTTATTGGCTTCAATAGTATGTTTTTTTAAATTAGTTGGTATTTTTTTATAATATCGTTTTATTTCTAGATTATTTGATATATAAAAAGTTAAATCTATATCACTTGCTTCGATTTGTAAATATTTATCTACTACAATAGTTTGCGTACCTTTTACTTGATACGTTATTGGCTTAATTTCTTTTTTAGGTATTATTTTTTTTAACTCACTACCACTTACATAATTTACTATATCACCTTCATCTAATAAACCTGGTGTATCAATTAACGTAATATCATTTAATTTTATTTCAATCGTATTTAAAGTTGTACTAGGAAGTGGACTAGTTGTTATTTCAGTTTTTAAATCAGAATAATTATAAATAAGTTTATTAATCATAGTGGATTTACCAGCATTCGTATATCCTACTACATAAACATTATTAGTTTTTTTATACATATTTATTTTTTCTAATAATTCATCAAAATTATAATTTTTATTACTGCTAATAATTATTTTATCTATAAAATCGATTTTATAATCATAATTATATAGTTTATCTAAAGAAACACTTTTAGGTAATAAATCTCTTTTAGTCAAGACTAATAAAATGTCATTTTTTAAATATTTTCTTATAATTGACAAATTGCCTATGTTAAACAAGTCAACAACCAATAAAACCAAATCATTTGTTTTATTGATATTTTCTAAAATAGGAATAAAATCACTATTAGTTTTAGATACAGCTTTATAATCATTATAGTTTTTTATTCTAAAACATCTTTCGCATAAATTGTTATTGTCAATTAAAGTTCCGCATCCCCTACATTTATTCATAATATTTTCCTTTTGTAAATAAATCATTATCTCTTAGTTTTTTCAAAATTTTTCTTTCAAAATAACGATTAATTCTAGTTGTAAATCTTTCTTTTGTACCAATTGGATTTACTAATATTGTTGTAATACCTATGTTATTACCGCCTCTTATGTCAGTCAATAATTGATCACCTATACAAGCAACAGTTGCTACATTTAATTTATATTCATCCAATATTTTATTATATTTAAATTTAAATGGTTTAAATGCTCTCGCACAACAATCAACATCTAACTCATCTTTAAATGGTTTTAATCTTACTTTTGGACTATTAGAAAATATTATAATTTGAAATCCTTTTGTCTTTAAATCATCAAATAATTCTTTAACTTTTTTATTAGGTTTTTTCATAGTAATTGGAATCATCGTATTATCTAAATCAATTAATAAGCATCTAATTCCTCTATTGTATAAAGCATCATAATTTATCGTATAAATACTTTTTTGATAAATATCTGGTATATATTTTTCCATATCTAACAACTCCTAAATACAATTATATCAAATATTTAATTATATTTAAACAAATTTATGTCAAAAATAATCATTTTATAGCATACTTTTTTATAGGTGATTAATTTGAATATAATAGATAAAAATTTTAACGATTTAGTTGTAAAAATTAAAAATATGACTTTAGAAGAAATATTTATAAATATCAAAAATAGTTTTAGTAAAATTCATCCTGATACTCAAAAATCAATTCAAAATTTTTTAAATGACTTTAAATACTGGGGAACATTAGATATTGAAAAAAACGATTATAACGAAATATATGAAAAAGCTAAATCATTTCACGAACATATTGATGACTACGTTTGGTTGTATAACAATTTAAAAGATTATAGTTCTAAAAAATTATTGTTTGGAATTTTAAATAATTGGTATCAATATGATTTTATAACTTTAAAAGAATGCATGAATTATAATTATAAACATTATTTTGATTTAGATATCATTCCAAATTGTAATAATCAGGTATTTGTAGATGTTGGTGCGTATATAGGAGATACCATATTAGATTATATAAATATATATAACAATTATAAAAAAATATATTGCTATGAAATAACTAATGAAACTATGGCAAAATTAAAAAATAATTTAAGCAAGTATCAAAACATTATTTATATAAATAAAGCTGTTTCAAATGAAAATTCGATTATGTATTTAAAACAAAGTAATATTAATTCATCAGCTAATCAAATAGATAATAATGGCGATATTGAAATAGAATCTGTTAGTTTAGATAATGATATATTAGAAAAAATAGATATGATTAAAATGGATATTGAAGGAAGTGAATATAATGCTTTAATAGGAGCAAAAAATCATATTATAAATGATAATCCAATTTTATTAATTTCTGTTTATCATAACAATGAAGATTTATGGAAATTACCTAAATTAATTTATGAATATAATAATAACTATAACTTTTATTTAAGATATTATAGTAATTATATTTTTCCTACTGAAATAGTATTGTTTGCTATACCAAAATAAAAGAGATGAAATTCATCTCTATACAAACATCATTACTGTTGTTAAAATAACGATGTTAACAATAGCAATAGTAAATACTATTTTTAAAGCAAATTTAACCCAAGTTGCATATTCTACTTTAGCTAATGCCAAGCCACCCATAATAGCGCCACAAGTTGGAGTAATTAAATTAACTAATCCATTAGCAGCAACTAACGTCATAATTGTACCTTCTACACTATATCCTAATTGATCAGCAATAGGACCTATAATAGGAGCAGATAAAGTTGCTAAACCTGAACTAGATGGAACTAAAACAGATAGTAAAACGTGAACAACATAATTAAATGGAGCAAATATAATTACTGGAACTGTTTTTAACATTTCAGCAGCATTATAGATAATATAATTATCTAAATATGTACTTTGCATTAATACAGAAGCACCACGAGCAATAGCAATTATTAAAATAACTCCTACCATATCATCGGCACCATCAATAAACGTATCTACAAATTTTTTCTCACCAGTACGATTTACAAATCCAATAATAACTGACATTATCAAGAACCATAAAGCAGCTTCGTAGAAATACCACTCACCTAATGGCATTCCAGTTAACCATCCTGTAAATTTAGTAAATATTGTAATACCAAATGATTCCCAAGGAATAAATCCTATTATCATAACTATAAATGTTAAAGCGAATAAACATAAAGTAATTTTTTGTTTTTTAGATAATTTAACATTATCTAAATCAGTATTAGCATGAGCGCCATATTCTTCCTCCATATTTCTTCTTTCTCTTAAAGATAAGAACGTTGAACCTTTTTTCTTAATTACTCTTTTAGCATAAGCCATTACAAAGATAATTGAAATTAATAAAGTTGTAAGCCATAAACAAACACCAATACCAATTATTAAACCTTGATTTACTACAACACCTTCTGGTAATGCAGAAACAGCAGCGCCTACAGCAAATGGATTAACTGTTGATCCTAAAACACCAGAGCCTGCTCCTAATAAAATAATAGCTGAAGCTACTAATGTATCCATTCCTGCCATAACCATAGTTGCTGAAAGTAAGGCATAAAAACCGACTGTTTCTTCAAGCATACCATAAGTTGTTCCACCAACTGAAAATATAAACATTAAAATCGGAATTAAAACTAATTCTTTACCTTTTAATTTTTTAACTAAAACTTTAATTCCTGTTTCTAAAGCTTCAGTTCGAGCCACAATAGCTAAGAAGCCACCCAATATAAGCACAAATATACAAACATCAATTGCATTTTCAAAACCTAATATTGGTGATAATAATACATCCGGTAATGTAGCACCAACGACACCACTACCATTTACAATTTCTTCAACTCCATCAACTGTTACAAATTCTGCTTTAGGTAGAAAATGTGAAACAATTCCTAAAGCAAATATTAATATGAAAATAATTGAAAAGGCTGTTAAAAACTCTTTTCTTTTTTTCTTTGCCATACTACTCTCCTTTTCTTATAATTATTGTGCCTGTTTTACCCAACAAGGCATCTTTTAACTTACTTAATGATGTAATAATTGCTTGTCCATCTTTTTTGTGATTTACATAATCAATACATGCTTCAATTTTGGGAAGCATGCTTCCCGTTTTAAATTCATCGTTTTTCATGTACTCTTTTGCTTGTTTTACTGTTAATAAATCTAATTTTTGCTCATTTTCTTTACCAAAATTTATACAAACCTTTTCTACTGATGTTAATATTAAAAATATATCAGCATTTAAGTAAATAGCTAGTTTTGCACTTGTTTTATCCTTATCAATAACAGCATCAACACCTTGATAGCCATTTCTTGTTTTTATGATTGGAATTCCTCCACCACCAGCAGCAATAACAATATTTCTTTTATTTACTAAATCTTTTATCACTTTGTTTTCAATTATTTTAACTGGATTAGGACTAGCTACTACTCTTCTATATCCACGTCCTGCGTCTTCTTTAAAAACATAACCTTTTTCGTTAGTAATTGCTTCTGCTTCTTCTTTTGTGTAAAAGCTGCCGATAGGTTTAGTTGGATTTTTAAATGCCTCATCCTTATCGTCAACTAATACTTGAGTTATAACAGTTATACAGTTTTTGCGCATTTTTCTTTTTAATAATTCTTTTTCAATTGATTGTTGTAAATGATAACCTATATAGCCTTGACTCATAGCACCGCACTCAGCAAATGGCATATCAGGAGTATTAGCTTCTTCGTGGGATACTTCCATTGCTAAATTAATCATACCAACTTGGGGACCATTTCCATGAGTTATAACTACATCATAACCATCTTCAATAACATCAACAATATTTTTAGCTGTTTTTTTTATTAAATCTAATTGCTCACTAGGGGTATTACCTAGAGCATTACCACCTAAAGCAATAACTACTTTTCTTCTCATTTATATAATGTTGCAAACATGATAGCCTTGATTGTATGTAATCTATTTTCTGCTTCATCAAAAACTTTAGATTGTTTTGATTCAAAAACTTCATTAGTTACTTCCATCTCTTTCAATCCAAACTTCTCATGTATTTCTTTTCCTATTGTTGTTTTTAAATCATGGAATGATGGTAAACAATGTAAAAATATTGCATCTCTATTAGCTAGTGACATCAATTCTTTATTAACTTGATAAGGTTTTAATAAATTAATTCTTTCTTCCCATAGGTTTTGATCTTCTCCCATCGAAACCCAAACATCAGTATATAATACATCAGCATTTTTAACAGCTTCTTTAGGATCTTCAATAAATTCTAGTTTAGAATTATATCTTTTTGCAAATTCTTTGCATTGATTTATTAAATCTTTATTTGGAAATAATTTATTTGGTGAACAACAAACAAAATTGATTCCTAATTTTGAACAAACAACCATTAATGAATTAGCCACATTATTTCTTCCATCACCTAAAAATACTAATTTTCTACCTTTGAATTCTCCAAAATGTTCTTTTACTGTCATTATATCTGCTAACATTTGAGTTGGATGAAATTCATTAGTTAAACCATTCCATACTGGAACATTAGAGTATTTAGCAAGTTCTTCAACAATTTCTTGATCAAATCCACGATATTCAATTCCATCGTACATTCTAGATAAAACTCTAGCTGTATCCTCAATACTTTCCTTTTTACCCATTTGTGAGCCAGTTGGGCCTAAATAAGTTACTCCCATACCTAAATCTATAGCACCGACTTCAAATGCACATCTTGTTCTAGTAGAATCTTTTTCAAATAATAAAACTACATTTTTACCTCTTAAATAAGCATGATTTTTACCTTCTTTTTTCTTTTGTTTAAAAAGAATAGCTAATTTTATTAAATAATCTATTTCTTCTGGGGTATAATCAATTAACTTTAAAAAATCTCTTCCATAAAAATTCATATTACATCTCCCTTTCTAATGGCATACTCATACATCTTGGTCCACCACGTCCACGAGATAATTCAGCACTATTCATTTCTAATACTTTAATACCATGTTTTCTCAATACTTCATTAGTTTCTTCATTACGATCATAAACAATAACAACACCAGGAGCGATACATAATGTATTAGACCCATCGTTCCATTGTTCTCTTTCCGCAGCTATTTTATCTCCGCCAGCACACGGAATTAAAGTTATATTTCTTCCTAAATAATGGGATAAAATATTTTCTAATGAATCATTAATCTCTTTAACATTCAAATCTTCATCACTATCTGGAATATCTCCTTCAGTAATTTCAAATACTTGTAATGTATCCATGATTCCTGGATGATATGTAAATTTATCGTAGTCAATTTGCGTAAATACAGTATCTAAATGCATAAATGCACGACTATTTGGAATATTGAAAGCTAAAACAGTATCAATTTTACAATCTTTATCTTTAAATAAATTTTTAGCTAGTTGATCGATTGCTTCTGGACAAGTTCTTTGTGAATATCCAACTGCTAAAATATGTTCATTTAAATTTAAAACATCACCACCTTCAATATGATGAGGTAAATATCTATCATAATATAGTGATAATTGACCTTTAAATTCTGGATGATATTCAAATATATATTCAGCATAAATAGTTTCTCTATTTCTAGTTACTGAATACATTTTATTTAAAGAAACACCATTACCAATACTTGCAAATGGATCTCTTGTAAAATATAAGTTAGGCATTGGTTTAGCTAAAAATTTAGATTCTTCACTAACTAAATCAACTAAAGATTTTTCAACTTCTCTTTTTTCTCGATCTAATTCACCAATTTGAATTCCTTCCATAGTTTTTAAAACTAATTCTTTAGTATCTTTTATACCATCTAAATATTCATATACTAAATTTTTATATTTAGGAGTTCTAATACCAGCCTCATAAATAAATTGTTTTAAAAATTTTTCTTTAATTCCAGGATTAAACATTAAAACTTCTGTCATTAAATCTTCTAAATATACTACTTCTACCCCATTTTCTTTTAAAATAGAAGCAAATTGATCATGCTCTTTTTGTGCTACTGGTAAATAAGGGATATCATCAAATAATAATTCTCCTAATGTATCTGGAGTTAAATTTAATAATTCCTTACCAGGACGATGTAATAAAACTTTTTTTAATTTTTTTATTTCACTATTAACTTTTATAGCGTTCACTTTTTCACCCTTTCAAAAATTCTTTTAATCTTTCTGTTTTTGGATTATTAAATAATTCTTTAGGACTACCACTTTCTAAGATTTTTCCTTCATCCATAAAAATTACCTTTGTTGCAAAATTAGAAGCAAAATTTAATTCATGTGTTACAACAATCATTGTTATTCCTTCTTTAGCAACATCTTCCATTAAATTAAGTACTTCTTCAATCATCTCTCTATCCAACGCTGAAGTTGGCTCATCAAATAATATTACTTTAGGATTAGTCATTAACGCTCTTATAATGGCTACCCTTTGTTTTTGACCACCTGATAAATCAGCTGGATAATTATTTTCTTTATCTTCTAATTTTATTTGCTTTAAATACTCTCTAGCTTTTTTAATAGCTTCTTTTTTATTTAACAATTTAGTTTTAATCGGCGCTAAAGTAATATTTTCTAAAACTGTTAAATTTTCAAATAAATTAAATGATTGAAATACCATACCAATTTCATGAGTATTATGTATTTTTGTAATATCTTTGTTGTCAAAATATATCTTACCACTAGTAGGACTTTCTAATCTACCTAAACATCTAAGTAATGTGCTCTTACCACTTCCTGAAGGACCTATAATAACTATTTTTTCTCCTTCTTTAATATCCAAATCTATTTCTTTTAAAACCTTTACTTTGTCAAATTTTTTTACTAATTTTTTAACTTCGTACATGATTTAATTTCCTTTCTAACATTCTCATAAATCTAACTAATAAGAATGTGAAGAATAAATAAATTAAAGCTGATACTATTAAAGGAAAAAAGTAATCATAAGTTCTACTTGATACTATATCAGAAGCTTTAAGTAGTTCAACTATTCCAATATATCCGGCTACTGAAGTATCTTTTAAAAGTGTTATAAATTCATTACCTAAAGCTGGTAGCATATTTTGTAATACTTGTGGAAAAATAATATATCGCATTGTTTGAAAATAAGATAAACCTAATGTTTTTGCTGCTTCCTTTTGTCCATTTCCAATTGATAAAATTCCTGATCTTATAATTTCTGAAACATAAGCAGCCGAGTTTAAACCAAAAGTTAAAACTCCGACTAATACAATTGGAATATCAACAGTTTTGAAAACAACATAATACAAAATCATTAATTGTAATAAAACAGGTGTTCCTCTTATGACATAAACATAGAAATCACATATTTTAGCAAGTATTTTTAATTTGTTTTTTTCTTTGTTATAATCTTTTATTAAAGATATAATCATACCTAAAAATATTCCAATTAAAACTGCAAAAAAAGCAATGATTAAAGTATTTTTAATACCTTCTAAAAAATATAAATATCTATCATCATAAATAAAACTTTTATAAAAAGAATCACCTAAATCATTAAAAAAACTCATTCTGAATATTTAATAATATATTCTTCTATCTTATTTTCATCAATTAATCTTTGTAATACTTTATTAACTACATCTAAAAGTTCTTTATTACCCTTTTTAACTACCATACCATATTTATCAGTAAATAAAATACCATCCAATATTTTTAATTCAGGATTTTCTTTTACCAATTCCTTAGCAGGTAATTCGTCCATTACGATACAATCTGATTTACCACTTTTAACATCTTCTGCTGCTGCTAGATATTTTTTTTGAGTTACTATATTAGCATCTTTATAATTTTCATGTAAGTATAAATCAGCAGTAGTACCTAATTGAACAGATATAGTTTTATCTTTAATGTCATCAATAGATTTAATACTACTATCATTTTTAACTACAACAACTTGATTTGATACAACATATTCAATAGAAAAATCAACTTGTTCTTTTCTTTCTTCATTAATACTCATTCCTGCTGCTCCAATATCACCTTTACCTGATTTTATTTCGTTAATAATAAAATCAAAAGCAACATCTTTAACAACTAATTCTTTACCTAATTCTTTAGCTATTTCTTTGCCTATTTCAATATCTACTCCAACAATTTCACCATTTTCATAAAATTCGTATGGAGCGAATCCAGCTTCAGTAATTAAGACTAATTCGTTATCGTTTTTACCACAACCAACTAATAAGCAAAGAGTAATTACTACCAATACTTTCTTTAACATTATCCCTCCCCTATATTGTATCTAATATAATGATATCATTTTTATTTTAAAAAGTAAATGTATTTGTCGAAATATAAAAAAAAACACAAATTAATGTGTTATTTCTAAAATGTTGGAATCAATTATTGAATACAAATATAAATTAACTTGTTTATTAGTTTTATATTCAATAAAGTTTTTATAACCAGTTAATTGATCAATATATTTTTTATCATCAATATTTTTTAATTTATAATCAATTATATCAATATGATCATCATATTCTAATATCAAATCAATAATTCCATGATATTTTATATCATCTTTAATATAAATAAATTCATATTCTTTATATATTTTAGCTTTATCAATATTTTTTAATAAATCACTGTTTAAAAATTTATTTACTTTATCATTTATTAATTTATTTTCAACATTAAATTTATCTTTAAAATTGATATTTTCTAATATTTCATGTACTTCTAACCCAAAGTTTAAATTATCTTTTATTTCTTTAGTAATTAAGTCATTCATCTTTTTAGAAAAACTACTATTTTCTATTTTTTCATTTTCTATGTTAATATTTTCTATATCAATTTTATCATCAATTATTTCTATATTATCTTGATAATTACCCACTTTAATTAAATTGTAATCTTTTGATAAATTAATATTATTTAAATCAATTGTTTTAGTATATTGTTCTAATTTATCCTTAATTGAATTGATTATATCAGCAAAACTACGATATTTTTCTTTAACTGAATCATCTACTTTAGTATAACTTATTTCTTTTTTAGGTAAGACTAAAATCATTTTTTCTTTTGCTCTTGTAAGCGCTACATAAAACAATCTAATCTTTTCTGATATTTCTTCTTGTAGATAATCTTCTTTAACCAATTTTTTATAAATTGTGTCTGAAATACCGTTATCAAAGTATGGTGTCACAATTCCATATTTATTGTTATATAAAAATCTTTCATTCAAATCACTTATATTAAATGTTTTATATAAATTGGCAAAATAACAGATATGATATTCTAATCCTTTCGAATTATGGATAGTCATTATTTTAACATTATCACCAAAATTACTTTCGATTTTATATTTCATGTCTAATTTTTCTTTTAACATTTTATCTAAATGAAGAGAAAAATCAAATATATCATAACCTAATTTACTTAAATTATCAGCCATATCTTTTATTTTATCAATTTTAATTATACTAGAATCGATATTACCAATTGTAATTAATTTTTCATAAAATTTAAATTCATTTAATATTTCATCAATAATATTACTGATAGAATTATTATTAATTAATTTAGTTATTTTTAAAGCATCATTATATAAAATACTTTCTTTAAAATTTTTATTAACAAAATATTTAAATATCACATCATCTTTTTCATTATATAAAAAACTACGCATTAAACTAATAAACAAATAATTGTCATATTCTTTATTATATATTTTTAAAATATATTTAATTAAATTATTTAAAACTAAAATATCATTATCATCATTCATTTTTTCATCTTTTAAAATATTTAAAGGTATTTTTTGATATTCAAATATTTTTTTAAATAAATCAAAATTAGAAGATCTATCTAATAGAATAACAAAATCACTGTATTTAACATCTCTTAATATTTTTTCATCTTTATCAAATATTTGATATTTATTTTCTATCTTTTCTTTAATATCATTAGCAATTATAAAACATTCTATTTCTTCTTTTGTGTATGTTTTATCTTCTTCGTAATCAATTAAATCTAAATTATAATCTTGATTAGTTTTTCCTTCATTAATATAAGTATCGTTACCAAATACCATTTGATGAGATACTTGATAATCAGCTCCACCTATAAAATCATTCATAATAATATTAAATATTAAATTAATATTATCTAATACTTCTTTTCTTGATCTAAAGTTTTTATTTAAATCAATTTTATATCCATCTATATTTTTACTATATAAATCATATTTGTTTTTAAAGATATTTGGATTAGCATTTCTAAATCTGTAAATAGATTGTTTAATATCTCCTACCATATAAACATTATTATTTGCAATATATTTAATAAATTCTTCTTGTAAATCATTAGTATCTTGATATTCATCAATCATAATTTCTTTAAATGAATTTTTTATTTCTTCTCTTACACTTTTATTTTCTTTTACTATTTTTATAGCAAGCAAAGCAATGTCTGTAAATTCATAAGCATCGTTTTCAAATTTAAATTTGTGTACTTTTTCCTCTAATTCTAAAATTATTGAAATTATGACATCAACATAATCTTTAGTTTTTAATATTGTATTTTTTATTTCTTCAACATTTTCATATATACATAATTCATTTATTTCATCTAATGCTTTCTTTAATTTTTCTTTTACTTTTTTAGCTTCTTCTAAACTATTTCGCGGCAACATTGGTAATTTAATTAAAACATTTTGTTTAATAGATTCATAATCAAAACTATTTAAAAGAAGAGTTAAATTTAATTTTTCCATATAACTAGAATCAACGTAATCACTTAATTCACTTAATAAATTACCTATACCATCAATTTTTTTCCTTAATAATAAAATATAATTATTAATATTTTGATTTATTTTATCATCATTAAAATAGTCATAATTCTCTAGATATTCTTTTTTATTAGGCAACATATCTAATTTGGAACTAATAGTTAAAATTTGATTTCTAATATCTTTATCATCTTTAACACAAAAATCATTAATTAATTTAATAAATTTATCATCATTTAAATACCTATTTTCAAATATTTCATCTAATATTTCTTTTCTTTTTATTTTTAATATATCTTCTTCAATTACATTAACATTTTTTGATACATTTAATAAATAGTGATATTTCTTTACTATTGATAAAGCAAAACTATCAAATGTTGTAATGTAAGATGCATCAATCATATCTAGTTCTTCTAATAAATTGTTTTCTTTTATTTTTTTTCTTATTCTTTCTTTCATTTCTTTAGCTGCTGCTTTAGTAAATGTTAATAATAACAATTCATTAATATGAATACCATTTTTTAATTTAGTTATAACCCTCTCACTTAATACAGCAGTTTTACCAGATCCAGCTCCTGCACTTACTATTATATTAGTATTATCTTTATTTATGGCTTCACTTTGTTCTTTAGTCCATTTAGGCATTTTCATCACCACTTTCTAATATAACAATATCATTTTCTTTTCTAAAACAAACATCCCTAAATTCACAGTATTCACAACCTATATTTTTATTATCTATTTTTTTAGGATTAATCATAAAATTAGTATCTAATATTTCGTCTCTAGCTTCAGTTATTTTACTATCAACTAAATTAATTAAATTATTAATTTCTTCATTATTAATCATTTTAGAATAACTACTAAAACCTTTAGATGTTGTTTTTAATGATTTTATAAAATTACTATTTTCATAATTTTTGTCTAATTTTTCTAAAATATCTAAATCATCATTAGTGTAACCTACTAGTTTTAAATTATCTTCTTTTAATTCTAAATAAGTATGTTTATTATCTTTTTTTATTTCATTATTTAATATTTTTTGTAAATAAAAACCAGCAACTTCAACATTTTTTAAATCCATATTTTTACTCAAATATAAATAGATTGGTAATTGTAAACTAAGACCATATTTTGCATAATCAAGATTTATATCAGTATTACCCGTTTTATAATCAACAATACATACAATAGTTTTGTCATTTTCTTCTTTATATAATAACTTATCAACAACACCCATAAATGTTACTTTAACATTAGTGCTTTTATCAACAAATACTTTTCTTTCATAAAATGCATTATTTAAATTAGTATCCTTATATTGTTTTTTTATTGTATCAATAATAAATATTAATTCATCTTTAGCTTTTTTAATAAAGAATTTCTCCATGTTATTAAATTCGTATGTTTGTTTATTTAAAAATTCATTATAACATTTATCTAAATCAAAATTATCTAAAAAAGCATTAGATAAAACATAATGAAATAAATTACCTAAAACTGTATAATATGTTTCTTGATAAGGAGATATTCTTAAAACATTATTCAAATAATATTTAAATCCACATTTAAAATAATTATCTAAACTTGAATAAGATAATAATATTTTATTATTAATAAATTTATTAAAGTCATTTTTATCAACTTTAGTATATTTATTATCATATTTCATATATTGAATATCTTGATAATTACTAAATAATTTAGATAAATTATTTTCTTTAATATTATATTTAACTAATTTATCTAAAGAAGAAGTTAATTTTATTTTATTATAAATATCTGATTTAAAACTATCAATGTTATTATCAATTATTTCTAAATTTAAAATATCATTCAAATTAGATATTGTATATTCTTCATTGTTGTTTTTTAATTTATAAGAAATAGTTAAATTTTTAATATTATTTATTTTGTTAATTATCTTATTTTTTTCATAAATATTTTTTTCTTTAGATGTTAATAAACCTATTTTTTCTTTTATTTTATCAGATAAAAGATCTTCATCCTTATATATGTTTGGTATAACGCCATAATTAAAACCTAAAATAAATACATAATCATCATCACTTACTAAGCTATCAAATGATATTAATCTAATACTATTTTTTAATTCAGTATTTTTTATCTTACAATTCTTAACTTCATAAATAATTAAATCTTTTACTTCATTAAAATCAAATTCCACATATTTATTAACAATATCTATTAACTTATTAATCAATTCAACATCATTAAACTTATCTTTAATTTCGTTTATTATATTTGAATTATAATTTTTAATAAAATAAGCTCCAACTAAAGTATCACTTAATTTAGTATCACTTGGTATTTCAATTGGAATATTATAAAAATTACTCATTCTCTTTAAGGTATTATAATAATCATTACTAACAATTAATTTAATATTGTTTATATTTATATTATTTTTTAATAAATCAACTATTTTATCAAAAACAAACTCAACTTCTTTTTCTAATGTTTTAAATTGATAAATTTTACTATGTTTATATTTTGGTTCATCTTTTATAACTTCAATATTATTACTTATTTTTTTTAATAAATCTAAATCAAATTTACTTAACTCATAACCATAAACAACAATATTTCTATTTTTATAAATATCCATTCTACTCGTAATAATATAATCTTTTACTTCATCTTTTAATTTTAATAATAAATTTAACTTTTCATCATCAAAATTATCTTGAATATAAAACATATTATCTAAATAAGTTATAGCCACTTCATATTTAAATTTATATTTATTCATTAAATAATAAATTGCTTTAATATCATAATTAAAAAATTTTTTATATAATTCTTCTAATGAAATATATTTAATATCTAATAAGTTGTTTTCACTAGTTATTTTTAAAATCATTTCTTCCTTTATTTCATTAGGTATAATTAATAAAGTATTATCTTTTATATTCATAACTTACCTCCTTTAAATATTATACTATATAATTAAAAAAGCCAAAAGTATTTTTTACTTTTGACGTTTAAAATTATTTAATTCTTTATCAATATAAATTACAGTATCATTAGAATTTATTATTTATTTTTTAATAAATTGTTTTATTTGTTGCTTTGCTTGAGTAGTTACTGCTTTATCAAGCCAACCTTCTCTTGGTCCATAAGATAATATATCTGTTATAATTCTAACTCTATCTTTACTTTTTAGTACATAATCCGGTTCAACAACTCTATCATTAACTATAGCTGAAACCATTGTATTTCCAACATCTGGTCCAATACTATAAGCAAAGTCAATAATAGTAGATCCTTTAGGTAATTCTATTATATCACCTTTAGTTGTATAAACATATATTCTATCAGAAAATAATTCTGATTTTATCTGTCTTACAAAGTCTTGATTATCTAAAAAAACACGATTAATTTCAATTAAAGATTTAAAAAATTGATATTTATTCTTTAAATCCTCTTGCATTATATATCTAGCATTTCCTTTACTTATATCCCAATAAGCTGTAAGACCAAAGGAAGCAATTTTATCCATATCAAATGTTCTTATTTGAGTTTGAACTAGCCTTTCTTCTTCTCCAAAAACAGTTGTGTGTAAAGATCTATACATATTAGTTTTAGGATTACAAATATAATCTTTAAATTTATCATTCACAGGATGATATTTAGAATGAATTAATCCTAAAGTTTGATAACAATTAGCTATATCATCAACCATTATTTTTAAAGATAATAAATCATGAATATCTGCTAGTTTATGTCCTTGTTCCATTCTTTTATATATTCCATAAATATTTTTAGTTCTTAATTTAATTTCATGTGGAATGTTTTTATCATTTAATATTAAATTAATAGTTTGCAACATTTCCTGTAAACAATTTTTACTTTCTAATTCTATTTTTGATTTAATTTCTTCAATTCTTTTATATTTATCAGGATAAAGGTATTGAAGTGATAAGTCTTCTAATTGTGATTTTATTCTATAAGCTCCAATGTAATAAGCAAGTGGTACAAATATATCCATTGTTTCTAATGAATTTTCTTTTTGTTTAAATTCCGATTTAAATTGTAATGTTTGCATATTATGAAGCCTATCAGCTAATTTAATAATTATTATTCTAACATCATCAGTTATACTAGTTATTATTTTTCTAGTATTAGCATAATTTTGGTCTTGTTTAGAAGAAAAATTCATTTTAGCCAATTTAGTAACACCATCAACTAAATTAGCAATATTTTCATTAAAATCATGAGCTATTTCTTCTTTTGTTATATTAGTATCTTCTAATGTATCATGTAACAATCCTGCACATATGGTATCACCATCAGCATGCATGTCAGCTAAAATACAAGCAACATTTAGAGGATGAATTATATAAGGTTCCCCACTTTGTCTAAATTGTCCACTGTGTAAAATACTCGCATATTCATAAGCTTTTTTTACCTTTTCTATTTCTTCTGGATTGTACTCATTTAATTTTCCAATTAAAACATTTAAAGTCATAATAAAATACCTCCAAAACACAAAAAAGGCAACCAAAAATATTTTTAGTTACCTTTTTTAAACAATATAAATGAAGAGTTATAACGACATAAATTTATTCTCATACTCCTCACCTCACCAAATAATTAAGTAGCATTTTACTCTCATATTATTAAGTTGTCAAGATGTTAATTAAATTTTATTCTAAAACTGCTTTTATTCTTCTAACTCCAGCAGAAGAACTTTGTTCTTTTACAATTTTAAATTTTCCTAAAGATGATGTTCTTTCAACATGTGGTCCACCACATAATTCTTTTGATACATCACCAATTGTATAAACTGTTACAACATCTGGATAAGTTTCAATAAACATACATTCTGCACCTGTTTTAACAGCATCTTCTTTATTCATTGTTTCTTTTCTAACTTCTAAATCTTCATTTATCCATTTGTTAACTAAATTTTCAACTTCTAATTTTTCTTCATCAGTTAATTTATGATCACAGTTAAAATCAAAACGCATTCTTTCACTAGTTATATTGCTACCCATTTGATGAATATTTTTATCAACAACAACTTTTAAAGCAGCATTTAATAAATGAGTTGCTGTATGGTATTTAGTTTCCATTTCACCGGAAGAAGCTAAACCACCTTTAAATTCACCAGATAATACTCTTGATTTTTCTTGATGTTCTCTAAACTTTTCTTTGAAAGCATCAGTATCTACTGAAAGACCAATTTCATTTGCTAATTCTATTGTTAACTCAACAGGGAACCCATAAGTATCATATAATTTAAAACTATCTGGTCCATTAATTACTTTAACATTATTATTTATAAGTCTATTAGTAAGTTTATAAAATTCATTCATTCCAGAATTTATAGTTTTTTCAAATTTATCAATTTCTTTTTTTAATTCAGTTAAAATAAAATCTTTTGATTTAATTAAATTAGGGTAAACATCACCATAAACATCATCAATAAAATTATTAGCTATTTCATAAAATACATCTGTTTTAATATTTAATTTTTTAGCTTGAACAACCGCTCTTCTTATTAATCTACGAAGAATATAACCCGCTCCTATATTAGAAGGCGTTAAATGTTTTTCATCACCTAAAAGCATAACACTAGTTCTTATATGGTCAGCTATAATACGCATTGATACAGTTGTTGATTTTTCTTCATTATATTTTTTACCTGTTTCTTCTTCTAATATTTTTATTGCACCATTAAATAAATCAGTAAAATATACATCACCATTAGTATTTAAGAATGCTAACATTCTTTCTAATCCCCAACCAGTATCAACATTTTTGTTTTTTAATGGTTCATATTCATTGTCACTTATTCTATCATATTGCATGAAAACATCATTACCTATTTCAATGAAATGGCCACAATCACATGAAGGATTACAATTAGGTCCACATGGTTGTTTATCAGTTATATAAAACATTTCACTATCTGGTCCACATGGTCCTCTTTCTAATTCCCACCAATTATGTTCTTTAGGCAAATAATAAATATTTTCTTTTAAGAATCCTGATTCTTCTCTTAATTTAGCAGTTTCTTCATCTTTTGGTACATTTTCATTACCACTAAATACTGTAGCAGCTAATCTATCTTTAGGTAAATCAAATACTTGAGTTAATAATTCGTAACTCCAAATAGTTCTTTCTTTTTTAAAATAATCACCTAAACTCCAACTACCAAGCATTTCAAAAAATGTTACGTGACTAGAATCACCTACTGATTCAATATCATTTGTTCTTACGCATCCTTGAACATTACATAATCTTTTTCCCTTTGGATGTTCTTTTCCTAATAAATAAGGCATCAAAGGTTGCATACCTGCTACATTAAATAAAACACCTGTAGTCCCATCACCAATTAAAGAAACTGCCCCAATATCAACATGACCTCTTTGTTCATAAAATTTAATCCATTCTTTTCTAAGTTCTTTAGAAGACATTTTTTTCACTTTTAATCACCTTTTTCAATAACGTTATTATTGTACCATAAAATGTTTTAATTAGTAAACAAATTTATCAATATCTATGATAAAATTTATTTGTAAATATACAATTTAATCAAAAATAAAGAACTACCTGTAGGTAATTCTTCTATATTAAACAGCATGCTTAATGATATTTCAAAATATGATATAAATTATAAAACTAATTAATTTTCTTCAATATATTTTATACCAATATTATTATTGTTTGTTATAGCACTATTTCCAGTTTCTTGTTCATATAATAATCTAGTAGTTTTAGCCACATTGCCGCCTCTTCTGGCAACATTCATATTTTCTTTTAGTCCAAGTGGCTTTTCTTTTTTAGCAATATCTCTTGTTGTTATTTCTCCTATATCAGTAAGAGCAATTTCAATATCACTCATATTATCCCTTAATGATTCTTTTCTTAATCCTTTAAATTGTTTATATTCGTTAGCTTTTATTCCTGACCAAGTTTTATATATTTGATTAGTTAATATTGCATATTCATAATTTTGATTAATTCCATTTTCTTTCCATACATCAGTTAATTTTTTTCTATTAAGTATTCCCTTTAATCTAATCTCAATCCAATTATCATCATAACCTTTATTTCGATAATAATCTATTGCTCTATTAATAGCTTTTTCTGGATCAAACACTTCATCAATTCTTTCTTTGCCTAAATTAGCTAACCACATTTTAAAAGGTTCTGCTTTAGAACTTGGTATTGATTCGATAAGCCTTAATATTCCTTCAGTATTTAATGTGTCGGTTAAATACTGTTTATTATCCTTTTTAGATAGTAACTTAAGCTGTACGATTTTTTCGTACAACTTACTTCCCTCTGATACTAATTTCCTTTTAAGATCTGACCAATATCTTTTTGGAATATTACTATCAGTTAATGCTTTAATTACATCAACAACGCTAAAATAATAATCTTCTTTTTCACTATTCCAAATACTTCTAATTTCTGCTCCTTCAAATAAATTTGTAATTGTTTTTAAACTGTTTTCTTTCAAAATTGATTCCTCCTTTGCTTAAATAATTATATTAGTGGATAATATAATTGTATCAAACAAACGTTTTATAATCAATAATTTTGAAATACTTTAATTAAAAATTTGTTTTAAATATCTTAAATATAATTCAAATATATTAGCTTTTTTAACATCTTCTTTAACCGTTAAATCTATTGTCCTAATAACATTGTTATCTTCTTTTAAAGTAAGTTTACCAACCACATCCCCCTTAGATAATGGTGCTTTTAAATTATCTACTTCTACTTCATATGTAAAATTACCGGTACCATCATTTTTATTATATAAATCATTTACTTCTTCTTTAGCAACTATACTAATACTTTCTACTTTACCTTTTTCTACACTAACTTCTTCTAAAACAGTTTCAGTGTCAATTATCTTTTGTAATCCATATTGGGCATATACATAATCAAATACACTTGATACATCTTTATTTCTTGTATCACTATCTGGTTCACCCATAACAACGGTAATTATTCGCATATCATTTATATTAGCGGTTGCTGTTATACAAAAACCAGCTTCAGAAGTATAACCTGTTTTAAGTCCATCAACACCAGGATAGAATCTAACTAATTTGTTAGTATTAACTAACCAAAATGATCTATCTGTTCCTTTTCTTAAATAATCTTCATAAATAGAAGTAAATTCAAATATTTTAGTATGTTTAACTAATTCTTTAGCCATTATTGCCATATCATATGCAGAAGAATAATGATTCGCATCATCTAAACCATGACAATTTTTAAAGTTTGTATCTTGCAAACCTAATTCTTTAGCTCGATCATTCATCATTTTAACAAACATTTCTTCAGTACCGGCTATTTTTTCAGCCAAAGCAACAGCTGCATCATTACCTGAAGCAACAGCTAAACCTTTAAACATATCATAAACACTCATCTGTTCCCCTGTTTCTAACAATATTTGACTACCACCCATACTAGATGCATTACTAGATACAGTTACCATATCGTCCCATTTAATAATATCTTTTTCAATTGCTTCCATAACTAACAACATAGTCATTATTTTAGTCATACTAGCAGGATGTCTTCTTTCATGAGAATTTCTTTCATAAATAATTTCACCAGTAGTAGGTTCCATTACAATGACACTAGAAGCATTAGTTGCAAGTTCCATAGCTGAAATATTAAAAGGAAGTAATACTAATAAAGATAATAAAATACCACATATTTTTTTCATCTAACTCACCTATTAAAATTTATGAATTAAATTAAAAAAAATGTCAAAAAAAATTAGGAATAAATCCTAATTATTATCTTTGATTAAATCTAAAAATGCATCAATATTTGTTTTTCTAATATTACCATTATTATTTATTAAATCCATAATTTCTTCTTTCGAAAGATACTTTACATATTCTACTTCATCTAACTGTAATTTAAGTTTATTTACGTCTATATCTTTTTTTATATAGAAAACATCTTTAAATGCATCTTCATATTTATATGTTTTAAACAGTTTTATTTCACTAGAATCAATTTCTATTCCCAATTCTTCTTTTATTTCTTCCATTATAGCTTCTATGCTTGTTTGACCTGATTTTACATGACCACCTGTTGTTGCCCAAACATTATTTTTTCTTTTAGAAGTCATTTGAAACAAAAACTCTCCATTAGAGTTTTCAATAAAAACTAATACAACTACTATATATCTATTAATTGGAACTTTTAATTTAGTTCCTTTTTTTCTAAATAATTTTTCACCAGTTAATTTTTTATTTTCATCATATAAATCTGTATATTCTCCATATTTTCCACTATCAATCATAATATTTCTACCTTTTAATCAATATAAATTTATATTATATAATCTAATTCAAATATTGTTTTACAATTTTTAATATATTATTTAATTCAGTTAATAAAATATTAAAATTATTATTAACATAAGTTGAATCATTTTCTTTACTTTTTAATTCATGCTGTAGGCAAATATCAGCTAATTTATCAAATCCTAAATATCTACTTTCACTTTTTAATGAATGAACTAAAATAGCATAATTTTCCATATCATTATTATTTTTAAAATTAGTTAAATTGGTTATTTTTTCATTTATACCATTAACATATTCTTTTAATATTTCATTATAAGTTGCAACATCGCCTAATAATTCTAAAGAAGCATCAATATTTATGCCATTTTCTTTTAAATAGTTAATATCTTTTTTATTATCATTCATATTACCAGCAGTTGCTTCTTTTAAAACAGCTTCAGTATTGTTTGATATATCATTTTTGGTAGTTGTTAAATATTTTTTTAAAATAGAAAACAATTTATCTTTTTCAATTGGTTTAGATAAATAACCATTAAATCCTTTATTCAGATATTGTTCTTCCATACCATTAATTGCATTAGCAGTTAGCATTATAACAGGAGTACTAAAATTAGGATTTTCTTTTAATTTAACTAATACTTCACTTCCCCTCATTTTAGGCATCATATCATCTAATAAAATTAAATCATAATTATTTAATTTTACTTTTTCTAAACATTCAAATCCACTTTCACACGAATCAATAGTAGGATTATATTTAGATAGTATTTTTTCGGCAACTTTAATATTTAATTTATTATCATCAACAATCAATATTTTCTTGCCAGTTAAATCTAAATTATAATCTGTTACTTCCTCTTTTTCAGTTTCTATTTTAGCTAAAGATAATCTTTGATCGATAGCTACTGTAAATTCAGACCCTTCACCATATACACTATTTACAACAATATTACCATTCATCATTTTAACTAATTGTTTAGTAATAGCTAAACCTAATCCCGTTCCTTCAATAGTTGTGTTTCTATCTTCATCAACTCTTTGAAATTTAGTAAACAATTTAGCGATATCTTCTTTTTTAATTCCACGACCTGAATCTTTTACAGATACAATCAATCGACATATTTGATCATTTACTTTAACACATTTAACATCTAAACTAATCCAACCTTGATCAGTATATTTAACTGCATTAGTTAATAAATTAATCATAATTTTTTTTACATTTGTATGATCTCCATATAAAACTTGTGGTAAATCTTCAGCAATATTTACTTTGAAATCTAAAGGTTTATCACCAATTCTTACTCTAATTAATTTAATAACATCGTTAAGTAATTTTTTAATATCATAATCAGTTTCTACTAATTCTAACTTGCCAGCCTCTATTTTAGATATATCTAATATACCATTTACTATTTCTAGTAATGTATTAGAAGCAGTTACAACATCTTTAGCATTATCTTTTGCTTCTTCTAGACTATTAGCATTAATAATGCAATCAGAAAAACCGACAATAGCATTTAAAGGTGTTCTAATTTCATGAGACATACTAGATAAGAAATCACTTTTAGCACGATTTGCTTTTTCAGCTGTTTCTTTAGCAATATTTAATTGTTCTATCATTTTAACATCAGGATTTTCAATAAAAAAATACAATATAACTAACATAATAGAATGTAATGATGTTAAAATCAACACTCTTTTGTCAACAAATTGAGTAAAACTTCCAATTGTACCTAACAACAAAGTTACTACCAATATAGCAATTTGTTGTTTATTTTTTTTCTTATTTCTAATAATTGAAATTATGCTTTTAATAAACCAAATTAAAATTTGAATACCTGATATTACAAACAATATATTAATGGATGGTCCATATGTATAGTAATACCCGTCAAAATTATATATATATATTGGCAAGATATATACTAAATAAATAAAGATTATATACGGAACTATTGAAAAAATAAAATATTTTTTAAATTGTTTTTTTGCATCAAAATTTACAGAATTATAATTTTTATTTGTCAATATAAAAATATATATATTTAGAGCTAAATTAAATGTAAATATATAAACTATATATGTTTTCAAAATAATCATTTTTAACATACTAAATTTATTAATGTCTATAACAGACCAATAGCATCCAAGTTCTAATAAAAGTCCAACAAAATTTAAAATCATAATCCCAATTAATAACTTATTTTCAAAAATATTTATTCTTTTCTTAGAAAAATAAATTATTATAAACATTGCTATATAAATCATTGCTGAAATAGGAAAACCTATAAAACTCATAACTATCCACCCTATACTTTCTAAAATTATTATACATATATATAAAAAAAAAAGCAATAAAATTAATTATAAATTCATATTTAATTTTTTTTGTGAATTGAAAAAGTAAATTCCAGTTTCAATATTTGAAAACTGAATTTAGTCTTACATCAAATTCCAGTTATAA
>CALVYK010000018.1 GCA_944372195.1 uncultured Bacilli bacterium
AAAAAACTCTCTAAAGTCTTATAAAATAAGGCTTAGAGAGCTTTTGCTTTCTCAAAACTGTCAAAGTCAGGATTATACATTTTTTCTTTAACTTTGTCAAAAGGTAGATATATATTAAATTGTAAGTATTTATAATTTTTTTAAATTTTAAGCATGGAATTGATTTATTTTTGTTGTATATAACTAGTAGGAGGTAAAATATGTCAAAGTTTTATACGGCAAAATATGAATCAGTTTTTATGTATTCATCGGTAAAGTATAAAAAAGTAATAAAAAATAGTAGAGCAAATATAAATATCGAAACAGTATCAAAATTAACCAGTTTATCGGTAAAAAAATAAAAGATATGTTGCTTTAAACTATCTTTTTTTGATATAATTTTAAAAGGTGATATAAATGTTTGAAAGTTTAGGAGATAGATTAACTAGTGTTGTAAATAAAATAAAAGGTTATGGGAAAATAACTGAAGAAAATATTAGTGAAATAACAAGGGAATTAAGACTTGCTTTACTTGAAGCCGATGTAAATTATCAAGTTGTAAAAGAATTTATCAATAATGTTAAAGAAAAAGCCTTAGGTGAAGAAGTATCTAATAGTTTAAAGCCTAGTGAATTATTTATAAAAATTGTAAAAGATGAACTAGTAGAATTATTAGGAGGAGAAAAAAAAGATTTAGTTACAAATAAAGATTTAAATATTTTAATGTTAGTTGGTTTACAGGGTAGTGGTAAAACAACAACAATTGGTAAATTAGGTTTATTATTAAGAAAAAAATATAATAAAAAGCCATTGTTAGTTGCTTGCGATGTATATCGACCAGCTGCAATTGACCAATTAAAACAAATAGGAAAACAATTAAATATTGAAGTATACGAAGAAGGTAAAAAAAATCCACGAGAAATAGTTACTAATGCTATTAAATATGCTAAAGAAAATAACTTTAATTACATTTTAATTGATACTGCTGGTAGATTACATATTGATGAAGCATTAATGGACGAATTAAATGATATAAAAGATATAGCCAAACCAGATGAAATATTATTGGTAGTTGATTCTATGACTGGGCAAGATGCGATTAATGTTATAACTGGTTTTAATGATAAATTAGAATTAACCGGTGCTATATTAACAAAACTAGATGGTGATACTAAAGGTGGTGTAGCATTATCTGTAAGACATTTAACTAATGTTCCAATTAAATTTGTTGGTGTATCCGAAAAGATGGATGGTTTAGAAGAATTTTATCCAGAGAGAATGGCTACTCGTATTTTAGATATGGGCGATTTGATGGGTATGATTGAAAAAGCTGAAAACATTATGGATGATGAAGCCGTTGCATCAGCTAAAAAAATGCAAAAGGGTAATTTTGATTTGGAAGATTTTTTAGTCCAATTAAAACAAATCAAGAAATTAGGACCTTTAGAAAATATATTAAAAATGTTACCAGGTGCTAAAAAAATGGGATTAAATAATATTCAAATTAATCCTAAAGATATGTTACATATTGAAGCAATTATTTTATCAATGACACCTTATGAAAGAAAACATCCCGAAGTTTTAAAAGCTAGCCGTAAGCAAAGAATTGCTAAGGGTAGTGGTAGAAGTGTTGAAGAAGTAAATAGATTATTAAAACAATTTGAACAAATGAAATTATTAATGAAACAATTTAAAAATGGTAATTTTAAAATGCCATTTTAAAAAAAGGACACTGAATTAATCAGTGTCTATTTCATATTCAATAATTTTACCTGTTGTAGCATTAATTTCATAGTTGTATTCTTTATTATTTGCTTTAAATTCAATTTCATATTTATTATCATCTAATTCAATTTCATAACCATATATGTTAGAAACATTAGCATGATTTAAAGCAATTTGCTTAGCTTCATCTTTACTAATTACTGGATTAGTTTCTTTGTGATTGTTATCAATAGAATATTTAATTATCTGACCAGTAGTAGCATTAATTTCATAGTCATATTCTTTGTTATTTGCTGTAAACTCAATTTCATATTTATAACCATCTAGTTCAATTTTATAATTAGTTATATTAGAAACATTAGCGTGATTTAAAGCAATTTCTTTAGCTTTATCCCTTGTAATAGTTGTGCTATTAGTATTATTATTTGAATTATTGCTTGAATTATTGTTTGTAATATTTGAATATTCATTATTATCGATTCCATACTCGATAATATCACCTGTTAAGGCATTAATTTCATAATCATATTCTTTATTATTTGATCTAAATTCGATTTCATAAACCATTACATCGTCGAAATCTAATTCAACTCTATAATTAGTAACATTAGAAACATTAGCATGATTTAGAGCAATTTGCTTAGCTTTTTCTTCGCCAATATATGCTTTTTCACTAGCATTTCCACTTGTTTTGTCATTGTCATTTAAGATTAAATTTAATTCATTAATAGACAAATTTGCTAATTGATCAAAAGTTAATAAATTGTTGTTAGCCATTATTTGTTTAATTATTTTAACTTTACCTAAAGAAATGTTATATTGGTTAGCTAAATCAGTTAATTCTTTTTCTTCATTTACAGTTTGACTAATAATTGAAATATTATCCATATTAATTTGATTTAATATTTCTTGTCTTAAAGATTCTGCTTTTTGATTGTTATTATTTTCAACTGATATTAAAATTGAGTTAGCTAATTCATTGATATAACCATTTTTAACCATAGAACCAATTAAAGCATTAACCGCCACATTAATATCGCTACCTTTTAGATCCATATCACTAATAATTTTTTTACCATCTTCATTATTAGCAATAACTTCTAAAACTTTTTCTTTTTGATTAATTTTCAATTCAACACTTGGATTAACATCGATTCCTACTTTCGAAGTGACTTTATAATTATTATTATAATATAATCCTCCTATAAATAATAAACATACTACACAAAGTGTACTTATTGTTGCCAAAATAGGCATTTTTCTTTTCTTTTCCATATAAACAAATCCTTTCTTTTCTAAATTATTCAAGTCGAACTTAGGAAGTTTAATATTATTTAAATTTTTATTAATTCTTTTTTCTATATTATTCATTTTTTTCCTCCTTTGTAAGTTCTTTTAATTTTTTGATTGCTCTATGATATTTAGAGAGAGTAGTAGTTAATTTTAAATCTAAAATCTTAGCAATCTCGTGAAATTTAAATCCATTCATAGCATGTAAGATAACTATATTTCGTTCTTCTAAGCTTAAATTATTAAGTAGATATTCAACTAATATTTTATCATCATGATTAGGTTTAGATATAAATTCGATTTCATCAACGTTAATTTCTTTTTTATTACTTCTAATTTTTGTGTAAGCAATATTTTTAGTAATTGTTAAAATCCAAGCCATTGGTTTATTTTGATTTTGATATTTGTAAGCATTATTATAAATTGTTATAAATACTTCTTGTGTAACGTCTAAAGCATCTTCATTATTTCTTAAAATACTAAGCGCAAAGCTGTAGACATTATTATTGATTAAATTATATAATTCATTAAATGCTTCAATATCTTTCATAGCAATTCTTTCTAAGTAGTTACTAACTTCCATTTTTTTACTCCTCTCAATATAATAACGATTAAGAATATAATTTTATTGCATATTTTTTTAAAATATATCATATTTTTTTTAATTAGTCAAAAGTAGTATTGACAATTCACCTATAATTGCATATAATTATATAGCGTGCTATATAATTGGAGATGATAAAATGGATCGGCATATTGGCTTCTATTTTAAAAAGATTTTTCAAATAATGGAAAAAAATATGAATAAGAAATTAGAAAAAATTGATTTAACTAATAGTCAAGCAAGTATACTAATTTATTTATATAAGAATAAAGAAATAGTTAATCAAAGAGATATTGAAAAAAAGTTTGGTTTAACTAACCCAACTGTTAATGGTATTTTAAATAGATTAGAAAATAAAGATTTTATTAAACGTACTATTAGTTTAAAAGATGCAAGAAATAAAGAAATCCATTTAACTGAAAAAAGTATTTCACTAATAAATGAGATGCGAAAAGAAGCTAAACAATTGGAAAAAGAAATGATAGCAGGCATATCAAATGAAGAATTAAATATTTTTAAAGAAGTTTTAAAAAAAGTATTTAATAATTTACAAGGAGGAATAAAATGAAACATGTATTAAAAACATTAAAAAAGTATAGTTTACAAATAATATTAGTATTTGTATTACTTTTTATGCAAGCAATTTGTGATTTAAGTTTACCAGGTTATACTTCTGATATAGTAAATATTGGTATTCAACAAAGCGGTATTGAATCTTCAGTACCTGATGTAATTAGGGAAAGTGAATATGAAAAATTATTATTATTTGTAAATAATGAAGATAAAGAAATTATAAATAGTAACTACACTTTAATAACTAAAGATGATACCGAGTATTTAGAAAAATATTCATTATTAAATGAAGAAAATTTATACATTTTAACTGGTAGTGATGATTTAAAAGATATAATGACTTTGCCTATTATAATGGTATATAGTTTTTCTAATAATACAATAGAAATACCGGAATTAAATATTCCTGAAGGTATGACAATTTTTGATGTTTTAAAAAATATGGATGAGGAAACTCACAATCAATTCTTAAATAAATTAAAAGAAAATTATTCTAATGAAAAGATTAGTTTATTAGAACAAATGGCTACTGTTTATTTAAAAGATGAATATACCAAAATAGGTATTGATGTATCTAATTTACAGATGAGTTATATTGCTAAAACAGGTATTAAAATGGTTGCTCTTGCTTTAGCTGCTATGGCATTAACTATTGTAACAGTATTTTTATCAAGTCGTATTGCTGCATTCTTTAGTAGAGATTTAAGAAGTCAAGTAGTTAATAAAGTTATGACTTATTCAAATAAAGAATTTGAAAGTTTTTCAACAGCATCTTTAATTACAAGAAGTACTAACGATATTCAACAAGTTCAAATGTTAGTTGTTATGTTACTTAGAATAGTCTTATTTGCTCCAATTATGGGAATAGGTGCTTTAACTAAAGTTAGTGGTAATGAAATGAGTTGGATAATTGGTTTAGCTGTATTAGTAATTATAAGTTTTGTTATCATCTTATTTAGTATTGCTATGCCTAAATTTAATAAAGTTCAAAAATTAATTGATCGAGTAAATTTAGTGGCTAGAGAAATATTATCAGGTATTCAAGTTATAAGAGCTTTTGGTACCGAAAAACATGAAGAAGAAAGATTTGATAAAGCCAATAAAGATTTAATGAAAGTAAATTTATTTGTAAATAGAACAATGACAATTATGATGCCAACTATGATGTTTATTATGAATGGTGTTAGTATTTTAATTGTTTGGGTAGGTGCTAGTAAAATAGATGCTGGTACAATTCAAGTTGGTACTTTATTAGCATTTATTACTTATACTATGCAAATAATTATGTCATTCTTAATGATTTCAATGGTTTCCATTATGGTTCCTAGAGCATTTGTTTCAATGGAAAGAATAGGGGAAGTATTAGATAAAGATACTTCAATTAAACAAAAAGAAAAATGCTTAAAATTTAATAATAATTTAAAAGGTACAGTTGAATTTAAAGATGTTTATTTTAGATATCCCGATGCTGAAGAAGATGTTTTACAAAATATTAGTTTTAAAGCAACAAAAGGAACAACAACAGCCTTTATTGGTTCAACTGGTTCAGGTAAATCAACTTTAATTAACTTAATTCCAAGATTTTTTGATGTTACAGGTGGTAAAATTTTAATTGATGGAATTGATATAAGAGATGCTAATATCAAAGAATTAAGAGATAAAATTGGTTATGTACCACAGAAAGGAATATTGTTTACAGGTACTATTGAATCAAATATTGCCTTTGGATTACATAAAAAAGATGCTGAAGTAATTAAAAAAGCAGCACAAATAAGTCAATCTTTAGAATTTATTAATGATAAAAAAGATAAATATGAAACTGCTATATCACAAGGTGGTACTAATGTATCAGGTGGTCAAAGACAAAGACTTGCAATTGCAAGAGCCATTGCAACAGATCCTGAAATATATATTTTTGATGATAGTTTTTCAGCATTAGATTATAAGACAGATGCTAAATTAAGAAAAGAATTAAATAAAGTAACCAAAGATTCTACTATATTTATTGTTGCTCAAAGAATAAGTACTGTTATGAATGCTGATCAAATTATTGTTTTAGATAAAGGTCATATAGTAGGAATTGGTAAACATAAAGATTTATTAAAAAACTGTGATATTTATAAAGAAATAGCTTACTCACAATTATCAAAGGAGGAGTTAGAAAATGAATAGAGGTCCAGGTGCAATAGGCAGTGTTGAAAAAGCCAAAGATTTTAAAGGAACATTAAAAAAATTATTAAAAAGTATGAGCAAATATAAAATACAATTAATAATTATATTTATATTTGCTATAGCTAGTACTGTATTTTCAATAGTAGGACCTAAAATATTAGGTAATGCTACAACGGAAATTTTTAATGGGATAATAAGTAAATTATCCGGTGGTGCTGGTATTGATTTTGATAAAATTGCTTCTATTTTAATATTTTTGATAATTTTATATATTATAAGTGCGTTATTTTCTTATGTTCAAGGATTTATAATGACAGGCATAAGTCAAAAATATACATATAATTTAAGAAAAAAAGTATCTATCAAAATAAATAAATTACCTATTTCTTATTTTGATAAGAAAACACATGGTGAAGTTTTATCTATTATAACTAATGATATTGATACAATGAGTCAAAGTTTAAATCAAAGTGCAATTCAATTAATAACATCTATTACAACTATTATTGGTATATTAGTAATGATGTTATCAATAAATGTTACAATGACTATTGTTGCTATATTAATTTTACCAATAGCTTCATTTATAACAATGTTTATTGTTAAACATAGTCAAAATTATTTTGCTAAACAACAAGAATATTTAGGTCATGTTAATGGTAAAATTGAAGAAATGTATTCTGGTCAAAATGTTATTAAAGTATTTAATGCTGAAAATAAAGTTTTGAAAGAATTTGAAAAAGATAATACTTATTTAAGTAATGTTGGATGGAAGAGTCAATTTTTCTCTGGCATGATGCATCCAATTATGAATTTTATTGGTAATTTAGGATATGTTGTAATTGCAATATTAGGTGGTTATTTTACTATTTTAGGTAAAATAACAGTTGGTAATATTCAATCATTCATTTCTTATACTAAAAACTTTACCAATCCAATTGCTCAATTAGCTCAAGTATCAAATATGATTCAATCAATGATTGCAGCTAGTGAAAGAGTATTTGAATTCTTAGATGAACCAGAAGAAAAAGAAGTTAAAAATCCACTTAAAGTAGATAATATTGAAGGAAATGTTACTTTTGATCATGTTAAATTTGGTTATAATGAAGATCAAATTATCATTAAAGATTTCAGTGCGAATGTTAAAAAAGGTCAAAAAATTGCTATAGTAGGACCTACTGGAGCAGGAAAAACAACAATGATTAAATTACTTATGAGATTTTATAATGTTAATGATGGTTCTATACTAGTAGATGGTAAAAACATCAATGATTTTAAAAGAAGTGATTTAAGACATATTTTTGGTATGGTTTTACAAGATACTTGGTTGTTTTCAGGAACTATCATGGAAAACTTAAGATATGGTAAATTAGATGCAACTGATGACGAAATAATTGAAGCAGCTAAAAAAGCTCATGTTCATCATTTTATTCAAACTTTACCAGATGCATATAATATGGAATTAAATGAAGAAACAAACAACATATCTCAAGGACAAAAACAATTATTAACAATTGCTCGTGCTATTTTAGCTAATCCTAAAGTATTAATATTAGATGAAGCAACTAGTAGTGTTGATACAAGAACAGAAATATTAATTCAAAAAGCAATGGATGAATTAATGAAGGGAAGAACATCTTTCATAATAGCTCATAGATTATCGACTATTAGAGATGCTGATTTAATATTAGTTATGAATAATGGTGATATTGTAGAACAAGGAAATCATGAAGAATTATTAAAGAAAAATGGTTTCTATGCTAATTTATACAATTCACAATTTGAACAATAACATTTTGTTATTGTTTTTTTAATATTGTGATATAATAATACCTGTTAGGGGATGTTATAATGGAAGGAAAAGAAATTATAGGTGTTGTTAGGAAAGTAGTTTTTAAAGATAAAAATGGTGGCTATGATTTGGATAGTTGTATTAAAGATGGTGTAAAATGTTATTTATATATTGATTATATAGATGAAAGTATTGAAGATCCTAAAAAACAATTACAAATGATTGTTTTAGAAGATATTTATTATAGCGTTAGCAGTGTTATAAAATTAAAATTTGTTGATGGAAAATGGCATTTTTTAACTGAATTAAATAGGTATGATATTGTTCAAGATGGACTTCTTTATGATTTTTGTATGTGTGATAAATGGTATCCATATGCAAGTAAAGAGAAAGAAAATGATAGAAAAGAAAAAAGTAAATTAAATGATAAGGTGATATTAAAAGAATTATTTGAATTTTTTGAGCAATTGCGTATTACTGATGAAGAAAATAGTATTATTAGAGAGAAAGATCCAACTGGTTTTTTAGAAGCAATTGAAAATATGGATAGTTTAGTATTGGATGAATTAGGAATATTAAAAAGTGATCGAGATGAAATGATTGAAATGTTTAATAAAGGAATAGATTTTAATAAAAAAGAATTTATTGAAATATTAGAACATAATTTATTTGGAAATAGTTATAATTTAAATGCCAAAGAACTTTATTATATATTAGTAAAAATTCAAAGCTACATAAGTGAAAAAAAATTATATAAAGTTCATTTAATTAGTCTTGCCGGATTGCTTTTAAATTTATTAAATTATATGGATTTATTGACTGATACTATGGCTAAATATGATGTTTCTAAAAGTATTGAACAACTTGAAGATGATGAGTATTATTCTAAATCATATTTATTTATACTAAAGGATTTACTAAATTATATAATTGATGCTAAAGCCGTTGATATGCCAATTAACTCACAAATTAGGGAAGAATTAAAACAAAAACAACTTCTTTTTCAACAAAAATTAGAAAGATATGAAAGATAGGTGTAATAAAATATGAATTTAGGAATTGTCAAAAAAGTAAAAATTATGAACCTAACTAAACATAGTTTTGATAACTTAGTAAAATATTTTGAATTTGATGATGATAGATTTGTGCTTTCTGCTACTATGATTGGTGTTTATTTTTTATATGTTGATTTTATTAATTCATCTGGTGAATTAAAAACAATTGTATTTGAAAATCATTACTATTATAAAGAAATGACATTTGTATTTTTAGAAGAACAAGATGGAAAATATGTTATTACAAAACAGGCTAGTTCGGAAGATTTAAAAGAACATATAGATGATTTAAAATTATTATCAGAAAAAGAAAAAGAAAAATTAGAAAAAGAAAGACAAATTATTAAAGAGTATTATGGTGAATTAAAATCACAAATATATAATAGTGATAGAGAAGATATTATAAATTATTTAGATAATATAATAACTGGAAATATAAGAAATTTAAAAACAAAACTTATTGATTTAGCAAAATATTTATTAAAAAATGCAAATAATATAACTCAAGAACAGTATGAAGGTTATAAATTATTGGTTACTGATTTGGCTAGTAATTTTAATAAAATAAATAATCAATTAATATCAATTGGCGAAGAAGAAATTGATCCACAGCTCGTAATTGATATAGCGAATATACTTAATGATTATGTAAAATGTAGTTTTCCTCAATGGAAGAATTGCCCAATGATTTTAGAAATCGAGTCATTTCATCGAAAACAATTAATAAAATATAGATATGGATATGTGTCAGGATTAGAAAAAAAATATGGGATTGACAATAAATAATAAAAATTGAAATATATAAAATAATTATTTCAATTTTTTTACTATATATTATTACTTACTATATTTTAAATTTACTTATTGATAAAATATTAAAAATAGGGTATAATGTTTATTAGAATATGAGGGATGAATAATGAAGAAAACAGTTTTATTTTTAATGAATGGTTTTGGAATTGAACAATTAAATTCATATAATATATATAATGCCAAGTTAATGCCTAATTTAGATTCTTATACTAAAAATTATTTGTTTACACCAATTGAATCAAAAGCACATGATTTAATTAGTGGATATAGAACTTTTAGTACAGGATCTGATTTACCTCTTACTTATTCTTTGATAGATAATTATGTAGATAATTTTAGTAATAATAAAAACTTTGATTTATATTTAAATAGTATAAAACCTGAAGGGAAAATACAGTTGTTTTTATCTTTGGAAAATGAAAAAGGTTATGAACATTTAAAAGCTTTTTTAAAGTTTATTAGATCAAAAAAGAATAATCCTATTTGTCTTCATTTGATATTAACAGCGGATAATACTAATAATTATAAATTAATAGAAAGAATTATTAATAGAATTTCGTATGATATAAAAGAATGTAGAATTGGAATGGTTGTAGGATTAAATTCATTATATGCTATGAATCTAACAGCTTTTATGAATCTATATAAAAATGAAATAGGGGAGAAATGGCGTGAAATTACTAAAAAAATTAATGCCTTAGAAAATACTAAAGTAAAGCCATATAATGTAAAAGAATTTTTTATGAATGAAGGATTTAAAATAGCAAATGACGATAGTTTATTCTTCTTTAATTATGAATATTGTGATTTCACTAATTTAGTAAATACTATAAGTAAAGAATTTAATGTGGGTATTTATTCATTATTTGGAATTAATGGAATAAAATATACGATGTTTGCTTATCCTAAATCAGGAATTTCAATGTTAAATAGTTTGAATAAAATTGATGCTAAAGCTTTAATTTTAACTAATAAAGATAGTATTAAATTCTTAAATTATTATTGTTGTGGCTTAGAAAATATTTTATCTGAAAGAGTATTTTTTTCTAAAACTGACAATGGAATAAATCCAAATTTATTAAAATCGATAATTAAAGATTCAGATTATGATTTAATTATAATCAATTATCAAGTTGATAATGTCTCAAAAGTTGATGAATTAAAAGATAAACTTAGTAATTTAGATAAAATATTGGGAGTTATACATGACTTTTGTGTTGAAAAAGAAATATCATTATTTATTTCTTCACTATATGGAATGCAAAAAGAATTAGCTGTAGATAATTTTATTAATGGTGTTGTTGATTTTTCTGGAAAAGTTCCATTTATAGTTGTTGATCCTATATTTAATAAAAGTAATTTTATGGTTACTCAAGGCAATATATTTAATTTAGCTGATACTGTTTATACTAATATTAATAATAAATATTCTGGTATCGTGTTAATAAGAAAAAAAGGATATATTACAAAAATGTTGAAAAAATAATTGACTAATTTACAAAAAAAGATTAGAATATATTTATCAATGTGATGACGGAGCTTGGAAACTCTCGAGCAATATATTAAAAAAGCGATTCTATTAGAATAAGTAAGGTGGAACCACGGTAATGCGTCCTTATAATTTCTAGTAGAATTTTATTATATGGGGGGATTATATGAAATATAGGGCACTTTTTTTAATAAAATTAGGATATTATTTAGAAGGTAAAAAAATAAATTTAAATTCAGAAATATACAGTTTATTTATTAATTTTGCTTTCGAATGTACATTTTTAAACGAACAGATAAAAATTTTTGAAAAAATGATGATTTTAAAAGAAAATAATTTAGAATTTAGTTATGATTCATTTTTAAAATCTTATAATTATATAAAAGAAAAAATATGTGATGGAAATATGAATTATACAAGTGTTAAAGATGGATTTTATCAATTATTTACTAATGAAGAATTAAAAATTATGGATGATTTAGTATGGTATTTTTATAATTATTATTCATTATACTTAGAACAAATAGGTGATGATAAGAAATTACCATATGATTATAGAAATAGTACAAAAATATATGTTTTATCATAGGAGGAATTATTTATGACAATGGAAAAAATGGTTAATTTATGTAAACAATATGGATTTATATTTCAAGGTAGTGAAATATATGGAGGTTTAGCTAATACTTGGGATTATGGACCTTTAGGTGCAAGACTAAAAAATAATATTAAAGATGCTTGGAGAAAAAGGTTTATTCAAGAAAGAAAAAATAGTTATGAAATAGATGCAGATATTTTGATGCATCCAAGAGTTTGGGAAGCGTCAGGTCATGTTAGTTCTTTTTCAGATCCATTATTAGATTGCAAAGAATGTAAAAGTAGATTTAGAGCTGATAATTTAATTGATGATTTTGATTCTAATGCTCATGCCGATGGTATGACTCAAGAAGAAATGATTAATTATATTAAAGAACATAAAGTTCCTTGTCCAAAATGCGGCAAATCTAATTTTACGGATATTAGACAATTTAATTTGATGTTTCAAACATATAGGGGAGTCACTAATGATGCTAAATCAGTAGTATATTTAAGGCCAGAAAATGCGCAAGGAGAATATGTAAACTTTCTAAATGTTCAAAGAAGTATGCGCGCCAAATTACCTTTTTCAATTGGACAAATAGGTAAAGCATTTAGAAATGAAATAACTCCAGGTAATTTTACTTTTAGGACAATTGAATTTGAACAAATGGAATTTCAAACATTTTGTAAAGAAGGAACTGATTCAGAAATCTACAATTATTTTAAAGGATATGGTAAGAAATTTTTTATGGATTTAGGATTAAAAGAAGAAGATTTAAGATTTCATGATCATGAGAAATTAGCGCATTACGCTAAAGAAGCTTGTGATATTGAATATAAATTTCCATTCGGTTGGGGAGAAATAAATGGTACTCATAATAGAACTAATTTTGATTTATCTAGACATCAAGAATATAGTGGAGAGTCTCAAACTTATTTAGATCCTGATACAAATGAGAAATATATTCCATATATTATTGAATCAACATATGGATTAGATAGAACTTTTTTAGCTGTTATGTTTGCTGCTTATCACGAAGATACGTTAGAAGATGGTACAACTCGTGAAGTATTAAGTTTAAGTCCTTTCTTGGCTCCTTATAAAGTAGCAGTTTTACCTTTAATTAAAAAATTACATTCTGCTAAAGCTTTAGAAGTTTATGAAAAGTTATCTAAACATTTTATGACTAATTATGATGAAGCAGGTAATATCGGTAAAAGATATAGAAGAAATGATGTTATTGGTACACCATTTTGTATAACTATTGATGATGAAACAATTAATAATAATACTGTAACATTAAGAGATAGGGAAACAATGGAACAAATAACAATTAAACTAGATGAAGTTATTGATTATGTTAATGAAAGACTAAAATTTTAATATTTTAGTTTTTTTAATAAATATTGTTCACATTTTAAATTTTTTATGATAAAATTAATATAGTATGTGCAGTGTATGCATCAAGGAGGAAAAGGGTATGAATTTAAAAAAATGGTTTTCAGCAGAGGAAAATGATATATTAGCTGATAGTTCAAATGATCAATATTATAATATTAAGTCTAGTGAAGCAGTGGCGGAAGATGGAAGTACGAAGTTAGTTTTATTAGAACCTCGTGCATTTTCTGAAGCACAACAAATAGCTGATCAATTAAAAAGTAGAAACACAGTTGTAGTTAACCTAAAAAGAGTGACATCTGATCAAGCAAAAAGAATTGTTGATTTTTTAAGTGGAACTATTTATGCTATTGGGGGATCTTTACAAAAAGTAGGTGGCGGTATATTTTTATGTACACCTAATAATGTTAAGGTAAATGGTAAAATATCTGACGATAATGAAGGTAAAGAAGTACACGATAATGGTGATATTAATATAGAGTGGTAAATATACTTATTTTGAGGTGGAGTTATGGAAAAGTTCAGCCGAGTATTAAGAGGGTACGATCCCAATGAAGTAAATGACTTTCTTGATAAAATAATAGCTAAAGTAGAAGCAATGGTTAAAGAAATAGAAGACAAAGACAAAAAAATAAATGAACTTACAAAATCAAATCAAGAAGATAAACAAAAACAATTGTCTGATTTGAAAAAATTAGAACAAGAAAATTTAACTTTAACCAGTAAAATTGCGCAATTTGAAAGAATGGAAGAAAATTTGAAAAAAGCTATTTTGATGGCTGAAAAAACTTCTGAACAAATTAAGTTGACAGCTTATCAAGAAAGAGATATAATAATTAGCGATGCGAAGAAAAATGCTAATCGAATAGTAAATGAAGCATTATTAAAAGCTGAAACTATCGAAAAAGAATCTGATATGTTAAGAAGAAATATGGTAGTATTCAAAAGAAGATTAAAGGATGCTTTATCTACCCAAGTTGAATTAATTGAAGATATTGAAAAAATAGAAATATAGCAGTTGAAAAAGACGGTATATTAAATTTATTTGATAGAGAGTTAGTGGCTGGTGGAAACTAATAAATAATTAATATATAGATCACTTTGGATGCTTTTTATGGATAAGATAAAAACGGTGACGCGTTATAGTTAAATAAGTTTAAAAAAAGGTGGTACCGCGGATATATTTCGCCCTTTATGGTATCATCTTTTTTATATATTACAGGAGGTATTTTATGGAATTTAAAGAATTAAGCAAAAAACAAATTAATGAAGCAGAAAGTGAAGTATTATCTTTTTGGAAAGAAAATAATATATTTGAGAAATCTATTGAAAATAGGGAAGGTAAAAAAAATTATGTTTTTTATGATGGACCTATTTATGCTAATGCTAAACCTGGTATTCATCATGTATTTGCTAAAACAATAAAAGATTCATTTACTAAATATAAAACAATGCAAGGATATCGTGTTTTAAGAAAAATTGGACTTGATACTCATGGCTTACCTATTGAAGTTAATGTGGAAAAAAAACTAGGTTTTAAAAATAAATCTGATATTGAAAAATTTGGTATTGAAAATTTTTGTAAGCAATGTAATTGTGAAACAGCTACTAATATAAGTGAAGTTAAAAAAATAACTGATATGATGGGTCAATTTATCGATTGTGAACACCCATATGTTACTTGTGATAATGAATATATCGAATCTGAGTGGTGGATTGTTAAAGAAATGGACAAAAAAGGTTTAATTTATCATGGAAATAAAGTATTACCTTATTGCCCTAGATGTGGTACTGAGTTATCTAGTAACGAAGTAGCGCAAGGTTATCAACAAGATTCAGTAAATACTGTTATTGTTCCTTTTAAGAAAAAAGATGAAGATGTTTATTTCTTAGTTTGGACAACAACACCATGGACATTACTTGCTAATGTTGCTATCTGTGTTAATCCTGATTTAACTTATTTAAAAGTTAAAAGTCAAGGTTATAAATTTATACTATGTGAATCTCTAGCAGATAAAGTATTAGGCGAAGATTATAAAGTATTAGAAAAATATAAAGGTAGTGATTTACAAGGTATTCAATATGAACAATTATTACCATTTGTTAAGGTAGAAGGTAAAGCTTTTGAAGTAGTCGCTGATAGTTATGTAACTGATTCTGATGGTACTGGTATCGTTCATATCGCACCTGCTTATGGTGAAGATGACAATAGAGTATGTCGTGAAAAAGGAATAGCTTTTGTTAATCCTGTTGGAAAAGATGGATGTTATCTAGAAGGACCTTGGAAAGGCAGATTAGTAACAGGTTCTGACTTAGAAATTGAAATTGTTAAATATTTAAAAGAAAATGATAAATTATTTAAAAAAATTAAAATAGTTCACGATTATCCACATTGCTGGAGATGTAAAAGTCCTTTAATTTATTATGCTAAACCAGCATGGTACGTTAAAACAACTGCATATAAAGATAAAATAATTGCCGCTAATAAAAAAGTAAATTGGTATCCAGATTATATTGGTGAAAAGAGATTTGCCAATTGGTTAGAAAATATGGTTGATTGGGGAATTTCAAGAAATAGATATTGGGGTTGTCCAATGCCTATATGGACTTGTGATTGTGGTCATAAAGAAGTAATTGGTTCTTTAGCTGAATTACAAGAAAAAATAATCGAAGATGTAGATGTTACGAATTTAGAACTACATCGTCCATATGTTGATGAATTACAAATTAAATGTAGTAAATGTGGTAAAGTAATGGATAGAGTAAAAGATGTATTAGATGTTTGGTTTGATTCCGGATCTATGCCATATGCTCAATTTCATTATCCATTTGAAAATAAAGAATTATTTAAATCTCAATTTCCAGCTGATTTTATAGCTGAAGGAGTAGATCAAACAAGAGGATGGTTCTATGTATTATTAGTTATATCTACCATAATATCAGGTGAATCTAGTTTTAAAAATGTTGTCGTTAATGATATGATGTTAGATGCTTATGGTAAAAAAATGAGTAAATCAACTGGTAATATCATTGATCCGGTCAAAGTTATGACTGAATATGGCGCTGATACAGTAAGATATTATATGTTATATGCGTCTCCTGTTTGGACTCCATTAAAATTTGATGAAACAGGATTAAAGGAAATATATTCTAAATATATATCAACATTTAAAAATGCTTATTCATTCTTTGAAATGTATGCGAATGCAGATCACATTGATCCAAGAGAATATTATATTGAAGAAAGTAAAAGAGAATTAATTGATAGATGGTTATTATCTAAGTTAAATAAATTAATTAAAAATGTAACTTCAGCTTATGAAGAATATGATTTAAATAAAGTTGCAAGATTAATAGTACCATTTTTAAATGATGATTTATCAAATTGGTATATTAGAAGTAATCGAAGAAGATTTTGGGATAGCGAGTTATCTGAATCTAAAAAAGCCGTTTATTTAACAACTTATGAAGTGTTAGTAGCGTTATGTAAATTATGCGCTCCTATTACTCCTTTCTTAACTGAAGAAATTTATCAAAAATTAACTGGTGAAGAATCTGTTCATTTAGCTGATTTTCCTAAATATAATGAAAAATTAATTAATGAAAAAATAGAAGAACAAATGGATTTAGTAAGAGATATTTGTTCGTTGGGAAGATTTGCTCGTGAAGAGGCTAATATTAAAGTAAGACAACCAATATCACATTTAATATTACCTAAAAATGATAAAAAAATTATTGGTAATTTAATATCTGTTATAGAAGAAGAATTAAATGTTAAAGAAATAATTTTTAAAGAAGATATGAGTGAATATTTAGATTATATTGTTAAACCTAATTTTAAAGTTTTAGGTAAGACTTTAGGACCTAAAGTAAAAGAATTGCAAGAAATATTAACTAAACTATCAACTAAAGATATTAATTTATTACAAAGTGATGGATTAACTATTAAGTTAGGCGATGAAGATTTTAAATTAACTAGTGATATGGTATTAATTTCTTTAAAACAAAAAGAAGGTTATGCATCAAGCAGTAATAATAAAACTTGTGTTGTATTAGATACTGAACTAACTGAAGATTTAATATTAGAAGGTTTAGCTCGTGAATTTGTTCGTAAAGTTCAAAGCTTAAGAAAAGAAGCTGACTTTGTTATAACAGATCATATTAAAGTTATCTACCATGGAAGTAATAAGATAAATCAAATGTTAGATAAATATTATGATTACGTTATGGGAGAAGTTTTAGGTGATGAATTAGTTAAAGATGAAACTTTAGCATTTGACGATAAATTAAATGATGAAGATGTTGTTATTAAAGTAGAAAAGAATTAATTTTGTTCTTTTCTTTTTTTAACAACCATTTACAAATGTATGTTCGTGCAGTGTAATATGTTTGTAGGAGTTTAGAAGGAGGAACATGAAACAAGATAAAACATATTTAATAATGATAATATTAGAACAATATGGGATAAAGATGAAGAAAAATATTTTATTAGTGTTGTTGATATTATAGGAATATTATCAGAAAGTAAAGATGGAAGAAAATACTGGAATAAATTAAAACAAAGATTAAAAGAAGAAGAAAATGAAACGGTGACAAATTGCCACCATTTGAAATTGAAAGCTCAAGATGGCAAATATCATTTAACTGATGTTGTAGATATTGAAGGAATGTTTAGAATAATTGAATCAATACCAAGTAAAAATGCTGAACCGATAAAACAATAGTTAGCTAAATTAGGTAAAGAAAGAATAGACGAAGTATTTGATCCTTCACTTGGTATTCAAAGATTAATAGATTTATATCGTTCTAAAGGATACGATGAATTATGGATAGCTAAACGAATAAAGGGAATTCAGCAAAGAAAAAGTTTAACTGATGTATGGAAAGAAAATGTTGTCACTGAAAATTATGAATATGGTATTTTAACAAATGAAATATATAAAAGTTGGTCAGGAATGACTGCAAAAGAATATAAAGAATTTAGGGGATTAAGAAAAGAATCATTAAGAGATAATATGGATAGTATTGAAGTTACATTAGCTGATTTTGGGGAAGAAGCTACAAAAAGACTAGCAGCTAAACGAAAACCACAAGGATTAAAAAATAATATAAAAGTAGCTAAAATAGGTGATAATGTGGCTAAAGTGGCACGAGATGAATTAGAAAAGCAATTAGGAGGAACTATTATATCTAAAGATAATTATTTAAGTTATCAATATAAAGATGAAAAATTAATCGAAAATAAATAATTTATATGGTAAAATAGTAATAGGTGTTAAATATGAAAGTAATAAAATATTTATTAAGTATAATATTATTATTTATAGTTGGTGTTTTAGGTGTTAATTTTTATGTGGTTTTTAGTAATAAAGATAAAATAATAACAGTTGATGAAGCTAAACAATTAGAAGATGTTGGTTGTATCTTAGTTTTAGGTGCTGGAGTATATGGTAATCAACCTAGACCAATGTTAGAAGATAGAATCTTAACAGGTGTAGAACTATATAATAACAAAATATCTAATAAAATTATTATGAGTGGCGATCATATGCAAGAAGATTATGATGAAGTAAATGTTATGAAAACATATGCAATTAATGAAGGTGTACCATCTAATGATATTTTTATGGATCATGCAGGAATATCTACGTATGACAGTTTATATCGTGCTAAAGAAATATTTGAAGCAAAAAAAATAGTTATTGTAAGCCAAGAATATCATTTATATCGTGCCTTATACATTGCTAAAAGTTTAGGAATAGAGGCATATGGTGTTAGTGCTAATTTAAGAGATTATCCAGGTCAATTTAAAAGAGAAATACGGGAAGTATTAGCTCGTGATAAAGATTTTGTTAAAGCTTTATTAAAGCCTAACTCTACTTATGGCGGAGATGTAATTCCTGTTACTGGTGATGGTGATATTACAAATGATAAAAACTGATGAAATAAATCATCAGTTTTTTGGATTAATTATTAAAGTCGTATTATTTTTAAAATCAATTTTTTTAATGAAATTCATAAAATCTTTATAATTTAAATTTTTAATATCATTATATTTATTATTATTAAACTTACCATATCTTATTATATCACTTGTTATATTACTATTTAAACTAAAGATGTTTTCAGTCATATAAATAATTGAACTTAATAATACTTTTTTCTTTCTTTCAAAATCAATTTCAGAAATATTTAAATTTTTCATTTCTTCTTTTATTTTTTCTAATAATTCTTTAGGGTTAGTTGATTCACCTAATACAAACATTAAAATATAATCAGTACTATCATCAAAATCAACAGCTAAATTATCATTAATTATTTTTTCCTCTAATAAATTATGAACAAATTCACTAGTTGAAGAAAATTTGCAATCAAATAATGTTAATAAATAAAAGATATTTTGAATATTTTTTTCTACTTTTAATTTATAACATATAGCGCATTTAGGAATACTAACATTTAATTTGATTTCATCTTTTTCTTTAGCAACTTCTTTTGGTTCATTATAAGATTTAACTTTAATTTTTTCTTCTTTTTTAAATTTCTTTTTATTCTGATTTTCTTTAATAATATCAATAACTTCTTCAGGATCAACATTACCTGTAACTACAACAAACATGTTAGAAGGATGATAGAAAGTATTATAACAAGTATACAAATCTTCTTTAGTAATTTTATTAATATTTTCAATATCACCAATAATCGGATGTTTCATTGGATTGATTTTAAATGTGTTTTCAATTATCTTATCATATATCATTGTACCTGGCATATCTTGATACATTTTTATTTCTTGAGTTATTATTCCTTTTTCTTTATCAACGTTTTCATCAGTAAAATAAGGGGCTTGAACATAATCTAACAACATATCCATATTTTCTTTAAAAAAATTAGGGCAGGAGAATAGGTAAGTTGTTTTAGTATAATTAGTATTAGCGTTACAATCAGCGCCTCGTTCACTATAAAATGAGAATATATCAGTACCATCTTCTTGCTCAAACATTTTATGTTCCAAAAAATGAGCAATACCTAAAGGTACTTTGATCATTTTGTCTTTATCAATTGGTTTAAATTCACTTATATTAGATCCATATTTAGTATTAAAAGTTACATAGATATTATTAACATTAGTTTTAGGTAAGACAAATATTTCTAATCCATTATCTAATTTTTCATAAAATAAATCTAAATCTAAGTTTTTAAAATTAATTTTCTTCATTATTTTCACCTTCTAAAACAAATATTGTAGCCATATTAATTTTTTTATGTAAATTAATAATATCTTCTCTAGTAACCTTACTTACATTTTCAATTCTTTCCTCTAATAAATCATAATTAAAATAAACATTACTTTCATACATTCTTAAAATACTTGCTTGATAATCTTCGATATCCTTTAAACTATTTATATAAGTTATTTTAGCTGATTCAATATCATTATCAGTAAAATCACCTTTACCCATTTTATTAAATTCTTTTTTAATTAAACTTAAACATTTTTTTACATCATCTTTATTAGTACCAACCGTAATATATAAAATATTATATATGGCTTTAAAAGTAGCATTTATACTATAACATAAGCTGTTTTTTTCTCGTACTGTTCTAAATAATTTTGAATTAGGACTACCACCTAAAATAAAGGAATAAACATATAAAACATATTGTTTTTCAAATTCAGTTAAATCTTTAATTTTAAAGCCAATATTTAAATTAGTTTGTTCTATTGGTAACGTTTCTTTAACCTTACTTAATTTAGTTATTTTTTGTGTTACAAAATGAGATATACCAGGTCTTTTAATTGTATTAACATTAAAGTTTTTATTAAATATTTCAACTATTTCTTCTTCGTTTACATCACCAATTATAAATATGTCAATTAAATCACTTTTAAGCATTTTTTTATAATATTCATATAAATTATCAGGATCTAAATCTTCTTTATAACCAACCGAATTATATTCAAGTGGAGTATCTTTACCTAATATTTCAAACATTCTTTGTAAAGAATATCTTTTAGTATTATCTTTTAAAGAATTAATTTCATCTGTTACTAATCTTTTAGCTAAGTCAAAGTCTTTGAATTTACCATTTCCAACATTAGGATCAAATATTAAACTTAATAAAAATTCAATTGATTTTCTATTCATATTTTCTTCGGTATATTTTTCATTTAAAAAATTAGAATTAAATGAAGTAACAATATAATTTCCCATCAATGAATTAGAGCAGCCTATTCCTATACCATATAAATTTTCTGTTTCAATATCTAAATCCCTTTTTGTTTTATATGTATTATTAGAATTTAATAATATTTTACCTAATAAATTACGATACGTTATATCTCTTTTTTCTAATAATTTTTTAAAATTTATTCTTACTGATATTGTTTTAAATTTATCAGTTTTAATAATGTGTAAGTTGTAAGCCTTATTTGAATAATTACTATACATAAAATCACCCTTTCTAGTATGTGAAAAAATAAACTATTAATACTATTATATCTTAAATTTAATACTTTTAAAAGTAAAAACATAAAATTTAATTGAGGTGTGATATGTTAGAATTATTAAAAAAATTGTTTAAAGACTTTTATATTTTTACAGCAGCTTATTCAAATAATGTATTTCCTGATCCATTATCAAAAGAAGAGGAAGAGAAATGTGTATCTTTAATGCATTTAGGAGATAAAGATGCAAGAAATAAATTGATTGAACACAATTTAAGATTAGTAGCTCATATAGTAAAAAAATATGATCATAAAAAAAATGATGTTGATGATTTAATTAGTATTGGAACAATTGGATTAATTAAAGGAGTAGATAGTTTTAGTTATAAAAAAGGAACAAGATTAACTACTTATGCTGCCAAATGTATTGAAAATGAGATATTAATGTATTATCGAAGTGATAAAAAAAATAGTAAAAACATTAGCTTAAATGAGTCAATTGGATTTGATAAAGATGGTAATGAAATAACATTTTTAGATATATTAAAAACGCCTAAACCTGATTTTGAGAATGATATTCAAAAAAAAGATAATATTGTTTTATTAAAAAAATATTTTAATATTTTAGATGAAAGAGAAAAAGAGATAATAATTAAAAGATATGGTTTGAATAATGAAAGAGAAGTCACTCAAAAAGAAATAGCTAAACAATTAGGAATTTCAAGAAGTTATGTTTCAAGAATTGAAAAAAGAGCTTTAACTAAAATTTTTAAAGAGTTTAAAATGCAAAATAAAAATTAATTATTTACATATAATTAATTTTGTAGTATAATTTATATTGGGTAATGCAAGATTGTTAGGTGTCTACCTCCTGAAAGGAGGATTGATAAAATGACTAAAAAAGATGTATTTATAATAAATATATTTTTATTAATTATAATCATTTTATTAGTAACTCTATTAATTATAATAGAAATAAAATAAGATACCTAATCACTATTGTAGATTAGGTATCTACCACCAACTAATAGGTAGATACTTAACGCGCAAAATCAAGTATTACCTTTTTTATTATATGATAAAAATCACATCTATATACATGATAGCATATTTTTAAGTTAATTGCAAGTTATATTGTTTGATTGAGATAAAAATGTTATAATTATTTTAGGAAGTGTGCTTTATGGAAGATAATTTAAAAAACATATTAATTAATTTTAAAAAGACTTGGATATTTGTTAAAGAAGATAAAAAATATATAATTTTATTTTTAATTTTTTCATTAATTTTATGTGGTATAAGTGTCATAACACCATTATTATCGGCTAAGATGTTACTATATTTAACTGATGGAATGTTTAAAGAATTATTAACAATTACTATAATAGTTTTGATAGTAGAATTAATTAGAAATATTTTTAATTTTTTATATAATATTTTGTTTCATAAATATACTTTAAAAGCAACATCTAGAATTCAAGTACATATTGCTAAAGAAGCTATGAAATTAGAAACTGCTGAATTAGATAATAATTCATCTGGTATTTTTATTGATAGAATAAATAATGATACAAAAGAAATAGTTAATGTGTTTTCTAATTTAGGCGATGGCTTAATTGATGTTATAAGTAATATTGGTGTTTTAATTGCTATTTATTTTATAAATAAAATTATGTTTGCTTATTTTTTACTTATATTATTAATTATATTTATTTTAGAGCATATCAGAATGAAGAAATATTTTGAATTAGATAAGGAAAGAAGAAAATTATCCGAAAAAAATACGGGATTAGTAAGTGAATTAATAAGAGGATCTAGAGATATAAAATCATTAAATATTGAAAATAATTTTCTAAAAAAAGCTGAAAAAAAATTAGTTGAATCTAACAATGAAAATTATAAAATGATGAAAGTAAATGCAAAATATACTTTTTTAACAGGTAGTATTCAAGACTTTAGTAATTTGTTTTTAATAATGTTAGGTACATATTTATGTTTGAAAAATTATTTAAGTATTGCTAATTTTGTTATAATTTATATGTATAAAGATAGATTATTAGAATTATTAAGTTATTGCAGTTATTTAATTGAATTAACCAAAAAATTCAATGTTGCAGCAACAAGAGTATTTGAAATAATTGATGATGAAAAATTTAAAAAAGAAATTTTTGGCAATAAAATATTAGATAAAATAAATGGTGATTTTGAATTTAGAGATGTCAGTTTTTCTTATAATGAAGATAAAGTTGTACTTAAAAATATTAATTTTAAAATACATGCTAATGAAACTGTTGCTTTTGTAGGTAAAAGTGGAAGTGGTAAATCAACTATATTTAGTTTGTTAAATAGATTATATTCAATAGATTCAGGAGAAATATTAATTGATAATATTAATATAAATGATTTAACTAAAGATTCAATTAGAAATAATATGTCAATTATAACTCAAAATCCTTATATATTTAATTTTTCAATAAGAGATAATTTAAAATTAGTTAAAGATGATATGACTGATGAAGAAATGGTTGAAGCTTGCAAATTGGCATGTTTACATGATTTTATTATGACCTTAAAAGATGGTTATGATACTATTGTTGGTGAGGGTGGAATTACTTTATCAGGTGGTCAAAGACAAAGATTAGCAATTGCAAGAGCACTTCTTAAAAAAACAGAAATAATTTTATTTGATGAAGCTACTAGTGCTTTAGATAATGAAACTCAAGCAAGTATCCAAAAAGCCATTAATAATATGAAAGGGGAGTATACTATATTAATTATTGCTCATCGTTTATCAACTGTTATCGATAGTGATAGAATAATTTTAATAGATGATGGTAAAATATTAGATGAAGGAACTCATGATGAATTAATTAAAAATAATGAATTTTATAAAAAATTATACGAAAAGGAATTGGTTTAAAATAATATAACCATAATAATAAGGGGATGAATAAATGAAAAAATTATTTTGGCTATTTTTAATATTATTGTCCGGATGTTCTTATCAAGAAAAAATTGTTGAAACACCAAAGCCACAAATTGAGACAATTGAAGATAAAGTATTAAATATTATGAATAATATGACAATTGAAGAAAAAATTGGTCAAATGTTGATGATATATGATACTCATAATATAGTAAACGAAAAATTAATTGATTTTATGAATGATATAAAACCAAGTGGATTTATTATTAATCAAAGTAATATTACTACATTATCTAAGACTAAAAAATATATATACGATTTAAAATTAAATAGTAAAATACCTTTAATTATTTCGATTGATCAAGAAGGAGGAGTTGTTCAAAGATTACAAGGATTACAGGATAAAAAGGCTACTTATATTCCTAGTATGTATGAGTTGGGAAAAACTGAAGATACTAATTTGGCCTATCAAGTTGGTAAAGTTATGGCTGAAGATATGAGAGTATTAGGAATTAATGTTGTAAATGGTCCTGTTTGTGATATATTTTCCAATCCTAATAATAAAGTTATTGGTACTAGAAGTTTCGGTAGTGATAAAAATTTAGTTGCTAGTATGTGCACTAGTTTAGGTAAAGGATTAGAAGATAATGGTATCATAGCTATTTATAAACATTTTCCTGGTCATGGAGACACTGCTGTTGATTCTCATACATCTTTACCAATAATTAATAAAACTTATGAAGAAATATTAGATAATGAAATAGTTCCTTTTAAAAAAGCAATTGAAAATGGTGCTAAAATAATAATGACTGGACATATTGCATTTCCAAAGATAACTAACGAAATAGTTCCTGCAACTTTATCTAAAAAAATAATAACAGATTTATTAAAAAATCAATTAGGATTTGATGGACTTGTTATAACTGATGCCTTAAATATGGGAGCATTAAACAATAATTATACTGATGAAGAAATATATATAATGGCAATAAATGCTGGAGTTGATATATTGTTAATGCCTAATAATGCTTATAATGCAATTAAAACAATTAAAGAAAATATTTCTATTGATAGGATAAATCAATCAGTAAAAAAAATATTGTTATTTAAGTATACATATTTAAATGATAATGTTTTAGATGAATCTTATTTCAATAGTTTAGAACATCAAAAAATTATAAACAAAATAAAAAATCAGGATTTGCCTGATTGATATTTAAATTGGTGTCCCGTTAGGGGTTCGAACCCTAGACCCACAGATTAAGAGTCTGTTGCTCTACCAACTGAGCTAACGAGACAAGTAACTAAATTATAACACATTTTTTATAAAAATTAAAGATAGTTTAATAAAATTATCAAAAAAATTTTATTTGTGAATTGAAAAAGTAAATTCCAGTTTCAATATTTGAAAACTGAATTTAGTCTTACATCAAATTCCAGTTATAA
>CALVYK010000019.1 GCA_944372195.1 uncultured Bacilli bacterium
ATATTAAATTACATTATTTTACCGCGAACTATATTACTTTAGTCGCATTCCCGCTACATATTTCTAATAGCAGCCGCTTCCTCTTCTGCGCTATCAAAAGCAACTAAATCTAATCTAGATACTTTATATGGTCTAAAATGCCACATCTCTCTAAATCTATCCATTGCTTGTCCATAAGCACACTTTGCTTTTTCATAAATCATTTCTTTAGCTTCTTCTTTTGTTATATCTCTACCCTCTTCTTTAGCAATAATATCTACTTGTTTTTTATCAACATCATTGATGTCTTTAAAATAATAATCAAAAGTAGCATTAAGATAATCCAATTGTTGTGGTGTTAATAATATAAATGTTAATCCATCTTTGCTTAAATGGCCCCATACTCTTTCTCCTTTATGTACTTTTGATTCATTATTAACAACAGGTCTAATGTAACGATATGCGGAACCCTCTTTATGGTGATATTTATTCTGGATCTCCTCATCTGCAACCGCATTGCGCGCTATAATAGCTGTACTACAATATGGATATTTTTCAATATGTTTTAGTGTAAATGCTTCATAGTCCGCTTCTTTTTCTGCTTTATTACTTTTACGTGGAAGCGGATAATATTCTTCTTGATAAACCTCTTTTATATTGAAATACCAAATTCCTCTACCTTTTTGAAAAGCTTCATAGTCGCAAAAGTCAGCAAAGTGATCCAACCAATCTTCTCTTCTATTAATCCAAGTATAATCACTTATATGTAATTCTTTAAACAATTCATTTTTAGCAACTATTCCTTCTTTAAGTAAATACATTTATTTTTACTCTCCTTTCATTCTTTTTTATCGCAGTTTTGACGACCTCTTCATATTTTTTGTCGAACATAGTATATATATAATCTCTCAAAAAATATGAAGAGGTTGCCTTAACCGAGATTTATAAATAATTAAAATTTTAATTATTTAACTTCACCTATATATAAAAATACTTTTTTAACAATTTTTATAAAATGACCATTAATTTTCATATTTCTTCTTGAAACTAGATTATATACTCTTTAAATCAATAGTAGAAATAATTATAAAAAGAGGTAGAAACTTTTTTATCAATAGCTAAAAGAATTAAGGGAAGCGGTCGATCTAAGACAAACACTTCCCATTATATCATATTATATTTTATATATTTATTATATCATATTTTTTATTATTTATCAATTAAGCGGCAATGCTTGGTATATAGTATCATTGATCGAGGTCGCCGCACAATTCCTTGTTTTTGTTTTGAAATAGTAATTCTTATTTTTTAAATGATATGTTTCCTTTGGGGTAGCTTGCAGCTCCCCATAAAGTATCTTTTAATATCTCCCCCTTATAATTCAAAATGAGCACACTCGGAGTTGGTCGCAAGCGACCATCCTCCTCCCAGCTCATTTTATGCTCGCTCACTTTCGTTCGCTGCGCCTCACTTGATTTACTTTATTTTTTATGATATAATAATTATGTAATAAAAAATAAGGAGGATATAATGATAATGAATGTAAAAGAAATGTTAGAATCAGGTATATCACCAGATGATTTAAGAAAAAAATTAGAAGAGGAAATAAATGATGCTCTAAAAGAAGATATAGATAATATAAGATATAATTTAGTTGATGCGGCGATCGCTTACATGAAAGCTATGGGCTGGTTAAAAGAAGATATAACAGAAGAGGATAAAAAAGATTTTGTTGAAGTGTTAAAAGATATGGAAGATGAATTAGGAATGTATGCTGAAATAGTTAAGTTAATGATAAAAAGAGCTGAAAAAGAAGAAACATCTGATGATATAATAAAAAAATTTTTAAAGAATTTATAAAATAAAAAGAGACCCGATTGGGTCTTTTTTTGATGAGGAAAATGAATAGGAAATGAGGAAAGTGTTGAAAGGATACGCATTCGGTCCACGTCCTCTCACACACTCTAATCATTTCTCTTATCCTTTTAAATATTCTCTCTTAATTTATATTAAAATTTATCATGAGTTTAACAAACCTAACAAAACCTAGTGGAAATTTTTAATTTTCTGTTGCTAAGCCCTCATAAGCGCCTCTATAAATTTTTGTTCCTCTTACAATTTCACATCCTAAAGCCTCTTCCAAAGCAAATTTAAAAGCTAAAAATCCAGCTTGATTTAAATTTTTTAATTCACATATTAAATCATAAGCTTCCGCTTTAGAAATTTCTCCTTCTTGAACCATTTGAGCTACTAAAATTTCTTTTTCAGTATCTCCACCAAAAAATTGTGTCATAATTTTATCTTTTATCTTTTTTTGTTCATCAGTAAATTCGGTTAATATAGCTGTTCCATCTGCACTTCTCTCTATTTTACACCATAAATATTCACATTTACCTAAATCTCCAATAGTAAAAGGTTTTCCATACTTTTCATTTCTTACTTGAATAGTATAATTATAAAGAGTAGTATTTTTTATAGTTAACTCATTATTATGTTTATTAGCAATTTTTATAGCAACATTAGAACAAGTATCTAACCCATCTGGTGCCCACTCTTCATCAAAGGCCAAATCTACAATTTTATAATTCTTACTTTTTTCTTTAACATAATAACTATTTTTTTCATCATATATCTTTAATATATTAACCCCTCCATAAACTTCTTTAAAATCACAATATTCTTTTAATTCCTGAAGTCTCTTTTGTTTTTGATTACTTAATGTTTTTACAGCAATACCAAACCATTCTGCTAATTCTTTATTTTTCATTATACCTAAGTGTAATAATTTCATATTATGTCTCCTTTCATATAATAATAAAATTTTGGGAATACTTTTTTTAAAACTTGCCCATCATTTATAGCAAAACATTCCCAAATTTTATTAACGCATATATATTATCAGTGTTCACAAAAATAGGGAAAAGATGCGGCAACCGCTGCTTAATGACACTTTTATTCCAGATCTTTCTTCTTTTGACGAAAAATAACAAATTCTGTCGGAATTAAGTAAAATACTTAAGTATCAAAGAAAAAGAACCCTAAGGTTCTTTACAATATCAACCAAAATATAATTTTACTCATATTTCCCAACAAAAGTAAAATAATTATAGATAGCACTATTATAATACCTTTAACCCATCCTTTTAAATCACTATTTGCGGCAGCCACTATTATAACTAAAAATAACAATATTAAACATAACCATATTATAGCTAATAACATTATTTCTTTCTCCTTCTTATTAAATCTATTTTATATTCATTCCCATTATATTCAAATTCTACAATTTTACTTTTATTAGTTACATTCCCTTTTATTCCCATTCCTTGAAGCATATTAGCAACGGCCGCAATTATCATTTCTTTATCAACATCTTCTTTTCTTTCTACATTTCTTTTTGCTCTTGTTTTAGTAATATCTTTAGCTTCATGAATAGTTGCGGTAATCCTATTATCTTTTGCTTTCTTAGTTAAAACAGCCTCTTCTTCATTTTCAATATAATCATTGTCAAATAACCAAGTTTGCACAGCTTCATCTTCGCTTATATCAAGAGAGTCCATTAACTTATCAATTTCCTTTTCTGGGATATCAATTTCTTTTTTACCAATAATATATTTCATAATTTACCAACCTCCTTAAACTACTTTAAGAATTCATTTAACATATAGTGATTATCTTTAATTGCTTGCATTACATTATAAACATCTTTAATAACACTAAAAGATATTGTCTCTCCTTCTGAAGCCTCTAATCCAGTAACAGTAATATCATCTACATCTCCATTATATTCTATACTAATAGTTCTTGTTTCATATAATTCAAATACTATTGCTGAGTCATAAAAGATAACACTTAAATCATTAAAGTCTGGATCTAATCCCTTTTCTTTTAAATATTTAATAAACTCTTTAAAATTCATTATTCATTCCTCCTTTAATTATGACATTTTACCCAATTGCGGCAACTTGTTCCTTTGCAACACCCATATAAATCACAAAACATACTATCTTGCATTTCTTCCATAAGCTCTTCATCATACATTCCTATTGTATAAATATCTTCTTCTTCCATAACTTATCAACCTCCTAATAAATTATTTATTTATTATATATATTATATCATATTTTTTAAAATTTGTCAATGAAGCGGCTGGAGCAGAAGACCAACTGCTCAAAGAAACCTTTAACCAACTTCCGCATAAATTACCATAATAGTTACCATTATTATTTGAACATTATTAAAATCAAATTCAGTTAAAGTAGCAACATTAGTATTAAACTTTATATCAATAACATTTTTGTCTTTAATAAACTCATTTATTTCCTTTTCAATCTCTTCTTTTGTATTATCCTTTGTATTATACCCAAATATTTTAACTTTACTCAATATTATCACTCCTTAATAGTTTAAAAAAGCAGAATGACATTGTATCAACATCATTCTGCCTTTATAGAAGTTTATGCTACTTCTTAAAGCTGTTCTTTATTTTACATCGCAGCACCCTAACGATGGATAGTTCTTTTTGCTATTGATTTGTGAAGGAAAAACTATCAAGCCTATCCTTTTACAGAGAAGTAAGTAACTTTCTTTTCTTTAACTCTAACTACTCTATCAGCATCTACTAATTTCTTTAGTAAAGCACTAACTTTTTGATTAGACATTTCTTTTATTCTTTCATCAGCACCTTGAATTTCAGCTATTGTAGATGGTTTTCCTAATCCTTGTAATACTTCAAATACTATTTCAACTAATCCTTCATTTTCTTTTTGTACTTTTGTTTGAGTAGCTTTTCTATTAGCTAATCTTTCAATTTCTTTTTCGCAGAATTCAACTGCTCCTTCATTTCCAGCTTCAACAGCTAATCCTCTTAATACTTCAAAATAATCTTTCTTTGTCATTTTATTCATAATAATCACCTTTTACCTTTCTGCTATTTCTAGGATAGCTCCTTACTATTTTTTATCTTTTCTATACTTATATTATAATATATTTTTTTATTTTTATCAATAAAGTGTATAGAAACTTTATTTTTCTTTTTTTCTTTTGTTATATATATTATATAATATTTTTTAAATATTATCAATTAGAAACTTTATTTCACTCTCTAGCTACTTTAAAGGGGTTGTTTATACCTGATGGTAAGGGCTCTCCCTCCCAATCTTTTACATCGATAGAGCGATGTTGCTAATTAGCAATTTTATTTGAAAAGATTTATCTTTTCTTTTTCTATATATATTATATATTTATTTTTTATAATTATCAATTTATTTCTATTTCGTGACTTACAGATAAAACATCACAACTATAATCTCTCTCATCTATTCCACCATAAGAAATATTTTCTTCTACATCATCCCATCTTTCTCCCAATCTCATCGTTTTAAATGGTTTTCCGTTTTCTTTCAATTCGGAAATAAAATCCTCAATAAATTTAACTTCTTTATCATTTTTATCCCAAATTACATAATCATATGCAAGTATTATAACTCCAGTTAATGGTTTTTCAATTAGATGGTCAACTGTTTCTATAATCTTATATCCTAATAACTTTGCTCTTGCTTTTAATTCTTCATAATCATTTTTCTTTAAAGCAATAGCAACTTCTGAATAATAAGCCATTTCACATTCCTCCTCTTTTCTTTTTCTATATATATTATATAATTATTTTTATAAATAATCAATAGTAAAAGTATAATCAGAAATGTCTAACTTTTTAGCTATTGCGGCAACCGCTGCTTCAAGGCATCTTTCTCGCGTTTCATCGTCATCAAATGTACCATCGCCGCATTCAGTATTAGTATATATGATTTCTCCTCCTACATCTGGATATTCACATCTAAACATACCGTATCTTAATCTTAAATATCCAACTTGTTTTTCACCTAAGAATACATCATATTGTTCAGGACAAGCCCAACAAGTTTGATGTAATCTAAAATTAGGTTTTGAAGATTCTTCTTCTTTTAATAAAACATCGTGATAGTCATCTGGTGCATAGAAATGATATGAGCCATCCTCAAAGGTAATTTTATGTCTTATTGTATCTATTGATGTCATTTTATTACCTCGAAAATAATATCCGTTTTCCTCAAAAAACTTTTCTTTTTCCGCATAGTTTTTATATTTTTTTATTATATTATATAAACTTGATAATTTCATAAGACATAAAACCTCCTTTAATTATTTATTAGTATGATAATGATAAAAGTCGTGTGCATAGTAATCCATATCAAAACTATATCTACTTGGGTCATTATAATACTGACTCCAAAAAGAACTTCTTACAATAAAATCATTTATTGCTTCATAGAAATCAGCATATAAGAAGAAACTTCCTCCCCATATCCAGCCTGCACTTATAAGACTGTTTCTTTTTGGTTCTTGTCTATCTCTCATTTCATAAAGATAATATTGTAAGCCATCTTCACCTTTTGTTTTTCTTACTTGTCTTATCCAAAATCTATCTCCAAAAACATCTTGTGCTAAAGCTTTATTTATATTTCTAACCACTTTATTTATTCTTTTATCTTCCTTAGTCTTTGCCATTCCTATACACTCTCCTTTCTTTTACTATATATATTATATAATAATTTTTTAAAAATATCAATACGAGATCGACTACTCCATATTAAAATGGTCTATTTCAATAGGAATAACATCAAATGTAAGTAATTGCGCGGCGGTCGGATCTTCGTAGTTATAAACCATAACCATTGCTTGACTATAATCCTCTTTATGATAAACTTCGTAGTCTCTATCTCCTATATAGGGAGATAGAGTTTGTTCTACTACTTTTGTTGCCTCTTCAAATGTCATATATGGATACATCACTGTTTCAAAATCATTTCTATTTATTATATTTGGATAAAATTCTACACTTACTCCAAAAAAACTAATCACCTCTTAATATACCTCCGTTCCAAGTTATAGGCTCTCCCCTATAATAAACTCTATAATATCTATCTAAATCTGGAATTTCAACTATACCGTTTATATCATCAGTTGAGATAGTTAAGGCTGGAAAATCCCATGACATAGTAGTTGTATTTGTTGTTGTTGCTGAAGCTGTTGCTTTTGCGGCATCCGCTATTTGAGCACTAAGGTCAGTCATAGCTTTCAGGGAATCCTCCTTTTTTGCTTCATCTGGAAAATGTTCTTTATACTTAGGACAATCTGAACAATTCCATGCGCAGTGATGCATAATTCCTTCATCATCTATTCTTTCATAATCAGGTGTTTCACACTCTGTTTCATTATCTAAATCACATACTGGATGAGCGTGTTGCCAATGATAACAATTTTCACAATCTTCAGCACAACATTCTGTGCATCCACAATCGCAATAATCATCAGCATATTCACACCAGAATCGACTATAAAAATTTTCTTTTATAAATCCTTCTCCATTATATTCTACATCATCACCGTCACAATCATAAGAACCAGGTAAATATTCCCCACAGCCGCATGGACATAATATTTGTTCGTCAAATACTTTTATTTTCTTGTCTGTTATTATATTATCTACTTGAGTCCATATTCTATAATCACTATATTCACTATATCCATATCCATATTCTCTAAAACATCTAGCATTAGCATCTTTTCTCCATTTATTAGGAATACCTTTATATTTTGCTACTAAAGTTTCTACTATATCTCTCATTGCTTTTTCAAAGTCATCATCATAATCTTTTCCCGGATAAATTTCATTAAAATGAATTGATGTTAAATCATCTGATATAGCAAGCCATTGACGCATTCTTTTATATCTTATGCTTTTGAAATGATACTTTTCATATAATTCAAATTTACCTTCATTATTCCATACATATGCAATTAGACTAGAGTTATCTAATATTGCGGCAAGACATCCATCAGCATGAGAATCATCTCTTTCTAGTTCTAATCTATAACAAGAGGTCCAATTATATGGATTATCAGAAGCTAACATCATATCAATAGGGTCAATAGAAATAGTATGAGTAGCTTTTACCTTTTGATTTTCAAAGATTGCGGCAACGTTGGTTATAAGCTCATCAGGCGCGTTCAAACAACTTTTAAAGAAGTGTGTAATTGTACTGCCCATTAACTTATATGAAGGAAAATATCTATCTATATTAACTCTAATTGATGAATCTATATCCCACATATCTTTTATTTTATTTTCTCTTAGTCTTTTGAATCCATCTAACCAAGGAGCAAATATAGGAAACTTTTTGTTGATATTTGTAATTTCATTTGAAATATCATCTCTCATTCTGTTATATTCAAATGGAGTATCAACTCTAATTTTATTTCCTAGCATTTTAAAAAATTTATATTTATGTTCTGCCCAAGTAGTCAAATAAATTTGCATAGTTCTATCATCAAGGCTATCTATTGGTAGACCAGAAAATTGAGCCATACATTTGTAAAAATCTGGAATATTAACCATTTTTAACATTGGAATATATTTTTCATCAATACCTTTTATTAAATCAACCGTTTTTAACATATAATCGACCTCCTAAATCTTTTATATATTTTTTCTTTTCATATATATATTATATAATAATTTAATAAAAAAATCAATAAAGATTATAAATCTTTATTGATTATGTCTAATAGTCCATATTTTAAATTTGTTTTTCCGAATATAAATTCACAAGAGTCATTATAATAGTTAAGTTCATCTATTTTTATAATTAACCAAACTTCTGGATATATATGCTCAAAATCTGTACATTCTGAGTTGCGGCGATGCGTGTTATCAAGCATATAGAACCCAGGTCCGCTATTTTTTATTTTAGCTATTGATAAATTATTTTCTTCTATTATTTCTTGGATAGTAGAACCCTCATAAAATGCGGTTGCCGCACTAAAAAAATATCTTTCATGGTATATATGCATTACTATCCAATTACTTTTTTCTACTTCCAATATTTACATCCTCCCCAAAAATTTTCTTCTTTTAATAAGACATTATATTCCTTTTCTAATTTATGTAATTCTTCATTTGAAATATCACACTGACCTTCCATCCATATAGTTTGCATTGTATTATTAAAGATTTGATTTATTTCATTCATTCTGTTGTGTCTTGTTGTTCTTTTAAAATCACATAAAATTACTTTTCCCATATTTATCATTCCCTTTCTTTATAATAAAAGGGTAGAATAAATCTACCCTATTTCTTCATACCTCGCGCTCATAAGTTTTTCAATCATTAGACTATAGCCATCTTTACCTGAAAGGATAGTTTGTAATATTGTTGGTGAAAGTCCACTAACATAAGCGAATCTTCCTTTAAGCATAGGTATATTATTTTGACGCGCGTCTAAGTTCCAAAATACCACTTGAGGTAATTCATATCCATAGTTTTTCCATTTTCTAGCAATTCCTTCTAGTAATGTTTCAACCTCATCTTGTCCAGCGCCCCATTCTAAATCATCTATACATCCATTAAATTCCATATCACTTAATATATATAATCTTTGAGGTAAATCTTCTTGTTTAGTTCCTTCTTTTAAAGCAACCCCTAACAATAAATCAAATACAGCCTCTAAATTAGTATCCATTTCCCAAGATGCTTTTCTTGCTCTATTGAATTTATCAGTTACATCTACGCCTTCAAATTTTATAAGTTCAGGACAACTAGAAAATGTTATAAAATGATTAGCGAAAGGTCCATGTCCTCTTTCCGCAATGTAAGCTCCTAAAGACACCGCCGCTTCTAATGGCATACCTGTCATACTTCCAGATGTGTCTACAATAGCTAATCCATTCTCTTGATTATCTCCATAATAATTAGGTAAATTATCCCAATATTTTTGTAGCATAATTCTTTCTGTATTTTCAAGAGGCATATAACAAGTTTCATTAAATGCTTTATGAGCTATATCGTATGGATATAATGTTTTAGCATTTACTTTTGTTTCAGTGCTTTTTGCAAATTCTCTATATTTTTCTTTTATTAAATCTCTTCTCGCAAAGGCATTTTTATATATCATTCCCGCTCTTGATGGAATTTTATCAAATTCTATTTCATCCCATCTGTTCTCACTCATTAATCTTTCAACTATATTTATTCTTTGTCTTAATGTAGAAAGTATTTTTCTATATTCTTTATGAGTTAGTTTTAAATATTTTCTTACTTTTGATGCTATTTTCTTTGTTTTATGACTTGAGCAGTTCTCAGATGGTAACCATTTTCCAAGTAATGATGGCGTTTTAGACTCTAAATCAAGAGCTAATTGTTCTTTTACAATAAACATAGCATAATCTTGCATTTTAGTATCATCAGTAGCATAAAGAATATCATCCCATCTACCATATTCAGCTATTTTATCAATATTTCTTTTAGCTACTTCTGGTCTCTCATCACATAACCATTTAAAGCATACTCTAAAAAATCTTCTTTCTCCTTGTCCTTCTAAAATATCTCTAATATAGAATAAACACTTCATAGCTAAAGAGTCATTTTCTTCTAAAGCATTTTTAAACAATAGAATACAATCAGCATCATTTCTTTTTCTATATGCGGCACCCATAGCAAACATATCAAAGACAGCTGACTTAGTTGTATTGTGGGTAATAGCTCCATTTTCTGTAAATTTATAATTTGTAATATCTTTTAAACTATCTAAAAAAGTTTTATCCATTAAACATCACCTTTTTATCTCTTTCGAGATACCTTTCCTTATTTTATATATTTATTATATCAAAAATTTTATTAAAAATCAATTTCATTTTCTTCTTCTTCAATTATTTTTCTTAGTTCTTGCTTTTTCATAGCTCGAGTTGGATTCTTTAATCTCTTAGCTTTCAGTCTTTTCTTTCTTTCAGCTTCCTGCTCTGGTGTGTTATTATAAACAGGTATAACAATATATTCTTGTGCGGGCTCCGGCTCAATACTTCCTGAATCGAGAACTTTTCCATCCCCTTGCATCATTATAAAATTAACTTTAAATTCTCTTAACATATTATTAACAACCTCTTCATCTTCTCTATCCAGACTATGGGTATACTGATGTGCGATCTCCGCAATATTTGCACAATTTTCTACTGTTGTTTCTCCGCCTTCACTTCTGTGTCTTAAATGATGCACAGTTAATTGATAACTAATAGCCTTACCTTTAAAGCGTCTTTCTTCTACAAATACTTTAAAAGTTTTAATTCCTCCAATGGCTTCAATTCTTTCTGCAATATGGGCTCTATCAAAAAAGCATCCATTTCCATATATACTTTTTAGTTTTCTTTTGATTTTTTGGTTTTTCTTACTACTCATATTCATTACCTTCTTTTTTACATTTACAAATATATTATAACAAAAAATAATAAAAAAATCAATAATCTTTTATCGGTCAACTCAATGAAATCTCATATGAGTATTTTTCATAGTTTTTAGTGAATAATTTTTTATGGAAAGGCAGGTATTTTAATATGTATAGATTGTATAGACAAAATGATGATACTCAAGCCTATGTAACTGAATATGTAGCAGATACAGATACAGATGTAGCAGATTTACCTACCGATGTTTACCCAGGAAGTACATGTATAGTTGCGGATAGCGCAAGTGTATATATTTTAAATGCTTCTAAACAATGGGTAAAATTAGGATAAGGAGGCGATGACCTATAGACGTTGTAACATATGCATTATGTAAAAAACTTATTAGTCAATCAATTTCTACTATTGGAAATATTTTTACTTTAAAAGGTAATGTTCCTTCTTATGCAGATTTACCAACTACTGCAAATCAAGGAGATATTTATTTAGTAGGTCCAATGGAAGATGGTTCATTTGATGAGTATTATTGGAGAGATCCAGGTGTATGGGAACTAATGGGGAGCACCGCCGCAAATGTAGGTGGATATATAACAAAAAATAGCCTTTATGCAGGAGAAAATGGAGCTGGAACACCAGAAAATCCAGCTGAAGGAACTATATTAGCTATTGTTAATTCTCAAAATAGACTTAACTTTTTAGCAAAAGATAATATAGAGGAATATACACCAACAGAAGATTATAACCCAGCCACAAAAAAATATGTGGATGATATGGAAATCTATGCTACTGAAGCAGATATAGATAAATTATTTGAAAATGAATATGAAGAAAACTTAGCTACTAAGGAAGATATAGATAAGTTATTCGAATAATTAAGGAGGTAATATTAAATTATGGCACAAATTGAAAAGAAAGTTACCTTACCTATTTTAGGCTATTATGATGAAAAGATTAAAGATTGGGTTGTAAATCAAATTGATAATACAGCTCAAGCTGACTGGGCAGAAACAGATGAATTTTCTAGTAGTTATATTAAAAACAAACCAGAAAATTTAGTTACTGGAGCTAATCTTGAATTTAAGCGTCTAAATCAAGAAGGTAATGAAGATAACACAATAGATTCAGTTTCTGTTGTTGTAAATGGAAATGTTATAAATAAATTCTTTTCTAGTCATGATAGAATCCAAGCTAATGTATCTTTTATAGCTTCAGAAGTAAAAACATTTTTTGAAGATGCAGGAATAACACCTGATACATATGATGGTTCTACATGGACTGAAGAGATTATGTCAATAGCAAACATGACTGCAGAAAATGGACCTTATTTAGTATTTATTACTAACAATGCTGAAGATGCGGCAATCCATGCTCATGTTAAATCAATGAAGAATGCTTTATCTAATTATGCTACTGCTCAATATGTAGATGAAAAAGATAAAAATAATGTAAAATATAATAATAACAATGTAGAATTTAAAAATCACGCTGTAGTTCCATTTGGTAGCGGTTTATATGGAACATCTCCAGATCTTGGATGGACTTTACTTGCCGCAGTTAAGGGATATAATTTAGAAACAGAAGAAAAATTTATTCAATCAGAATTTGGTAGTGCTTCTTTACATACTAATATCAACTCTAAAGATAGACCTACAATAGAAACAGCAGATGGAAAAGAAGATATCGCATATTTAAGTGATATAGAAGAAGAAGTATTCTACATTCAAATTCCAATTAGAACTTTACAAGATAAAGTATATACTCAAGAAGAAATTTTAAAATGGTTTGGAGTTCAAGATATACCAGAATTAAAAACAAAAATTGTTAGAAATTATTTACCAATACTAAAATATGGTATTACATTATCTTATAATCCACATTATTATAAAATGATTGTGGAATATTTAGCTTTTGAATCTGCAAATCAAATTAAATTAGTATTTTCAGGATTAAATACTTCTAATGATGATGCTTCTAGATATGAAATTATTATTAATTTAGATGGAACTATTATAGAAGGAAATTCTAATGTAAAACTTAGTCAACTTCAACTTATAGATGAAGAAACATTAAGGACAGAAATTGAAAATGCAACTCAATTAGAAATCATTTAGAAAGGAGAAATAATAAAATTATGAGATTTATTGCTACAACAAGTGATAAAATGAATACTATTGATGTTGTTTCTGGACAACTTATATTTTCTAGAGATGACAGAGTAATTTATTTAGATAGTGATACAAGAACATCATTTCAACAAATAATTACAGTTGTAAATGAACAAACAAGACAAGAATTAGTTTCTCCTGTAAGTGGATTCTATTTTATTGAAGATACAAAAACTTTATGGAGATATAATAATTCTCAATGGGAACAACTTACTGAACCACCAAAAGAGAACTTGGTCTTTGCAGATAGGAATAGTTTCCCAGCTCAAGGACAAGAAGAAGTTTTATATGTAGATAAAGAAACTATTTACACTTGGGATTCAGTTAATAATGTTTATACTGAAATGGGTGCTCTTAATTGGGAACCTATTTCTTAATATAAAATAAAAAGAAAAAAATAAAGGAGGAAAATAAATACTATGGCTTATAATGTTAAATTTTTAAAAGGTACAGCTGCTCAATATACAGGATTAGCTTCTAAAGATGTAAATACATTTTACTTTACATCAGATGATAAGAATTTATACTTAGGTGAAATTAAATTATCTAATGCTGCAGATTTAGCTGCTGCTGTATTAAGAATTGGACAAAATGAAACAGATATAGCTTCTATTGAAGAACAATTAAGTACATTGCTTGGAGGAGAAGGAGAAGGTACTTCAATCCAAGACATGATAGATGAAGCTATAGCTACTGTTCAAACACAAATTGGTACATTATCTTCATTAAAAACAACAGCTAAAGATAATTTAGTAAATGCTATTAATGAAGTAAGAGCTGCTGTTTCTGCAGGTGGTACTGAAGCTCATGTTACTTTAGAAGAAGGTACTTCTGCTGATTATGCTAAAGTTTATACTTTAAAACAAGGTGAAAGCACAGTTGGAACAATTAATATTCCTAAAGATATGGTTGTTAAATCTGGTGCTGTAGAAACAGATCCAGCAGGTCAAGCTCCTGGAACATATATTGTATTAACATTAGCTAATGCTACAAGTGATAAAATTTATGTTAATGTTGGAACATTAGTTGATATTTATACAGCTCAACAAAGTGCTGCCCAAGTTCAATTATCTATTAATAGTGGAACAAGAGAAATTAGTGCTACTTTAGTTGATGGTGGAGTTTCTGAAGCTAAATTAGCTAACAATGCAGTAACAACAGTAAAAATTGCTGATGGAAATGTAACTGAAGCTAAGATTGCGGCTGGCGCTGTTTCAAGTGAAAAAGTTGCAGCTAATGCAATCGTAACAGCTAAAATTGCTGATGGAAATGTAACAAAAGCTAAATTAGCTACTGCAGTTCAATCTAGTTTAGATGCTGCTGATAATGCTTTACAATCTGCTGATATTACAACTGGTGCTACAAATGGTACAGTTGCTGTTGATGGAACAGACGTAGCTGTTAAGGGATTAGGAACAGCTGCTTATACTGAAAGTTCAGCTTATGATGCTGCTGGAAGTGCGTCAGCTGCTGAAACAAACGCAAAATCATATGTAGATTCAGCTTTAACATGGGGAGTAATAGCCTAGTCTCATTCATGCGGCGGTCGTTGATATATGGAGACTTTAATCGACCTCCGCGCATCTTTTATTTAAAGGAGGAGGAAATAATAAATGGCTTTATTTAAACCTTATAAAATATTAAGCTCTCAGTTAAGCTCTCTTCCTATAAAAGAAGGTCAATTTATAATTACAACTGATACTAATAAAGTTTATATAGATATAGATAATTCTACTAGAGAAGAATATGGAAAATCTGGTAGTAAAACCTATTTGTCAGAAACAGAACCTTCAGATATGAATGAGGGCGATCTATGGATGGTTGTAGAATCATCTGAATAAAAAGCAAGATAGAAATATCTTGCTTCTTTTTTTATGCCCAAAATTGGACTAAATAAAAACATTATTTTAGATGAAAAATAATGTATTAGTAGATGTAAATAAAAGAAAATAAAATAAAAAGAGAATAAAATTTCTTTCTTTTTTATTTTTATATATAATAAAATGAGATGAAAGGAGAGAATAAAAATATGGATTATATTATAGGAGGTAGTTTAAATTTTGAGCCACCTTATAATACAAGAACCTGTATTTTAACTTCTAGATTTAGTTTTGAAGATTCTAGTTTTGGTACTGCTTATTTGGTTTGGAATGGAAGTACAGGAAGTTCATGTTATTATTACTGTTTTGTAAGAGGGTGGATGAAAAATATCCTTAATATTAATATTAGTAATTGTAATTATGAGTATGGGAAAGATTTTGAATTATATTTAGTAGATTTGTCTGGTTTTCAAAGTCCAACTTCTATAAATAAAATTTTTACAACTTCTCCATTAAAATTAGGAGATAATGATATGGCTTCTATCATTAAAGAAAATGATTGGAATAATCCTGATTATGTTGGATATGTTGAAATAGCTCTTATTGGAAAAATCTTGAACAATGATATAAATGAAGATATCGTATTTGATTTAACTACTACAACAAAAGATAGATTAACAACGGTAAAAAATATTAAACAAAGAATTACTAATAATTCTTTTAATACTTATCCTATTGGAATGGATGCAGAATTTATTACTATTCCTGCTGGAACAGCTAATTTATATGAAAATAATGTAAATACTGATGAAGGTATGAGTATATTAAAAAATTATATAGATGAGCAAATTTCTATTGCTAAAGTAAATTTCTTTGTTAATTATACAGATATGAATGGTCAAGTGTATAATTTAAGAGTATATAATGATAATACTGCTAATGGACAAGAATTAAGAAACACTTTGAATAATTTACCTCAAAATATAGGTAATATTAGTATTGAACAATTATATGCACCTAACTTTATATATGCAAACACTTTATTTTTTAATAATAGAAATATATCAAGTATAAATACTATTGATTTTTTGAATATAAAAACAACATATCATATGTTTGGAGAATGTACCAATTTATCTATTATTAATAAATTGGATTTAGGTTCCAATATTGAAAATACATCTTTAATGTTTAGTTATTGCTATAATTTAACTGATATACCTAATTTTGATACATCTAATGTAACAAATATGTGGGGAATGTTTAGTCATTGTAACAATTTAAATAATATATCTCTATTTAATACATCTAATGTAACAAATATGTATAGTATGTTTTGGGATTGTAATAAATTAACCACTGTACCTAATTTTAATACATCAAATGTAATAAATATGAGTTGGATGTTTAAAGAGTGTTCTAGTTTAACTAATATACCTAATTTTAATACATCAAACATAATAAATATGAGTTGTATGTTTGAAGGGTGTCATAGTTTGATTAATATATCTAATTTTGATACAAGAAATGTAACAAATATGAGTTATATGTTTTCTCAATGTGGAAATTTAATTAATATACCTAATTTAAATACAATTAATGTAGTAAATATGCAACGTATGTTTCAAATTTGTTATAACTTAAAATCAACAATCAATTTTAACACGTCTAATGTAATAAATATGGCGGGAGCATTTTATCATTGTAGGAATTTAGTAAATATAAATAAATTAAATTTAAATAAAGTTACAGAAATATTTTCTATGATTGGGTATTGTAATAATTTATCAAACTCATCTATTTTAAATATAGCTAATAGTTTGCCACATTATGACAATATAATAAATGCTAATAAATATAATACATTAGATTATATTGGTTTTTCAAATGAGCAAATAAGTGTTATTATAAATAATCCTTATACATCTAATTATGTTGAAAATCATGGTTGGTCATTACCTAAAGTAAATTATGAATTAGCATATACAAATACAAGTAATCCAGACGTATGGATAAACTATAATTTATTAAATCAACCTATAACAAGTAATGCTAAAACATTAAGAGATGCTTTTAAAAATAAAAATATTGATACTGCTAATATAGTTAAATTAAATGTAATTAATTTACCTAATGTAACAAATGGTAGAAATTTATTTGCTTATAATGGAAGTAATTATAATTTTAGTAAAATGACAAATGTAGAACATTTAGACATGCAAGATTTACAGGATGCAAGTTATTTATTTTCTCATGATAGAAATTTAATTGGTGTAAATAATATAAATTGCAATAATATAAATAATTGTGATAGTATGTTTTATAATTGTTGTAATTTAACTAATATATCTAATTTTAATACATCTAAGGTAACAAGTATGGATAGGATGTTCAGCTTTACTGGTTCTGGAGGAGATCCTCGTGGAAATTTAACTATCATCCCAAATTTTGATACGTCAAATGTAACAAGAATGTATTGTATGTTTTTTGGAGGACATCCTTTTACTACACTTCCTAATTTTAATACAACTAATGTAACAAATATGGGTGAGATGCTTGATGGTTGCTCTTATTTAACTACTATACCTAATTTTAATACATCTAAAGTAACAAGTATGTATGGTATGCTTGCTAGATGTTATAATTTAACTACTATACCTAATTTTAATACATCTAATGTAACAAATATGCATACTATGTTTATGTATTGCCGAAATTTAATCAATATACCAAATTTTAATACATCAAAAGTGGTTAATATGGAACGTATGTTTTTTCAGTGTTATAATTTAACTACTGTTCCTAATTTTAATACATCAAATACGGTTGGTATGGAAAATATGTTTTATAGTTGTAGCCATTTATCAAATCAGTCAATAGATAATATAGCTTATTCATTACCTTTATATGAAAATATTATCAATGGTAATCCATCAATAAATCAATATATAGGTTTATATACTTCTCAAATTAATAATATGAGTATAAACGCAAAAGAAGCTGCGGAAAACAAAGGTTGGATGGCACTACCTCAAATAAGAATTGATTATATTTATACAAATGGAATGAATGGGGTAAATAAAATTTATAATATTGATACTATGACGGGAGAACAACAGTATCAAAATTTACGTAGTATATTAGCAAATACAGTATTTTATCAAAATATATCAGATATAGCTTTATGTGCAAGTGACAATAATATTAGCAATATGAGTGTGTTATTTCAAAATATAACAACAGTAAAAAATATTAATATTCAAATTGATACAAGAAATGTAACAAATATGTTTCAAATGTTTCTTGATTGTCAAAATTTAATTAATATATCTAATTTTAATACAAATAATGTAATAAATATGAAGAGTATGTTTATGCGTTGTCAAAATTTAACTAATATACCTAATTTTAATACAAATAACGTAACAGATATGTGTCAAATATTTTATGGTTGTCAAAATTTAACTAATGCACCAAATTTTAATACTTCTAGTGTAATAAATATGAGTGTTATGTTTTTTAATTGCAGAAATTTAATTAATATATCTGGTTTTGATGCATCTAATGTAACAAATATGGGAAATATGTTTTATGATTGCTATAATTTATCACAAAATTCATTACAAAATATTATTCAATCTATTCCAAGTAGAACTCAAATAGAAAATACAACACCAACAACCAACTTACAATATTTAGGTTTAACAATAAATCAAATAAATAATTTATCAACCTATTATAAACAAATGGCTGCTGACAAAGGTTGGTATGTTGAAGGATATGAGCCAAAATATACTGAAATGTTAGTCGGAACAGCAAATGCTTTAGGAGATATTACTTTTGAAGATACAGAGACATATCCTATGACATTAACTTACGATGATATGTTTGGTGATTATTGTTTAGAAAATACAAATCAAGGTAAAGCTAATACAACATCATCAGCAACTTTAACAGTATCAGAAGAATTATTAAATGTATTCGACCCAATGTTTAGATTTTTAGTATATTATTCAAGTGAATCAGTAGATGATACAAAAATATATAAAAATGGAGAATTGTTATACGAATATAATGGATATGATGGAGATAATTATATAGACACATCATTCTGGTTAGAAGTTAAAGCTGGAGATATTTTAAAATTTGAATATGATAAAGATAATTCTGTTGATAGTGGTTTAGATGGTTGTAAAATATACATCAGTGGATGGAAAAATAATAAATCTTATGAAGTAAGATATTCAACTGTCGATGCACCAACAACTTATATAACAAAATTTATACCAAAGGAGGACAATTAATATGGCAAGTAACAATATGAGTCCTTTAAGAAATTTTTTAAATAGTATTAAAAATTCCGTCTATAATATTTCAATAGACGGAATTGGAAATACTGACATAAATGCAAGTAGTTTATTTAATAGTTTTCCTAATTTATATAGAGCTATAACACTAAATGATATGAATTATGTAACTAATATGTATAGTATGTTTGAAAATACCAAAAATCTATCTCAAATTCCAAATTATAACTTTAATACATCTAATGTAACTGATATGAAATATATGTTTGAGAATTGCAATAGTTTAACTAATATACCTAATTTTAATACATCTAAAGTAACAAATATGTATGGTATGTTTATTGATTGTGAGAATTTAATCAATATACCTAATTTTGATACCTCTAATGTAACAAATATGGCTTGGATGTTTAGTGATTGTAGAAACTTAACTACTATATCTAATTTTAATACATCAAAAGTAACTAATATGATACATATGTTTGATGGTTGTTTTAATTTAATCAATATACCAGTTTTAAATATAACAAATTCAATAAATATGAATAAGATGTTTTCTCTTTGTAGTAATCTATCTCAAACATCTGTTAACAATATAGTTACATCTTGTTCAACAGCATCAAAAGTAACCAACAAAAATTGGACTAATATTGGATTTAATGTTGCGGCAGATCATAGATATAATACCTGGATTCGTACTGCGCCAGATTATATGAATGCTGTTAATATTGGATGGCAAAATATAGGAGATGTTATAAAGCCAGCTTATAAGAGAAGAATTATGGTTGGAGATAATTTAAGAAATTTATGGGTATATAGTGATTTTCCTACTGGATATTGGAATGAACTTACTAGTCTAGAAGCATGGGTTTCAGAAAATATTATTACAAGTGGTAATAATGCTATTATTCAACTTAAAGATCCTACTGCAACCGACAAAGAGTGCTATTGGGTAAATGGAAATGATATGGCAAAAGAAGGTTCAGAAGATGTTAATTTTTATGGATATGATCCTGATGCTTCTTTTGAATTTACTACTGAAAAAATTCAGATGAAAGACGAAGATTTAATTGTTGACTTTGTTGCTGAAGGTGATAATACCGCAGGTAAAAGTTATAGACATCTTTATATTGAAGATGAAAATATTAGACCTCTTGAAGTCGGAGATATAATTGGTCCTGGAACTAAATTTTATTTTACTTTTCCAGATAATTTATTTGAATTTATACCCAATACATATGCTCCAGAGATAGGAGAAGAAATTTTAATATTACAAGCTCAACAAACAAATAATACAGAAAACTTTTATTCTATTATTATTTTTATTAACACCTATATTCACAAAAACATTGATATTAAAACTATTGATAAAAATAATACTATATTTTCTGCAATTCGTGAAAAGATTAGTAATGATTCTTTTTATACTGTAACAAATGAATATATTGCGAAAGTAACAGAATATAATAATTTTGATTTTTGGTCTCAATACATTTTAGTTGATACAAGAACACTATATAGAAATGTAAAAGTTGGAGATAACTTAAGAAATAGAACATTCTATTTTACATTCCCAGATGATATGTATACAGAAATATCCGATGGTATGGCTTTAAAATGTGAAGATCCATATTTTACTTTCAATTCTAGTAATTTTACTGTAGGTGGTTCATTAATTGCATATTGTTATCCTGATTGGAATGATAATAGTTTTATATGTTATGCACAAGATAGAACACAAGATTGGTCTAATTTAACACAACCTCATCCATATCAATATGAAGAGGGTAAAGGTTTATCTGCTAATTGGGATATACTTTATACAGCAGCTTCTAAAGATATGATTGTAACCGATGTTTATGAAGATAGTATTATTTATCAAAATATCTTTATAAGAGAAGAAGAATTACCTTTAACAATTGAAGAACAAGCTCTAAATTTAGCAAAATTATATTATTTTAACAATACATCTGGAGAAGGATATATATTTTCTATAGCTACTACAAGAGCAGATGATGTATTCGTAATTCAAGTAACAAAAAATGCGGCAGTTCAAATGTGGTTAACAGTTAATACAACTTTAGGAGTAGTACTAGAAGGTTCATCAAATCCAACGAATGAAGATTATGCATTAGCCTTAGCAGAAAAATATTATAAAGAAAATTATGGAAATGATACTGTTTATTATGGAGTAGCTACTCAAAAGAGTGAAACTGAATTTATAATTCAAGTAACTCAAAATGCAGCAGTTCTAATGTTCTTAAATGTTAATGTATCTACTGGAGAGGTAACAGAAAGATAATGATAATTCTAAAGAAACCTAATAAATTTATTGGACTTATGAAATTAATATTTAGATGTAGTTTAAAAATTACATTTTATATAATATTGTTAAATATTTTAAATATAATATTTTAGCTCAGATAATTTATTTTATCTGAGCTTTATTTTTTTTTTTTTGCATAAAAAAAGAAGCCTCAGCACTAAAAAGCTGAGGCTTAATAGAATTACTTTAATAAAAAAGTAATTTTTAAGAAAGGGTAATGAAAAATGAAAAACTAGACAAGAAGATATTTTCCTACTTTCGTTGAGATATATATAAAAATATACTTTTAAAAATTATATCCTTCTACGACTCTTCTTTAAAGAGTAAAATATAAATAATTTTTTATTTATTCCTAATATTGCATTTGTAATATTTTTTGCTGTATCTTGTCTAAATGGTCTCGGTGGTAGGAGTTGAACCTACAATCTCAAGTTCCCAAAACTCGCGACTTACCAACAAGTCTTCACCGAGTTATATGGTGGCGGGAATAGGATTTGAACCTATGCTCTTCGCGGTATGAACGCGCTGCCTTAGCCAACTTGGCCATCCCGCCATGGCACCTGAGCTTTTCATCTCAGGGTGTTATTTAAATTTCCTTATGTAGTCCCTTCTATTAATGGTAACCAACCGTACTTTTTAAATAAGTTATAATTTTTTATAGACTAAATAACTAAGTCTTATAAATAATTCATAGGATTTACAAAATTCCCATTTATCTTTATTTCAAAATGTAAATGTGGTCCTGTACTATTTCCAGTACTACCAACATATCCAATAATTTGTCCTTTGTGTACCTCTTGGCCTGATGAAATAGCATATTTACTTAAATGTGCATATCTTGATATAGTGCCATCACTATGTTTTATTTCTATGAAATTACCATAGCCACCATTCCAACTAGCTTGCATTACTGTACCACTTTTCCACGCATAAATTGGTGTTCCAGTAGCCGCCGCAAAATCTGTACCAGTATGCATTCTACCATTTCTCATGCCATATGGTGAACTGATATATGAATAAGACTTTAATGGTGCTGTAGATGCATTTCCGCTACCTTTTCTACTTGTTCCACCACGAGATGTTATTGTAGTTCTTTGTTTCTTTTGCTGCTCTTGTTTTTCTTTCTGTTCTATAATAGATTGTTCTTTTTCATTTAATTTACTTTCAGCTGTAACTAATTTTGTACTATCAATAACACTCTCTAATTCATAATCTTGTTCAATATATTTATTTAATCTATTTATAAATTCTTTAGCTTCTGTTTCAGACTTAAAATAATAATCAGTTTCATCATTTTTTATTTTTACTTTTGTAAGAAAAGCATCTACATCTAATCCTTTTATAATATTACTTTTTAATTCTTCATCATTTATTTGTACTTTATGAACAATAGTCTGTTTATATAATATTTCCATATTTAATTGATGTGATGCAACATAATATCCTTCTTTTTCCAATTCATTAAGATATTCATCAATAGCAACAGAGATGATATCTTCTTGCTGAGTAACACCTATTTCTATAGTTTGAGTTATATCCTTTATTTCATAGTATTTATATCCGACACCCAAGTCTTTGGCATAATAGACTCCGACGCCTACAAATATCAATACTATTATGATAAAAAGCGTTAATAATTTTTTCATCTTCTCCCTCATTGAGGGGTGATATTTTTTCTTATTATTCATATTCCTCTCCTTTTATTGATAAGTTTTACTCTAATTTGTTTCATTAAAGGAATGGTACACCCTGAGAGACTCGAACTCCCGACACTGAGATTAGAAATCTCATGCTCTAATCCAACTGAGCTAAGGGTGTATATAAATGCGGCGGTCGCCGCTAAACTGAAACTCTATACATAAGTCCTCTTTTGTTTAATTCTTTTTTTACTTGTTTATAAGATTTTAAAGTTAATCTATATAAATTTTTTCCAATTCCAATTAGTCTTATCTTTTTATTTGTAGATAAAGTATTTATATCTACTAATTCAACTTCAGTACTTTCCATACCTCTTGTTCCAGCAGGTATAAATTCACCATTAACTAACTGTCCACATACTTGTATTTCCATTTTTCAATTCCTCCTTCTAAACTTTGGTGGGCCAGTAAGGACTCGAACCTCCTAGTCAAATGACGCCAGATTTTGGAGCTAGACTTCAGTACTGCCCTGAACCAAGATGCTCTTGCATATCTAACACAGTCTGGTGCAGCTCACCACCTCTGCCGCTGACCCATATATACGGCTGTTGCGTACAACGCCGCGCGTCCTTTATACCCAAATGGTATATGGAAAATGGTGCACCTAGTAGGACTTGAACCTACAAGAGCTTTCGCTCCCGGCGTTTTAAGCGCCGTATGTTTACCTGTTTCATCATAGGTGCATATGGTGTGGAAAGCAGGAATTGAACCTGCACGGTCTAAACCACTAGTTTCTAAGACTAGCGCGGCTACCAATTACGCCATTTCCACATATAGAAAAGAATTCCAAAGTAGCTACAACTCGAGAATGGAATTCCTATATTTCCGCCGAGGGTATCGCGATAAATTAAAGTTACTGCCTCGACTCGCAGATAACTGGTCTCTGCTGACGGGATTTTAGTACAATACCTGCATTGCCTCTTTCAGTATGGTCTGTTAGGTTACGCCTTACACCTACAGGAGATGGTTCCTTTGTACCAACAACTATTCAGCTTCTAATTGGCGAATCGTCAACTAAAGTTTGTCTATACAACTCAGTCTAGCTCTGAGGATAGGACTTTAGATTTATGGTTGCGATGAGTGGAGTCGAACCACTTACCTTCAGCTTATGAGACTGACGAGATTCCGGTTCTCTACAATCGCAATATATACTAGACACATAATTGCACTTTTATTCCCAAAATAAACGCTTTTTAAAATATTTGCTGTATGTGTCTATATTTATTTTAAACTTTATACCAATTATATTTAAAAGCTCTTTTTCCAGTATCTATTGCAGCATTTATCAACATTTGAACTTTCCAGTTATCCATCTTAGTATTAACAGATTCAGCTGCTTCTTTAATAGAATTAAAATATTCTACTTCTTCAGTATTGGCTTCTCTATCTCTTAAAACTCTTTTAATTTTTGTCATTTTCAGTTACCTCCTTCTCAACATAGATACCATATTCTACAAAATCATCAGGAGTTAACACTACTTGTTCTCCATTATATAAATCTTCAGCCATTTGATATGCTTCAGCTTCGCTTTCAGCTTCAACAAAAATTGTTTTTCTTAATGTTTCTTCTATACTAATTTGATATTTTCTTTTCATATTCATCACCATTCCTTTTCTTTTTCTATAAATATTATATAATAATTTTTATAAAATATCAAAATAAATAAATGGCCCACCTCCAAAACATCTTTTTATTATTTTTCTACAAGAACTGTACGAATAGTCTGTTGCAACAGAACTAAACCATATGAAGTGGCTGTTAACTTATATATCTTAGTAAGGTTTTCATGGCATTTGCAAAAGCTAACCTTAAACTTTTACATAGCTTCGACAGGTACTAAGCTACCTTATAGGTCGTGGTGTGACCTCAGGGAGTCGAACCCCATCCTCCAGATTTTCAGTCTGGCGTACGAACCGTCTATAC
>CALVYK010000020.1 GCA_944372195.1 uncultured Bacilli bacterium
TATTTTTTATTTCTTCAATTACTGAACTTCCATATATTTCTTCTATTTTTTCAAAGTCTATTTTCACTATATCACCATATTATAAGTATACCATATTTCAACAAAAAAAGCATTTATTTATTAAATGCTTCCTGACCTATTATTTTATTTTTTAATTCACTATATTTTTTTCTACTTAACCCAAATATAGAATTAAATTTTCCTCTTTCATCTACCATAGGTATTCCTTGCATATCAAGAATACTTTTTCTTTCCTCTATTTCTTCTAATTTAAGCGTTAAAATAGAGGCACTATTTATTACTACTTCTAAAACATTTAATTGTTGTAAATAAGGTAGAACTTACATTAAATACTTAACATTTTTATTAATTATTAAAGGTTTTAGATATTCTTGTCCATAATTATTTTTTATATATTCAACACTTTCAATTAAATCCTTTGATTTTCTTAAAAATACACCGCTACTTATTTCAATTTTATTTGCACGACATATTTCAATTATTTTTTCTATCTCTTTAGCTGACTTATAAAATACACTGCCTGTTATTTCTATGTTATTTGTGCGACATACTTCAATTATCTTTTTTATTTCTTCGGCTGATTTTAGGAATACAGTCCCACTTATTTTGATATTATTAGTTCGGCACACTTCAATTATCTTTTCTATTTCTTCTGCCGATTTTTGAAATACACTGCCACTTATTTCGATATTATTTGCCTGGCATACTTCAATTATCTTTTCTATTTCTTCGGCTGATTTTAGGAATACAGTCCCACTTATTTCAACATTATTTGCGCGACATACTTCAATTATCTTTTTTATTTCTTCAGCTGATTTTTGAAATACAGTCCTGCTTATTTCAACATTATTTGCGCGACATACTTCAATTATCTTTTCTATTTCTTTTGCCGATTGTTTAAATATAGTCCCACTTATTTCGATATTATTTGCTCGGCAGACTTCAATTATCTTTTCTATTTCTTTTGCCGATGTTTGAAATACACTGCCACTTATTTCAATTTTATTTACTCGACATACTTCAATTATCTTTTCTATTTCTTCAGCTGATTTTAAAAATACACTGCCACTTATTTCAATTTTATTTACTCGACATACTTCAATTATCTTTTTTATTTCATCGGCTGATTGTTTAAATATAGTCCCACTTATTTCAATATTATTAGTTCGGCACACTTCAATTATCTTTTCTATTTCTTTTGCCGATGTTTGAAATACACTGCCACTTATTTCGATATTATTTGCTCGGCAGACTTCAATTATCTTTTTTATTTCTTCTGCTGATTGTTTAAATATAGTCCCACTTATTTCAATATTATTAGTTCGGCACACTTCAATTATCTTTTCTATTTCTTTTGCTGATTTTAGAAATACATTACCGCTTATTTCGATGTTATTTGCGCAGCAGACTTCAATTATTTTTTTTATTTCTTCAGCCGATTTAAAAAATACACTGCCACTTATTTCGATATTATTTGCTCGGCAGACTTCGATTATTTTTTTTATTTCTTCAGCCGATTTTAAAAATACACTGCCACTTATTTCGATATTATTTGCTCGGCAGACTTCGATTATCTTTTTTATTTCATCTGCTGATTGTCTAAATACGTTACCACTTATTTCGATGTTATTTGCGCGACATACTTCGATTATCTTTTTTATTTCTTCTACACTTTGCCTACTAACAGCTGCGGATAAATTAATCATTTTATTGTTTTGATCAATATTTAGCAATTCTATTTCTTTAATTCTTGACTTTTGAACACTTAAAATTGAAGTTATTTTATTTAATGCTTCAACACCATAATTTTCTACAACATATTCATATGTTTGTTTTAAATCATATGGTTCTGTACTTAGAACATGTAAGCATGTTTCTACACTAGTAAACTTTATTTCTCTTGCTTGTAAAAATGTTACATTTTCTTTTATAGCATCAACATTTAAGTACATTATACTTGGACATTTTTCTATATTATATGCTCCTACTTCTAATTCATTAATTAAATAGTTTAGAGTTTTGTCAATAGCTATATATTCTCCATATTCCAATATGTTACTATTTTTTTTAATAACTTTACTAGCATCTATTTTATATTTTGATAGTAAGTCTGTTAATAAATATTGTCCAATCACATCAATTCCTCCCACAATTCCATATCATTATCTAACATATCAACATAATTAATTCCTATTTTTGAAATTAATTTATCTACTTTATTTTTAAATTCATTTTTATCACATATAAAAATTAGTGGATATCTTTCAAATATATCTTCAATATCATTTATGTTTAATTCTTTTAAATATTTAATATTTTCTAATATATCTTTTGAACTGTTTTGTATTTCTTCAATCACTGAACTTCCATATATTTCTTCTATTTTTTCAAAGTCTATTTTCATAATATCATTTCCTTTAAATTTATATAAATTATTATTAATACTGTATATATTTTATCATATTTAAAATAAAATTACAAAATAAATGCCCATGAAAATCATGAGCATTTTAATAATTTCACAATATTTTTGCAATCTGAATATAATATTAATAGATAATAATTAAATATTTTGTAAATTAATACAGTTCCTTTTTTGGTTGAACAATTAAATATCAATTTAAGTTTATCATTCAATTTGTATATAATTATATTATTAATTTTATGCTTATAATTATATACTTTAAATAATGTACTTTTTCCTATTAATAAAATATTTTCATTTAAGCTAACTTTGCTTTAACAAAATAGTCACCTTCTACAACATTTCCAAACATGTATTTACCATTTTCATTTGTATAAGTAACTGCAACTAAAGTTTCTACACCATCTACCATTTTATATAATCCAACAAATGCATTAGCAGCTACAACACCAAGTTCGTTTTTAACAAAACCAGAAACAGTACTATTGATAGCGCCTATTTTACTAATTAAATTTGTTGATGCGTTAAAAATAATTCCATCAGATAATTTTATACTATTAATATCAAAAGTTTGATATCCTGTTTTACTAAAAACAACTTCGTATTCACCATCTTCTAATTTATCTAAAACATATTCTCCATCATCAATACTTGTTGTGGTTGCTACTAAAGTTCTTTCAGAACCAAATATTTTATATAACGAAACAGTAACATTATCAATTGGTAAATTTGTTATTGAATCTTTTAAAACACCATATATAATATTTTTATTTATATTAGTATTATTAATTATTGCTAAATCAATATTTACTGGTGCTACATCTGATATAGTTAATGGTGTATCAATTGATAAATATTTTCCATCTTTAACAGCTGCAATAGTATAAACACCAAATGGTAAATCATTTATTGTATAATTACCATTTTCATCAGTAATTGTATGCGCAAATGGAGTACCATCAGCTTTAAACACTTTAACTGTTGCTCCTGGAACAACATTACCAGTTAATACATTTGTATCATAAACAATACCATTAACACTTCCAGTAGTAGACATTGAAGGTGGTGTTAAATTAAGATTAATATCAGCTTCATTGTTATTAGCTAACGCAAAGTTATTAGACACATTTAATTTTAAAATATCATCATTCATTTTTTTCACCTCCCAATATAATATATTAAGTGATTTAAAAATCAACAATTATATTTATACTAACAAAAGAAAAAAATGCTTATTCAGCATTTTTGTAAGCTTCTAATATTTTATCTTGGAACATCTTACGAGTTTCTTGGTTAATTGGATGACATATATCACGATATTCTCCATTTGCTTTTTGACGGCTAGGCATAGCGATGAATAAACCATCATTACCTTCGATAATTCTAATATCATGAATTGCAAAACAATCATCAATTAGAACAGATGCTTTTCCTCTCATTCTTGAATTTTCTTTTTCTTCTTTACGAACTGTAACTGATGTAATTTCCATTTAAAAACCTCTCCCTTCAGTATTACAATTTAAGTATATCTTATTTTTTATAAAATTGCAATACTTTAATTATTTTTTTTAACTATTTGACTCTTTCAATTAATTTTTCAGGGTTTTCAATTAATATTAAATTTGCTATTTCTTTTGAGTAATTTTTTTCAATTAATTTAAATAATTCTTCTTTTATTTTAAAAATATTAAACACGTCTTTATTATAAAATTTATTATTCCAGCTCATATCATCACTAGATATAAATATTTTATTAATTGGAAATTTAATTACATCAATCAAATATTTTAAATGTTTAATAAAATTTTCTTGTTTTTCTCGATAATTCATATTTTCATTATCTAATGACACAAAATTAACATATCCAACTAAGCCAATATACCCACCTAATTTTTTTAATCTAATTAATTGTTCATCTGATAAATTTCTTTTATTATCACATAAATATTTTACATTAGAATGAGATGCAATTATATTAGAATATTTTTCTTTTTCTATAATATCTAAAATATCATCAAATGTTTTTTCATTAGCATGAGAAACATCAATAATCATATTTAAATCTATAGCTTTTTTTATTAATTCTTTACCTAGTTCAGTTAGTCCTTTATCACTTCTAATACCAGAGCCAAATTTATTTTCTTCATTCCAAATTGGTAATATCGATCTAAGACCTAATTTATATAAATGTTCTAATTCTAAAATATCTTTTAAATAATCACAACCTTCAATACTATATATAAAATTAATATCTTTAGAAATTACATTATTTTGTTTTAATATTTCTAAATATTCAATACTTTCTTTAAACATTTTAGTTACATCAAAATATTCAATATTTAATTGTTCTTTCATTTCTTGTTTACTCATAAAATATAAATTAACAATTCCGCCAATTATATTATTATCATATATTTTTTTGATATCTTTTAATTTTAAATTTATTTTTTTATTAAAAACACAATAAAGTATCGTTAATAAATCATAATGCATATCATACATATTTATCCCCTAATAATTATATTACAAATTATTAGTTACATATTCTTCAATATTAAAATATTCTACTTCATTTTTCTTAAATATTGGATATTCATTATAATTCCCAATTTCATTATATTCAGTTACTTCTTTATTTTCAACTATATTTTCAAAGCAATCAATAATCGTTTTTCCATATTTAGACATAAATTCCTCTTTATTTCTAGTTGCAACATAAACATTTAATTTACTATCTAACATATTTTTAAGTTCTAATATAAGTGGCATATTATCGATATTATCTAAATAATAAGTCATTTCTATATTAGTATTAACCAATTGATTAATCATAATATTGCTAATATTATTTAAGCCTAATTTATTAATTACAAATATAGCTGTTTTAGAATCAATATTCATTAAATCAATATCATTACCACATAAATTATTTAATAATTGTTCTCTTATACAATATGTATTTAACTTTTGTTTCATCACTGAAATAATACTTTCTCTTGTTTCCATAGGAGCATAAACAACTGATGATCCAACTTTGTAAATAATATCATTTATATCTAAATTATCAAAATATTTTTTTATAACAAAAGTATCTTCTATTTTATGATTTCCTAAAGTAATCATAGTCTGAATACTTCCTAAATTAATCTCTTTAATATTCGCTTCTTTAAATAATATTAAAGTTAAAGCTGTAAAATAATCGGCTGCTGAATTTTCCCAAAATGGATCAATATTAGAATTATCTGTTTTAAACATTTCTAATCCTAATTCAGTAATAGATTCGATAGCTTTATCAATATTACCATTTTTATAATAATTATATGGTACCATTAATGGATTAAAACTATTACTTTTAGAAGTATCTTTTAAGTTTAATACATAAACTTTATATCCATTATCATCTAATTTTTGTTTAAATGTTTTATAATATTCTTCCTTTTCATCTAGTATAAATAAATTTTCCTTATTTGCAATTGATTTTTTAAATTCATTAAATAATATCCCCCTTGTTTTACCACTATTAATTTTTCCTATTATTAAATTTGTCATCTTTCGTTCCTCCTAATATAAACTTTTAATTTTTACATTTTTATTTAATTTTTCAATTTTATTTTTACCTATTTTGCCATTAACTATATTGCTTCTTAATTCATCGATTTTTTTTATAGCTTCTTTTTTACTTTCTATTTCTTTCAATAATTCATTTTTCTTTTTTAAAAATAAATCATTACTAAAATTATCCCAATTATTTTTTATTTCTTCTAAAGAAAAACCAATTTCTTTTAATTCATTGATAAGTTTTAAATCATCTAATTGTTCTATAGTATAATAACGATAATTAGTAAATAAATCTACTTCTTTTGGTTTAAATAATTCAATATCATCATAATACCTAAGTGTCCTTATCGATATACCCGAAATATTGGAAAAATCTCCTATTTTATACAGCATAATTATCACCTTATTTTTAGTACATTAAAATTATATCATATATATTTTAATTATGAAAGTTGTATGGTTTTCTATTTAATGTTAAAACTTTAACTTTTTGTTTAACCTTAGGTTCTTCTACTTTATTTCTTTCTATTATATTTGGTAATTCATTTAACAAAAAATTTCTCATATTTTTAAGCATAACTATTTGTTCTTTTTTACTCATATTATCCCTCCTTCACTTAAACTATAACACTCTAGTTAAGTGTAAAGTCAATACTAAATAACAAAAAAATAAGCAGTTAATCTTTAATCTGCTTATTTACTAACTTTATAATACATTTGATTCTTACTGGTTGGTTTATCTGGAATAGTTAATTTAACATAGCCAGCATCAATTGCAGGATCTAAATAATTATTTCTTAAAGTTTCTTTAGATTTTATCTTTAATTTTTTCATTATTTCTTTAGAAGTCATAGGTTTATTTATTTCCATCACATCCAATAAATTATTTATATTTATTGTATTATTATCTATTGGCATTATAGATACCTCATCCAATGACTCGCTAATCATTTTTAACATAAATTCAATAAAAGCATTAGAATCACCATTTACATGACATCTGGCAATAGCCTCATAATATTCTTCTTGATATTTATAAATCCTTGATTCAATAGGTAAATATTCAAACATATTTTTCCAATTATATAATATTATATTTTGCCATAATCTTGCTATTCTTCCATTACCATCACTAAAAGGATGAATAAATACAAATTCATAATGAAAAATACTTGATAATATTAAAGGATGGATATCATTATTTTCTTTCATCCAATTAAATAAATTATTCATAAGTTCAGTTACTCTATCAGCAGGTGGACAAATAAATATACATTTTTCTCCATCAAATACACCTTCAGGACCTTTTCTAAATTCTCCCGATTCTTCAATTGTTAAAAACGTCATAACCCCATGTACTTTTTTCAAATCTTCTATTGAATATGGATCAACTTTAGTAAGCATTTGATAAGCATTATAAGCATTTTTAACTTCTTGGATTTCTTTTTGTGGACCTATAACAAATTTATCATTAATAACATCCATAACTTGATCGTAACTTAATTTATTATTTTCTATCGCTAATGAAGAATGAATTGAATTAATTCTATTTTGTTTTCTTAATCTAGGATTTTTATCTAAATTTAGTGAATTTAATTTTCCTATTTTTTCCATAATATCTGAAACTAAACTTAACATATTATTATTTATTTTGAATGGTGGAATGTAATTATTCATAAACCTTTCACCTCATATATATTATAACATTTAATCTATTTTTTATCAATATTATCTTGCTTAAATCTTGCTTAAATCCTACTTAATTTAATATATACTTATTACTTATAATTTTCCATAATTACTAATAATCTATTTTGATAGTTTTAGTTATCACATCTGTATAAGTAAATGATTTTTTACAATTATTGTTTAATTCAACTAAAAATACATTTTTATATAATTCTTTAATAGTTACTTTATATTTTTCATATTTATTTCTACCTAAATTATATTTGATAGTTACTTCTTCTCCAATATAATCATTTAGTTTACCTCTTATTTGCCCTATCATCTTGGATACCCCGTATACATTGTTCCTTTAGTAATAACACCGCCGATACCATTTTTACCATATTTAGTATTTTCAATTATATCTTTTAAATCAATATCTTTTCTAACATCAGATAAACTCATTTTAGTAGCTATTATAGCAGGATCTAAAGCATGGATATTAATTCTTTTAGGAGAAGATGCAAAATTAGCACCAGCTTTTATTAATTCTTCATAATCCGATTGACATGCGCCAGCAATTATAATTAATTTATCATGACTTTTTTCAAACTTTCTCGCTTCTTTAATGGCTTTGACAAAATTATTACTATTTTTATAAGCACTTAAATTATTTTGACTACCTTTTTTCTTATAATAAGCATCGTGACCTGTTATAACTATAATATTAGGATTATATTCTTCTAACCAATCTTTAATATATAAAGGTACATTTTCTTCTGTTTCATTTATCCCCATTGCCCATATATTAGCTTCTTTATAATAATCTAAACATCTATTTAAATAATCTAAATCACTATCTAGTGACCTCTGTTAAGTATCTATTTAAGTATTTTTTTAAGGTAATATCTTTTACCTTGTTTTACTTTATTATTTATGATTAAATACTAATATTTTTATATTATAAATCATTATTAATTTTAAGTCTAAAATAACTTTATTTTTTTAGGTTTTCCTAATCCAAATTTAAATGATATTTTTACAGTATTATCTTTATAAATAATTATTTTATCAACCAAATCCCTTAAAGCAATATTCATAAACTCATCACCATTTAGAAAATGTTTATACTTTTCAACTATATCTGACTTTCTTATATTTTCATTTTTTGATTCTAAGGTTTCTTTTAATAATTTTTCTGATGCTTCTTTTAAAAGAGTTTCATTTTTCTTTCCTTCTAAAAATTGTTCTAATGTAATTTCTCCTTTTGTTTTCTTTAAATACAAGTTTCTTATATTAGTATTATGTAATTCTATATCATCTTTTAAATTAGAAATTTTTAAATTTGGTCTTTCGGATTTTATTAGATTTTTAGTTGCTTTATTTACAATATCATCTTCATCTACATAATCATCTATTATTTCTTTTAAAATTCCACTAACTATAGACCTTAATTTTGAATCAGCTATTGTTCTATTTGGACAATGTTTTCTTTCAGCAACTTTAGTACAACTAAAATAATATTGAATGTTCTTACGATCATTTCTTCTACAAGCAGTCATAACCCTACCACATTCTCCACATATCACTAAACCACTAAATAGTCCACAATAATCATTTTTTTCTTTTCTTTTTAATTTCAATAATTTATCATTTGCTTCATTAAATAATTTTTCACTAATTATGGCAGGATGACAATTATCTATTGTTTCTCTATCTCTAATGGATATAAATTCTCTTTTCTTTTGAAGATGACTTTTCTTTGTTGATTTTCTTTTAACAATTTTGCCCATATAAGTTTTATTTTTTAATATTCTATAAACAACTTTATCTGACCAATCATAATAATATTTTTTATCTTTTCTAGGTGTCATTTTCATATAAATAATAGGTGGAATAATAGAATTTTTATTTAATCATTCTGCAACTTCTTTTCTTGATTTTCCACTAGCAATTTCTGAAAAAATTCTCTTAACAATATTTGCAGCATATTCATCAATTTCTAATGTTCTTTTTTTATCTTGCTTTATTATTTTATAACCATAAGGGAGCAATAAAACCTATATATTCACCACAGTTAGTTTTTGCTTCAGCAATTTGTTTTAATGTCATATCTTCAAAATAATACATTTTTAATCTTCTTTTTTGAACTTCAGATAATAAATTTATCGCATCTTTTAATTCATCAACAATTATTTTATTTTCTACTTCTTGCTCTAAACTTACAGGCTTGTCCACTGCTCTATTATTTAAACTATTCTCATATATTTCTGAATGTTCTATATGTCTTTCATATTTATGCATTTGTGATATATCCTCTAATTCAAATTTATCAAAAGCTTCATATATTTTTTCCGATACCTCAATTTCATGAAATATGTTAATTCCATCCTTAAATGAAACTTTATAAGTATGATTTTCTTCATTATAATTTAAACTATATGGATTATCTTTACTTTTTCTTCTTTTAGGCATATTTGCCATTATTAATTCCTCCTATCAATTTAATTTTTTTTATTAAATTGATAAAAGGTGGTCCATGACATCTAATTAAAAAACAAAAAAAAGCGTCAATTATATCAGTCAAAAAGATATAATCAACGCTTTTTGGGGCAAAAAATCCCTTGTAAATATTTTGAAATATTTTTAAATACTCTTCAAATGTAATTAGATATTGGCACATAAGCAACACCACCATTTGAAGCAACAAAAAATTACTTACGAAACAATTAGATGATACTGCTTAAATATCTAATTTTTAAAATTTAGGTTTTATAATGCTTAATTAGTTTAAATATTATTTATAACCACTTTCGTAGTTAATTTCTTGCTACTTTTTTCGACAAATTTCGCAATATCTATAAAAAAGAAGCAGTATATTGTACTGCTCCTTAATTAATAAAATATGTTAATATTACTTAATACCACATAATTCATCTATTTCAATATTATAAAATTCACATAATAGAATTAATTTATCAGTTGGTATTGATATCTTACCATTAAAATATCTATTAGTTGTTGACCTATTTGTATCGATATATTTAGAAATTTCTTCAAATGAATTATTATTTATTATTTTTAATTCATTTAATTTACTTCTCATATATATATAATCTATCATCCTAATATCACTTTTTTCTTTTTTAATAGTATTTAAACCTAATATATATGATAATGATACATTATATAACATAGCTAATTTATTTGCTATATCTAGTGGTAAAATAATGTTTCCTGTTTCCCAATTTGCATAAGTTGATCTATTGCAATTTAAATATTTAGCAACATATTTTTGCGTATATTCAAATTCTTCTCTTAATATTCTTGTTCTTGGGCAATACATACTTACCACCTATATCAATTTTCTCATGATATATAGGCTTTTTTTCATTTTGTCCAATAAATGCAACAATAATTTGATGTATATAATAAAAAAAGAATTACATATGTAATTCCCTAAAAAAGCTGTTAAATAATGTAAAAGAATTATTTAATAATTATCCTATATTGAAAATAAGATGGATATTGTTTTGGATATTATTATTCTTTATTACTTAATTAGTCATTATTGTTATTTTCCATATTTTCTCTTACTTTTAATAACACTTGTTAATAATTATATCATATCATTGAATTAATACCAATCTCTATTTACTCCAGAACTAGCATATTTTATACAACATATTTACCATATTTATTTGTCATTAGTAATATAACATATTTTTTATTAGTCAACTGTTTATTTGTTTTTTATTTTATTTAAACTAACTCACAATAATCTTAATTAATCATTACATTCTAATGGTTTGGGGTCATCTTTTTTTACAATTTTAAACTCTTCATATTTTTTTATATCATCAAGGTCTAATAATTCTTTTTCCAACGCTTCCGTTAAAGACATTTCAATATTATTTTTTTTATATTTAATATTTGTATAATCAGTATAAATTTTTGTGCCATCTTCAAATTCATATACAAAAGAGATACAATTTACAATTGAATTTTTATCAAAAATCAATTCATATTCTTCATCTTTTTGACAACCACTTAATACTCCAATTAGAATTATACATAAAAATAATTTTTTCATATCTTTCTCCTTAATAAATTATAATTTAATGTTTTATCTCAAATATATAATAGCACAAAATAGTATCTTTAACAATAACTCCTATTATCTTTTTTTCTATTTTCCCATCAATTAACGCCGTATTGAATCCAAAAAATTTTTGTATAGTAATTTTTTTATTAACATATCTATACATAAAAAAAGAATATTTTAATCATATTCTTTTCTACTATATTTATTTATATTATCCATAATATTAAATCATTTTACAATAGTTTATTTAATTTTATAATTGACAAAATCATTAATAAAATACTAATAATATAGATTGGAATAAATATATATGAAAATAAAACTACACTATCAATAAAAGCTTTAAATCCATAGTAATTATCGCAAAAACAAAAACCTGAAAAACCATTAATCATAAAATAAATGCCAAGAATAATTACAAAAGCAAAAGGTATGAAACTTACACCAAATGCAATTTTCCATATTTTTTTTGATTTATTATTTTTAAAATTTGTAACTCCAAATAGCAAAAATGTCATCGGTAAGAAAAAAAGTAAAAATTTTAATGTCTGAAATATATTTGTTCCATATGAAGAATTAAACCAGTTCATTTCTTTAAAACTAATAAACATAATGGTTGTTATAATTAATGACAAAATGCAAACACATAAACCAATTAAATTTTTTTTCATCATTTTTTCATTCACCATCTTTCTATTTTTTTCATTTCTATTATATCATTTTTAAATATAAAAAGCAATATTTATAATTTTAATCCAATTTTTTTACACATATTCTTTTAACAAAAAAATGAAGAATAAAATTTTTATTTTTCTTCATTTTTCAAATATGCCTAGATTATCACATATTAATTTTTTTTTATCAATTTTACAAGATTCTTTATATTGATTATCATTTATTGTTAAATGAAGTATAATTTCTTTATTATTTTTTTCATATTTACATATAAAATTATTTAATTCATCATGAGGTTCAATTTCACAATCTTTATATATTGAATCTTTATCGTTTTTATAAAAGATTAACTTAGTATCTCCAAAAAAATATATATCTGTGTTAGAACTACACGCCGTCAAATAACAACATACCAAAAAGGCTAAAATCATTCTTTTCATTTTAAAATACTAAAGTTCTTCAATATATGACAAAATAGCACTTGTATTAAATAATTTATCAGTTTGTTTAATATCAACTATGTAATATAACTTATCATTTATTATATCATAATATTTGTATTCATCTACTATTTCCAATTCATATGAATCATTAGAATATTTTTCTAATGCTGTTTGTTTTATCTCTTGTGTGTTAAAATCAATACTAGATAAAATATTTAATTTAGATGGCTTATTGACTAACTCTACATTTGTAAAATTATCTACAATTTTTTTTACTAAAGTTTCTTCATTGTTCATAAAAATTGTATATCCAACATTTGTTTTTATTCCATCAACAGCATAATAAAAATCATAAATTACGCCATCTGAATTTTCTACTGTTTCAATAATATAATCTTTAATATCAAATTTAGAATTTACTTTAGATTTAATTATATTTCCTACAACATTAATTTTATTTAATCCTTCTATTTTTGTTTTTAATAATATACTTTCATTCACATTAAATTCTTTTAATTTATTTTCAGAATTTTGATTTATAGTTAAATTTGTAGATACACTTTTTACTGTTGCATTAGAATTACCATATATCTTTGTTGATTTCATTTTTGAACTCACATAATTAAAACTATTCGCATATTGTACAGCAGAATTAACTGAACTTCCTTCACTTAATTTTTGAAAAAACCTACTTGTCCAAGCATTAGTATCAGTTTGTGGAACATCATCTGTCCATCCTACAGTAGTATTTGCACCCATATGGTACGCATACCAAGCTAAATTCCAAGAATTACTAAGTTCTGCAGTTTTACAACCTAAAAATATTGCTAAATCAACATAATTCATATTTTTAGAACCTAAGCCTGTATAAGTGAAAGAATTTTCTGTATACATTCTATCATTGTTTGCTAAGGCTTGTGCATATTCTCCACCTTTACCTTTATAATTCCAAGAAATCATAGTTGAATTTGCATGACCTGCAAGAAATAAAACATTGCTTTCTAAAACATGTCTTCCATTACTTCTATATCCTTGTGCTAAACTTGAAAATGTTGGTTTTGTGATTAAGGTGGCATCATATCCCATTTTTTCTAATTCTGATTTTGAAATTTGTGCTTCATCTGTAGTATCATTTATACCACTTAATATTGCTTCAATCCATCATTGATAATCAGTACCAACAGATAAAGATGTTTTACTGGCTGCATCTACATATGATGATTGAATTAACAACATTCCTAAACTTAATAAAATTAAACTTATTTTCTTTTTCATAAAAATTCTCCTTTATCATTGATAAATATACAATTAGTTATTTATAATATCTATTATAGAATATAATCTATTCTTCATCAATTATTATAATTAGCTAGTTTAATATATTTTTCACCTCCATCCTAATTTAAAGATGATTATAGATATTACTATAGCATGCTCCAATATTACCAGTTGTTTAAGTATATTTACATACATAAAATAACATATTATATGTAATATTTGTGATAAATCGCATAAAATGTCAAAAAAACAGAGTTAAATATAATTATAATGTATGAAATTGTTATTTATATGCTTAATTAAAATATATACTATGGTATTCCATACCCCAAAATAAATTTACTATTTATAGAATACTCTTTTTGTCTGCACATATCATCTGTGGAATTACCTTCAATAGCATAAACAATATTATTTTCTACTTTTTCTACAATGCCAACATGATTTGCACTCCCATTATCATCCCAATCAAAGAATATAATATCACCCGGTTTTGGTGTATATTCTTTTTCTTTCCATTTTCCCATTAATTTAAACCAATTAACACCTGTATCACATCCAACAAATTTTGGCATAATTCCTTTTTCAATATAACCAACTTGATTTGCAACCCATGATACAAAAACTGCACACCATTCAACTCGAGAATTAAATCCATACCATCTCCAATATATTTCTCCACCAATATTACCAACTTGTAATAATGCAATTTGTACCATATCTGAACTGCCAATTGGTGTTCCAAAAATTACTGATGACCACAATATTGAAAAGTTTTCACTTAACAATTCTTCTACTTGTTTTTTTTGAATGTTAGTAAAATTATACAAATTCATCATTTCCTCTAATGATTTGCTTGTGATTTTAATATAAAGGACTTCTTTTTCTTCAATACTAATAGGATCTTTAAATATTAATTCATCACCTTTCTCTTTTTTCATTTCATATGTGATTTTATGCATATCCCAAAAAATTTTTTTTAATTCATTTTTCCTTTTTTCATCAATTGTAATTACTTCATTTGTGTAATTACAATTTGATATTTTAGCGACATATAAAGCCAAAACTTCTTTCCATTCAGCACGATTAGATATTAATTTATAATCATCATGCTTATTTGTTTGTTGAATGTTTATTATTTTATCGGACATTTCTTTATTTATTTCTGATACAACTGAACTTATAGTAATATTATTAGATTTATTTTCATTAGAAAAAAATATTCCAAATATAGAACTACATAAAAAACCAACTAAACAAATTAGTACTATAATTAATAATGCTATCCATCCACCTGCAATTAACGCTGAAATCAATGCCTTAGTTCCTAATATAATTGCTTTAACTGATAAAAAAGTTATTTTAAAAACTTTTTTAATTACATAAGTAGTTTTTCTAGCTGTTTCTTGAATTAATTTTTTTATCTTAAATCTTTCTTTTTGTTTTGTTATATTTTTTATAATATTTCCACTGTTTGTTATACTAGATTTTTTTTCATTTTTTTTCAGTTAGTTTTGATTTCATCATATTTATTTTTGTTTTAGTTTTACTCAATTTTGTTTTGTATCAATAACCGATTTTTTACCTTTTTTATTAATCTCATCAATTGTTTTATTAGAAATAGGCTCTATTTTGTTGCTTGAATAATCATTGACATTATCATAACCATTATAATCATTTTCAGTTTTTTCCTTAATTTCAACAAGTGCATCTTTTGTTTTTTCTAATACAACAGCACTTTTATCTATAGATTTTATTGCTCCTTTAATAATTTCTTTTGTTTTGATTTTAGGCATTTTATTCTCCTAACTTTGTTGTCATTAATTTATACAAATTAGTATTTTTTGGAAATTTATTTACAAAAGGAATAAGTGAACTTCCAATTTTAATTAAACCACAACCTGCTTCTACATTTGTTATAAAACTCATTTGCAATTCAGAAATATTTAGCAATTTTGCAAGTTCTGTTCTATCTGTACTTGCTTGATTAAGCATTACAATAAATTCAGAATTTGCTAACATTGTTCTAGCAGTATGTGATTGCAATAAATCATCAACATTTAAATTGCAATTTATTTGTCGTTTGACTTTTGAAACAGTTCGTAATAATTCACTCATATTTTTTGCAGCAAGATATTGTGTTTAACCCGATATTATAACTTTATCTGCACATTTATTAATAATATTTCCATTGAAACCAAATTAAAATTGGATGGTATTATATTTATGATATAAAATACTAGAATTTACATTAATTTTCTTATCTTCAAATACATTTTCATTAAATTAGCCATAGTAATCATATTCTCAGTATCATAATATCACATACAAACAGTTAAATCTCCTTGTAGATCAGAACCTATTAATAATACTTTTTTACCAAATTTAGATAAATATCCTCCTAAATTAAAAGTGGTAGTTATTTTTACCTACTCCTCCTTTTTGATTTGCTATTGCGATAACTTTACAATTAGACATCTTCCTTCTTTCTAAAAAACACCATATTATTCAATAAGTGGCAGGTTTTGTCACAAAAAAAGACTA
>CALVYK010000021.1 GCA_944372195.1 uncultured Bacilli bacterium
TTATAACTGGAATTTGATGTAAGACTAAATTCAGTTTTCAAATATTGAAACTGGAATTTACTTTTTCAATTCACAATAATAAATGCTTATTCTATTTGAATAAGTTTTTATTTGAATTTTATTAAATAATATAGTATAATCTTATATTGAGAAATGGGTGAATTTATGATTGAAAGATTAAATGCTATTGAAAATAGATATAACGAAATTACTGATGAATTAATGAAACCTGAAGTTGTTTCTGATATCAAAAAAGCAACTAGTTTATCAAAAGAACAAGCAAGTTTAAAGGATGCTTATGATGCATATCAAGAATATAAAAAAATAACTAAAGATATTGAAGAAGCTAAAGAAATGGTAAAAGATCCGGAACTAGGTGAATTTGCTAAAGAAGAATTAGAAGAAAACCAAAATAAATTACAGAAATTAACTAAAGATATTGAAGTTATGTTATTACCGAAAGATCCTAATGATGGTAAAGATGTTATCGTCGAAATAAGAGGAGCTGCAGGTGGCGATGAAGGTAATATCTTTGCTGGTGATTTATTCGATATGTATAAAAAATTAGCTGAAAGAAATGGCTGGAAAATTGAAATAGTTGAAGAAGAAAAATCAGAAGCAGGCGGATATAGTTTAATTAGTTTTATAGTAAGAGGAGATAATGTTTATTCTAAATTAAAGTATGAATCAGGAGCTCATCGTGTTCAAAGAGTACCTGTTACAGAAACACAAGGTAGGGTTCATACTTCTACTGCAACTGTTTTAGTAATGCCAGAAGCAGAAGAATTAGATTGCGATTTAGATATGAATGATGTTAGAATCGATATAACTAGAAGTAGTGGTTGTGGTGGTCAAGGCGTTAATACAACTGATTCCGCTGTAAGATTAACGCATATCCCAACTGGTATTGTAGTATATTCCCAAACAGAAAGAAGTCAAATTAAAAATAAAGAAAAAGCTATTAAAATATTACAAGCTCGTCTTTATGACTTAAAAATGCAAGAAAGAGAAAAAGAAATGGGCGAAGAAAGAAGAAGTAAAATTGGTACTGGGGATAGATCTGAAAAAATAAGAACATATAACTACCCACAAAATAGAGTTACTGATCATCGTATTGGATTCACTTTAAATACATTAGATCGAGTAATGCAAGGTGATATTGATAAAGTAATCGATGCTTTAATTACTGAAGATCAAAATAGAAAATTACGAGGAGAATAATTTGACCGATATTGAATATTTAAAAAAATATTTAGATCCTAATAAATTGGAAGAAGGTATAAAAAAATTAGAAAAAGGAATACCTGTTCAATATATTGTAGGTAATGTTGAATTTTATGATAATATAATTGAAGTAAATGAAAATGTTTTAATACCGAGATTTGAAACAGAAGAACTAGTTGATAGAGTAATAAAAAAATTAAAAAATAAAAAAAATTTAGATATAGTTGATTTAGGTACTGGTAGTGGTTGCATAGCAATTTCTTTAGCTAAAAATTTACGCTGTAATGTTGATGCTGTGGATATTTCTAAAAAAGCTTTGGAAGTAGCTAAAAAAAACGCTATTAATAATAAAGTAAATATTAATTTTTATTTAGGCGATATGTTAAAACCTTTAAATAAAAAATATGATTTAATAATAAGTAATCCACCATATATTGCTTATGATGAAGAAATTATGGATATAGTTAAAAATAATGAACCACATCTTGCTTTATATGCCGATAATGAAGGATTATATTATTATGTACAAATATTAAAAAGTGTTAAAGAATATTTAAAAAAGGATTACTTAATCGCTTTTGAAATTGGATGTAATCAAGCAAAAAAAATAGAGTCTTTAGCTCATTCATATTTACATTGTAAAGTTACTATTGAAAAAGATTTGTCTGGTAAAGATAGATATGTATTTATTGAAAATTAATTAATAAGGAGTTATTGTATGATAAAGATAAATGGAAAAGAATATAAAAATTATGAGACAAAAGCATCTTGGGGGAAATTTGAAGCTAAAGTTTCTGGAAGAAAAATTGATGGGGAATCACCTTTTATTATGTTTAATATTGAAAATAATATATATATTGGCCTTGAGTTTATATTTTCTAAAGAAATGTTTAATAAAATAGAAATAAATAAAAAAATAAATTTAAATAAATATATAAGCGATATTACATATGAAGATAAAAAAGGATGGATTTCAATTGTAACTGGCAATTATGAATGTAATGTAACAAAAATCAGTAATGATTGTTTTAAACTTGACTTTTTAGTTGAACCAGCTGAATTGGATGTAGATGAATTAGGTATAAATAATATAGAAATTGAAACATATGTTAATTTATCATAAATCATTTATATACTATATGTTTTTCAAAGTAAATATAGGAAACACTTAACTAAATGATGTTGAGTGTATTTTTTATATGAAACAATTTATGCTTATAATATAAATTTATTTTTGTCAACTATAAATTTATTGACATTTTAAATGGATTTTGGTTGCTTTTTTGTCTATAAATGATATAATAATATATGCAAAAAAATAAATGGAGGGATATAATGGAAGCTTGGAATAAGTTTAAAGGTGAAAAATGGAAAAATGAAATTAATGTTGAAGATTTCATTTTAAATAATTATAAAGAATATTTAGGAGATGAATCTTTTCTAGAAGGAATAACTGATAAAACAAGAAAAGTTTTAGATAAAGTTACAAAACTAACAAAAGAAGAATTAAAAAAAGGTGTTTTAGATATTGAAACAAAAATTATTTCTGGAATAGACAATTTCGCACCAGGGTATATAGATAAAGATAATGAAGTAATTGTGGGATTACAAACTGATAAACCTTTAAAAAGAATTGTTAATCTATACGGTGGAATAAGGATGGCTCATAAATCTTTAGAAGCATACGGTTATACGTTAGATGAAACAATAGACAAACATTTTAAAGAATATAGGAAATCACACAATGATGGTGTTTTTGATGTTTATACTGAAGAAATTAGAAGAGCAAGAAGTGCGGGACTATTGACTGGACTACCTGATGCTTATGGTAGAGGTAGAATAATTGGTGATTATCGAAGAATTGCTTTATATGGAATTGATTATTTAATAGAAGAAAAACAAAAAGATTTAAAAAATATTACTGAAATAAATGAAAATACAATTAGATTAAGAGAAGAAGTTAGCGAACAAATTAAAGCATTAAATGAAATTAAAAGTATGGCTTTAAAATATGGCTTTGATATTTCTAAACCTGCTACAAATGCTAAAGAAGCAACTCAATGGTTATATTTTGGTTATTTAGCTGCTATTAAAGAAAACAATGGTGCTGCTATGAGTTTAGGAAGAACATCAACATTCTTAGATATTTATATTGAAAGAGATTTAGAAGATAAAGTAATAACTGAAAAAGAAGCTCAAGAAATTATTGACCAATTTGTTATTAAATTAAGAATTGCAAGACATTTAAGAACACCTGAATATAATGAATTATTTGCAGGTGATCCTACTTGGGTAACTGAATCATTAGGGGGCATGGATTTAAATGGTAAAAGTTTAGTTACTAAAAATAGTTATAGATATTTACACACTTTAATTAATTTAGGTTCTTCACCTGAACCAAATTTAACTGTTTTGTGGTCAAATAATTTGCCAGAAAACTTTAAAAAATATTGTTCAAAAATATCTATTTTAACTGATGCTATTCAATATGAAAACGATGATATAATGCGACCAATTTATGGTGATGATTACGCTATTGCTTGCTGTGTATCAGCTATGAAAGTTGGTAAACAAATGCAATTCTTTGGTGCAAGATGCAATTTAGCTAAATCATTATTATATGCTATTAATGGTGGATATGATGAAATGAGCGGCAAATTAGTTGTCTATGGTGTAGATAAAATAACTGATGAAGTGTTGGACTATGAAAAAACTAAAAAAGCATATTATAAAATGTTAGAAAAAATTGCTAAAACATATGTTGATGCAATGAACATAATTCACTACATGCATGATAAATATGCCTATGAAAAATCTCAAATGGCTTTACATGATACAAATGTTGAACATTTAATGGCATTTGGAGTAGCTGGATTATCGGTAGCTGCTGATTCTTTATCTGCTATTAAATATGCTAAAGTAAAACCAATAAGGAATGAAGAAGGAATTGCTGTTGATTTTGAAATTGAAGGAGATTATCCTAAATATGGAAATGATGATGACAGAGTAGATAGTATTGCTGTGGATATTGTAAAAACATTTATAAAAGAATTGAAAAAACATCCATTATATAAAAATGCTAAACATACTTTATCAGTACTTACTATTACTTCTAATGTTGTTTATGGTAAAAAAACAGGTTCTACTCCTGATGGAAGAAAAAAAGGAATTCCTTTTGCTCCTGGTGCCAATCCAATGCATGGTAGAGATAGTAGTGGGGCTTTAGCTTCATTAAACTCTGTTGCTAAAATACCTTATAAAGATGTTTGTCAAGATGGTATTTCTAATACATTCTCTATTGTTCCTAATGCTTTAGGTCATTCACAAGAAGAAAGAATTAAAAACTTAGTTAATATTTTAGATGGTTACTTTAAACAAGGAGCACATCATTTAAATGTTAATGTTTTAAATAGAGAACAATTAATAGATGCAATGGAACATCCTGATGATTATCCTAATTTAACAATAAGAGTATCAGGATATGCTGTTCATTTTAATAGATTAAGTAGAGAACAACAATTAGAAGTTATCAGTAGAACATTCCACGAAGGTGTGTAATGGAAGGATACATTAATTCAATCGAAACAATGGGATTATTAGATGGACCTGGTATAAGATTTGTAGTTTTCATGCAAGGTTGTAGATTAAGATGTTTATTTTGTCACAATCCTGAAACATGGAAACAAAACGAAGGATTAAAAATAACAACTGATGAATTAATAAAAAGAATATTAAAATATAAAAACTATTTTGGTAGTGAAGGAGGAGTTACCTTTTCTGGAGGTGAACCCCTTCTTCAATCTGATTTTTTGATAGAAATTTTAAAAAAATGCCAACAATTTGGAATAAATACTTGTTTAGATACTGCTGGATTTGGTGGCACTAAAAATGAAGAAGTATTAAAATATGTCGATTTAGTTATGATGGATATTAAAGCGATTGAAGATGATAAATATACAACAATGACAGGTCAAAAAATAGATGAATCGATTCAATTCTTAGATTTATGCCAAAGATTAAATAAAAGAATATGGATAAGACAGGTAATTGTTCCTGGTATTAATGATAATGAAGAATATATTAAAAAATTAAAATTGTTTTTAAATAAATATAATATTGAAAAGGTAGAATTTTTACCATATACGACAATCGGTGTTCCAAAATATGAAAAATTAAATATTAATTATCGATTAAAAGATACTAAACCGATGGATAAACAAAGATGCCAAGAATTATACAAACTATATGAAACACTATAATTTGTTTCATTGCCCTATGGCCAAGTGGTAAGGCGGCGGACTCTGACTCCGTAATCATTAGTTCGAATCTAATTAGGGCAGCCAAATGTATTTTAAGTTGAATTTTCAACTTTTTTTCTTTTAAACTTGAAATAATAAAAAAAATATTATATAATTTATTTAGAATAAAGGGTGAGGCAAAATGATTCTAAGAAAACCTTATGCATTCTTTATAAAACATTTTAGACTAATACATGTTATTCTTGCTTGTTTAGTTTTTTATTCGATTTATAAAACGAAATTAGTTTTGGATTTTTTTAATGAATATAGTTCGATGATAATCGATGTAAGTGGACAAGATTTAGTAACACCTTTGATACCATTTATTTTTCAAATGATGCCATTTTTGGTATTGCTTGGCTGCATTATAATTTTAATTGTCATGATTGTAAAACAAAAGCCTTGCATATATTATTTGATAACAATTGGAGTATTTATCTATACATTTATAATTATTGAAGCAGCAAAATCAACTTTATATGATTTATCTATTAATATACTACCAACTCAGCAGATACTGTTAATTAGGGATCTAATATTTGTTTCTTTTATTGCTCAAATTATAAGTTCTGTTATGATTGTTGTAAGAGCTACGGGATTTGATGTAAAAAAATTTGATTTTAAAACCGATTTAAAAGAGCTAGAAATAGAAGAAAAAGATAGAGAAGAAGTAGAGGTACAAATAAATTTTGATAGTAATAAATTGGTTCGTCAAATAAGAAAAAAAATTAGATATTTTAAATACGCATATCAGGAAAATAAATTGTTATTTAATTTATCTATATCTTTTAGTTCAATAATTTTAGTAACTATATTAATGTTTTTGATATTCAGTAGTCAAAAAGTAATCAACCAAAATGAATATTTTTCGGGAAATAACGCTAGTATGATGGTGACTGATAGTTACGTTGTTAATACGGATTATAAAGGCAATATGTTAAACAATGATTATTACTATTTGCTTTTAAAAATTGATGTAAAAAGTAATTATGGGGAAAGATCATTAGATTTTGCCACCTTAAAAATATTGATCGACAATTATGTTTATACGCCAACTATTGAAAATAGAGATAGTTTCTTTGATTTCGGCACTATATATAATGAAGAATTAATTGGTACAAATTATGAAAAAAAGGTTTTATTGTATAAGATTCCAAAAGAATTAATGAATAAAGATATTTACTTTTCGTATGTAGATATAAATAATAAAGATGACGAAGGAAATTATAAAAACATAAAGGTTAAAATAGATTATAATAACTTAATAGGTATTGATTCTACGACTACATCTTCATTAAACAATACTTTGCAATTGACAGATAGTATTTTAAATAACTATAAAATTATAATAAATGCTTATGATATTCAAAAGAAATATAAATTAAGTTACAATTTTTGTGTTTCTGATAATTGTTATACTTCATATGAATATTTGGTTCCAACATTGAATGCTAATGAAGATAAAGCTATTTTAAAAATAATGGGTTCAATTGAAATGGATTATAAAATTGATGGGTTCAATAACTTATATGATTTTATTGATAAATTTGGACAATTGGTTTATACAATTAACGGTGAAAAAAAGTTTCAAAATATAAGTTTTAATCAAATAAAAAGCAAAAAAACTCAGCAAAATAATATTTACTATATTGAAGTTTTAGATGAAATACAAAATGCATCAAATATTTCATTAGTGTTTACAGTGCGAAATAAAAAATATGAATATATTTTAAAATAGTATTTGAACATTACATCATTTTATGTTATAATTAAAAAATGGAGGAGTAAAATGAGAAAGATAGTATTAATATTTATCTTGATGTTATTTATTCCAATTACAAAAGTAAATGGCTTTTATTGCACATATACCGAAATTGCTCAATTAAAAAAGATTGCTTCAAATGTCACATATTTTTATGAATATAACGATAGTGATGGGCAAATTACTTTTGATATCACATTAGTGAACTTGAATAAAGATATTTATTTTGTCGATTCAACTAATAATAAAAAATACGAATTTACCGAAACTGAAATAAAATTAACTGGCTACAAAAGCGGTGAAACGGTAATATACACATTTTATCCGGTAAATTCTTATTGTCAAGATGAAACATTGTATACTTTAAGAATTATTTTGCCAACTTATAATCCATTTTATAAAGACAAAATTTGTTCAGGAATCGAAAACTATAGTTTATGTCAAAAATGGTCTAGTCATAATTTGACATATGAACAATTTATTAAAAAAGTTGAACAATACAAAAATAGTATCAAGGAAGAAACAAACGAAGATATGACCGAAGACAATAATGATAATTTAAATTATATAATTGAATTCTTTATTAATTATTATTATATTTTTATTATTATTTTTATCATAATGTTTGTTGGATTATATGTTGCAAGAAAAAAAGATAATATTTACAATTAGGAGGTGTTAGATTGAAAGAATCATATTGGGGGGCTATGGTCGTTACGTTTGGAGTACTAGCAATATTTCTTATTTTCTTTTTTCAATCGGTAACAAATACAAGTGAGCATAATTATCATTTGTTAAAAGAAACTACCGAAGCTGCTATGTACGATGCTTTGGATTTGGCAGCATATAGAAAAAGCGGAACAATTCGAATTGATCGTGAAAAATTTGCAGAAAACTTTTTAAGAAGATTTGCAGAAAGTGCTTTGTTGTCAAATACCTATAAAGTTGAAATATTTGACATTAACGAAGAACCTCCTAAGGTTAGTATTAGAGTTAGTAGTTTAGAATCAACTAATGCTACTGGAGAAATTTTAGATTTCAAAATTGAAGAACAATTAGATGCAATATTAGAAACACCAGATGTTGCTGGATAAGAAAGGGATGAATTTATGAATAATATTTTAGTTTCATTAAAAAAATTTTTTACTAATAAAAACACTGTTACAGTTTTGGGCGTTATCGCTATTCTTGCTTTATTATACTTTGGGTACAGCAAAACAATTGAAAGCCAAGTAAGACCGACAAGAGTTCCTGTTGCTAGTACAACTTTACAGCCTAGAACATTAATTACTGACGAGGTAATTAATTATATTGAAGTTCCTGAAGCTTGGATTAGTGGAAATGTAATTCAAAATGCAAATTCCATAATTGGTAAATATACTGCTGTTAATACTGTTATTCCGGCTGGTAGTATGTTTTATAGTGATGTTTTAACAACCAAAGAAAATTTGCCTGATTCTGCATTTACTGCTGTAAAAGATGGAGAAAGACCATATGCTTTAGCTGTATCTACTTCAAGTACATATGGTAATTCAATTTTTCCTGGGAATGTTATCGATGTCTTTATGAAAGCAACTGATGAAAATGGTAAAATAATGGTTGGCCGTTTGTTGGCTCAAGTTGAAGTGCTAGCGGTTAAAGATAGTTCTGGAAATAATGTTTTTGAAGATAGTTCGCAAACTCGAACTCCTGCAACTTTATTATTTGGTGTACCAGATGATGTATATATATTGTTAAAGTCTTCAGAATATTTGAAATCAGAAGGGGTTGAATTGTTCCCTGTTCCTTATGGTGGAACTTCGCCTGTTGAAGGGGATTTAATAGTTGACCGTGAAGAGTTAGTTGCATTCATTGAAAGTCATACTAGTTTACTTCCAACTGGAGATAATAACCAAGATAATATTCAAAATATTCCTGAAACAAGTACAGAAACTGGTAATACTAATGCAAGATAGTTTATTTTCACAGATAGATTTTGGCCCGTTGGTAGAATATCTAAATAATGATGATATAACAGATATTTCATATAGTAACGGTGGTCAAATTTGGTTAAAAACATTATCTCAAGGTATTTTTAGAATTGAAAATCCAAATATTAATAATGCCATGATGGAAAAATTAGCATTTCAATGTTCAAATGTTATGGGTAAATCTTTTAATGCGGCACATCCTTTTTTGGATTCTGAAAGTGCAGAATTGCGTATGAACTTTGTTCACGATTCAATTGCAACTAATGGAATTGCATGCGTTATAAGAAAAACTCCTGCTAAAATAAGACTTGAAAAAGATAAGATTATTGCTGAAAAATATATAACTTTAGATGTACATGACTTTTTAGTTCAATGTGTTTTGGCTCACTGTAATATTATAGTTTGTGGTGAAACTGGTTCTGGTAAGACTGAATTTGTCAAATATCTTGCTTCTAAAACAAAAGAAAATGAAAAAATAATAACTATCGAGGATACGTTGGAATTGCATTTGGATAAAATCTTTCCTCATCGTGATATAGTTGCTATGAAAACTAATAATGTTGCATCATATAGTGATGTTTTAGTAACATGTATGAGACAAAACCCAAAATGGATTTTGTTATCAGAGGTGCGTAGCGCTGAAGCAGTTATGGCAGTACGTAATTCAATTTCATCAGGTCACTATATTTTGTCAACAATTCATGCTGATAAGGCAGCTTCGATACCTAACCGTATGTACAGCTTACTTGAAACTAATCAAGAAATTGATCAATTCTTAAAGTCAATTTATCGATATGTACAATTAGGGGTATTAATTCGTGGTAGACAAGATAAAGAAACAAAACGCTTTATACGTGAAGTTGGTGAAGTTACTGAGTTTTACGTAACTGAAGATAACGATGCTAAGTATAATACGATTTATAGAAAAACTCCTGAGGGAAAAATTTATAGAAAAAACCCTAGCAAATATTTAATTGAATATATTGAAGGTCAAGGAGTAACAATACCAGAAGGCTTTATTAATCCTTTATATGATGAGACTGATACTAAAAACAATATAAGTTCATCAAACAATTCATCTAATAATACAAATCTAGCAAATAATTCAATACAAACTAACACTGTTCAGAATAGTGTTAGTAGCACTAATTATCAACAGAATAATATTATCCAACCAACAACCAATTAATGGAGGTGTAATATGACTAGTACTATTTTTATAATAATTTCAATAATTATATTGTTTATTTTTGTTTATAGAATAAATCGCGGGGAAAGTGTTTATAAATATATATTAAACAAAACCAGTGCTGTGTATGAAAAATACGCTCCTTATTCATTTAAGGTAGTAAGAGAAAAAGTTAAAGAATTAGGTCAAGAATTTACTCCTAAACAATATTTTATTCAAATTATCATATTTTCTGTGGGGGCTGCAGTCATTTCATATTTATATTTTTATAATCTAATATGGTGTATTGTTTATGTAATAGCTGCAATTTCCATAATACCTTATCTTTCTTATTTACGATGCAAAAGATTATATAGTGAATTTATTTTTGAACAAATACAAGTATACACTACTAATACTATTATGGAATTTGCAACAACTCAAAGTTTCGTAAAATCTTTGGAAGGAGTTTATGAATCTGGCGTGTTGGAAGATCCTGTAAAAAGTGACGTTAAAACAATGATTGATATGGCATATCGTAATGGTACGATTACTGAATCAATAGATTTTATGAATGAGAAATATGATTATTATATTGTTAGAAATATGCATCAATTATTTTTCCAGATTACAAATGAAGGAGCAAGAGATGCATCTGGATCTTTGGAAAATATGTCACAGGACATCGATATGCTTGTAGAAGGTGTTTATCGTGATAGAATCGACAGAGCTGTTTTTCATAAAAAGTTTTTACAATTTGGTTTTGTATTATACTTAATGATAATGTTAGTTCAATTTTTACTTGGTACTGAAACCTATTTAGAAATGTTACAGAATTGGTATGTTGTAATATTGTTACATCTAATTGTAATCATTAATACTTATTTTTTGCTTTCTGGTGAAAAATTCTACAATGAGAATGTGGGGGCAGAATAAATGATATTTTTATTAATTGCAGTTATTGTATTTTTTATAGTTATATATAACAAAATAATTGAACCAGAACAGTTTATCAATGAAACACAACCATTTTTTAAATTTTTAATTGAGTCGGATTATGAATTTTTATTAAAAATAAGATATGGGCCTGATGTAAATGTAAGCAAAAAATTTGGCGAAAGAATAAGAAATGGTTTGATTGTTATTGCATTTATGATATTTCTATTTCTTTCTGATATGCAATTTGTTTATGTTTTATTCGCTATAGTTGCTGGGTTTGTAACATTTAAACAGCCATATACTGCATTGAGGTCTTATTATAAAAGGAACTTACACCATATTGATTTAATGTTACCATATTATTTAAAAAGTTTGGAAATATTAGTTCAGCATTATACAGTTCCAGTTGCATTATCAAGATCTATTGATCAAGCTCCTGATATATTTAAAGCTGGATTGCGTGATTTAGTTGCGAAAATAGAAGCTGGAGATATGACTGTCGATCCGTATATGGATTTTGCAAGAGAATATCCTGTTAGGGATTCTATGAGAATGATGCGTTTATTATATCGCTTGAGTCTTGGTAATCAAGATAGAAAACAAGAACAATTAATGATGTTTTCAAGAACAGTTTCTAATTTGCAAAACAAATCTCGTGAACAAAAATATACAGAAAGACTGGAATCTATGGAAAAAAGAACTATGATTATGTTATTTACAACTGGTGGAGGAATTATGCTTTTAATGTTATTATCAATGATGATGATGATGAATTATTAATTTTATTATAATTATTTGAAAATTGTGCTATAATATATGTTATAATATAAAAGTAAGGTGGTGAATATATGAAAGAGGCTGCTGGAGAAGCAAATATGACAGTTATTACAATTATTTTAATTGGTGTTATTGCTGCAATAGCTATTCCACTTGTTACAAGTTTAATGAGCAATACTGCTAGAAGAACTTGTTGTACTGATAATGGTGGTGTTTGGAAAGGAAATACTTGCACTGAAGGTAGTAATAACCAATCATTATTTAATCAATCTGCATATGAACAATGTGTTAAAGATGCTAATGCTTAAAATACAAATTTATTTTGTATTTTCTTTTTTTAGGAGGATACTATGAAAAAAATTTTATCATTTACAATTCCATTGATAATATTAACTATTGCTTTTATTTTTAACAATATGTTGGTAAATGGAACAATATTGATTAGTGACTTAAGTGCACAATATTATCATTTTTTACTAAAATTTATGTATTTTTTAAAAGGTGAAGGAACAATATTCTATACATTTGATTTTGGGCTTGGTGGATCAATGTATAGCATATTTGTTTATTATTTATCTTCCATAACTAATATTTTTTTAAAATTTTTTTCATACGAAAACCTATATTATTACATATTTTTAACTGTTATATTTAAAATATGTCTTTGTGGATTTACAATGTATAAATATTTAGAGTATAATTTTAAATTAAAAAAGTATATTTTAGTATTTTCAACATCATATGCTTTATCAAGCTATATTTTAACAAATTATTTTCAAATTATGTGGCTTGATTGCTATGTATTAGCACCTTTAATTTTATTAGGTATCGACAAAATCATAAACGAAAATAAATTTTGGCTATATTATTTTACATTGACATTAGCTATTTTTACCAATTATTATATGGGGTATGTTATTTGTTTTTTTTGTGTACTCTATTATATATATAAAGTTACAATAAAAAAAATAAAATTTAAAAATTTTTCAACATTTTTAATTGTTTCTTTTTTAAGTGGTATGACAACTATGGTAACTAATTTTACAGCATTTACCGAGATAATTAAATTTGGACGAATAAATAAGTTAGAAAATGGTTTCAGCAGTGATTTTAGTAAAATAATATCAGGTTTTTTTATGGGAAATGAAATGGAGCCAATCATTAATTTTACATACCCCAGATTATATATCAGCATTTTAATGATTTTATTCCTATTTTTATATTTTTTGAATAAAAAAATAGACAAAAAGGAAAAATTTGTGTCTGGCTTGTTTCTTTTGCTTTTTTTAATATTTATATTAGTAAAACCATTGAATAATATATGGCATGCATTATCATCACCAATTGGATTTAATTTTAGATATGTTTTTTTAGTGAATATTTTTATTATTACTTTGTGTTGTAAGAGTTTTGAAAATTTAGAATACGTAAAAAAAACAGACTATTTGTTATTTATATATATTTTTTTCATTTTGGGTTTTATAGTCTATATAACAAAATCTAATGTAATCTTTTTTATTTTATTAAGTTTTATCTTTGCTATTATTTATTCATTATTATTTTATTTTTCAAAAATAAAATATATTATATTTATTTTTATAATTGAAATAAGTTTAAATTCATATTTTGTTTATAATAATTTTGACACTTTGAATTCTAATAATGACTTAATTAATAAAGATATATTGAATATCGTCAATGAAATTAAAAATAATGAAGAATCAAAATTTTATCGTATGGATTTAATTAATTTAGGTATGAGAACAAATGATAACATTTTATATAATTATCATTCAGCGTCATCATGGTTATCTACAATTAAATATTCAAATTTAAATTTTTTTAAAAATATTTCCTACGATGTTGGAACAAATTCGTATCATTTTAAAAATAATGATATTACTAATTCTTTATTTGGAATAAAATATTATGCAGACCAAAATAGTCATGATAAAGTTTTGACTAGTTATAATGGATATAATGTTTATAAAAATGAAAATGCTTTGGAATTAGCTTATATTGTAAATGATGGTGTTAAAAAAGAATTAATTTGTGATAGCTCTTTTGATTGCCAAGAAAAAATGTTAAACTATATGACTGGAAATGATTCCGATATATATAAAGAAATTAATGTTATTAAAAATGAACAATTTACATTTGAAGCTGATTTAGAATTGAATAGTGATTTGTACATTTATATTGAATTAAAATATATTGATGATTTAAATTTAGATATTTATATTAATGATCAATATATAAGAAACGTAAATAGTTATAATTATGATATAGATAATGTTGTTAAATTAGGTGGATATTTATCAAATCAGTTTAATAATAATGAAAATATTGAAATCAAGTTAATAGATAACAATAATTCATCATATGATCAAATTGTAAAAATATATAGTTATAATTATGATTTATATAATGAGGATATACAATTATTAAAAAACAAACAACTGGAAATTAAATATTTTAGCGATGAATATATAATTGGAAATATTGATGGTGGTGGGGTCCTTTTTACATCTATACCGTATGATGAAAATTGGCATATTTTTATAGATGGTAAATTAGTAGATAGTTATAAAATTTTTGATATGTTTTTAGGTGCCGATATAGATCCCGGTGTACATACTATTGAATTTAAATATGAAATTCAAAACAAAAGATACGGAATTATAATAAGTATTTTGTCTTTTGCGTTTGTAATCTTATATAGTATATATAGGAAAAAAATCTATTAAATTTTAATGTATTTTATTTATAATGTATTTTTACCTCAAAGCTAATTTTTTATAACACAATATATATAACACAATATATAATTAACTTTTTCTATAAAGCATGTTATAATATATATAAGGAAGAGGTAAAAATGAAAAAAATATGTATAGGAGATAAATTTCAAATTCAATGTTATAAGCACAATGGAAAAATTCACCGTTCTTGGGATGAAGCAATAGTTTTAGATATAAAGAAGGATTATATAGTATTTGGAAATAATAAAACGCTTGTTACCGAATCCCAAGGAACATGGTGGAGAACAAAAGAACCAGCAATAATGTATTTTTTTAAAGATAAATGGTTTAATATAATTGTACAACTAAAAAAAGATGGCATATACTATTATTGTAATATAGCTAGTCCATTCATTATAGAGGAAAACACAATAAAATATATTGATTATGATCTTGATTTGCGTATTTTTCCTTCTGGAGAATTTAAAATCTTGGACAAATTGGAGTATGTGCATCACAAAAAAATTATGAATTATAATGAATCTTTAGATAAAGTTATAAAATACGGAATGGACGAGCTAATTAATTTATATAAGAAGAAAAATTTGATTTTTAATTCAGATATTAATCGAGAATATTGCAATTTGTATTTTGAGTTAAAAAAACATTAAAAAATTATATAAAATAGTCATTTTTATAAATAAATAGAATATAATGTAAATATATACTAAAAAGTATTGACAAATATAAAATAATTTGTTATATTATAGCAGTTTTCGAATAAAAGGCATTATTTTATAACGTAATAATTTATTATGTTGTTCAATATTTTAAAAAAAATAAAAAAATGCAAAAAAAGTATTGACAACGAAAAAATAATTTGGTATATTATAGTGGCTTTCGAAAAAAGGCATTAAAATTGGTATCAAATAAATTTACACTTTTTTTAAAAAATGTAAAAAAAGTATTGACTTGTTAAATTTAATTTGGTATATTATTAATACGCAACGAAAATTGCAGAATGATCTTTGAAAACTGAGCAAAATGTCAATTCATAATTAGTCGGGATTAAAAACTAATTTAACAAAAAATTATTTTTTTTTGGAGAGTTTGATCCTGGCTCAGGATGAACGCTGGCGGCATGCCTAAGACATGCAAGTCGAACGAGAGGGCCCAATGATAATTATTGAAAGTTGAGTGCTTGCACAATTCTGGATTTAGTTTGATTTGGATTTTCCCTCTAGTGGCAGACGGGTGAGTAACGCGTGGGTAATCTACCTTAAAGATTGGGATAACTTCTGGAAACGGATGCTAATACCGAATAATTCATATTTAGATAACTAGATATGCTAAAAGGAGCTTTTGCTTCACTTTAAGATGAGCTTGCGTTGTATTAGCTAGTTGGTAGGGTAATGGCCTACCAAGGCAACGATGCATATCCGAGCTGAGAGGCTGATCGGACACACTGGGACTGAGACACGGCCCAGACTCCTACG
>CALVYK010000022.1 GCA_944372195.1 uncultured Bacilli bacterium
TTTATAACTGGAATTTGATGTAAGACTAAATTCAGTTTTCAAATATTGAAACTGGAATTTACTTTTTCAATTCACAACTAAATAGTTTTTTATCTTTTTTTTACAAATAAATAACAAAATTTTAAAAAATATGGTATAATTGCTATAGAGGTAGATTATATGAAAATATTATTGATTGTTGATGACTCAAGTATTATAACAACTTTCGCTTCTAAAATGTTTAAAGATGAATATAATGTTATAACAGCTAAGGATGGAAATGAGGCAATTCAAGCTATTAGAAATAATTTTGATAGTGAATTTGTGGGAATGTTTTTAGATTTAAATATGCCTAATTGTAATGGCTTTCAAGTTTTAGATGTATTTAAAACTCATAATTTATTTAATAAGATTCCTGTTTGTATTTTAACCGGAGATGATACAAAAGATTCTATTGATAAAGTATTTAATTATCCAATAGTTGATGTTCTAAATAAGCCTTTTAATGAAAAAGAAATAAGAATATGTTTGGAAAAAATGATTTTAAGAAAATAGTATTTACTACTATTTTTTTTTAATGTATAATTGTAATTGGTGATTTACTATGTTTGTTGATGAAGTAAAATTAGAGCTTATCGCTGGTACAGGTGGCGATGGATGTATGGCTTTTAGAAGAGAAAAATTTGTAGAAATGGGTGGACCTTTTGGTGGCAATGGTGGTAAGGGTTCAGACATTATTTTTAAAGTTGATGAAGGATTGAATACATTAATAGATTTAAGATATCAAAAACAGATTAAAGGTAAAAAAGGTGGGAACGGGTTAGGCAAAGGAATGCATGGCGCTAATGCAGAAGATATTATCGTTAAGGTTCCACTTGGGACTGTTGTAACTGACTTAGATACTAATTTAATTATAGCTGATTTAACTAAAAAAGATGATGAAGTTATTGTAGCTGCTGGTGGAAGAGGTGGTAGAGGTAATATCGCTTTCGCTACTAAGTCAAATCCTGCTCCTCATTTTGCGGAAAATGGTGAACCAGGTGAAATTAGAAATGTTAAAGTTGAATTAAAATTATTAGCTGATGTTGGATTAGTAGGTATGCCTAGTGTTGGAAAATCAACTATTATTTCACAAATATCTAAAGCTAAACCTAAGATAGCAGCTTATCATTTTACTACTTTAAAACCTAACTTAGGGGTTGTTAAATCTAATAATTCTTCCTTTGTAGTAGCTGATTTACCGGGATTAATTGAAGGAGCTTCAAGAGGCGATGGATTAGGAGATCAATTTTTAAAACACATTGAAAGAACAAGGGTTATTGCCCATGTTATCGATATGGGAGCAACAGAGGGAAGAAATCCTTATGATGATTATGTAATTATCAATAATGAATTAAAACAATTTAATCCAAAAATATTAGATAAACCACAAATTATTATTGCTAATAAAATGGATATGCCAAATGCTTTAAAAAATTTAGAAGAATTTAAAAAGAAAGTAAATATACCAGTTTATCCTGTTAAAGCAATAACTAATGAAGGATTAAAAGAGGTTATTGAAGTTTTAGCCAATATGTTAGAAAAAATAAAAAAAGAACCTTTATATGAAGAAGAAAAATTTGAAAGTCATGTTTTATATAAGTTTAAAGAAGAAAAACCATTTACTATTGTTAAAGAAGATAATACTTGGGTAATAAAAGGTGAAAAAATAGAAAAATTATTAAAAATGACAAAATTCAATACTGATGAATCTGCTAATAGATTTGCTAATAAATTAAGAAAATATGGTGTTGATGATGAACTGCGAAAATTAGGAGCAATAGAAGGAGATACTATTAGAATATTAGATTTTGAATTTGAATATAAAGAATAAAGCACAAATAAGTGCTTTTTTAAATTATTTTATTAAAATTATGGACTTTTTACTTTATAATGGTGTAAAATATTAATAGGAGATGATTAGATGAAATACTTTCTTGTCGGAATAAAAGGTACAGGAATGAGTGCTTTAGCGCAAATTCTTGATGGTCTTGGATATGAAGTAGAAGGTAGTGATAAACCAGATCATTTTTTTACTGAACAAGCACTAGTCGATAAAGGGATAAAAATTCATGAATTTAATAAAGATAACATTAAAGAAGATATGATAATAGTTCAAGGCAATGCGTTTAAAGATACTCACGAAGAAATTGTAAGAGCTAAAGAATTAAACTTAAAAATATATTCATATCAAGATATGGTTGGCAAATTAACTAAAATGTTTCAAACGATTGCAATTTCAGGATGCCATGGTAAAACTACTACTACAGCCATGTTAAGTCATGTTTTAAAAAATATTACTGGTTGTAATTATTTGATTGGTGACGGAACTGGTTATGCTGATAAAGAAAATAAATATTTCGTATTAGAAGCTTGTGAATATAAAAGACATTTTTTAAATTATACGCCATATTATGCAATTATTACTAATATTGAATTAGATCATATTGATTATTATAAAAATATTGATGATGTCATTTTAGCTTATCAAGAATTTGCTAGATTAGCTGAAAAAATGGTAATTGCTTGTGGTGATGATCCATATACCCATACATTAGAAGTAAATGTTCCGATATTTTATTATGGTTTAAACGATGATAATGATATTATAGCTAAGGATGTAGTATTTACTAATGAAGGAACAAGTTTTGATGTTTTTGTTGAAGATAATTATTATGGACATTTTGATTTACCGTTATATGGTAAGCATATGTTACTTAATTCTTTAGCAGTAATTGGAGTTTGTTATTATGAAAGATTAGAAGCAAAAGACGTGGCTAAATATTTGAAAACTTTTGAAGGCGCGAAAAGAAGATTTAAAGAAAAAGTAATTGGTGATATTGTTACTATTGATGATTATGCTCATCATCCAACTGAAGTAAAAGTTACAATTAAAGGAGCTAGACAAAAATATCCTGATAAAGAAATAGTAGCTATTTTAAAAACTCATACTTTATCAAGAACTAAAGAAATGGCTCAAGAATTTGCCGATGCATTAAATTTAGCTGATAAAGCATATATAATGGATATTGGTGTTGATAGAGAAGAAGATGGCTATGATGATGTAACATATCAAGTTATTTTAGATAAATTAAATAATGGTGAATATATCAATTTAGATACTGCCGATAAATTATTGAAACATAAAAATGCTGTTATGATATTTATGAGCAGTAAAGACATTTATGTTTTACAAAATAAATATGAAAAATTATTAGAGGAATCACAAAAAAAGTAGAGTAATCTACTTTTTTAATAATTCTTTGATTTTTTCAGTGTTTTTAAAATTTAATTTAGCAACTTCTTTTAATTTATCAAAACCATATTTTTTAACTATTTTAACACCCAATTCATCTACTTTATCGCTAGCGCCTTTAATTAAAAATGTATCAATTGATTCACCTAATTTGTCAAATTGTTTTAAAAATACGTATCTACTAATTAAAGAAGCACAAGCAACTGATAAACATTTATCTTCTGCTTTAGTCATAAATGTTATATTTCTTACATAATTAGTACCTTTTAAATAATTATAATAGACAAATGGTTGGGCAAATTGGTCAACTACAATATAATCTGCTTGATATTTTACTTTTAATTTGCTTAATACTTTATTATGTAATATTGCCTTTACTTTATTCATATTCATATCACTAGTATAATTTTCATTGTATTCTTTATTAGATAAAATAATACATTCATAAGGTATTTTTTTTATTATTTTTGGAACTATTTCTAATATTTTTTCATCAGTTAATTTTTTAGAATCTTTAACCCCTAATTCCTCTAGAAAAGGAATATTTTCTTTTTCAACATAACTAGCTGTAACGACAATTGGGCCAAAATAGTCACCAGTTCCAACTTCATCTGATCCAATAGTATTAGCGTAATATATTTTAGGATCAATTTTTTCAATCATTTTTTCTTTTTTCTTTTTATCATTACTATTAGTCATTTCTACTTTTTTAGTCGGATTTAAATGTCTTTCCATTTCTTTCCACATATTAGCATCGATATCCGCACTTACACCTTGAAAAACAGCTTTTCCAGAATTGTATAAAGTAACAACTGTATCAGCTTCATCAGCTTGAAATATTGCGTAATCTGGTGTTTTCGCTCTTTTCTTATCTTCAAAATATTCGATCATTTTTTCTTTAGTATTTTCACTAACTTTTAAAGTAATAGTCATATAAATTCACCTAAATTTATTTTATCATATTTAAAAAAATAAAAAAAGCACCCAAAAATATTTTTTATAAATTATTACATTAATTTTAAATCAATTCAAAACTAAATGCTTTTCATGCTTGAAAAATAAAGTTTTTTAGGTTATAATTAAATAGGTGATAACATGGCATACAATGAAAGTTCAATAAAAATACTAGAAGGTTTAGAAGCAGTAAGAAAAAGACCTGGTATGTATATTGGTTCGACAGATAAAAGAGGATTACACCATTTAGTATGGGAAATTGTAGATAATAGTATCGACGAAGTATTAAATGGGTTTGGGAAAAAAATAAAAATAATTATTCATAAAGATGGTTCAGTAAGTGTAGAAGATGAAGGAAGAGGAGTACCAGTTGGAATGCATGAATCTGGTATGTCTACTCCTGAAGTTATATATACAGTATTACACGCTGGTGGCAAATTCGAAACATCAGGCTATAAAGTATCTGGTGGATTACATGGTGTTGGTGGATCTGTTGTCAATGCTTTAAGTAAATGGATGGAAGTAACTATTAAAAGAGATGGTTATGTTCATTATATTAGATTTGAAAATGGTGGAAAAGTAAAAATACCTTTAAAAAAATTAGAAAAAACATCTAAAACAGGTACTAAGGTTAGATTTATGCCTGATGATACTATTTTTAGTACTACACATTTTTCTTTTACGACAATATGTGAAAGAATGCAAGAATCTGCCTTTCTACTTAAAGGTTTAACAGTAGAAGTAATTGATGAAGAAGATAATAAACAAGAAGTTTTTTGCTATGATAACGGTTTGAAATCATTCGTTGAATATTTAAATGATGGTAAAAGTGAATTACATAAAGTAGTTCATTTTGAAGGTGTCAAAGAAGGAATTAATGTTGAAATTGCTTTTCAATATACTGATACATATGCAGAAAATATAATTAGTTTTGTTAATAATGTTAAAACTACTGATGGTGGAACACATGAAGTTGGTTTAAAAACAGCATTAACTAAGGTATTTAATGATTATGCAAGAGCAAATGGATATTTAAAAGCTAAGGATAAAAATTTAGAAGGAACTGATACAAGAGAAGGTTTAACCGCTATCATAAGTTTACAAATACCAGAAGCATTACTTCAATTTGAAGGCCAAACAAAAGCTAAATTAGGTACACCAGTAGCTAGAACTATAGTAGAAAGTATTGTAAGTGAAAAATTACAATTTTTCTTAGAAGAAAACAAAGCTATTGCTACTGATATATTAAATAAAATGGTTAAAAGTAAAATGGTTAGAGAAGCAGCAAGAAAAGCACGAGATGAAGCTAGAAATGGTAAAGGAAAGAATAAAAAAGAACAAGCTTTATCTGGAAAATTAACTCCAGCGCAAACTAAAAATCCAAACAAAAATGAATTATTTTTAGTCGAAGGAGATTCAGCTGGTGGTTCAGCTAAACAGGGAAGAGATAGAAAATTTCAAGCAATATTACCTTTAAGAGGTAAAGTTTTAAACTGTGAAAAAACTAAATTAGAGGAAATATTTAAAAATGAGGAAATAAATACTATCATTCATACAGTAGGTGCTGGTGTTGGTAGTGATTTTGATATCAAAGATTGTAATTATGACAAAGTTATCATTATGACTGATGCCGATGACGATGGAGCGCATATTCAAGTATTATTGTTAACTTTCTTTTATAGATATATGAAGCCATTAATAGAAAATGGTAAACTTTATATAGCAATGCCACCTTTATATAAGTTGTTTAATGGAAAAACAGTTTATTATGCATGGACTGACGAAGAAAGAAAAGAAATATTAGAAAAATCAAAAGTAAAATTAGAAACTCAAAGATACAAAGGTTTAGGAGAAATGAATGCTGATCAATTATGGGAAACAACTATGAATCCTGAAACAAGAAGTTTAGTTAAAATTAATATTACTGATGTTGCTTTAGCGGAAAAAAGAGTAAGTATTTTAATGGGAGATAAAGTAGAACCAAGAAAAGAATGGATCGAAGAAAATGTTGATTTTACTTTACAGGATGATTATCGAAAATGAGATATGAAATATTAAAAAGATTTTTAGATATAATTTTATCTATAATATTCATTATAATTACTTTTCCATTTATGTTATTAGTTCTAATAATTACATTTTTAGATATAGGCTTACCATTAATTGATATAAGAATTCCAAGAGAAGGAAAAAATAAAAAACCATTTTATATGTATAAAATAAGAACTAGAATATATGATAAAGATGGTAATAGTCACTATAGTAAAATAAGTAAATTTATAGATGATACTGGTTTAAATGAGTTACCACAATTTTATAATGTATTAAAAGGCGATATGTCGATTATAGGACCTAGAGCTTTTATATGCGGTGAAAAATTACCTAAAGGGAAAATAAGCCCAAAAAGGTATTTAGTAAAACCAGGTATTATTAGTTTAGCGCAAGTATATGGTGGAAGAAAATTAAGTTATCAAGATACTTTAAAATGTGATATAGAATATTATAATAATTTTAGTTTATTATTTGATATTAAAATATTTTTTAAATCATTAAAAACAATTATTAGTAGAATATTAGGTAGGTGAGTTATGCAAGATGTTTTAAAAAGAATATATGATTATTCCCTAGAAGATATAATGGGGGAAAGATTTGGCAGATATTCTAAAACGATTATTCAAGATAGAGCATTGCCAGATGTAAGAGATGGATTAAAACCTGTTCAAAGAAGAATATTATATACAATGTATCAAGGTAAAAATACATATGATAAACCATATCGTAAATCTGCTAAAACAGTAGGGGATGTCATGGGACAATATCACCCACATGGGGACTCTAGTATATATGAAGCAATGGTTAGAATGAGTCAGTGGTGGAAACAAAATACTCCATACATCGATATGCATGGTAATAATGGTTCAATGGATGGAGATAGTCCTGCGGCATACCGTTATACTGAAGCAAGATTAGCTAAGATAAGTAACGAATTGTTAAAAGACATCAACAAAGATACTGTTATAATGACTTATAATTATGATGATACTTTATTTGAGCCAACTGTATTACCAGCTAAATTTCCGAACCTTTTAGTTAATGGATCTAATGGTATATCAGCTGGGTATGCAACTAATATACCTCCCCACAATTTAGGTGAAATAATCGATGCCACTATTAAAAGAATTGATAGTCCTAATTGTTATCTAGATACAATTTTAGATATTGTAAAAGGACCAGATTTTCCAACTGGTGCGATTGCTTGTGGAAAACAAGGAATTATTGATGCATTTACAACTGGTCGTGGTAAAGTAATAGTAAAATCAAAGTATGAGGTTGTAAAGAATAAAGGTAAAGACCAAATAGTAATTACTGAAATACCTTTTGATGTCAATAAAGCTGCTTTAGTAAAAAAAATAGATGAAATTAGAATAGATAAAAAAGTTGAAGGAATACAAGAAGTGAGAGATGAATCTGATTTGGAAAATCCTGAAACAATTGTTATTGATTTAAAGAAAGATGCTAATAGTAATTTAATAATAAATTATTTATTAAAAAACACTGATTTACAAATATCTTTTAACTATAATATGGTAGCTATTGTAAATAATAGACCAATGACTTTAGGAATATTACAAATATTAGATGCTTATATAGCTCATCAAAAAGAAGTGATTTTAAAAAGAACTAAATTTGATTTAGATCATGCTTCAGCTGAAATGCATATAGTAGAAGGATTAATTAAAGCTTTATCAATTTTAGATCAAGTTATTAAAACCATTAGAAGTTCTAAAAATAAAAGTGATGCTAAGAATAATTTAGTAAAAGAATATGATTTTACTGAAAAGCAAGCCGAAGCTATTGTTATGTTACAACTTTACAAATTAACTAATACCGATGTAACTGAATTATTAGAAAGAAAAGAAAATTTAAAATTAATGATTGAATTTTTAGAAAGCATTTTAAATGACGAAAATAAATTAAAAACAGTTATGAAAGATGAATTAAGAAGTATTAAAAAAGAATATGCTGTTCCAAGAAAAACTACTATATTAGATGAAGTAGAAGATATCAAAATTGATACTACATCAATGATACCTAAGGAAGATTGTATCGTAGTAGTTACAAAACAAGGATATGTAAAAAGAGTATCTTTAAGAAGCTATAATGCTAATGAAGAAGAAACTTTGGTTAAAGAAAATGATTATGTTATAGGTTTATATCAAATGAATACATTAGATACATTATTACTATTTACAGATTTAGGCAATTATCTATATGTTCCAGTTTATGAACTACCTGATTTGAAATGGAAAGAATTAGGAAAACATATAAGTAATATTATTAAATTAAATAGTGAGGAAAATATTATAAAGAGTATTCCTGTTTATGATTTTAACAAAAATAAATATATAACTTTATTTAGTAAAGATGGTTTAGTTAAACGAACTAAATTAGACGAATTTAAAGTAACTAGATATTATAAGCCAATGTGTTGTATGAAATTAAAAGGTAATGATAAATTAGTTAGTGTAACTGATTCTAATGGTAGTGAAGTATTTATAACAACTTTAAATGGTTATGGACTAAGATATAAAACTAATGAAATATCAATTATCGGCATTAAAGCAAGTGGAGTTAAAGCTATTAATTTAAAAGATGATTATGTAGTTAGTGGTAATTTATTCGATAATAGTGATTATATTACTATTATTACAACTAACGGAACTGGTAAAAGAGTTAAATTATCAGAATTTGAATTGTCTACTAGAACTAGACGTGGAGTTTTATTAGTAAGAGATGTTAAAACAAATCCATATAAAATATTAAAATCATTTATAGATGTTAAAAAAATAGGTATTTTAACTAATGAAATAACACATATTAAAGTTACTGAGTTACCGATAGTTGATAGATATTCAACAGGGACTGTCATTAATAAAAAAGGTATTAAAGATTGTTTTGAAGTAATTAATTTAACGAAACAAGAAAAAGAAAAACCAAAATTTGAAGAAGAGATAATTGACATTTCTCTAGATGATGTTGATGAAAAGATATTAACGATTGATGATTTTTTAGACGATTTTAAAATATAAAGAGGGATTAAATGAACGAAATAATGATTAATATTGATAGTAAAGCTGATTATACTAATCAATATAATTCAAATAATTTATCTAATAAATTAAGCAACTATATTTATGAAGAATGTAAAGGCAAACCTATTAATAACAAAGTGCTTATTATTGTTAAAGCAACATATGACATAAGCGAAGAAGAAAAAAAAGATCTAATTAATAAAATTCATAATAATTATAAAAATGATTTAGATGAGCATTTGTTAATGATAAAATACTTAAATATTAAAAATGTAGCTATATTTTTGTTAGGTGTATTGTTCTTATATTTATATTATTTTATTAAAATAAATTTTGTCTTATCAGAAACGATATTAATAGTTGGTTGGGTGGCAATTTGGGAGGCTGTTTATAATTGGTTATTTGAAAGAGATAAAAACAAAATTAAAATTAAAAGATTAAAAAAATTATCTATTTGTGATATAAAATTTGAATAAATTTTAAAAAAATAAAAAAAAGTATTGTCAAATCAATAATTATATTGTATAATTAGTCTTGTCAGTTGACAAGGCATGCCTGAGTGGCGAAATTGGTAGACGCACAGGACTTAAAATCCTGCGGAAGTCAAATTCCGTGCCGGTTCAAGTCCGGCCTTAGGCACCAATATAAAAATTACTCGATTTATTCGAGTTTTTTTGTTTCCCATAATATCCCATAATTTTTATATAAAAATATGATATAATTCATATAGGAGGGTGATATTATGAAAATGAATATCCGAGGAAGTAGAGTAAAAATTACTTCAGCTATCAATGATTACATTGAAGCAAAAATAGGAAAGCTAGATAAGTACCTAGAAAATCCTAACGATGTAACTGCAAATGTATTAGTCAAAGTAAAAGGAAAGGATCAAACAGTAGAAGTCACTATCCCAATGAAAAAATTAATTTTAAGGGCAGAAGATACACACAATGATTTATATGCTGCTATTGATTTGGTATCAGAAAAGCTTGAAAGACAAATAAGAAAAAATAAAACGAGAATGAAGAAACGAATAAAAGAAATAACTGATATTAATATAGATTTTAAAGTTGAAAAGGAAGAAGATGAAAAAGGAAAAATAGTAAAAAGAAAATTAGTAGAAACTAAACCAATGAATGAAGAAGAAGCTATTTTACAAATGAATTTGTTAGGTCATGATTTCTTTGTATTTACAAATGAAGCTACTAATCAAATAAATATTTTATATAGAAGAAAAGATACAAATTATGGAATAATTGAAACTAGATAAGGTGAATTTCACCTTTTTTTTCTTATTTAATAATAAAAAACTATTATTTTTAATCAATTTTTGATATAATTAATAAGAATGAAAGGAAGAGCAAGATGAATTTTTTAAAAAAGTTATTCGATCATGAATATAAAGAATTAGAAAAATTTAAAGAGCAAGCTAATTTAGTTATGGCAAAAGATGAAGAAATGACTAAATTAACTGATGAACAATTAAAAAATAAAACAATTGAATTTAAAGAAAGATTAAATAATGGTGAAACATTAGATGATATTTTAGTAGAAGCTTTTGCTGTTGCAAGAGAAGCAGCTTATAGAGTTATTGGTGAAAAGCCTTATTATGTTCAGATAATTGGTGGATTGGCTATTCATTATGGTAATATAGCTGAAATGAAAACCGGAGAAGGAAAAACATTAACTTCTACTATGCCAGCTTATTTAAACGCTTTAACTGGTAAAGGTGTTCATATAATTACAGTAAATGAATATTTAGCTAATCGTGATGCTGAATGGATGGGTAATATTTATAGATTTTTAGGATTAACTGTTGGGGTTAATTTAAGAGAATTAACGGCATCAGAAAAGAAAAAAGTTTATGAATGTGATATAGTTTATTCAACTAACAATGAAATAGGATTTGATTATTTAAGAGACAATATGGTTGTTAAAGCAACTGATAGAGTTCAAAGAGGATTAAACTTTGCTATCGTCGATGAAGTGGATTCTGTTTTAATTGATGAGGCAAGAACACCTTTAATTATTTCTGGTGGTTCTATGAATAGCGCTAATTTATATATCCAAACAGATAGATTTGCTAAGTCATTAAAAGAAAATAAAGGCTATATTTACGATGAAAAAACTAAAGCAGTAACTTTGGATGATGATGGCGTTAAATTAGCTGAAAAAGCTTTTAATATTGATAATTTATACGATATTGAACATACTACATTAGTTCATTTCATAAATCAAGCTTTAAAAGCTAATTATGGTATGAAAAAAGATTTTGATTATGTTGTTCATGATGGTCAAATAGTAATAGTTGATCCATTTACTGGAAGACTAATGCAGGGACGAGCTTATTCAGATGGATTACATCAAGCAATTGAAGCTAAAGAAGGAGTTCAAATAAATCAAGAAACAAAAACTTTAGCAACTATCACATTCCAAAATTTATTTAGAATGTATAATAAATTAGCTGGTATGACAGGTACAGCCAAAACAGAAGAAGAAGAGTTTAGAGATATTTATAATATGTATGTTATTGTAATACCTACCAATAAACCAATTGCTAGAATTGATGATACTGATTTAGTTTTTGCAACAAAAAAAGGTAAATATAAAGCAATCGTCAATGAAATTAAAAAAAGACATGAGATTGGTCAACCAGTTTTAGTTGGTACTATTGCTGTTGAAACTAGTGAATTAATTAGTTCAATGTTAAAAAAAGAAAAAATACCACATGAAGTATTAAATGCTAAAAACAATGCGCGTGAAGCGGAAATTATAGCTAAAGCAGGTATTAAAGGCTCTGTTACCATAGCAACTAATATGGCTGGTCGTGGTACTGATATTAAACTTGGTGAAGGCGTTAGAGAATTAGGCGGATTATGTGTTATTGGAACTGAAAGACATGAATCAAGACGTATTGATAACCAATTAAGAGGCCGTGCTGGGCGTCAAGGTGATCCAGGATATACGAGATTTTATGTTTCATTTGAAGATGATTTAATGATCAGGTTCGGTACTGATAGAGCTAAATTAATGTTACAAAAAGTAGGGTTTACTGATGATCAATCTATCAGTTTAAAATTGTTAGCTAATTCAATTGAAACAGCGCAAAAACGTGTTGAAGGAAACAACTTTGATATTCGTAAAAATTTACTAGAATATGATAATGTTGTTAATGAACAAAGAGAAATTATTTATGAAAAAAGAAATGAAATATTAGATAGTGATTCAATTCATGATGTTATTATTAATTTATTTAATGATTACATTACCCATTTAGTTGAAAGTCATTTAGATGGTAATCATTTAAATGGTAAAAGTTTAAATGAAATATTAGAGTTTGTTAATGAGAAATTATTAAACAAAAAGATAACTTTAGATGATTTGAATGGTATGGATTATAAACAAATAACAGATTATATTATTTCTAAAATCGTATTAGAATATGAAGCAAAAGTTGAATCTGTACCAAAAGAAATAATGGCTGAATTTGAAAAAGCTATATATTTACGAGTAATAGATATGCATTGGATGGAAAATATTAATGCGATGTCATTATTAAGAGAAGGTATTCATTTAAGAAGTTATGCGCAAGAAAATCCTTTAAGGGCTTATACAACAGAAGGTTTTGAAATGTTTGATGATATGTTAGATACAATTGAAAAAGAAACAACTATGTATCTATTAAAAGCTGAAATTAGACAAAATGCAGTTAGAAAAGAAGTTGCTAAAGGTGAAGCTATGAGTGATAATAAGCCAAAGAAAAAAGAACCTAAAAGAGTTAATAAAATAGGTAGAAATGATCCATGTCCATGTGGTTCGGGAAAAAAATATAAGAATTGCTGTGGAAAGTAGCATAAAATAATGCAAATTCTAATAATTTCACAAAGTGGTTAGAAATTTATAATTTGCCACGTAAAATTAAAATATATAGTAAAATAAAGGTGTGAACAATTATTTATTGTGTTGACACCTTTTAAATTACAAAAAAGTCCTTTATTTAGATAATCGGATGTTATAATTTTGGTGGGAGGTAAAAATGATTAAGGAAGTTTATATTTTAAAAAATATTATTTTATATAATAAACATTATGAACAATATTACTATAGTAAAAAAGGTGTTCTTGTTATTATAAATAATGATAAAAATTTTATTCTTGATTTAGAAAGTAACACAGATATAACAAATTCTAATTATATTGAGATGAGAAATACGAATAAAACAAAAAAACAAATAATCTTTAAAAATATAATATACAATGAAGAATTATTAGCAAAATTATCAGGCAAATAAAATAATGCTTTAAATTTCATCTGTTTAACACATTTAATAGTATTAAAAAATAAAAAAATATGATATAATTAATACCGATGGCAATATTATAATTGTTAGTTGTGGAAAGTAGGAGAGATTTATGAGTGAAAGTAAAAAAATATTAGTTATTATTGGTGTTGTGATATTTTCTGTTTTAGGATTATGTGGATATGCTTTAGCTGAAAGTAAAAAATCGGAAGAAATGTTTAATCAATTTGAAACTGCTTATAATGGTAGTGAAAACAAATTGGTTTATATTGGATCAGAAACTTGTGGATATTGTCAATTGTTAAATCCAAGTTTAACTGATATGCAAGAAAGATATGATTTTGATTATGTTTATATTGATGTTTCAAAAATGAATTCAAGTTATATGAGTAAAATATTGGAAAAGTTAAATTTAACTAGCATAGGGACACCTTATTTAGCTATCGTATCTAATGGCAAAATAGTTGATACCCAAAATGGCTATGCAGATTATGACATAACATTTGAATTTTTACAAGAAAATAATATTATAGATAAAGATGCAAAATTATTATTAAATTATATTGGTTATGAGGACTATGAAAAATTGTTAGCCTCAAATGAAAAAAATGTAATTGTAGTAGGACAAAGTACTTGTGGATATTGTGTTCAAGCTAAAATTATTTTGAATGAAATTGCTGAAGAAAAAGGTATAACAATTAATTATTTAAATGTGTCTTATTTAACAGAAGAAGAAGGAGAAAAATTTGAAAATAGCCTAGAATACTTTAAAGGATCTTGGGGAACTCCTGTCATGATGATTGTTCAAGATGGTAAAATGGTTGATATTGTTGAACAATTAGTAACTAAAGATGAATATATTGACTTTTTAGAAGAAAATGAGGTTTTATAATGAATATTTATAAACAAGCTTTAGATTTTAAAAGAAAATATCCTAAAACTATTGCTTGGCGTTTAAAAGCTCACAGCAAAATAGCTCAGATACATGTTAATCCAGACGAAAAAGTAAAATATGTATTTGCTTGTCAAAAAAATCATCATTCATATGAGATTTTTAGAACGTTTATAGTTGTTATTACTGATAAGAGGATAATTGTTGCTCAAAAGCGTTTAATATTTGGGTATTTGCTTATTTCAGTAACATCAGATATGTATAATGATTTGACAGTTATGATGGGAATTTTATGGGGTAAGGTTTGCATTGATACTGTTAAAGAAGTAATAATGTTATCAAATATTCAAAAGGAAGCTTTACCAGAAATTGAAACGGCAATAACTCAAACAATGATGGATATAAAAGGTGAATTTGCTAAAAAAAATAAAAGTTGTGAATTGAAAAAGTAAATTCCAGTTTCATAATATGAAATTAAAATGTAAGAGAAACGTCTATAATAAAGGCGTT
>CALVYK010000023.1 GCA_944372195.1 uncultured Bacilli bacterium
GCAATACCTAAAACATAAAAAAACTATATTTTATATAGGTTATTTTGCTTTTTTATTCAAAAACTGTCAAACTTGGGTAACTGCCTATTAAAGAACCTATAGCAAATATCAATATTTTATATATATTATTATTTAAAACAACTAAACTAGTTGATATTATCCAAATAAAAGATAAAATAAAATTTAATATTGCACCTTCTATTTTTTTTCCATTTGAAACAATTATTAGTCTTAATGTTGCAATGCTATTTTCTAATAATTTACAAATAAATATGAATAAATATACCATATAATTCACCATTATTATTATGGTTGTTTTATTTTTAATTTTGTAAAAAAATATAAAAATTTTAATTTTTTAGCACTCATATATTGACAATGCTAACATATAATAGTATAATGAAATAGCAGTTAGAAAAATAGACTGCTAAAAGGTGGTGATTTATGTTAAACGATAGACAAACTAAATTACTAAAAATAATTGTAGAAGATTATATTAAAACTGCTAGACCAGTAAGTTCTAAAGCTATATGTGATATTTTAAATTGTTCCAGCGCAACAATAAGAAATGAAATGAGTTACTTAGAAGAAACTGGACTATTGGAAAAAACACATATATCTTCGGGAAGAGTACCTAGTGAAAAAGGATATAGATATTACGTTGATCATATCTTAGAGCCTAGAGAATTAAATGGTGAAGATATGTTAAAATTACAAACGATTGTTAATAATTCGTCATTAATGTTAGATGATTATATTTCTAAAAGTATGGAAATAGTATCTGAGATGACTAATTTAACAGCAATTGTCTTGGGTAAATCTTCAAAAGATAATTGTGTTAGTAAAGTAGAAGTTGTTCCTATTAATGAACATAATTTGATTGCTATTGTCATAACAGATAAAGGCCATGTTGAACATAAAAATTTAACTATTAAAGAAAATGTATCAATAAATGATATTAAACAAACAGTAGATTTGATTAATAAGATGATTATTGGTACACAATTAAATGAAGTAGGTAAAGTATTAGAATATGAAGTAAAACCTATCATTGCTAAGTATGTTAAACAACATGAAGTACTATATAATGCTTTTTATACAGCATTTACCGATTTTGCAAAAGAATCTGTTACAATGACAGGAAGAAAAAACATGTTGATGCAACCAGAATTTAATAATGCTGATAAAATAAGAGATATTATAAGCAAATTTGAAGATAAAGAAATGGTTGATAAAATAGAAGAAAATGATAATGGTATCAACATATATATCGGTAGTGAAACAGAATTTGATGATGATGTAACAATAGTTAAAATGAAATATGATGCTCAAGGAGAAGAAGGAACAATTGCCTTAGTAGGACCAAAAAGAATGGAATACGATAAAGTTGTTGCTTTATTGGAATATATAAAGGAAAATATGAAAGAAGGTAAATAAAATGGAAGAAGAAAGAAAACATTCAGAACATGAAAATCATAAACATCATGAACACGATAACCATAAGCATCACGAACATAAACATGAGGAATGCAAATGTCATGAGCACCCTGAACATAAACATGAAGAATGCAAATGTCATGAACATCCAGAACATAAACATGAAGAATGCAAATGTCATGAACATCCCGAACATGAACACGAGGATTGCAAATGTCATGAGCATCCAGAACCACCACATGAAAAAAGAATTAAAGAATTAGAAGATAGTTTATTAAGAAGCAAAGCTGAATTTATAAACTATCGTAAAAGATTAGAAGAAGAACAATCAAGATTATTAAAATATTGTAATGAAGATTTAATTAAAGAAACATTACCTATTTTAGATAATTTTGAAAGAGCCATTAAAATGGATGATACTAATTTAACTGATGAAGTTTCTAAATTCTTATCAGGATTTAAAATGATTTATTGTAATTTAGTAAACATTTTAAAAAGTTATGGTGTCGTTGAGATAGATGGCAACAATAAACCTTTTGATCCAACATATCACGAAGCAATTATGACGGAAAAACGTGACGGTGTTGAACCAGGTATGGTACTTGAAGTACTACAAAAAGGTTATATTTTAAAAGATAAAGTTATTAGACCAGCAATGGTTAAAGTTAGCGAATAAAGAAAGGTGATTATATATGAGTAAAATTATAGGTATAGATTTAGGTACAACTAATAGTTGTGTCGCAATTTATGAAGGAGGAGAAGCTAAAGTTATAGCTAATCAAGAAGGAGAAAGAACCACTCCTTCAGTAGTAGCTTTTAAAAACGGTGAAATTATCGTTGGTGGAGCTGCTAAAAGACAAATGATTACAAATAAGGATACTATTTATTCTATTAAAAGATTAATGGGTACTGATGAAAAAGTAGAAGCCAATGGTAAGAAATATACTCCACAAGAGATTTCAGCTATGATTTTGGGAAATTTAAAGAAAACAGCTGAATCTTACTTAGGAGAAAAAGTTACAAAAGCAGTTATTACTGTTCCAGCTTATTTTAACGATGCTCAAAGACAAGCAACTAAAGATGCTGGTAAGATTGCAGGATTGGAAGTTGAAAGAATTATCAACGAACCAACTGCTGCTGCATTAGCTTATGGTCTTGATAAACAAGAACAAAATCAAACTGTTTTAGTTTACGACTTAGGTGGCGGAACATTCGATGTATCTATCCTTGAATTAGGTGATGGTGTATTTGAAGTTAAATCTACAAGTGGTAATAATAAATTAGGTGGTGATGATTTCGATAAGAGAATCATGGACTACTTAGTTGAACAATTTAAAAAAGAAAACAATATCGATTTATCTAAAGATAAAATGGCAATGCAAAGAATTAAAGACGCTGCTGAAAAAGCTAAAAAAGATTTATCAGGAGTTACTACAACTCAAATCAGTTTACCATTCTTATCTCAAGGTGAAGAAGGACCATTACACTTAGAAATGAGTTTAACAAGAGCTAAATTTGAAGAATTATGTCATGATTTATTTGAAAGTACTTTGGAACCAGTTAGAAAAGCTATGAAAGATGCTAAATTATCTAAAAATGATATTGATAAAGTTATCTTAGTAGGTGGATCTACTCGTATACCAAAAGTTCAAGAAATTATTAAAAATGAATTAGGTAAAGAACCATCTAAAGGTGTAAATCCTGATGAAGTAGTTGCTATGGGTGCTGCTATTCAAGGTGGTGTATTAACTGGTGAAGTTAATGATATCGTACTTTTAGATGTAACACCATTATCATTAGGTATTGAAACATTAGGTGGAGTATGTACTGTATTAATTCCAAGAAATACTACAATTCCAACAAGTAAATCTGAAATATTCTCAACTGCCGCTGATAATCAACCTGCTGTAGATATTCATATTTTACAAGGTGAAAGAAGTATGGCAAGTGATAACAAAACATTGGGTAGATTCCAATTAACAGGAATTCCTGCAGCTCCAAGAGGAGTACCTCAAATTCAAGTAACATTTGATATTGATGCAAATGGTATCGTTAATGTTAAAGCAAAAGATTTAGGTACTAATAAAGAACAAGCTATTACTATTACAGCAAGTACTAATTTAACTGATGAAGAAATCGATAAAATGGTAAAAGAAGCTGAAGCTAACCGTGAAGCTGATGAAAAGAGAAAAGAAGAAGCAGATACTAAAAATGAAGCTGAACAATTAATCTTTATGACTGAAAAATCTATTAAAGATTTAGGTGATAAGATCGATGCTAAAGATAAAGAAAAAGCTGAAGCTGAAATTAAAGAATTAAAAGAAGCATTAGAAAAAGATAACTTAGATGATATTAAATCTAAGAAAGAAAAATTAAATGAAACTGCTATGGCATTCGCAACTAAAGTTTATGAAGAAGCAGCTAAAAAAGCTCAAACAGAAAACAAAGATAATACTGAATCTGATAAAAAAGATGATGTTCAAGATGCTGAATTTGAAGAAAAATAAGGAAGTTCTAGATTAACTAGAACTTTCTAGTGTAAAGGAGAATATATGGGAAAATTACAAAAAACAAGAGATAAAATAGATACTAAGTATACATGGGATTTAACTTTAATTTACAAAACTGATGCATATTTTGAAAAAGATTATGAAAAAGTAAGTAGTGAAATAAATGATATAACTAAATATCAAGGTATTTTAGTTAAAAGTGCTAGTAATTTGTTAGGTTATTTAAAGTTATCTAATGAATTAGAAAGAAAATTGTATAAATTGTATTATTATGCTAATTTAAAAAATGATCAAGATACTACTAATACTAAATATCAAGCAATGTTAGGTAAAGTTAAAAATTTATTAACTAAATTTGAAGAACTAGATGCTTATGCTGAACCAGAATTAATGAGTGTAGATTATAGTTTAATAGAAAAATATTATGAAGAAGAAAAAGAATTAAAAGAATATGAATTTATTTTAAGTAATTTATTTAGATTTAAAAAACATATTTTATCTAAAGAAGTAGAAGAAGTTTTATCTTCACTTAGTAATTCATTAAATAATAGTAGTGAAACTTACGAATTATTAACTGATTCGGATATGAAGTTTGGACTAATTTTAGACGAAAATGATGAAGAAGTTGAATTAACCGAAAGTAACTATAGTGTATTTTTACATTCTAAAAATAGAAGAGTAAGAAAAGATGCTTTTAATAAACTATTAACTACTTATGGTGAATATAAAAATACTATTAGTTCAACTTTTGCTGGTAATGTTGATACATTAACAACTTTAGCTAAATTAAAAAAATATGATTCTAGTTTAGAAGCTGCTTTATTTAGTGATAATGTAGATAAAGAAGTATATAATAATTTAATTAAAACTGTTAAAGATAATTTAAGTGTATTATATAAATATTTTAAATTAAAAAAAGATTTCTTAAAATTAGATGAATTTCATTTATACGATCAATATGTTGATTTAGTTGAAGAAAACACTAAAAAATATACATTTGAAGATGCTAAAGAATTAGTAATCGAAGCTTTAAGTGTATTAGGTGATGATTACATTAAAAATTTAAATAAAGCTTTTGATGAAAGATGGATTGATGTTTATAATAATAAAGGTAAAAGGGGAGGAGCTTATTCTAGTGGCTTTTATGATACTAAACCTTATGTATTATTAAACTATGAAGGCACTATTAACGATGTATCTACTTTAGCTCATGAATTAGGTCATTCTATGCATACTTATTACTCTTGTTTAAATAATCCTTACCAATATTCTTCTTACAAAATATTTGTTGCTGAAGTAGCATCAACCGTAAATGAATTATTATTAAATTTTCATTTATTAAATAAAGGAAGTAAAGAAGATAAAAAATATATTTTAAGTAACTTAATGAATTTATTTAAAGCTACTATTTATAGACAAACTATGTTTGCAGAATTTGAAAGAGATATGCATAATTTAAAAGAACAAGGTGGCGTATTAACTAACGAAGTATTATGTAATGAATATTATAAATTGAATTTAGATTACTTCGGAAAAGATGTAGTGGTTGATGATGAAATAAAATATGAATGGGAAAGAATACCACATTTCTATTACAATTTTTATGTTTATAAATATGCAATTGGTTTATCTTGTGCATGTTATATTGTGGATAACATATTAAATAAAAAAGAACATGCTTTAGAAAACTATTTGAAATTCTTAAGTAGTGGTGGATCTGATTATCCTGTTAATGAACTTAAAATAGCTGGTATTGATGTTACTAAAAAAGATGTTATCGAATCAGCAATTAAAATGTTTGATAGCTTTATTGAACAATTTAAAGAACTTATGTAGAAGGTGTTGTTATGAAAAAAGATTATTATGAAATATTAGGTGTTCCTAAAACTGCTAGTCAAGATGAAATAAAATCAGCTTTTAGAAAACTAGCTAAGAAATACCACCCAGATGTTTCTAAAGAAGAAAATGCTGCTGAAAAATTTAAAGAATGCCAAGAAGCTTATGCTGTTTTATCTGATGAAACAAAAAGAAAACAATATGATCAATATGGTCATGCTGCATTTGAAAATAATGGTGCCGGTGGATATGATTTCTCTGGATTTGATTTTTCTGATATATTTAGTGATATATTTGGTTCAGGATTTGGTTTCAACTTTGGTGGTGGATCTAGAGGAAAATCAAAAGGTAGAGATAAAGTTATGCGTGTCGACTTAACTTTTGAAGAAGCTGCCTTTGGATGCAAAAAAACAATAAATTTAGATACGTACATAGATTGTAGTGAATGTCATGGTAAAGGTGGTTTTGATGAAAGTGTTTGTCCTACCTGTCATGGTACTGGTACAGTAGCAGCTGAACAAAGAACTTTATTTGGCACTTTTATGACTAAAACAACTTGTCCTAAATGTAAAGGTAAAGGAAGATCTTATAAAAGAGGTTGTTCTAAATGTTCTGGTACTGGTAAAATTAAAGTAAATAAAGATATAGAAGTTAAAGTGCCTGCTGGCGTTAACACTGGTAATCAACAAAGAGTATCAGGATATGGAGAATATAGTGAATATGGTAGTGGTGATTTATATTTAGAATATCGCGTTTTACCACATGAACTATTTGAAAGAGAAGGTAATGATATTTATTTGGAAGTACCTTTAACTATTACCGAAGCTGTATTAGGTTGTAAAAAAGAAATACCAACTATAAGTGGTAATGTTAAATTAACTATTGAACCTGGGAGCAATACTGGGGATAAATTAAGATTAAAGGGAAAAGGTATTGAAGATGTTCATAGTTACCGTAAAGGTGATATGTATGTTGTTTTAAATGTAATTGTTCCAAATAAATTATCTCGTGATCAAAAGAAATTATTTGAGCAATTAGCTGATACTGATTTGGAAACAAAAGAGTTTAATAAATTTAATAATTATATGAAAAAATAAGAGCTTGTTAGCTCTTATTTATTTTTATTTCTATAAATTTATAATTATTTTGATAAATACCAAATTGTGAAGCAACTTCTCCTGTTAATTCTGGATTAAGTGTAATTATATATCTATCAAAAGAGATAGTTGCCAATTGTGGATATTTTACTTTAAATGTTTCTAATTCATTAGGATATAACATTTCAATTACTGATAATATAGAATTATATGTTAGTGTGCTAGAATTGTCTTTTTCGCCAATAGTAATAGTAGTTGTTTTATCGTCACCTTGTTTGTAAAATAATAAATTTCCTTTCATTAATGAGAATGTTCCAGCATTTTTTAAAAAGTCTTCATAATTTTTTAAATCATTAATATCTATATACATCGTTTCAAGATTTGAAATATCTATTTTTTTATCTAAATCTATGTTTAATTGATATGTTTCTCCGTTATCAATCATTTCAACCCCATCTACTGTACTTATAGTCAAATCAATTGAAGAAATATAATTATATACTTCATTTTTTTCTAAACCATTAAATTGACCAATATTATCAATAATAATAATTGAAATCTTTCTAGCTAATTGATCATCTTTATTATAATTAAAAGTCAATGTTCTATTATTTTGATAAAATTCATATAAGACAGGCTCATTATTTCCTTCATTGACAGAAATAATTAATTTATTATTTTCAACATATCCAATTATATTATATTGTTGTCTAAGAATTGCAATATTATCACTATTATTAAAATTATTTAAAATATCGTTTAGAGTGATTTTTTCTACTTCTGGTACTTCAACTTGCGGATTTTTAATAGGCTTTTCTTCTTTTCTAAATAAAGTAAAATATAAAACTACACCAATTGTTATCAAAATTAAAATTAATATGATTAACAATAATGGTAATTTTTTCTTTTTATCTTTCATTTTATCATTCTTTTTATCTGTTTCTATTGTTTCTGCAGTTTCTTTTTTTTCTACTAATATTTCAGTTTTTAGTATTTCATCAGGATTTAATGGATTTATTATTTCTAATTTGTTATTTAAATTTTGAGTAGGTTGTACAGGTTGAGTTGATTGTATAGGTTGAGTAGGTTGTACAGTTTGAGTAGGTTGCATAGGTTGAGTAGATTGTACAGTTTGATTTGATTGTATAGGTTGAGTAGGTTGTACAGGTTGAGTTGATTGCATAGGTTGAGCAGATTGTACAGTTTGATTTGATTGTATAGGTTGAGTAGGTTGTACAGTTTGAGTAGGTTGCATAGGTTGAGTAGGTTGTACAGTTTGAGTAGGTTGCATAGGTTGAGTAGATTGTACAGTTTGATTTGATTGTATAGGTTGAGTAGGTTGTACAGTTTGAGTAGATTGCATAGGTTGAGCAGATTGTACAGTTTGATTTGATTGTATAGGTTGAGTAGGTTCTACAATTTGATCATTATTTTGATTTAAATTGTTAGATGAATTTTCATTCATGTTTATCTATCCTCTTTTCTCATATTATTATATCATTAAACATAAAAATGATACAAGAGTTATAGCAAAATAATATAAATTTTTACATTATTCTTCATATTTTATTGTTGGAATTGAATCATCCAAATTATCGACACTTGAAGGTTCTGTTCCTTTTAAATAATATTGAATAACGCTTTTTTTATCATTTTTAGTTGCTAATTTACCAGTTTGAGGGTTAACTAAAACACCAACAACATTATTTGGCATTGTATACCAATTATCTTCTTTTCCTTCTAGATATCGTTCAATAATATCAGCCCATAAATTTTTATTTGTTGTTGAATCGCCATAAACTAACTCTCTATTGTCATCGTAGCCTCCCCAAACACCAACAACAACATCTTTGTTATATCCAAATACTAAATGATCATATTTGGTAGTTCCTGTTTTAATAGCATATTTTCTAGTTAATTTATTTGAAATGACGTAAGAAGTAGGGTATGTATAATCTATAAAATTAGGATTAGATGTGTTGGCTAATAATTCACTTAAAATGAAAGTTATACTTTTATTTAATACGGCTTCTTTAGTTGACTTATGTTCATATAAAACATTACCATTTATATCTTCAACTCTTTTTATAAAATAAGGCTCAATTTTATATCCTTCGTTAGCTAGAATAGCATAGGCATTAGTCATTTCCAATAAGCTTATCGGTTGACTTCCTAAGGCAAGTGATGGAATGCTATCTAAATTTGATTTTACGCCAACACGTTTCATCATATCGACCAAGACATCACTTCCTAAGAATAAATGTGTTTTAACAGCGTATATATTATCTGAAACGGCAATTGCTTCCGCTAAAGTAATTTCTTTATTTGGATATTGATCGCCATAGTTTGTTGGACTATATGTTTGATCTTCGGAAAATACAAATGTCGTTTTTTCACTAGTGAAAGTAGTTGAAGCTGTAAAATTATTTTCTAAAGCTGCATAATATAAAAATGGTTTAATAGTAGAACCTACACTTCTATTGCTTGATATTGCTCTATTATATTGACTTTTGCTATAATCAACTCCACCAACTAATCCTAAGACTGCACCATCAGTTGGATTCATTATAACACTTGCAACTTGAATATCAGTATCAATATTGTCTTTTATTGAAGTTTCAATTGCTTCTTGCGCTACAGGATCAAATGTTGTGTATATTTTTAATCCACCTGTTTCGATCAAAGAACTAGGAATCGATGGAATTGATTTTAATTCTTCAATTACAACATCTTGATAATACATAATTGAATTTAATTCATTTGGGTCATCTTTATTATCAAAAACCAATTGTTCATTATAAGCGTTGTTTAATTCTTCTTCCGTTATATATCCGTCTCTTAACATTGAATTTAAAACAACTTTTTGTCTTTTTTTAGCTGCATCTAAGCTGACAAAAGGTGAATATTCACTTGGACGATTAGGTATTCCTGCTAACATAGATGCTTCTGCTAAAGATAAGTCAGATGCACTTTTACCAAAATAATATTTGCTAGCATTTTCTATACCAAAAACGCCACCATAATTAATAGTGTTAAGATATCCTTCTAATATTTCTTCTTTGGAATAGTGTGTTTCTAATCTTATTGTTAACCATGCTTCATTAATTTTTCTTTCCCAAGTTTTATCAAAATCTAAATATAAGTTTTTCGCATACTGTTGAGTTATAGTTGATGCACCTTCATTATTAGACTTACTTTTAAAATTGTTATATAAAGATTTAATAATTCTTAAATAATCAAATCCTTTGTGATTAAAAAAATGTCGATCTTCAATAGCTATAGTTGCATTTATAATATCTTGATCTAAAGATTCATAACTAATCCATTCATCAGTACCAGTAATTAAGTTTTCATCTTTATCATAAAAATAATAACTTTTTGCGCTATTGACCGCTAATTTAGGACTCATCCATGCATATAAATATAATCCGCCATAAAATAATAATCCTATGCTAGCTATTATTATAAATATTTTAATTATTTTTTTCACAATAATCACCTATATTTATTATTGATAAAAATAAAAAAAATATGATATAATTACCGAAAGAGTGTGATTAACATGAGTAAAATAAATATAAATGTAATAATAAAAAGCAATGGTGAAGAAATAGAAGAAAATTATTTAGCTCTAAAAAATAATAATAAAATAATTTATCAAGAAAAAGATTGTAAAACTACAATTAATTTAGATGAATTTAAAATAAAAAGAGAAAATGATGATTATTTATTAGAAATGGATTTTCTACCAGATAAAGAAACAAAAGGTAAATATTTATTAAAAAAAGAAAATAGTTTAATTGATTTAACTATTTTGACTGATTATTTAATAATGGAAGATAATTTAATAATTTTAAAGTATAATGTTACAACTACTAATCAAGATGTAATTTTTAAGATTAAAATATAAAATTTTTAGTATATTTTATGAAAGTTACAACATATTATAAAAATAGTATTGACACATTTTGAAAATATGCTAAAATGGGTATGATATTTTATTAAGGAGGTAATTGGATTGATTAAAAATATACCAAAAGAAGAATTAGAAATTTTATCTTATTCTGATTTAACAGAATTGATTTTAAAAGAAGCAAATAAACCTTTAAATACACCAACAATTTTTAGAAAAATATGTGATATTTTAGGTTATGATGATGAAGAATACACTAACAAAATAGGTGATTTTTATACTTCATTAACAACTGATAAAAGATTTGTTTTTTTAGATACAAATGAATGGGATTTAAGAGAAAAAAATCCTGTTGATATTGTCATGGATGAAGACGAAGATGAAGAAGATGCTGATGAAGAAGAAATAAGTGATGATGAAGAAGAAGAAACATCAGAATATGAAGATGATATGGATACAATGATGGAAGATGAAGATATAGTTGATGATGAAGAATTAGACGACTTATCTATCTTGTCTGATGAGGAATTAGAAGAACACTAATTCCTTTTATTATTATAAAAAGTAGTAAAAGTGTAATAGGTAAAGTTATTATAAGATTATCAGTAAAAAAATTAAATAAAGAAAATGTTAATCCACCACTATAAATAATTGGAATAGTTTCTAATATTTCGTTATTTAATTTTATATTTAAAGTTCCAATTTGACCTTTATTAGTAAAATAATCTACTTCATCTAATCCATTATAATCAAATGTAAAATCATCTTTTGTAATTTCATTATTTAAATATTTTGAAATAGTTTCGTTAGCTTTAATTTCTAATTTATCTTCTTTACTATTTTTAGTTTCTAATGTTATTAATGTATCATTTATATTTATAATATCTAAATAATGATAATTGCTTATATAATAATCATATATCATTTGAGCATCCATAATATGTAATGGATAATTACTTTTTCCATCAGCTTCAGTAGTTATTAATAAATATTCTACGCCATCATAATTTGCTATTGTTGATAGACAATATCCAGCTAAAGTGGTATATCCTGTTTTAGATCCATAAACATATTTATTTTCTAAACCATATCTACTTAAATAATTATCATAAACACTTTTAAAAGTTAAATAATTATCGCTTGTAGTGTATTTATTAGTTGTATATATTTCTTTAAATGTTTCGTTTTGTAAGGCATATTTCAAAATAATACTCATTTCCCTTACTGTTGAATAATGATTATCAGTATCTAATCCTGATGTATTAGCAAAATGAGTATTAGTTAGTCCTAAATATGCAGCTTTTTCATTCATTAAATTAACGAAATTTTCTTCACTACCAGATATATAATAAGCTACAGTTCTAGTAGCATCCGCACCTGATGGCAGCAATATTCCGTACAATAAATCTTTATAGGTTACTTTTTGACCTAATTTAAATCCAGCAACGGAAGCATTAGCTTCAATTAATCCTTCTAAAGCTTCATAAGGAATAGTAACTGTTTCATTTATATCATCAATATTTTCAATTGCTACTATGGTGGTCATGATTTTAGTTAAACTAGCTATATAAGTTCTAGTATCCGCATCTTTTTCATATAAAACCATATCTTCATTCATATTATATAAAATCGCATGTTTTGAATTTATTTCCAAAGCATTGATGTTAATAGGTATTAACAAAAATAAAAAAATTATTAAATATTTCATAATTCCTCCACGTATATTTCTTTAATTATATTGTACTTTATTTTTAATTTATTTAATTCTTCTTTAGTTATTTTAACAATATAATAAGGGCTTTCATTAAAATTCTTTTCAATTATAATACTATTATTTAATTGATATTCAATTTGTTTAATATTGTTATAATCAATATCAACTTTAATTAGATAACCTTCTTTATATTTCTTTGTAATTATAGCTTCTTTAGTAGCATTAGAATAAGCTCTTATTAATCCGCCAGCACCTAATTTAATACCACCAAAATATCTTACAACAACACATAAAACATGATTTAAATTTTCTTTTTTTAAAACATTTAAAATAGGAAGGCCAGCGGTACCAGATGGTTCGCCATCGTCACTTGCTTTTTCATAATTATTTAAAATGTAAGCATAACAATAATGGGTAGCGTCTTTATATTTTTTTTTGACTTCTTCTATTTTTTCGTTTATTTCATCTATATTATCAACATGATAAGTTAAAGCAATAAATTTAGATTTGTTAATAATGATTGTATTTATATTATCTACTACTGAAATCATTTAATCACCATATTTAATTATATCTTATTATTTCAAATAAGTCTAGAATGTGATAAAATAGTAGTTATGAAAAAGTTTAAAAAGATTTATATTGAAATAACTAATATTTGTAATTTAAATTGTCCTTTTTGTTCTAAAGATAATAGAAAAAAACAAGAGATGGGTTTAAATGATTTTGAGCATATTTTAAAGCAAATAAATGATTATACTGATTATTTATACTTACATGTTAAAGGTGAACCATTAATCCATTCTAAAATAGAAGATATTTTAAATTTATGTTTTAAATATAATAAACAAGTCAATATTACAACCAATGGAACTTTATTAAGTAAAAAATATAAATTATTAGAGAGAGTTAGACAAATAAATATATCACTCCATAGTTTAAGTGAAGATAAACTTTTAGATGTTTTAAAATGTGGTGATTATTTAAGTAGTAAAGGCATACAAATAGTTTACAGATTCTGGACAAATGATAATTTGTTAAATCAAGTATTAAAACATTATAATTATCAAGGTGAAATAACTAATAATTTTAAATTGAATAATAATACATATTTAAATAGAGATAAAGAATTTACATGGCCAAGTTTAAATAATAAATTTATATCTAGTAAAGGAACATGCTATGGCTTAAAAACTCATTTAGGTATATTAGTTGACGGAACAGTAGTCCCTTGTTGTTTAGATACAGGTGTAATTAATTTAGGTAATGTATTAAAAGAAGAATTTGTTGATATTTTAAATAAAGA
>CALVYK010000024.1 GCA_944372195.1 uncultured Bacilli bacterium
CTACTTAGTCTTGATATTATTTGTGGTGTTAGACTTATTTCTGGCACAAGAAAAATTGCTGTTTGTCCACTATTTAAACAGTCTTTTATTAATTTTATATATATTTCTGTTTTACCGCTTCCAGTTACTCCATGCAAGAGTATTGTTTTGTTTTTACTATTTTTTATCTCATTATATGCTTCTTTTTGTTCTTGTGATAATTCAATTTTTTTCGGCGTTTCTTTATTTATTAAAATTTTTCTGTTTACTTCTTTTTTTGTTTCGCATACTATTCCGTTTTTAATTAGTGTTTTTAGGCTTGAACTATTTATTTCACTTTTTAAAAGTTCGTTATTTTCTTTTAATTTGTTGATAATCTTTAATTGTGATTCACTAATTTTTTTGTTTTTTATGTATTCTTCAGTTTTCTCCCTGTTGGCTAATTTAATATACTTTTCATATTTTTTGTTTATGTTTGCTTTATGATCTGCTTTTAATGCTTTGGGAAACATTGCTTGGTAACAACTGATTAGTGATGAGATTGTTTGCTCGCTCATCCATTTCCCTAGCGTTAATAATTCGTCATTAATTATAAATTCTTCGTTTTCTATTTTTATAATTTCTTTGTATTCAATATTTTTATCTTCGTTTTTGTGTATGTTAAGAACAAACCCTTCTATATTTTGTTTTCCAAATGGCACTAGTACTTTCATCCCTTTTTTTACTTTGAGGTTTTCAGGTATTTTGTAGTCAAATACTTTATCAAGTTGTTTAATGTTATATTCTATTAATACACTTGCAATCATAAGTAATTCTCCACTTTTAAATATGGATTTGTCTTTTTTTCTTCGTTTAGATATGTACTTGGCCCATGGCCTGGATATATTTTTATGTTTTCTTCAAATTTTATTATTTTTTTAAGGCTATTTATAATGTCTTTTTCATTGGCCCCCTCTAAGTCTGTTCTTCCAATACTACCTTTAAACATTAAGTCTCCAACAAACATTGAATTAATTTGCTTAAAATAAAATGTAACTGAACTGAAATGATGACCCTTTGTTTCTATTATTTCATAGTTAAAATCCGGAATTTTTTGTTTGTTTTTGTAGTCAATAATGGGACACTCAAAAGTATTCACGCATTTATTCAATGCTTGAATGTGATCAAAATGATAATGTGTTATTAATATACCTTTTACATTTAATTTAAAATCGGTTATGTATTTATTTATTTTTTCAAATTCATCACCTGGGTCTATTATTAAACAATCATTTTGTTTTTCTATTATATAACAATTTGTGTCTAATGGTCCTACTACTATTGTTTCTACTTTCATTTTACTCCTTAAAACATGTCTATTATTTGATCTAATTTATCAACTACTAAAAAACCCTTTCCATTTCTTTTTTGAGAAAATCTAACGCTTATTCCGCCTTCACTTTCCCATTCCCTCAAATTATGGGCATAATCATCTATTAATATTGCTCCTTTGGTATGAATCATTTTTGTTTTTGAAATTTTCTTTGGAACTAGTATTATTGTAATGTCTTTAAAAAATTTTCTTAGGTATTCAACTTTGTCTATTCCTTCTTGTAAAGAATTTATATGGGTTAATATACTAACGTTAAATTTTTTACTGTCTATTATTTTTTGTATACAATTTATACTGTCATTTAATATATTTTCATCTTTTAATACTTTTTTAAAATCAAATGTCTCGTAAAATTTTATATCACTTCTTTCTCTTCCTGCCTCATCTGCAGCTTGATATAAATGGGGTATAGTATCTAAAATAACTCCGTCAAAATCAATATATAGTTCCTTCATTTTTTCCTCCTTATTCCAATTCTATAACACGTACATTTATTTGTCAATGCATTTTATATAAATTATTATATGAATGTAATATTTAATTATTACTATTAAAATTTAAATAAGTATTTATTTAAATTAACTTTGCCATTTGTTACTTTAATGTTTTCTTTTTCTAGTTTTTCTTTTTGCTTTTCTATTCCTCCAAAGGCATAGTTGTTACTAAGTTTTCCATTGCTACTTACTACTTTATAGCATGGATATTTGCTTTCGCTAGGATTTTTGTGGAGTACATTTCCTACATGTCTACATAGGTTTTTATTTCCTAGTTTAATAGCTATTTCTTTATAAGTGGTTACTTTACCTTTGGGTATTGTTAATAATAGTTTATAAATTTCTTTGTTCATTTTTACTCTACATATTTTAATGAATCTATCATGTCTATTTTCTTTATAGTTTTATTTATTATTAATTGTACTATTAAAGATAATATTACTGTTATTATAACGGATATTACGTAACTGTACCATTCTATATTGTATAGAAAAAGTACACTTCCTGTTTGAGCCGTGTAAATTACGAATCTGTGCAAAAATACGCCTAATATTAAACCTAATAGTGAGCCAAATATTGTTAGTACAAATGTTTCTCTATATATAAATATAAATATTTCTTTACTGTTAAAACCTAAAACTTTAAATGTCGCAATTTCTCTTTTTCTTTCTGTTACGTTAATTATTGTTAGGTTATATAATACTGCAAACGCTAATAATGATGCACATACTATAACTAAAACGATTAGTTCGTTGATGTTTTTTATTAAGTCATCAAATGTGTCTTCTATTTCACTAGTCTTTGTAATTAAATACATATTGTAATCTTCTAACTCGATATCGCTTGTTATATTTCCGTTTATTAAAATGTTGTTGTATTTTGGTTCAATGTTAAATATTTTTTCGTAGTAATTTGGGCTTATGTATATATAGTGCGAAACATAGTTATAAATGATGTTATCAACTCGCATTATTATTAGTTCATTGTCACTATTTCTTATGCTTATGTTTTCTCCAACATCAACATTTAATTGTTCTGCCATTTGACTAGTTATTGTTACTCCATCATCTGATAAAGTTACTTCTTTTTCTGTTTCTGTGCTTTTTAATGATATGTAATTATTTAGTTCGTTTACATTATTTGGCACGATTAAATATACAGTTTCTTCTTTTCCATCGTATTTATATGTGTATGTATTTTGATTAATTAATAAGTAGTTTGATATGTTGTCTTGATTAAATAGATTTTCCATTTTTTCATCTATTGTTTCTACTTCGTCTTTTAATGTTATCATTTCGTCATATTTTATTATGTCTTGATATTGTATTTTTGAAATGATATTTATGCTATCGTTTAGTCCAAATCCTGTTAATAGTAATGCGGTGCAGCCTGATACACCTAAAATTGTCATTATTATTCTTTTTTTGTATCTGAATAGATTTCTAGTAGTTATTTTGCTCATGAAGCTAAATTTATTCCATATGAAATTTACTCTTTCTACAAATATTTTCTTTCCTGATTTTGGTGCTTTTGGTCTTAGTAAATCTGCTGGTTTGCATTTTAGTTCTTTGCTGCACGCTATTATAGTTACCATTATCATTAAGAATAAAGTAAAAATAATTATTGTACATAGTGTAATTGGATTTACAACTACTATATACTCTGGTAAATAGTAATTTGCTGTAAAAACACCATATATTAACTTTGATATAACTTGATAACCTAGGAATATTCCGACTAATATTCCTATTATTGACGAAGTAAGTACATAGTATAAGTAACTTGAAATAATTCTTGTTTTACTAAATCCGTTTGATTGTAGTATTCCTATTTCTGTTCTTTCTTCTTCTATTAATCTACTAAGTGTGTTTAAACACATAAGTAAGGCAATTATAATGAAAAAAACTGGTAATATTTTAGAAATTGCTTCTACTTTTTCTGCATCGTCTTTGTAATTTTGGTATCCAGTGTTGTCGTTTCGGTCTAATAAATACCAAACCGGTTTTTCAATTTCTTCTAGTTCTTGTTTTGCTTTGTTAATTTGTTCTTCTGCGTCTTTTTTTGCATTTTCTAATTCGTTAACTCCACTATAATATTCTTCATAGCCTTCATCTAATTTGTCTTGTTCTTCTTGAATTTTGATTTCAAAATTGTATTTTTCCTGTTCGATTTCTTTTATTCCTTCTTCAATTTTTGTTAAGTTTGTGTTTATTTCTATTAAACTATTATATTGTGTTTCTAATGCATTTATTTGTAATTCTAAATTTTTATATTCTTCTGTTTCTGGCTCTATTAAATTGAGTTGTTCTTTAAGATTTGTTATTGTTTGATTTAAAATGTTTATTGTCGTTCCAAGTTCGTTTACTTCAATGTTATTGTTTTTTAATTCATTTACTATAGCCTCTTTGTTGTTGATAAGATTGTTATAGCTTTTGTTTATTGAGTTTAATGTTCCTTGTTTTGTTTTGTTTAATGTTTGTTGTCCTTCATCGAGTTCTTGTTTTGCTTCATTTAATTTGCTTTGATTTTTTGCTATCTCTTCATTTAGTTCATTTTGTATTTTTGTTATTTCATCGTAAGCTTCTTTCATTATCTCTTCGTATCTTATTGATTCTCGTATGGGCTTTAATAAGATTAATTCTTCATATAATTCGTTTGCTTTTTCGTTATATTCGTTTTCATATGAATTTGTTTCTTCTGTTCCTTTTGCAATTATGTAACTTTCTGTGAAGTATTCATAATTAAATGCTTCTCTTGGTATAAATGCAAATGATTCTAGTTTTCCATCCCCACTATTTGATATTCCATAACTACTGAACATGTATAATGCTGAATTTATTGTTCCAACTACTTTACATCCATTGATGTTTAGGTATTCACTTGGTTCGTCAAAGGCTAGTATGTCGCCTACTTGATATTTGTTGCTGTCAGCAACGCATTCATTGTTGTTTTCTGGCATACGTCCATCTATTAATTTTACTTTGTTAACTTCATTTTCTATGGCATGTAATCTTATAGAACTACCATTTGCCATTGTATCTAATGAGTATGTTGCTATTACTTCTTTAACATTTTCTAAATTTTTTAATGATTCTATATCTTCATCAGTCAATCCATATGTACTAGTTATTTTATAGTCCATTAATTTGCTATCATCGTAGTATTTATCCGCAGTATAAAACATCCCTGGTGTTGACTCTTTTAACCCAAGGAAAAATCCGGTTCCAAGCATGATTATCACTGAAATAGATATAAATCTTCCAAAAGATTTAAATATTTTTTTTATGCTGTTTTTAAATAGTAAACCCATTACCAATCAATCTCCTTAATATCTTTTGGCTTTTTGTTGATAATTAAATCACTTATTTTTCCGTTCTTCATTTTTATGACTTTATCTGCCATTTGAGATATTATTTGGTTATGTGTAATAATTACTATAGTTATGTTGTATTTTTTGCCTATGTCTTGTAGAACTTCTAATACTTTTTTTCCAGTTATAGAATCTAATGCTCCTGTTGGTTCATCACATAGTAATAGTTTTGGCTTTTTGGCAATTGCTCTTGCTATTGCAACACGTTGTTGTTCTCCCCCTGATAGTTGACTAGGAAAATTGTTCATTCTTTTTGAAAGGCCAACTTTTTCTAAAACCTCTTTTGCTGGAATTGTATCTTTACATATTTGACTTGCTAATTCTACATTTTCAAGTGCTGTTAGATTTTGTACTAAATTGTAAAATTGAAAGACAAATCCTATATCGTTTCTTCTATAGTACGTTAACTTTTTGTCGCTATATTTTGATATGTCTTTTCCATCAATTATGATGCTGCCACTCGTTGGAGAGTCCATCCCACCAAGTATGTTTAAAATCGTTGTTTTTCCAGCTCCACTTGGGCCTAAAATTACTGTAAGTTCTCCTTCGCTTATTTCAAATGATACGTCATCTACTGCAAGTAATTTTATTTCTCCCATTGTATATTCTTTTGTTAAATTTTCAACTTTTATGTATGCCATAGATCCTCCATTTTAATGTTATTCCTATTTATATTTTATCATTTTAAATTTTCTAGTAAATATTTATCACTATTTTTTCATTTTATGTTTACTACTTTTGCATTGTTATAAATTTTGTCCAAGTATTCATCTGGATAGTGCTTATCTAATAAAATTTCTATTTTATTGCTCGGTACTAAATTTTCTCTTCTTTCTTTTTGTCTATAGCAAGCTAAACCTGAAATTGTGCAGTCAACTAGAAAAATACAAGATATTATTATTATAAGTACTTTTACTTTTTTATCCTTTATTTTGATTTGTTCAATTATTGGCAAGATTAAATAGTAAAATAGTATTCCCAATAATCCCCATAAGATTGAATGAAATAAATTAATTCTGCCATTTATATTAAACATTTTTTTTGAATAATCCCAAGATATTGTGCCAAAAATATTTTGTTGCATGTATGAGCATATATATTCTATTAAGCTTCCAGCTAAAAATCCGATTATAAATATTTTTAATATTAAAAATTTGTCAGTTTTTTGCTTGTCTTTTAATAGAAAATACATGGTTAAAGCACCTAATCCATAGATTGGTATAAGTGGCTCATATATGAGTCCTTGTCTTAAAGCATAATTTCCTTTAATTACAATAGTGTATAAATTTTCTAGTATAAAGCCAATAAAACTTCCAAATATAAATATTGTAAATAATAGACAATATTTTTCAAATTTAGTTTTTTTCATAATTATTTCCTTATTATTTTAATTTTATTTCACATTTTATCTCTTTATTAATTAACTTTTTAAATTTTTCTGCATCACATTTATTTCCAACTATGCTACCATAGTGTATTGGTATTACTATTTTTGGTTTTATTATGTTTGCGAGTTCAGCTGCTTCTTCATAATTCATTGTAAATGTTCCACCAATCGGTAAAAGTGCAACATCGCATTTTATTTTTTTGTTTTCTTCTGTAATGTCTGTATCTCCAGCTATGTAATAATTTTCGCCATTAATTTCTATTATGTATCCTACCCAGTTATTAGATTTTGGATGAAATTGTTTTTTATTGTTATATGCTGGTATGGTCTCTATCTTTAATGTGTCAATTATGTATTTTTCATTTGGATTTACAATTATTATATTTGAATTTTCAAAACCAAGTTCTTTTACTCTTTCTTTTAAATCTGATGTTATAATAATTTTTGTTTCTTTTTTTCTAACTTTTTTTATATCTTCTTCTGAATAATGATCGTAATGACTATGGGTTATGAATATGTAATCTGCATCATTATAGTTTTTATCTATTTTAAATGGATCAAAATAAATAGTTTTGCTATTTTTAATTTTTATAGAACTGTGTGTTAATACTAAAATATTTTCTAACATTTTTCCTCCTTTATTTATAATATTTAATAGTAAAAATTGTACTTTTATTTGATGAGGTCGCATTTATATTACCATTATCTTCTTCTATTATTGATTTTGATAATGCCAACCCAATTCCTATGCTATTCATGCTCGAATTTTTGCCTTTATAAAATCTATCAAATATGTTTGGTAAATCTTTAGCTGAAATTCCTTCTCCAAAATCTTTAATTATAACTTTAGTATATACGTTATTTTGACTATATTCAATATATATTTTTTGATTTTCTTTGGAATATTCTATGCAATTTTTTAATATATTTGTTATTGCTTCTACTTGCCATTTAAAGTCGCATAATATTTTTGTATTTTCTTCTCCTTTCACTATTATTTTTATATTTTTTAAATCACATAATGTTGATACATTCTTTATGGAATTTTGTATTATGTTTGCTAAAATTGTATTTTCTTTTTTGTATTCAATTGTGTTAGAATCAAATTTAGATAATTTCAACAAATTTTCTACTAAAAAGTTTATATTTAAAATATTACGCTTTATTTCTCGTATAAAGTTATTTTTCGTTTTTTCATCCATTTTTTGATCTTCTATAATATTATCAAGCATTATTATAATACTAGTTAATGGTGTTCTTATTTGGTGCGATATATCTTCTAAACATTTTTTTAAATTTTGTTTATCATTTTTTGAATTTTCTGCTATTTCTTTTAACATTATGGTTGTTTTATATATTTCATTTTTTAATATAGATAATTCATCTTCAGAAATAGAATCTATTTTAAGTTCATAGTTTCTTTTATTTATTTGTTTTATATATTCTATGATTTCATTTATATTTTTTTCTTTTTTTCTATTATATATGAAGAATACTGTCGTTATTATAATGAGAAATGTTATTGTTATGGCAGTATTTATTAGTAAAAATTTATTATATGTTTTATAGTTATCAATTAAAATCGCTTCTTTATCAGTATTTAATCCATATTTTTTAAATGTGAATGTTTCTTTGCTTTCTTGATTTAAAATTGTTATGATTTCGTTTTCTGATAATAGTGGATATTTTGTTTTTAATATGTATATTATTTCTTCAATTTTATTGTTAAAGTTTTGGTTATATTTTTTGTATTCATATGTATTTATAATTGGAGTTATTATCAAAAACATTATTGATATTAAAATAGTTAATTTTATATATTTTTTTAATTCTATTTTATTTTTCATCTATTCTATATCCTATACCTTTGATTGTAATAATAATATCAGTTCCTATTTTTTCTCTTATTCTTTTAAAATATACTGTTATAGTATGGTCATCAACATCGTTTCCTGTCCATTCCCAAATTTTATCTAATAATATGTCTCTGCTTATAACCTTATTTAAATTAGAAAATAATAAATTAATTATTTTTAATTCCAGCGGACTTAAACTTACTGGTATATTATTTTTATATAAAATCATTTTATCTAAATCAAATATGATATCTTTAATTTGTATTTTATTTTGTTTTTGAAAGCGATTTATTATTTTATTTACTCTAGCTAATAATTCTTTAGTACTAAAAGGTTTAGTCATGAAATCTTCTGCACCCAAATTTAGACATTTTACAATTTCATCTTCATCGTCTTTTGCTGTTAGAAAAATTGTTGGTATACCTAAATTTAATATTTCTTTTTTATATAGTTCCACACCATTTCCATCTGGTAGCATTATATCAAGAATTATTAAATTAATTTTTTTATTTTCATTTATGTATTTTAACGCATCACTGATATTAGTTTTATATATCAAATTGTAGTTGTTACTTTCAAAATAATATGATAAACCTTTTATTATAGATAAATTATCTTCAATTAATAAAATATTCATAATATAAACTCCCTTCTTTTATATTATACCATTTTTAAAAGGGCTTTTGCCCTTTTAAATGTTTTCATTACGGATAGTTTCAATTGTGTTTTGTTTATTTATTTTATTTATAGAGTATTTCATTATAACAAATATTAATATAAATACTATTAATATAGATATTAATATTCCTAATAACGGTAAATTATATGGCATTCCACTGTCTTCTGCTAAGAAATAATGAATAGTATACGATAATATAGTTCCTAAAGTTATTCCTATTATTAATGATTTTATTCCAATAAACAAACTTTCTAGTCTTATCATTTTATTGAATTCTTTTTTTGTCATTCCGACTGATTTTAGCATTGCAAATTCTTGTCGTCTTAATTCCATATTTGTTGTTATTGTGTTAAATATATTTGTTATTCCTATTAATGATATAACTATTATAAATCCGTATAAAAATATCCCAATCAGTGTGAATAAGTTGTTCATAATTCTAACATTTTCTTCTAAATTATTTAGATAATAATCTTCAGTTTTTAAATACTCATCAATTTCATCTTGTAACTTATTAGCATTATTTGAATTATAAAATATCTCTAAATCTTCGGAAGTAAATAATTTATCAAATAATTCATCACTGATAATAAATTGTGAACTTTCTCTATTTTTTAAACCAAATGGTTTTTCTTCTGTAACAAAAGCAATTTCTAAATTAATTGAAACATCATTATCAACAAAGCCTTTTATTACATCTCCTTTTTTTAAATAATTAATTCTCATATATTTATTTACAAATTTGTTCTTTTCATTATCGTATTTGCTTATATTAGCGTAATCAGATAATATTAACTTATCCTTTACATCTTCATACTTTAATCCTAATGAATCTATATATTTTTTATATTGATCATCACCAATTGCAATTATATTAATATAATTATCTATATCTGGGTCTAGCTCTAATTTTAACCAATTAATATATTCAGAACTATAATAGTTTTCAATGGATTTTATAGTAGTTTGTCTAAGTATTGTATAATTTTCAATGTTGTCGAATTTTGTAGTTTTAATAAACTTATCTAGATTATTTCCATTACCACTATTAGATAAATACACATTATACTCACTAATATTAAGTTCGTTTTCTACCATATCAAAAGCGATTCTCATAAAACTAAATAATGCAATAAATACAGTTACAGAAACTACTATTGAAATGGTTGTAGTTCTATATTTTTTCTTATTTCTTTTTAAATTTTTATATGATATTTCTCCTCCTATTCCAAATAATTTGTTTATAATTTTTGGACATTTTAAACTTTTTTTATTTATTTTAATATTTGAACTATTTCTTATTGAATCTATTGGAGATGTTTTAGATGCTTTACTTGCACTTCTAAATGCTGATAAGTATATTGTAATTATTCCTAACAAAATTGCTATGATAATTGCAATATAAGAAAACGAAAATATAAGTTTTAAGCCATCGCTTAACATATCTTTTAAATAATAATTGCTTATTATAATTAGTATGTATGATGCTACAAAACCTGATAATATACCTAGCGGAATACCAATCATTCCCAAAATTGTTGCTTCATAAAAAACATTTTTCTTAATCTGTTTTTTTGTGGCTCCTATGCTTTTTAACATACCATATTGTTTGATTTTCTCCGTTATTGATATGTCAAAACTATTTTTTATGCAAAATACTGATGTAGTAATTATGATTGTTATTACAATTCCAGCTACTATTCCTAGTCCTCCAACTCCGCTTCCACTTATTGGATTTGTTTCTAAACTTATTAAATATTCATTAACGTTTATTTCATACTTTGATTTACTTAATTCTTCGTTTATTTTTTCAAATTCTTCGTAGGTTGCATTTGATACTCCTGTATATGCTTTTTCGAATAGATCTTCATCGATTTCTAAAATATTAGCTGTTATTTTATATATGTTTTTTAATGATTTGTCGTTATAAAGTATGTATAAGTCGACGTTTCCTTCAAAGTTTTTTTCATCAGTATATGTTATTAGTGTATATCCTGGTGCGATGTAATCTTCTATGTTTGATGCTGGCCTTTCTATTATTCCAACTATTTTGTATGTTTTTGTGGCTGTATCAATGATTTTTTCTTCACTTTTTTCTATGTAGTTGGTTTCTTCTTTGCCGGTTTCCATATCTACCATTGTTTCTGTCATATTAACTGGATTGTATGGATTATTTTGTGTTAATTCGTGACCTTCATTATCTACTCTTTTACCAACCTCTAAAGTTATTGTGTCTCCAATCTGGTAATCAATTCTTCCATTAGTTTTTAAATGGGTCGGAATTAGTATTTCGTTTTCGTTTTCTGGCATTCTACCTTCAACTAATTTTATTGATAAATTTTCTAATGATTTTTGTGTAAATGCTTTTATGTACGCGTAAGGTTTATATTCGTTTTTTGAATCAATGTTGGCATACCCAATGTTTTTTGTTATATTTATCTCTTCAATTGCTCGATTGTTTTTAAACGTTTGTATTTCTTCGTTTGGAACGTTATAAAAGGCTACATGAAAATTACCTTTTTCGTGTATTTCAAAATTTATTAACGATTTTACTCCACTTGCATATATTGTCGAAACTGCAGTAATTAAAGCAACTGACAAAATTATTCCAATTATAGTAACAATTGTTCTTTTTTTATTTAATTTTAAATTTTTTATTGTTAACTTGTTAAGCAAGGACATTTTAAACCTCCTCAACAATTTTGCCGTCTTCTATTTTTATTATTCTGTCAGCATATTTTGCAATTTCCATGTTATGTGTAATCATAATAATTGTTTGTTTTAAATCTTTATTTGATTTTTTTAGTAGTGTTACAATTTCATCGCTCGATTTAGAATCCAAGTTTCCTGTTGGTTCATCAGCTAGTATTATTGTTGGCTTTGTTATTAAAGCTCTACCGATACTGGTTCTTTGTTGTTGTCCACCTGATAATTCATTAGGCAAATGTTTTTTTCTGTTTTGTAAACCTAATAATTTTAGCATTTCATTTAATTCTTCTTTATCTATTTCTCTATTATCTAATGATAATGGTAATGCAATATTTTCTTCAACATTTAATATTGGAATCAAATTATAGAATTGATATATTAAACCCACTTGCCTTCTTCTGAAAATCGCTAATTTATCATCATCTAATTTAAAAATATCTTTTCCATCAATATATACTTTCCCTGAAGTTGGTCTATCAACCCCACCTATAATATGTAACAATGTTGATTTACCACTTCCACTTGCACCGACAATTGCAACAAATTCTCCCTTTTCGATAGAAAATGAAACATCATCTAACGCAATAACTTTTGTTGTATCTTTTCCATATATTTTTGTTAAATTTTCAACTTTTAATATTTCCATAACTTTTCTCCTTTTCATTAATAATTATATTATTATTAAAGTTACAGGTAAGTTACTTTAAAATATTTTTTACAATTTATTGATTAGTTCATCATATTTATTTGATAATTCAGTATCATCAAAAACTATATTTTTTCCAACTATTTCCCAAGCATTTTGGTTATTTGATAACATGTTAATAACTTCTTCATAAATATTTAGCATATCTAATATTTCATTTAAAGATTTTTCTACTTCTTCTGTTCCATTATCATATTCTATATCTCCTACATATTCTTCTCTATATAATTCAATATAGTATTCATCTAAGTTTTTATCTTTTATATATGACATTGCCTTTTCTTCAGTAAAAAATTCTAAGTATACATTTTTGTATTCTGTGAGGTTGTTTTTTGTATCTTCTATATATTGCTTTGACTTTATAAAATCTTTACCATCATTCAAATAATTTTCAACTGTTAAAATATTTATCAAATTTTCATCATTTAATATATTAGCAATTTTTAATGTATTATCAAAATTGTCTTTTAAATAGTTTTTAAAAGATTTTTCTACTTCTT
>CALVYK010000025.1 GCA_944372195.1 uncultured Bacilli bacterium
TCATTTCTTCTTGGTAACATCATCATATATATCATCTTCCTTCCTTAATGTGTTATACGATTAGGATAGCACAAATATGAATAATTATACCATGTAAGATTCTTTTTTTCTTACATTATAATTATAGCACATATTTTAGCACTTTAAACAAAAGAGTGCTAAATAACATAATTTCCCACAATTTATTCTAAATAATTGATATATTTAATTTGTTGTTTTTCAATTAATTCATAAACACTTAATTTATTATCATTCATATTAACACTATTTAACTTAATAGCAGTTATTTGATTATTGTTATAAGTCTTATAATAATAAATACCTTTATTTGTATTTATACAACATGAATAAGTAGTTATATCATAGTTATTTTCTTCAGTTATTACACTACCTCTTACCATAGATACCGAATCTAAAATATGAAAAAATTGCGTTACTGAACTTTCTTCATCATCATTGCAAACAGAATTTAATTTATTAAAAGCTACTCTTATAAATCTTGATGCAGGAGAATTATCTCCAGGTAATCCAATTGCTCCCATACCTTGACCATAATTAACTAAATTAATTTTATCAGAAAAAGTATTTTCCCTATTTTTAGGACTTAAATTAATATAATTATTTATATTAGTTAAATGATAAGAAAACTGTGGATTATTAGTTAATACACCTATTTTGTTATCATATACTTTTAATCCTTCTTTTACTTGTTCAACAACAATACAATCTTTATCATCACTTATCATCCAATGTAGATCAGCAAGTGGAAAATTATTAAATTGAATATTAGTTATATTAATATCATTTATAATTTCTTTTACTTCTTTAACACTTTTATAATTACCTAAAATATATAAAATAAATTCATAAGGCGCTAAATTAATTTTATTTTTCATAGATTCATTATAATATGCATTATTAGGAAAATATAATCCTGCCATAGCTAATCCCTTTTCATTAGCTGCTTCAGCATATAAAGGATAATTATCTTCTACAGTAGCCATACCTATCATAGCATATTTAATATTTAAATTTTTTATATTATAATTTCTAGGTGTTATAACAACTTTTTCATTAAATCTATATTCTAAATCTAAATTTCTTCCAAAATATTGATCTTTTGTTTTTAAATTAATACATGTACACATATTATTCCTCCATTATATTATATTTAAAAAAGGAGTTATTTTACTCCTTCTAAATAAATTTTCTTTTCAAATCCTCCACGTTTTAATCTTTTAACTTTAGCCACTTCGATTACATCATCTAAATCTTTACCTTCTAATTTAGCTAAACTAATCATTACTTCTAACATATCAGCTAATTCTTCTATCCTATCTTTACCACTACTATTTAGTACTTCTAGATATTCTTCATATAATTTCTTTTCTAATTCTTTTTTATACTCATCATCATTTAATATTCTTGTAATTGGTATTTCCCCATTATTTTTTATTATATTTGGAATATTATCTCTTACTAATTTGTTATAACTCATAATATCACCTACATAAATATTATAGCATAAACTTGATTAGATCAATTTAAGTTAGATTAAAATAATTGAATATATCGTTTTTTAAAGAAATTAAAAAAATCATTTAACTTTATATAAAATATACCAATTTAATTACAAATACATCATTTTTTTAAAATTATTTTAAAATTACATTAATTTAAAAATTTAAAATGTTAAAAACTCATTCTAAAATCTTAAGAACTAATAATATTATTTATCTTTTTAAATTATTATTAATTTGCATTTGTGCCATCATATGGTCTACATTAGTTTTAGAATTTGTAATAACTACAGCATCTAACAAACATAAACCAAGTTTTTTTAATGTTTCTTGAGAAATTAAACTTTGATCCGTATTTATTTTTATAAGCTGGCAGTAATAATCATAAATTTTTTTCCATTCGTTAAATTGTATTGGTTTACTTAATTTTTTGTACATTTCTTCCAAAATAATATTAGACATTTTTTCACCCCTCAGCAATTATATAAGAAATGATAATAATTGTCAATTCTTAATTATCGTTTGATATAAAAATTTTCACTTAAATTGTATAATGCTTTCTTCAGGAGGAGACTTATTATAAAGCATCAAAATTACTTATTTTTTTTATATTTTAAACATGCACTATAAATATTAGGACCCAAACTATTTAATATAATTGCTATTACAATAAACAGAATTATCATGTAATATGTGTAATCAAAAATTGTTAAATTATTATTAGAAACATCAATTATAACTCGTTCAATAATTGTAAAATAAAATAATATAGCCACATTTAAAATTATTTGAAATATTTTATATTTTTTTTCATATTTAATTTTTATTTTTTTCTTTTTATATCCAAAATGAATACCCGTTAAAACAAAAAATATATATGCACCTATTAATCCTTTAAAAATATTTTCATCTTTTTCAGTAAAAATAATTAGTCCTAAGAAAATTATATTAAATATAAAATTTTCTTCGACAAATTTAATTGTTTCAGTCAAGAATAATTTTATACATTTTCTAAATTCCATATATCTAGTACTAAAAAAATTAATAAATACAAATAATGATATAAATGAAAAATAATATATTACATTTAAAAATAAAATTTGAACATTTCTTTCAGTAACTTTATCTATCAAAATAATTTTTAATCCGAATATAATAAGCAAATAATAAAATACTTTTTTCATACTATTAAATAAATATATAAAATCTTCATTTATTTTTTGATAATAGATAGATTTATAATTAAGAGCAATAGATAAAACTATTGGAAAAATAATTAATATAAATAAAAATGTAGATATAAATAATAACACATATATAACCTCCTACTAAAAAAACGCCAATACAAAACTTATAAAGCCTGTACTAGCGCTTTTATTGCTATTATTATACTATAAAATTTAAAATTTGAACTATTTTTCAAAGCAAATTTATATTCTACTTATTTTCTATTTGTTTAGATTCATCTATATATTGATAACTTAATAAATTGTCTTTTATTACAACAGATTCACCAAGTCTTGATTCAATATCTTTTCTGGTATTACTAGCAACTTGTCCACCTTCTTTAGCAATTTTCCTATTTTCCTCTAATCCGATTGGTTTATGTTTCTTAGCAAGTTCTCTAGTTGTTAGTTCACCTATATCAGCAAGTGCTATTTCAATATCATTCATATTATCTCTTAATGATTCTTTTCTTAATCCTTTATATTGTTTATACTCTTTAGCAGTCATCCCTGACCATTCCTTATAAATATCATTTGTTAATATAGCATATTCTAAATTACTATCTATACCATTATCTTTCCATACATCAGTTAATTTTTTTCTTTCTTGAATTCCTTTAATTCTTTTAGCAATCCAATCTTCATCATAATCTTTTGTTCTATAAGTATCTACTGCTCTTTGTATAGTAATTGAAGGATCAAATACTTCATCTACTCTTTCTTTACCTAATTTAGCTAATCATTGTTTTATTGGTTCAGCATTTTTACTTGGAATAGATTCTATTATTCTAAACATTCCTTCAATATCTACAACATCAGTTAAACGATATTTACCATCTTGGGCTTTTAATTTCAAACCGTTACAAATTGTAACGGTTTGGTTTCCTTCGTCTTTAAGTCTTTTCTTCATAACTCTCCAATAAGTTTGTTGATTACTACTTTTAGAAAGAACTCTAACAATATCTACTACACTAATATAATATTTTTCTTCATCTTTATCCCATACTGTTCTGATTTCTTCATTATTAAATATTTTATTAATTAAATGCATTTTATCTTGCTTCATATCTCTCCTTTCTAACTCCTACATATTAATTATATCACACAAACATATGTTTATAAACAAAAAAGTTAACTATTTTAAATAATTAACTTTTTAATAAATAACTAAACCAAAGTTTTTATTCATCTTTAAATAATTTAACAGTAATAGGTTTCAATAATTCAATTATAATAAATGATACTATATTAACTATAACAACAAATAATAATTGTGAAACAGTAATAACTTCTAAACCAAATAATTTACCAATTGGTGTAAAGAATACTAATAATTGAACAATAAATAAACCTAATATACCTAAATTTAAATACTTATTACTAAATAGTCCTCTTTTATGAATTTGTTCTTTTAATGATCGACAGTTATAAGCAAAAACAAATTCATTGATAACAATACTAAATAATGCTAATGTTTGGGCTATACCTTGACCTAAATCAATAAAATGATAGTAAACATATAAACTAATTAAAGTTTCTAATATTACAGAAATAATTAAAAATGCACTAAAGAATCTAGTAAATATTCTTTTATCTAATCCATTAGGTTTTCTTTTCATCACACCTAAAGAAGCACCCTCAAAAGCTAAAGCTATAGAAGGAACTGTATCAGCAACTAAGTCAATATATAAAACATGAATAGCTGATATAATTGTATTACCGGTTAACATACCAAATATAATAATAGCTATTTCAGTAAAATTACTTGATAAATTATATAATATATTAGTAATTACATTATCGTATATTCTTCTACCTTCTTCAACAGCAACAGTAATTGTATTAAAACTATCATCTAATAAAATAATATCAGATGTATCTTTAGTAACATCAGTACCAGATGCACCCATACCAATACCTACATTAGCTAGTTTAATAGCAGGAGCATCATTTACTCCATCACCTGTCATAGCAACTACTTTGCCTAATTTTTGAAAAGCTTTAACAATTTGTAATTTGTTTTCAGGACTTACTCGTGCAAAAACAGAGTATTTTTTAATATATTCTACCAATTCTTTTTCATCTAAATCATTTAAACTAGAAGCATTAATACATTCTTCTTCACTCTTACAAATACCTACTTCTTTAGCTATTGTATAAGCAGTAATTAAATTATCACCTGTTAACATTATTGGTCTAATACCAGCTTCTTTACATTCAGAAATAGAGTTTTTAATATTATCTCTAACAGGATCTTTTAATCCAATTAAACCAACTAATATTAAATCATCTTCACTATAATCTTTATTTAATACTTCTTTATAAGCAAAAGCTAAAACTTTTAATCCTTCTTTTGCCATATTACTTTCTATTTCAACATATGAATCTTTTATTTTTGTATCTAACTTAACAACTTTATCATCAATTAATACTTTTATACATTTATCTAATATTGATTCAAAACTACCTTTTGTATATAACATTACCTTATCATCAATATCATAAACAACACTCATCATTTTTCGATCAGAATCAAAAGGCATTTCTGATATTTTTTTGCCTTTAATATCTTCTTTTAAATAGTTTTTTAAAGCAACATCAACTGAATCGCCAATGTAATTTCCATCTTCATTTAAAACAGCTGTATTACAAAAACTAATTATATTTTTAAATGTATCATTTACTTCATTAACTTCTTTTAATGAACTATAAACTTTAACTACTTCCATTTTATTTTTAGTTAAAGTACCTGTTTTATCAGTACATATAACTTCAGTAGCTCCTAAAGTTTCAATAGCAGCTAAATTACGAACAATCGATTTTTTCTTAGCCATTTGGCTAACACCAATTGATAAAGTAGCTGTAATAGCAATTGGTAAACATTCAGGTACACTTGCTACGATCATTGATATACAAAGCATAGCTATTGTTAAAAAACTATAATTATTAATAACACTATAAACTAAAACAAAGAAAATTAAAATACAAGCCACAAATAAAATAAATTTACTAACTCGAGCAACTTTCATTTGTAATGGTGTTAAAGGTTCAACATCACTATCAACAATAGAAGCTATTTTACCTAATTCAGTATCCATACCAATAGCAGTAACAACTGCTTCTATTTTACCAGATACTAATATAGTTCCAGAATAAACCATATTTTTTCGTTCTGATATTAAAGAATCTTTTTTAATTACTTCATTATTTTTATCAACACTAGCACTTTCACCAGTTAATATTGATTCATCAACTTTAGCATAATAACTTTTAACAATTCTAGCATCAGCTGGTATTTTATCACCTGACTCTAAAATAATATAATCACCTACTACTAAGTTTTTAGAATCAATATCTTTATATTTATTATTTCTTTTAACAGTTACATAATTAGCTGAATATTTTTTTAATTTACCGATTGCATCTTCAGCTTTTGATTCTTGTAAAAATCCCATAAAACAATTAACTAATGTTGTACCTAATATAACAATAGGCTCTAAAAAATCACTTTTATTAAATATAGAATATAATAATGACAATATTCCAACAACTAATAAAAGAATAACCATAATATTTTTAAATTGACTTAAAAATATTTGTAACTTAGTTTTTTTATCTTTTTCAACTAATACATTTTTACCAGATAATTTATGTAATTGTTTAACTTTTTTAAAACTAATACCTTTATCACTAGTATCTAATTCTTTATAAATTTCTTCAATTGTTTTTTTATAAGCCTCTTGCATTATATCACCATTATTATTGTACCATAAATATAGAAAAAATTTTTAAATATGATATAATTTTAATATAAAAAAGGAGATAATATATGCGATTAATTAATTTAAAGGAAAATGAAGAATATTTAAAAGAATACATAGAATTATGTTCAAAAGAATGGGGAACACCAAAAACAAAAGCACAAATGGAACTATACATTAATAAAAAAATTAAAAATATTCTATCAGGTGAAAATGTAATATCTGTACTTGGATTAGTAGAAAATGAACTTATTGGCTTTATATCATTATTTAAAATAGATGGAGATGAAAGAACTGATTTAACTCCTTGGTATGCTACAATGTATGTAAAAAAAGAATATCGTAATAATGGATATTCTAAAATATTAAATAATGCAATAATAGAAGAAGCAAAAAGATTAGGTTATAAAAAAATATATTTAAAAACTAATTTAATTAATTATTATGAAAAATTTGGCGCTAAATTTATAGAAAAAATGTCTAAAGAAAATCTATATTACATTGATTTAAAACAACACATGTAAATTTTCTCAATTTTTTTATAAGTATATCTTTATTTTATTTTGTTTAACAACTGATGTTTCAATTTTATATTCTTTGGGTATATTTACATTTTCTTCCTTAGGAACATAAATTATTACACGATCATATCCAACTTCATTTTTGACAAAATCAAATATAGTTTTAATTAATATTTCATCTTTAAAATATCTTTTATCAACAGTTATCCATTTTTCATCTTTATATATGACAAAATCATCAAAAAATTTACCATTCTTTTCTATAACATAATAAGCAGCATTATTATCTCTTACCTCAAGAGCTTGACAGCAATCTGTCTGTCTTAATACATTAATTTCAACATATTTTTTTAACAGTTCCATTTTTATCAACCTTAAAATTATGTTTAAACATTATACTAACAGTTATAAATTGATAAACTGATGAACATACTTGTCCTATTCCTGTACAAAATGGTGTTTTTAATAGTGACATAAACATTCTTAATATCGATGCTATTATCTTATTTGATGTAGTCTTAAATGCCGAATATTCTAATTGTAAATAACAAGTTTTAATTCTATATATTGGATATATTAAAAAATTAACTATTTCCAAAGAGAAATATACCATAGTAATTTTAAAATTCAAATCATAAAAACCATATAATAGTCCAAACATAATTAAACTTGTTCCAGATAATATTCCTAATAATTTATAAGAATTATTTCTGTGTTGTTTATAATTAAAATTCTTCTTACTAATATCAATCGTAGAAGCTACAACTATTGCATCAACAGTATCCCACTGTGTGTCAGTTATTAATGCTACAAAAGTTAAAGCAGTTGCATAAACTTCTCCATATTCTAAAGCGTTTGATAAACCAAATAAAAAAATTAAAAAGAAGGCGATATTATTAAATAATTCAACAGAATCATATTTTATGCATTTTAGTATATTTATATTAAATCTAAACTTATCAATATTTTTTATATATGTATATAAAGTAAATAATGCTAACGGAATTAAAGTAAAGGTAATTATAATTACTTGATTTTTAATTATTAATGAACTTCCTACTAGTAAAATAAAATTCATTAAATTAAATATTAAAGAATATTTATTCGCTAATTTATTTTTTTCTTCATAATATAATTTACTTTGTACCATAGCAAATTCTAGGCAAATGAATAATTGTAATATTGAATATATAGTAAATATTTTATATGTATGTATATCCATATTCATAAAACTAATGTAATTATCAACATTTAATAAAATTATGGTAAAAATAATAATAGAAACAATAGTCCCAAAAAGTAAACCTGACATGACAGCATCTTTATTTTTATCTTTCTCTTTACAAATATTAGCGCCAGTAGAAAAGATAGATTTAATTATGTAATATATAAATTGTAATGGATAAGTTAAAGTAAATATATTGATTAAATTTTTATCAACAATTATTCCTAATAAAAACCAAGATATTATTGGTATAAAAGATAACAATGATAAATCAAAACTAATTCTTAATAATCGTTTCATTATACTCAACTAACTTTAAATTATATAATTTGACTTTGTATATATGTCATACAACTATAATATCTAATAATATTATTCCAATCACAATTTTTATTGTACCATGCATGAAAACATATAATAGGCATCTTCGTTGATATTTTGTTTATTTTATAATGTTTATCTTCTATCGTTATATCAAGGTTATTTTCTAAACTAATATTAATTTTATTTTCTGGGATAAATATTAATTTGCCATAATCAATTTCCATTCTCATTTTTTCACCTCATATTTTATTTCTAAATATATGTCATTTTCTATTGTATTTTGTATTTTTTTAAGTACATTTTATCTCATTTTGCAAATTTATACCTATACTATTTATTAGGAATTGAAGAAATGACCATATTATGTTAAAAATGCCCCTAAAATAGGGGCTCAGGGGGTTTGGTTGGGTCAACTCACGTGATATTGTAGTAAGAGACCCAAGCGTGTTATCCACGCAATTATAATTATAAAGAATTAAAGTCATTTTGTCAAGATGTTTCACAATATATTAATCTAAACTATCTAATTGTTTTAAAACATCGTATATATAACTATATTTAGAATCTTTTTTATTCATAAATTCTAAACTATCCTCTTTAGCTTTAACAACCATTTTAAAATCTCTCTTTAAATTAGCTAACTTAAACTGCATATCACCACTTTGTCTTGTACCAAATAAATCTCCACTGCCTCTTAATTTGAAATCAGCTTCACTTATTTCAAAACCATCATTAGTTTTAGTAAGTATCTTTAATCTTTCGGCTTCTTTATCACTAATCATAATAAAATATGATTGCAAATCATTTCGACCGACTCTACCTCTTAACTGGTGAAGTGCTGATAGGCCAAATCGATAACTATCAAATACCACCATAACAGTAGCATTAGGTACATCGACACCAACTTCAATAACAGTTGTACTAATTAATATTTGGACTTCATTGTTTTTAAAACGATTCATGACATCTTCTTTTTCTTTATTAGATAATTTGCCATGCATAACATCAATTGTATATAATTTGCCAAATGCCAAATTCATTTTATCTTGCAATTTTTTTACGTTTTTTAATGATATTTTCTCACTTTCCTCAATTAAAGGTGCTATAACATATACTTGATGACCATTCTTCAATTCCTCATACATTTTAGTTAAAACATCTTTAATTTCACTTTCTTTTTTAAGATAACTTATGATTTCTTTTCTACCTGCCGGTTTAGTTTTAATACTTGAAATATCCATATCACCAAATAAAGTTATAGCATAAGTTCTTGGTATTGGTGTCGCACTCATATATAATACATCGGGCATAATACCTTTATTTTTTAAATTACTTCTTTGATTAACGCCAAATCTATGTTGTTCATCAGTAATAACTAATCCTAAATTTTTATATTTAACTTCTTCACTTATTAAAGCATGAGTCCCAATTACAACATCAATAGTACCATCTTGTAATCCACCATATATCTCTTTTTTTTCTTTTGCTTTCAATTTACCAGTTAATAAACTAACTTTTAAATTAGGTAACAATTTAACTAAATTATTATAATGTTGCCTAGCTAATATTTCCGTAGGTGCCATTAAAGCCCCTTGATATCCACCTAAATAATTAATATATAAAGCAATAAAAGAAACTATTGTCTTACCACTTCCTACATCACCTTGTAGTAGACGATTCATTTTTTTATTAGAAGTTAAATCATTATATATATCATCTACCGATTTAATTTGATCAACAGTTAGTTTAAATGGTAATGAATTAATAAATTCTGATACTTTATTTTTATCTACATTTCTAATTAATCCATCTTGTACTTTTTTAGATTTTAAATAATTCATCTTTAACATAAATAGAAATAATTCTTCATATTTTAACTTATTAATTGCTTTTTTAAGCATAACTTCATTATGTGGATTATGTATTTCTTTAATACAAAAATCTTTACTAGGTAATTCGTATTTATCATTTAAATAATTGGGAATATAATCAGCCACATTTTCATCTACTAAATTAATTATATTATTTAATTGACTACTATTAATACCAGTAGTAACATGATAAACTGGTTCTATTTTAGTTTCATTACCCAACAATCCAAATTTTATATCACTACAAACAATAATGTTTTTTTTACTATCGTATTTTCCAAATACAGTTAATTTAGTTCCAACAACTATTTTATTTTTTAAAAAACCACGATTAAAGATAACAACATTAACTAATTTACCAATGTTTAATCTAAACTGCATCTTATCCTTATGATTTCTTAAATAAGTGACAACCGCATTACTTTCAACGATACCATCAACTATAACTTTTTCTTCATTCAAATCAGTTCTTTTAATAATATCGTAACGAAATGGATAATAAGTTAATAAATCGTAACTATTATTAATGCCTAATCTTCTTAATATATTAGCAGTTTTAGGTCCAATTCCTTTAATGTTTTCTAATTCCATATACTTCACCTTTCTTAAATTATATCAAACATACTTTTGTTTGTCTATTAATAAAATTTTTTTAATGGTAAATTTAAGTTCAAAATTACTAATTTCTGGACAGTTTTAATAATTACACCATACCATTATTTACATTTAAATCAGTTATAACATCTAAAATTTACCATTATATACTTCGAAACTAACAATATATTTATTCATTTCCTTTTTATTTGAAAAACATTTCTCTTTTTCCATGCATCTGAATTTTTATAAATTTGCATTATTTTACCTCCTATTAGTTATATTAGCCAAAACTTTATAATTTCCTTTTTTTATAGTTGTGTTAAACTTCATGACTGATTAATGATATTCAGCATAAGCAATATTTAAATCAATAGGCATATCAATAGAAAAAATATGATTTGATTTAATATAATTGTTATCAAGTACAATATTACAATATGATTCAGTTTTAAGTTTACTTAAATTGAATCTTTTTTTCATAAT
>CALVYK010000026.1 GCA_944372195.1 uncultured Bacilli bacterium
TAATTTTTTTACTTTTTCTATTTCATTTTCTTTTTTACTTTCTTCACTATCAATATTTATAGATTCAAATTTATTTTCATTTAATTTTAAATAATCTGTTGTTTCATATTTTAATGTTTCATAATCTCTTTTTCCACTTATAGGACTAGTTGGAAACTTTTCTCTTAATTTATATGCATATGGTACAACAATAGAAGGATTATTTTTATGTTCTAATTTTAATTGTTTATCAATTAATAATAATACATCTTCGTATATTTTTTTTGCAGATTCTACCAAAACAATATGAACAACTGGAACAGTTTTACCATCGATTGTCAATGGAACCACTTCACATTCTTTAACGTATTTATTATTTGCTATTAAATTTTCTAATTCAAATAAATAAATAATATTACCATTTTCATCAATATATGAATCTTTACTTCTACCTAAAACTTTATAAACACCATTTTCATCAACTGTTGCAATATCTCCTGTATTTCCCCACAACTTTCCATCTGAATCATATTCAAAAAATTCAGCAGTTTTTTCAGGATTATTATAATATTCTTTCATTATACATGGTGAACTAATTTTAATAATTCCTTTTTGATTAAATCCAACAGGCTTGTTAGTAATTGGATCTACTATTTTAGCTTCAACAAAAGGCATTAATTTACCTGATTCATTTGTCCTATTTTCAACATCCAAATTAAACATTGCCATAGTACCAAATTCACTCATTCCATAACCAATGATCAAACTTCTTTCAGAACCAACTCTATTTAAAGTTTCATTTATTTCAATAGATAATTTTTCTGGTAAAGGTTCTCCTCCACAAAATGGAAATTTTATAAATGAATAACTTCCATCTTTTGCTTTTGTGTTTAATAAACTAATATAATGAGCTAAAGATGCTACGATTATATTTGGTTCATATTTTTTCAAATCTTTTTCAAAAGTTAATGGATTATAAATTGGTTGAATAATATTAGTACATCCTAAAGCTAAAGGTGCATTAATACAATGCGATAAACTAGTACCATACATTGGTGGTATCAATATTATATTTCTATCTCCAACTTTTGCTCCAAAGCCATCTTTTACATCATAAATACTTATCATATTATTAAATGAATCATTAGTTAAAACAACACCTTTAGGATTTCCGCTTGAACCACTTGTATAAACTATGGCAGCTTCTTTTTGTTTAGTATACTCTTGACTAGGTATTAACTTTAATGATCTATTTCCTAATTTTTCAAATTCAGGGTATGTAATGTAGTCAACACCTGAAATAATTTCAGATTTTTGTAATCTTTTACGCCTTATTATTGTTTTATATAACAAAGAAGAATATTCAGTCAAAGATGCCAATAATATCTTTTCTACATTAGTTTCTTTAATCGAATCTTTTAGCAAAGGATAAAAACGATCTAAAATAATTAATAATTTTGAATTAGTATCATTAATATATTTCTTACTATTTACTTTAAAATAATTTGGATTAACTAATTGCGTAATAGCACCTATTCTATTTAAAGCATAAAATATTATTATACCATCTAATGTACCAGCAGTACATAATGTTACAATGTCACCTGATTTAACTCCCAATTCTATAAAGCTCTTAGATGATTGTTCTATTAAATCAAAAAATTGTTTATATGTTATTTTTTCGCCAAAACTTTCAAATGCTGGAACGTTTAAATTTTCCTGATTCCTATTAATAATGTTTTCTGTAATTGTCGTTTTTGTTTCTTTTAAATTTTCCATAAATTTCTCCCTTTTTTTCATTTTTCGCCGTTATTCTAACACAAACTAAAAATATTGTCAATTTTATGTATGAAATAGTCTAAATTGTGTTTCAAATATTAATATACTTGTTTAAAACATTATATCATAAATTACAAATAAAAAGTATAATTTTAGTTTATTGTTTATATTAGCTATAATAACTAAAAATTAAATTCTAAGATTAAATATTTTTACTAATATAATAACGAGTGAAAACAAATTATAAAATAATAAAATTTAAGTGCATAAAGAACATCAAAAAAATAGTCAAATACAACAATTAAATATTTATACTTAACTATTTTATATAAAAAACACATTATAAAATATAATTTTTTATTTTTAGTACATATAACAAATTAAACAACTTATAAATGTTTTACCTTACAACTATTACTTGAATAATAACTATCAACAACTTTTGCTATATATTCCATTTCATATTCAGAATATCTTTGGTCAATCGGCAATAAAATCATATTTTCTACATTTTTTTGTTCATTAATATTGCTACCATTCCACATAACATTCGGCCACAATGTTATTGCATATATATTATTTTTCTTTAAATGTTCTCTTAAATCAGAGCCGTTAGAAACTAGTAAAGGATACATATAACTTAATTCTAATCCATTTAAATTTAATTCATTATATTTAGATAATAAGGTTAACAATACTCTGAAATTCTCTAATCTTTTTTTCATAATTTCATTATAATTAATAGCTTTTAAGTAATTTTGAGTAAAATTTGACATATATCTTAAATCTTCATTCTTAAAATGCTTATCAGCCTCAAAAAAAGTTGGATAATGTAAAAATTCACCTTTTTCATCTCTAGCAACCATTTCTATAATTTTTTCTAAACTAGTTCCTTTTGAATAATTGGGATTCATAATTAAATCATTACTAACTATACAAGCCCCATCAGGAACTCCAAAATATTTTCGATAATTATATATTACATCAGCTTCATAATGATTTGTATTAAAAAAATCATGCGTATTATCTATTATTACATATTTATATTTATCAATTAAAGTGTTAATTTTATCTCTTAACAAACCATAATAATTGACTATATATAAATATGTGTTCTCATTTAATTCGCTTTTATCAATTCCAATTGGGACAAGATCATCATCAACATGATAATACTTTACTTGAATTTTTTCTGACAACGAAACTTCACTTAATGATTCACATAAAAAGTATGGAAGAAATATAGTTTTAATACTTCTTTCTTTGATAATATATCTTAAGCAATTTCTACCAGAACTTAATAACAAATTTGTATTGTGATAATGATTACCATTTATATTTTCAAATTTAAAATGACACCCTATTTCTTCCATAATTATTAATCTTCCTTATTTTTTAAAAATTCAGCAAGTTCATGATATGCATCTGTATTCCAAACTAAACATCTTTCTTCGTCTGGATAGTTCCCCATTGTCTTATCATAGCCATCAGGAATAAATATAAAATCCCAACTCCAACCATATTCTCCAGATTTTTCTCTCGCAATTTTACCCTTTGTTATAGACTTGAAAACGATTGGATCTTTTTCATATTCACAATATGCAAAAGCCTCTATAAAACAAGCATTTCTATTATCTTCATTTTCCAAAAGTTTTAGAAGTCCATCTTCACCAAGTTTTTCATCAACATAATGAGTATAAGGTCCAGGGAAACCACCTAAAGCATCAACATATAAACCAGTATCATTTTTCAATACCGAACATTTCAATTTTTCACTTGCCTCTTTTGCAGAATGCATTGCAACTTCTTCTACCGTATTAGCTTGAATTTCAGTTGTTTCCATTTTTATATTATCAACTTCTATTCCAAGAGGTTCTAGAATTTGCTTTGCACTTAAAATTTTTGACCAATTTCCAGTCACATAAACTATTTTTTTCATTTTATCACTCTCCTTATATAATTATTATAACATAGTTATTATGTTTTTTTATATTCTTTATACTAATTATCTTTTTCTATTACAAATAGCCAAAATGCTTTTGGTTTAAACCATTTTTTTACTTCTAATAATCTTCTAAAAAATTTATAATAATGAAAACTTGTTTCTTCTATAATTCTTCCATTTGCTTTGTGTATCAGTTTTTCCCACTCTTTCAATGATAATCCTCTTTCATTACCAAGCATTTTCTCATTCATATTAAAATATGTACTAGGAATTCCAAAAATAACATATTTTGAAATATTCATTTGTTGCTTTAAAGTTTTTATAATATCATCATCATTAAAATGTTCTAAAACTCCATTACTATATGATACATCAAAAGTATTATGATTATATTTAAGATTTAATATGTCACCTTGTTCATATTTACATGGTGCGATTATTTTAGATTGTTTTGCTATTTCTTCTGCATAATCTAAAACTTTTTGACTCAAATCTAAAGCAGTTACATTAAGTCCAATTTTTTGTAAATATCCTGCCGTAAGTCCAGTTCCACAACCAGTTTCTATTACATTTTTATTTTTAGCATATTTAATAATCTTCTTCACTAGCATTTTCTTATATTTTAATTTATATCGAATATAATCATCTGGTTTTTCAAATTCTTCAATATCAATTTTATATAATTCATACCATTTGTCTTCTTCACTTTTCTTTTTATCTTCAATGATTTCATTAATTTTTTTCACAATTTTTTTTATTGCATTATCCATAGAATCATCATCTTCAATAATTAATAACTTATAATCGCTATTGTTATATCTAATAAAATCCTTCAATTTATCATTAAACTTTTTAAATGTATTTTTTTCTTCTGAACTATACTTCCTATTATCTCTCATTTCAGATCTTTTCAATGATTTTTGTATATCACAATCGAAGAAAATCATTAAATCAATTGGTTTCTCTCCAGACTTCATACAACTCAAAACCTTATTCATAAATTCATTAGAATTCTCAATTTTCTTATCCATCAACACAGATTGATATGAAAATATTGAAGAATAATTTCTATCAAAAAAATTTATGTCATTATTTTGTGAATATATTTTTTCCCTTAAATACAAATAATCTGCTGATTGTACTAATGTTTCATATCTCAATGTATTAAAATTTTCTTTTAAAGATACTAAAGCATTTTCATCAAACATTTTTTTTATTACTTTATACAACGGAGAACTACGATCAATATCATTAGTAATTCCTACTTTATATTCTTTTTCATAAATCTTTTTTAATTTGTTTATTATTGTTGTTTTTCCTGCACCAGTGGAACCTTCAAAAACTATATTAATCATAAAAGACCTCCTCAAAATCAAATATAATATCAGGGACTATATCTATAAAACCATTATAACAATATCCTTTTTTAAAGTTATATAATCCATAATCTTTATTTTCAACATCATCTTCTTCACAAAAAACTCCACCGAAATCATATTTTGAAATATTGTTTTTTATACAATATTTAATGGCTTCCCACTGCAAGTTATACATTCCTAATAAATTGCGATTGTTTGTTGAACTTACTCCATATAAATATATTAATTTATCATTATAAATTATATCTATACTCATCGCTAAAGGAATATCTTTATACCACACTTCTAAAAAAATTAAATTATTTTTAAATTCATTATATATATTTTTAAAATATGTTAAGTCATGTGGATTAAATCCATGCCTTATTGCTGTTTCGATATACAATTGATAAAAAATATTAAAATCAATTTCAGTTGATATTTTAGAAATAAGTCCCTTGCGATAACTCCTTCTAGTATTTTGTCTAAATTTACTAGGTAATTTGTTAATTAAATCTTCTTCATTTAAATTAGTATCCATAATTGCTAATTTACACGAATCATGCAAATTAAGATAATCGTTCCTTTTTGTTAATTTATAAATATATTCTTTCGGAAAATTTTCGAGCATTTTAAAGTCAATAATAGGATTCATTATTAATCTCGAGTATTTTTTTAATTTCATCCAATTATGTATTTCATCTAAAAATAATTTTATTAAATTGGTATTATTAAAATCTAATACTGGTCCTCTAGGTGCATATAAATAAATTTGATTTTCTCTATTCTTTTCAAATAAACTACAAGTCCATAATATACGTTGCTCTGAATCCGTGTAATATAGAAAATACTTAACTTTTTCGTTTCTAATATTATTCCATTCAATGCTCTGATTATATTCTGAATTTACATTTTTTTTAAGAAATAATTTTATTTTATCAATTGTTGATTTATCATTAAAATCTAATTCGTTAATCATACTATCACCTATTTATAAAAACTATTAATAAAATCTTTATTCTTGGCTAAAATTAATTTTTTTTGTTGAGCCTCTGAATTTTGATCTACTATATCCATAAAATCATTATAAGTAGTTTCCAAATCATTGGTTATTGATAATAATAAATATTCATACTTTAAAGCATACTTTACAGTTTCCTCTATTCCTAATAAATATCTTTCATAACCTCTATCACCAATTCTCTCAAGTAATTCTTCTTTTGTAGGGGGTAATAAATAAATCATACGAGTATTTTGATGTAATGACTTTATAATCTTAGCTGATGAATATCCAACATTAAAAATCATATAATAATCGGTCAATTTTTCAAATTCTTTTTTTGATACACCATAATAGTTTCCGTTATATTTTGTATATTCTATTAGTTCACCAGATAAAATTAATTTTTCAAATTCATCTTTTGAGATAAAATGCATTTTCCCATGTTCTATTGGTCTTTTTTCTCTTGTTGTAGAACCCATAGCTTCCAAAAATAATGGATTATTTTTTTCTACAAATTCTATGAATTCGCTTTTTCCAGCACCTGAAGGTCCTGATATTACTATTGGTGGATATTTAAAATTATTCATTATTACACCTCCTATAAAAATTTATATATTCCTAATATCAGTTTCCCAATAAAAATATACCCAATCATCTTCAACAATTTCATATACATATTTAATGTCGATATCATTATTTTTAATATCTATATTATTAAAACCTCTATCTATAATTAATGAATAAACCCCTAATATTTCTTTTTTTCTTTCCTTTAAAATATCTATAACCCCATCAGTTGTTGTGCCTTTATAAATAATATCTTCTAACAAAATACATTTCTTTTTACTATCATCTATATTATCACTCATATATCTGAATTTCCCATAATCATGACAGTTGTCAGAATTACTCATTTGAGTTTGAATCATTGAAATTTGTCTAATTCCTAATAGATGAGATAATGTCACTAACATTGGTAATCCACCACGAGCCATCCCTATTAATTCAATATTTCCATGTTCTAAATCGAAATTTTTTCTTATATCATCTGCAATTATTTTACAAGCCTCTATATAATGATCATAATTAAACTTTATTATTTTGTTTTCTGATTTTAATAATATTTTTTCTTCATTTAACAAACATTTTTTCATATCTATACAATCACTCCAATTCTTTAACATTCTCAATTTTTGTTAATACCATAAATGAAGTATCTAATAAAGCAATAATTCATTTAAAAATTAACATAATTGATATTAAGTTTATAATTTTATTTTAATCATTATTTTTAAAAATAATATAATAACGAATATGACATTATCAACTACTTGACTAATAAAAATATTCATTATTAATTATTCAAACATTGTTATACTTTTTTAATTTAATAATATATAAGTATCGCAGTTTTGACTTATAATACATGTTAGTAAACTTCCTATTGTAATTTGTGACACATAATAAAATATGAATAGTAGTACATCTTGTTCACTTAACTTATATTTCAAAAGCAATTTCATCAATAATGGAAAAATTATTATCATAATAAAATTTAATTTTATAGTATCATTGTTGATTTTTTCCATATTTTTTACTTAAGATATTTGTAATAAGAAATAACAATCCATATGATATATTTTCTAAAAAAATTATTAATCCCAAAACTTTGGAAATTTTATAGATTGTATATTTAAAATAATAATTAAAATACATACCCAAATATAAAATTAAAATTTGTAATATTTCTTATAACACAATAATTCTATAGTAAACAAAATTATTAAATGCAAAATTGAAATTAAAATATTCATGTTCAGAACTTCAATAACATGCTATTAAATAGAATATTCAACTTTCACTAAGAATTATATCACTAAAACATGAAATATATGGTATGATTAAAAAAAGAGCTAATTTTATTGCTCTTTATGAATTTGTTTATTTAAATCTTTTATTTCACTTAAATTCAGTGTTTTAATATCATTTTCATTAATTGAAAAACCAGTCACATAAATAAAATCTTTATAGTAAGTAAATGAATATGGGATAAATCTTCTAGGTTTATGATGAAATTTAAATAACAATTCTTCTTTATTTTTAATAGCTTTTGAAATGATTAAATATTTATCTTGCAAATCCTGTTTATCAATTTTTATATTTCTCATTTCATCAGCAGAATAAATTACAACAGCTCTTAATTTTTCTAACGTAATATTAATTTTTCCCTTTTCCTTTTCATCTAGCTTATCAATAATGCTTTCAATTGCATCAACATCTAAATAATCAAATGATATATTAAAATCATGTTTTTTATTATATACATAACCACCATATTTTCCTCTAATTGTATCAATATATATACCACATTTTTCTAATTCTTCTTTATATACGGTTATCATTCTTTTAGATACTTCTAATTTTTCTGACAACTCTTGAATAGAATATTTTCTTCCACTTTCTAACAGCCTAAGCATTGTTAATGTATTGCTAATTTTACTCATGAAAATCACTCCACTAATCTATCTACTTAATGTTTTTGAATATTCACCTTGTTCTTTTTTTAAGTCTATTTTTTCTTTTATTATAACATTAAATTTTCTTGCACCAACTAAATAAGATGTTTGTTCACCAACTTGTTTTCTATACACAGAATTTCCCAATGGACTGTTTATAGAAATTTCTTGAATATCAGCATCAAAATCTCCACTAGTTCCAACAAGTTTAAAAACCATATCTTCAAATTCTTCATCTGATACTGACATTTCAACTCGCAAAACATCTCCAATATCAATTATATTATCATTATTGTGCTTTTCGATAATTACAGTTCTTTGTAATTCTTCATATCTTCTTTGCAATTCACTTGTTAATAAGTGATCTTGTCTTTCAATTTCTTCAAATTCTGGTGAATCCCAACCATCACCTGCACTTGCACCAAAAGCATCTTTACGACCAGAATTATTTTCTGCAATTTTCTTTTTCAAATTTTCAATGGAATCTAAAAGTTTTTGATATCCCTCTTTATCTACAAATATTGTATTATTTTTTTGCATATTTTAAATCACCTCTACAAGTTGGTATTTAGTGTAACACAAAATTACAAAAAAATCAAATTTAAATTTAGTAATTTAAATTAAATTCTTATTTATTTCTAGACTTTAATTATTTTATATAGTATAATTTTATTAAGGTGATGATATTTGAAAAAAGAAGAAATAAAAAAAATTATTATTATTGTTGTTTGTGTTGCTGTATTAGTTACTATTATAATGTTAATTAAAGGTTGTGACAGTACTAAAAGTGATTTAAAAAAAATTGGATATTCTAAAGATGAAATCAATACTATAATCGAAAAATTAAATGAAGAAGAAATTACTAAAATATTGAATATGGAGTATAATGAAAATTTAGTTAATATAATTAATGAACAATATTATATTCCTTATAATTTGGATAGATATTTAAGTTACGCTAATAAAAACGAAAATATTAAAGATGTAATTAGTATTGTTAATGTTGGTGCTGATAATGAATGGTATACTAACACTAAAGAAACTAATATTGATGAAGGAATTAAAATGTTAGTTAATAAATTTCATTATTTAAAAGAAGATTATTTACCAGATGATATAGTACCTATTAGTAATTGGTATGCTTATGAAGGACATTCTACTAAAAAAGAAGTTTATGATAAATATGTAAGTATGTGGAAAGCTGCCAATAAAGAAGGATTAAGATTGTTAGTTAATTCATCTTATAGAACATTTGAAGATCAACAAAATGAGTATGATATGTCTAATGATGATTATGCATCAAGACCAGGATTTTCAGAACATCAAACTGGTTTAGCTTTAGATATAGTTACAGATAATATTATTGGAAATGAATTTGAAAATACTGATGAATTTAAATGGCTACAAGAAAATGCTCATTTATATGGTTTCATCTTAAGATATCCTAAAGGTAAAGAATATATAACAGGATACAATTATGAATCATGGCATTATCGTTATGTTGGAAAAGAATTAGCCACTAAGGTAAAAGAAAGTGGATTAACATATGATGAATATTATGCTTATTATTGTGAATATAAAAAAGCTTGTTAAGATAGATTATTCTATCTTTTTTT
>CALVYK010000027.1 GCA_944372195.1 uncultured Bacilli bacterium
TTATAACTGGAATTTGATGTAAGACTAAATTCAGTTTTCAAATATTGAAACTGGAATTTACTTTTTCAATTCACAAACTGTTAATAAATCGCTATTTCTACTTTTATCGCTTAAATATCTTTCAAAAACAGGTATAATATTTTGGAATTTTTTATACAATTTAAGTTGTGATATTTCTTCATTAGTTAATTCATTACTTTTTTTATTTAATATAATATTTATTTTTTTCTTGTTCTTCTTTAGATATATATTTTAGCCATTTTAAATATTGCATAGCTAATTCAGGATTATATTTAATTTTGGCTTTTTCTTCTAGATTTCTACCACTGATGTATAATTTTAATAAATTTCTCATATTTTATCACTCATTTCTAATAATATATTTCAATTTGTTTTTGTCCTTTTAACTAAAATTATCTTTCTTTATAAACATACTATCGCCAAAGCTAAAGAAACGATAGTTATTTTTTATTGCTTCATTATAAGCATTCATAATATATTCTTTAGTGGCAAAAGCACTTACTAACATAACCAAAGTTGATTTTGGTAAATGAAAATTAGTAATTAAGCAATCAATAGCCTTAAATTTATATCCTGGATAAATGAATATATCAGTCCATCCACTACATTCTTTAAATTCACCATATAAACTCATTATAGTTTCTAATGTTCTAGTAGTTGTTGTACCTACTGCAATAATTTTTTTTTTATGATTATTTAATATTTCAGCAGTTTCTTTATTCATCATATAAAATTCACTATGCATTTTATGTTTAGTTACATCTTCTACATTAACTGGTCTAAATGTTCCTAATCCTACATGTAAAGTTATTGGAACAATTATAACACCTTTTTCTTTTATTTTTTCTAATAATTCATTAGTAAAATGTAATCCTGCTGTAGGTGCTGCTGCACTACCTTGATTTTTAGCATAAATAGTTTGATATCTATTTTGATCTTTTAATTTTTCATGAATATAAGGTGGTAGTGGCATTGTACCTAACTCATCTAATATTTCATATAAAATACCATCATAAATAAATTCAAATATTCTTATTCCATCATCTTTTACTTCAACACATTTTACTTTTAATTTGTCGCTAAATTTAATTATAGTACCAACTTTTACTCTTTTAGCAGGTTTTACTAAACATTCCCAATTATTATTTACTTCCTTTAACATTAATATTTCAATAACTGCATTAGTTTCTTCTTTAACACCTATTAATCTAGCTGGTATTACTTTTGTATCATTAATAACTAATATGTCATCTTTTTCTAAATAATCAACTATATCAGTAAAATGTTTATGTTCTATTTTACCAGTTTCTTTATCTAAAATTAATAACTTAGATGCATCTCTTTTTTCTAAAGGAGTCTGCGCAATTAAACTTTCTGGTAAGTAATAATCAAAATCATCTGTTTTCATAAATTCCTCCCATTATGTATTTTATATCTTCTAATGATTTATCCATATTAAATCTTCCATTTCCTACTGGATAATATACTGAATAAAAATTATAATTTTTACCATTTATATTTTTTATAAATAATTTTTTTCGGCACTGTGAAACTGATATTTTTTCATCTAAAACAATTGAACTAACTTGATTTCCAAACAATATAATAACTTTAGGATTTATTATTTCTATTTCTTTACATAATAAATCTAAATATTTTTCATAAACACCATTTGGAAGTTCTCTAGCGTCTATTTGTGTACATTTTCCTAAATTAGTTATAAAGTATTTATGTTTTGTAACATCTTCATATACTTTATAAGCAAATTCTTCCGTCCAATCTTTACCTTTAATATTTTTTATTTTAAAATAAATTTCTTCATCTAATAAATCTAATTTATAAAACAAATCCCAAATATTTTTTGTTCCAATCCAAGGAGCTCTGATTCCTTTCCAATCTTTAGAAGAAGCATTATTTTTGCCTGTCGGATTCATAAAGACAAAGCAAATATCAGGATTGTTTGTACAACCACCATTATAAATAGAATTTAATTCTTTAGCCCCATACTTTTTTTGTAACTTATCATATTGTATGCGCAAATCTTCTAATTTCATAAATCTTCCATATTCAATCTATTTTGATGGTTTATTTTTAAATGTTCATAAGCTTTGTCTGTTACAATTCTACCTCTAGAAGTTCTTTTTAAAAATCCATTTTGTAATAAATATGGTTCATAGACATCTTCAATAGTTGTAACTTCTTCGCCAATACTAGAAGCAATTGCATCAATTCCTACTGGTCCACCATTAAATTTTTCTATTATTGCTTTTAATAAATTATAGTCAGTTTCATCTAAGCCTAATTCATCTACTTTTAGTTTTCCTAAAGCTAAAGTAGTTATTTCTTTATCAATAACACCATTACCCATAACTAAAGCATAATCTCTTACTCTTTTAAATAATCTATTACAAATACGAGGTGTTCCTCTACTTCTTTTAGCTAACTCAATAGCTGCATCTTCTTCAATTGGAGTATTAAGTACCCGACTAGTTCTCTTAGCAATCTCAGTTAATTCTTCAATAGTATAATAATTTAATTTAGAAATAATACCGAATCTATCTCTTAAAGGACTAGTTAAATCACCTGTTCTAGTAGTTGCCCCAACCAATGTAAAAGGAGGTAAATCTATTCTTATACTTCTACTACTAGAATCACTGCCAACTATTATATCCAAAGTAAAATCTTCCATAGCAGAATATAATACTTCTTCAATATATCTAGGGATTCTATGAATTTCATCGATAAATAAAACATCACCAGGCTCTAAAGTAGATAAAATAGCAGCTAAATCGCCTGTTTTTTCAATAGCAGGGCCACTTGCTGTTTTAATGTTAGATCCTAATTCATTAGCAATTATATTAGCTAAAGTAGTTTTACCTAATCCAGGAGGGCCGTACAATAAAACATGATCTAAAGGTTCTTCTCTTAATTTAGCAGCCTTAATAAATACACTCAAATTTTCTTTTATTTCTGTTTGCCCAATATATTCATCTAAACTATCTGGTCTAATAGTTTGTTCAAAAGTATCTTCTTTTAATTCTCTATTAGTTACAACTCTTTCATCCATACTATCCCTCCACATATTTCAATATATCTTGCCAACTATTAACTGTTTTTAAATTTTCATACTCATTTTTAAATAATAAAGTATCAATTCCCCTTTTGCTAACTTCTAAACAATTTACATAATAATCATCAATAAACAGATCAATGTTTAATTCTTGACATTTATCAGCTTTACCAACGCCAAAGCAACCAAAGCATATTTCTTTAAAAGGTAATTTATTATCTTTTATAAACTTAGTAGTCAAATCTTCTAAATTTTTTGAATAATAATCACTTCTAGCAGTAATTAAATATAGCTCATTGTTTTCACTTAATTTATTTAAAACTTCTACCACACCGTCAAAAAGATCTAATTCTTGAGCTATAGTATCAATATGTTTTTTATAAAATTCATATTTTTCATCGACATTTTTTAATTCTTTTATATTATATTTATCTAAATACTCTCTTACTTTATCACTAGTTTTTACAATTGTATCATCAAAATCTATACCAATTCTCATTTTAAAAATAACTTTAAAGCTTCCTTTATTTGTTCTTCTAGTGATAAGTTAGTATTTACTTGTCTTACGACTTTCAAAATGTCTTGAGTTTTATAGCCTAAACCTTTTAATACTTCAATTAATTCATCGTTAGTGTTATTTGTAACAACACCATTAGTATTTAATTTACCTTTTAAATCTAAAATAATTTGTTTAGCTACTTTGTCTCCTATTTTAGGAAATTTTTTTAAATATAATATGTTTTCTCTTTCAATTGCATCTATTATACCATTAATTGAACCCGTTGCAATAATTGGTAAAGCCATTTTGCACCCTAATCCTTTTACCTCGATTAATTTTAAAAACAAATCCTTTTCCTCTTTTAATTTAAAGCCATATAATGTTAATTCATCTTCCTTAACATTTTGATAAATATAAACAGTATATTCTTCATCAATATTAAACGAATATGGATTTGGTGTATATATTAAATAACCTATCCCATTATTATCTAATACAATATAATTACTTTCTATTTCTTTAATAAATCCTTTCATATATGCATACATAAATAACCACCTATATAATTATACTAAACATTCGTTTTAAAAACAACAAAAAAATAACCGAAGTTATTTCTTTTTCCAAAATATTCTTATCAAGTAAAAATCTAAAATTATATATAATATACACAACAACCACATCAATATAGTATTAAATATACCACTTGAATACATATTTATTATACTAGGAACACTACTTGGAAAATAAGTATATATAAAATTACTTATTTCTTTAACCGGAATATTTGCAGCTATAAAAGATAATACTCTTAAAAATATGTCAACTATTCCTATATAATATACTATATTACTAAATCTTTTAAATATTAAGACTGCTAAAGCACCAACAACTAAAACGATTATTACTACATTCATACCTAACTCCTCAATTCTATATTAACAACATATCCATCATAATTAGATAAATCAATCACTATCTTTGATTCATACTTAATTATTTTAATATATTCATCATTAATTATTTCATTATTGTAGATTATTTTTTCAAAATCACTTATCTTTATTGCATATGTATCACTTTTGTCTATATAATTAGTTGATTCTAATGTACCAATTTTTAATAATTTAGAAACATTACTAGGACTAAATATACTTAAATCATATTTGCTTATAATTTCCGGAACATTATCTATATCATAATAAATTCCATCATAAAATACTTTATTAGTATTTGAATCATATGTAAAATTGTCTTCACCAATTATTTCTAATTTATAATTAGTAATATCTTCTAATTTAATTTCCTCTTTCTCTTCTACATTTGTTTCTTCATTTTTTTGATAATTGTGACTTCCATTGGAAATCAACATAAATACAAATATAAAGAATATAAAATAAATAAATAAAATTGCCAGTGACCTCGTTCTTTTATTAGACCATAACTTTTTTGTAAATTCAATAGTTTCTTTCATTCCAATATTTTACCTACTATATTTTTGTCTCTTAATCCATTAACAAAACTAATTGCATCCATTTTATTTCTACCTTCTGGTTGAACTGTTTTAAATACAACTTCACCGTTGCTTACCTTAACACCAATACCATCTTTATAGATAGCTGTTATTTGACCATTAAATCCAACTGGATAATTATCAGTTATAAAAGAATCCCAAACTTTAAGTATTTTGCCTTCAAATATACAATATGCCCCAGGCCAAGAATTTAATCCTCTTATTTGATTATGAATTTGTCTAGCTGTTTTATCAAAGTTAATTTTTTCATCTTCTTTTTTTAAAGTAAAAGCGTAAGTTGCTTGTGAAGAATCTTGTTTAGTTCTACTATTTGTTCCATTAATAATACTTGGTAATGTTTTAAGTAGTAAATCTCTACCTAAAACACTTAACTTATCATGTAATGAACTAGCTGTATCAGTATCTAATATTGGAATTTCTTCTTGAGCAATAATATCTCCTTCATCCATATTTGTATTCATATACATAATAGTAATACCTGTTTTAGAATGGCCTTCAATTATTGCTTTATGAATAGGAGCTCCTCCTCTTAATTTAGGAAGCAATGATGCATGAACATTAATACATCCTAATCTAGGGCACTCCAATAATTCTCTTGGAATAATTTGACCATAAGCACAAGTAATAATAATATCTGGTTTTAAATTAATTATTTCTTGATAATCTTCTTTTATCTTTTCTGGTTGTAATACTAATATTGCATTGTCCTGCGCTAATTTCTTGATTGGTGAAATATTAATTTGTCCATGATTACCTTTTCGATCCGGTTGGGTTACCACGGCTCTAACCTTATAATTATCTAATAATCCTTGTAAAACTGGTACAGCAAATTCTGGAGTACCCATAAATACAACTTGTAATTCTTTTTCTATTTTTATATTGCTATAATCCATTTTCTTATCACCTATTAATTATTTTACCACAAAAATCATCACGTGTAAATTAAGTATAATAATTTATAATAATTTATAAAAATAAAAATATAGTGATACAATTGACGGGAAACAATTTGTATCACTACATGTACTTAAACTTTACAAAAAAGAGAATCAAAAATAATCCTCTTCTTTTTTCTTTTCTTCCAAAATAATTGCTTCTCTTTTAGGCAACTCTGTCTTAATAACTTTTCTTGTTTGTTCATCAACATCATATATTTGTTTTGGATAAAATTTTAATAATTTTGATAATAAATTATTAGGGAATATATTAACAGCCCTATTATATTTTTTTACTATTTCATTATAATATTTTTTAGATACTATAATTTCTTCTTCAACTATATTAAACTGTTTAATAACATTTAAAAAAACTGGATTTTGTTTTAAAATTATATTTGAGTCAGCTATTTCCCATAATCTATCTATTAATTTATTTAATTCAATATTTATAATTATTTTTTCTTTGGATGTTTGTTTAGAATAATCACCTTTAGTTAAAAATAATATTCTATCAATTGTATCTTTTTCTAAATTATATTGTTTAAATATATTAACTAAAGTTGGAAGTAAATTAATTCTTTTTTGAAAGTAAGTATCTAATTCGATAAAATGTCTATCTGATTTGTTGCTTAAATGATTAAATAAATTATACATTCCATAAACATAACAAGCTAAAATAATAATTATTATTACAATTAACATTTAAACCACCTATAAATTATTATACCATATTTTTTCAAGTTTTATTTGGGTTAAAATCAATTCCCACATTTACTTTACTATTTAAGTACTTATCATTTATAAATTTTAGATGATTATATATTTTTTTTGTATCTTTATATTTGATTATTATTTGATAATAATAAACATTATTTATTTTAGGTATAACTGAAGGACTAGGGCCTAAAATAATTTCGTTTGTTAAATTATTTTTTAAATAACTTGTTATTTTATTAGCTTCTTCTTCACATTTTATGTTATTAATTCCTTGTATTTTAACTACACACAAATTATAAAATGGTGGATACTTCAATATTTTTCTTATTTTCATTTCTTCATTATAAAAACTTAAATAATCATGATTTTTAGCATACACCAAACTATAATGATCAATATTAAAAGCTTGAATTATAACTTCACCTAACAAGTCACTTCTGCCAGCCCTACCTGCTACTTGATTTAATAATTGAAATGTTCTTTCACCACTTCTAAAATCAGGAATGTTTAAAGATGCATCACCATTTAATACACCTACTAAAGTTACTTTAGGAAAATTTAATCCTTTAGCAATCATTTGTGTTCCAATTAAAATGTTATATTTTTCATTTTCAAAATCATTTATTATCTTTTGATGAGCTTGTTTAGTCCTAGTAGTATCAACATCCATTCTAACTACTTTAGCATTACTAAACTCATTAATAATTATTTGTTCTAATCTTTCAGTTCCCATTCCTCGTTCTTTAATATCCGTACTATTACATTCTGGACATTTATATAATTTATTGGTTTCATAATTGCAATAATGGCATACCATTTTTTTAGAATTTAAGTGATAAGTTAGTGGAATATCACACTTAGGGCATTTATGAGTAAATCCACAATTGTTACAAGTAGTAATAGTAGTATATCCCCTTCTATTTAATAAAATAATAACTTGTTCATTATTATTTAATTTTTCATTTATTTTATCTTTCAACAATTTAGAAAAAACATTATTTTTATTTTTTATTTCTTCTTTCATATCAACTAACGTTACCTTAGGCAAATTTTTATTAACTCTATTTTTCATTTCTAATAATTCATATATATTAGCTTTTGCTCTTGTATAACTTTCAATAGATGGTGTCGCACTACCTAAGATAATTGGAATATTGTATTTTTTAGCTCGATATATTCCTACATCAATAGCATTATATCTAGGATTATTTTCTTGTTTATAAGTATTAGAATGCTCTTCATCAATTATAATAATACCTAATTTAGTTAAGGGTGCAAATACGGCACTTCTCGCTCCTATTACAATATTAACTTCTTTTCTTTCAATCTTTCGCCATTCATCGTATTTTTCACCACTACTTAAATGACTATGTAATATAGCAATATTATTACCAAATCTTTTCTTAAATGTTTCTACCAATTGTGGCGTTAAACTTATTTCTGGAACTAAAACTAAAGCTTGTTTATTTAAATCAATTACTTTTTTAATTAAATTCATATAAACTTCGGTTTTACCACTTCCAGTAACACCATGTAATAAATAAGGCTTAAATTTATTTAAATCAATTTTATTTATGACATTCTTTTGTTCATCAGTCAATTCTTTTTCTTGTTCATGTTCATATACTTCTTCATTTAACCTATAAACTTCTTTTTCATATTTTTCAATTATATTATTTTTTATTAATTTATCTACCGTATATTTAGATATTTGGTTAGCTTCTTTTAAAGAAATATCATTATTATTTAGCATATTAAATAAAATTTCTTCATTTTGATTTTTAGGTTCATAATCTTTTACTTTTCTGATAAAATAAATATATTTTTTGTTTACTTTATTGTTTGTTTTAGCTTTTAAAGCTGTAGGCAACATCGTTTGATAAGCACTAGTTAAAGTACATAATGTTTTCTTGCTAATGTAACTACCTAAATCTAATAATTCTTCATTTAAAACAGGATTTTCATCAATTAAACTTATTATTTCTTTTAATTTATAATCACATTCTATTTTATCTTTTATTTCTACGATAAAACCTTCTAATTTTCTATTACCAAAAGGAACTAAACATCTAATTCCCACTTTAGCTTTCATATTATCAGGTATCAAATAAGAAAATGTTTTATCTAATTTTTGAATTTCAACTAATACATTAGCAATCATCATATCACCCATCTCATTTTAACACTCTACTTATTTTTTTGTCAATTAAATTATTTACATTCATTTTTTTTGATTATTTACATATTCTATTATAGAAGTGTGAGGTGAGTATTATTAATAACGAGATATATGAAAATGCGATGTGCAAAATCGAACAAGATAAACATTGCAAACCAAGATGTGTAACTTGTATTGGTGCTACTGGACCTACTGGGCCAACTGGACCTCAAGGACCTACTACAGTTGCTATTGGTAGAACTACTACAGGGCAACCTGGTAGTCAAGCAACCGTAGTTAATGAAGGAACTAATACAAATGCTATTTTAGACTTTACAATTCCTGCAGGAGCTACTGGGGCAACTGGTGCTACCGGGCCTACTGGACCTCAAGGTATTCAAGGTATCCAAGGTAATCCTGGAGCCACTGGGCCTCAAGGGGCTACTGGACCTACTGGACCTCAAGGAGTACAAGGAATTCAAGGAAATCCTGGTATTCAAGGTCCTACTGGACCAACTGGACCTACTGGGCCTGCTGGTACTGGTGCAAGTGGTGCTACTGGGCCTACCGGACCTACTGGACCAACCGGACCAGCTGGAGCTACCGGACCATCTGGTTCAGGTGCAACTGGAGCCACTGGGCCAACTGGACCAACCGGACCTACTGGACCAAGTGTAACTCCAACTTTAACAATTGGAACAGTAACTACTGGAGCTACTGCATCAGCTTCAATAACAGGAACTTCTCCTAATTTCTTCATTAATCTTACAATTCCTTCTGGGCCTACTGGTGCTACCGGACCTACCGGACCTGAAGGGGCTACTGGACCTACTGGGCCTGCTGGGACTGGTGCTACTGGACCTACCGGACCTGAAGGCGCTACTGGACCTACTGGACCTGAAGG
>CALVYK010000028.1 GCA_944372195.1 uncultured Bacilli bacterium
AGCAAAAGCCACCGAAGAAGGAGAAATATTTAATCGTGAGATTAGATGCAGTCAAATTTATTTGACTTTTGTTCTTATATTTTGTATTAAAATATGATATAATTTTTATAAGTTAATTGGAGTTGATTTATTATGAATATAAGTGAAGCAATAGCAAGTTATTATATTTCTTTTCCTATTTATGTAAACTGTGCTTATTCATTAATTGAAGAAATAAAACAAAGGAAATTAATGATCGAGATGTTAAAAGATGGAAAGAAAAAAAGATATTTATTAGAATTGTTAGAACAGCTAAAACAAATTGTTAATCAATCTTTAGATTATAAATCAATAATCGAAAAATATATTACTAAAAAAGATGGCAAATATTTAGTAATATGTGATGATGAAAAATTTATAAATTTGTTTAGTGGTTTTACTAGAATAAATTTTAAATCTGATATTTCAAATAGTTTATTACGTGAAGAAAACTATGATGGAATTATTTTATTAAAAAAAATTGATTGTAAAATTGATCAATTAATTGGTGTTCCAATAATAATAGATTTGGCTAATAATTTAGAAATAAAAGAAAGTTTATTTGCCATAAGAGATGAAGTGTTAAACTATTTAGGATTTAATAGTATAGATGAAATGTCACCCGAGTTAAGAAAAATGTTTGAGATATACGATAATACTAAGGATGTTATAGGATTGTTAGAAAAAATTGACTTTACATATGTTCCAATTTTACCTTTAGATAAAGTGGCGCTATTTATCAAAGAATTTATGGAAGTGACAGGTAAAAGTTATGATGATATTAAACAAAAAGATAAATATAAAGGAGTAAATATTGGAACAATTATAAGTTCACGTAGAAGAAAATATAAATTAGGTATTTTGCCGAAAGAAGAAGAGGCGATATTAAGAAGTTTAGGTGAAACATTTGAAGATAAAAGAAATGTTAAAACTTTTGATGAAATGTTAGAAATAATCGCTGAATATTTAAATTATACTGGCAAAAAATATAAAGATATAAAATACGATGATGTGTATAAAAGATTTAATATTGGTAAGTGGAAATATAGTCGTAGAAATGAATATAGGTTAGGTAAATTAGATAAAGAAAAAGAAATGAAATTAAGAAAATTAGGTGAGAATTTTGAAATAAATGAAATAATTCCATTTGAACAAATGATTGAAATAATGAAAGAATATATGATAGCATCAAATAAAACATATTCACAGATTAAACATGCGGATGTTTATAAAGGAATAAATGTAGGTGTGTGGAAAAATACTAAAAGAATGGAATATAAACAAGGTAAATTAAGTAAAGAAAAAGAAATGATGTTAAGAGAAATTGGAGAAGATTTTGAGGAAAAAAGACATGATATACCATTTGAACAAATGATTGGATTAATCAAAGAATATTTACTAATTTCCGGCAAAAAATATAATGATATTAAATATCGCGATACATATAAAAGTATAAATATAGGATCATGGATAAAAGATAAAAGAATAAAATATAATCAAGGAAAACTTACAAAAGAAGAAGAAATGATGTTAAGAAGTATAGGCGAAGATTTTCAAATTAAAAAAAATAATTTGCCTTTTAATGATGTTGTAAATTTAATTAAAGAATATATGGAAGTAACAGATCTTACGTATATGGAAATAAGACAAAAAACAGTTTACAAAGATGCAAAAATTGGAAAATGGATAAATAATAGAAGAAAAGATTATAAACAAGGTAAGTTAAGTAAAGAACAGGAAATGATATTAAGAGAATTAGGAGAAACTTTTCCAAATGTTCATAGAATACCAGAAGGTTCAACTATATTAGTTAAAGATGCTAATTTAACGATATCAAGTAAAAAAAGATAAACTAATATTACAAATTTGTAATTAAAAATATTAGTTTTTTTTGATATAATTTTGTTGGTGTGATAAAATAATAAAGAGGTAATATTATGGAACATAATTATAAAGGATTAAATAGTAAAGAAGTAAATGAAAGAGTAAAAAAAGGTTTAACAAATAAAAATAAAGTAGTTCCAACTAAAAGTATTTTAAAAATAATAACTGATAATATTTTTACTTTATTTAATTTATTAAATTTTGTTTTAGCGTTATTAATATTTTTTGTTAGTTCATATAAAAACCTATTATTTATGGGTATTGTAGTATGTAATACTTTAATAAGTCTGGTTCAAGAAATAAGATCTAAAAGAATAGTCGACAAATTATCAATTATTACTTCTTTAAAATCTAATGTTATAAGAGATAATAAAATTGTTAGTATTGATAATGAAGATATTGTAGTAGACGATATAATTATTTTAAAAGCTGGTAATCAAATTGTAACTGATTGTATTATATTAGAAGGTAGTGTTGAAGTAAATGAATCATTTATAACTGGTGAATCAGATTTAGTAAGTTATAAAAAAGATGATGAATTAAAATCAGGTAGTTTTGTAGTAGTAGGTAAAGTAATAGCTAAAGTAATTCATGTTGGTAATGATAATTATGTTAATATGATAAGTAAAGATGCTAAATATGTAAAACCCCTAAATTCTATATTAATGAATTCTTTAAATAAAATAATTAAATTAGTTTCTATATGTATAATACCTTTGGGAATTTTATTATTTTTTAATCAATATAATTTAGACAAAAATTTAGAAGTTTCAATAATTAATACTGTAGCAGCCTTACTTGGTATGATACCGGAAGGATTAGTATTATTAACCAGTACTGTTTTAGCTGTTTCTGTAATTAGATTAGCTAGATTAAATGTTTTGGTTCAAGAACTATATTGTATTGAAATGTTAGCTCGAGTTGATACAGTTTGTTTAGATAAAACAGGTACTATTACAAGTGGTAAGATGGAAGTAATAGATGTTATAAAATTAGAAAATTATGATTTAAATGAAATAATGGGTAATATAGTAAATACATTAGATTCTGATAATGCTACTAGTGATGCTTTAGGTAATTATTTTAAAAAATATGATAATTATAAAGTTATTAAAAAGATACCTTTTTCACCGATTAATAAATATAGTGGAGTAGAATTTGAAGAAGGTAAATTTTTAATCGGAGCTCCAGAATTTTTATGTAAAAAGAAAATAAAAGAAGTTACTGATAATCAAGATAATAGAACATTATTAATAACTAAAGATGATTTACCAATTGGTGTTATCGTTTTAAAAGATAAAATAAGAAAAAATGCTAAAAAAATGTTGAATTATTTAAAAAATCAAAATGTTGATATAAAAATTATATCTGGTGATAATTTAAAAACTATTAGTAAAATAGCTAATAATGTTGGATTAAATGTTAAAGGAATTGATTTATCAAAAGATGAAATTGATGATATAAATAAATATAATGTTTTTGCAAGAGTAACACCAATAGAAAAAAAGAAAATAATAGAAAAGTTACAAAGTAATAATCATTTTGTAGCTATGACAGGTGATGGTGTAAATGATGTTTTAGCTTTAAAACAAGCTGATTGTAGTATTACTATTAAAAGTGGAACAGATGCTGCAAGAAACGTTAGTCAATTAATTTTATTAGATGATGATTTTGATGCAATTCCAAGTATTATTAAAGAAGGAAGAAGAACAATCAATAATATTGAAAGAAGTGCTACTTTATTTTTAGCTAAAACTACTTATGCCTTTTTATTAGTTTTAATATTTATGTTTGTTAATTTTAATTATCCATTTGAGCCAATTCAATTAACATTAACTAACTTTTTTACAATCGGTGTTCCTTCATTTATTTTAGCTTTGGAACCTAATAACAATCGAATTAAAGGTAATTTTTTAATTAATGTTTTTAGTAAAGCTTTACCAACATCGTTAACTATTGTTTTAAATATTATTATATTAGCTATTTTAGGTAATTTATTTAAATTATCCAATAATCAAATATCAACTTTATGTGTTTTAATGACTGGTTTTACAGGATTTTTACTTTTATTTAAAATATGTTATCCTTTAAATAAATTAAGATTTGTTTTAATTGTTTCATTAATAATTGGTTTTATAACCACGATAGTTGGGTTTAGAGAATTTTTCTCATTAACTATTTTAAATTTAAAAATGTTTATTTTTATATTGATATTAGTATTTATATCGACTATAATATTTAGCTTGATGAGTATTTTTGTGGATAAATTAATTAAAAAATATCCTAAGTTGTTTAAGGAGTGATTATATGTTTATTACATTTTTATTTGGATTAACAGTTTTATTAGGAACAATAATTATATTATTATTTAAAAGAAAGAAAAAAATATCAGAACTATCAATTAGCATTGCTTTTAGTGTATTGTTTTGTTTAATATTTTTAGAAGTAATACCTCATACATTAGAACATATCAATTATTTTAACATGATATTATTTGCATTAATAGGATTTGGATTACTAAAATTATTAGATATTTTTATTCCAGATCATGAACATTCTAATCATAAAGAACATGTTTTTCACATTGGTTTAATGTCTTCTATTGCTTTAATTATTCATAATTTAATTGAAGGAATGATTTTATATTCAACCTTAAATAAGAGTTTTAGTTTAGGTATTTTGTTAGGAATAGGAATTGGATTACATAATATTCCGTTGGGAATGGTAATAGGCAGTACTTTAAAAGATGCCAAATATAGTAAAGTAAAAATAATTTTAATAAGTTTTGTAATATCATTATCTACTTTTATTGGGTCATTAATACTATATTTAATAGGTAATGTAAGTGATTATTTCATCGGTGTTATGTTTGCAATAACATTAGGTATGTTAGTATATATTGTATTTTTTGAGTTATTAGAACATTTAAAACATCAAAATAAAAATAATAATATAACAGGATTCATAATAGGAGCTTTGATAATATGCATAAGTTTAATGTTCCATCATCATTAAAAGATTATGGTATTATATTTATTATATCTAGTTTAATAAATAGTAGTATACTAGTTTTTTTAACAACAGGTTTTATAAATTTAAAATTTATATTATTTGATTTATGTTTATTACTGTTTATTTATAGTTTTTCATTTTTAATTAAAAAAAGAAATTTATATTTTTTAATATTTTCTATCATTTTAACTGCTATTTGTGTAATAAATTCATTATACTATAATAATTTTAACGACTTTGCCTCTATTTATTTATTAGAAGCATTTATTCAAGCTTTAAGACTTCCTTCTGAAGCAATAACAGGAGTATTTAAAATAATTGATTTTATTTTTCTATGGCAAGTAATTTTAATGATTATTTTATATAAAAAAATTAATATAACTAAAGATGTTAATATGTTTAAAAAAAGCTTTTTGGTTTATTTTACTATTTTAGCAATATCTTTATTAACAATCAATTCTAATGATATATATCGATTAAAACATGATTGGAATAAAGCATATGTTGTAAGAAATTTAGGCGTTTATACTTATCAATTAAATGATATATTTTATGTAGCATCTAAATTTATATGTCCCAAATGTGGATATAGCAAAGCTAAAACAGAAGTGGAAGAATTTTATAGTAATAAAGAAACTAAAACAAATGAATATACTAATATATTTAAGGATAAAAATATTTTATTTATTCATGCAGAAAGTATTCAAAGTATGTTTATAAATGAAAATATAACTCCTAATTTATACAAATTAAAAAATGAAGGAATATATTTTAATAATTATTATTCTGAGGAGAGTGTGGGGACGAGTAGTGATACTGAACTTGCTATTACTAACTCATTACTTCCTATAGGAACTGGAACAGTATTTACTAGTTATGATAAAAATGAATATAATTCGTTAGTTAAATCTTTTAAAAATAATGGTTATTATACTTTTAGTATGCATGGTAATACATGTAATTATTGGAATAGAGATAAAATGTATAAACAAATAGGCTATGATTACTATTATTGTTACGATTACTATGATTTAACTGAACAATTAGGTCTAGGATTATCTGATAAATCATTTTTTATTCAATCAGCTGATATAATTAATAATTTAGAATATGATAAATATTATGGGACTTTAATTATGCTATCTAATCATACACCATTTTATACTGAAGGCATTGACTTTAATGTTGGTGCTGCAGAAGGTACTAAAATAGGTGATTATATTAAATTGGTTCATTATTCAGATGCTGCAATCGGTGAATTTATAAATAGAGTTAATCTTGATAATACAGTAGTAGTTATTTATGGCGATCATGATGCAAAATTTTCTAAAGAAGAATATGAAGAATATTTAGGTAAAGAAATAGATTTTTATGAATATGAAAAACTAACTAAAGTTCCTTTAATAATATGGAGTAAGGATATCGAACATAAAGAAATAGATAAAATAATGGGAGCTATTGATGTTATGCCAACTATTGGTAATATGTTTGGTGTAGATACAAAATACGCTTTGGGAAATGATATATTTAGTGTAGATGATAATATTGTAGTTTTCCCAAATGGTAATTGGGTAACAGATAAAATATATTATAATAATCAATTAAGTGAATATAAAATGTATGAGAATGTTGATTCTGATTATATAAAAGAAAAAGAAGAATATGCTAGAAAAATAATAGAAACATCAAATAATATAATAAGGTATAATTTATTTAAATAATGAATAAATTATAGTAAAATACTTGATTAAGTATAAATATTTTGCTATAATTTATTTACACGGGTCCATAGCCAAGTTGGTAAGGCATGGGACTGCAACAACTATATTGGTGAAACATTTCACTATTAATTTAAGCTAGATTTTACAAGGGTTTATGTAATCATAAACTCTTTTATTTTGTAAAAATGTCACAAAAAGTGTCACAGATCCCATATCTTTATTTATGAAATTTATTGGTCACATTATATATACGATCAAGATCATCATCATACGTACAGGTATAATATTTTGTAGTTGTTCTTGCTTCACTATGTCCTAGTGATTCTTGTATTTCTTTAATTGAAATACCATCATGTAACAATAAAGATGCATAACTTGCTCTTAAACCATGATAAGTAACATGTTTAAATCCATGTTTATCTCTAAATCTTCTCCATCTATTCCCAATAGAATTTGGGCTAAGATAATAACCTAAATCATTTGTAAAAACCATCTCTGGTTTTTTATAATTTTTACCTAAAGTCTTTTTTAGCAAATTCTGTTCTTCCTTTAACTGAAGAAGAAGAACTGTAATTAAATCATTCATACGAACAGTTCTTTCTTTGTTACTTTTGGTTAACTTCAAATCTGTCCCTTTTGATTTACTTATTGATAAAGATTTCTTAACTCTGATTTGTTTTTTATCAAAATTAATATCTTTCCACCTAAGTCCTACAACCTCACCACGGCGTAATCCACAAAATAAGGGTATTAAAAAGGCACATTGATATTGAACAGGTAATTCGAGAATATATTCAATTACTTCATCTATATCCATATCTTCTAAAATTTCTTTTTCGTAATCTTTTCTTTTAGGTAATTCAATTTTCCTACATGGTGTCATATTAATTATATTAATATCTTCGTCAGAAGCCCAATTGAAAAAGGCGCGAACTATACTATAAACATTGTGAATAGTTGTTGAACTTAACTTTTCAAATGTACCATCATTACGTCTCATAGACTTTTTGTTTGTCAGTGTACCTATCCAATTTTGAATATCATTACGTTTCACATCACACATTTGCAAGTTACCAAGATATGGAAGAAAGTGATTTGTTAATTTTGATATCTTATCATCTATAGTAGAACCTTCGTTTTTAATCTTTACAACTTGTTCCATCCATAACTTAACACAGTCTTTAACCTTCATAGTGCTATCTATTTTGCCTTTATTTTCCAATTCCTTCAAAGCATCATCTCTTATTGCAATAGCTTCATCAATTGTGCTATTACTGATTTGCTTTGAAAAGTACAAATTTTTACCAGGAATACGGAACCTAATTCTAAAAGTTCCATTTCCTTTATCTTCTATATATTTTGTATCTAAGGTTTTAACCATAAAAAACTCCTTTCAGTATTATTTGTCACTTAAAACTAGTTTTTTAGCAACTAGTTTTCTTCTATAATTACTCGTTTATCAAGCCATTCATCAATATCTTTTATTCGATAGAAGCGATGCTTCCCAATTTTTAAATAAGGTAATTGGTTTTTAGTAGCTTCTCTTAAAGTTCCATCATTAAAACATGGGTATATCTCACACACTTCTTGTGGTGTTAATAAATCCATATTATTTTTAACAAGTAGTTTAGGAGAGTTTTTTAATAGTTCTCCTAACATACCCACTAAATCATCATTGTTTAACTCTTTACTTTTCATATATACTCCTTTATCTCTGACCTAAACTAATACTTTTCTAATTTATCTAATACAGATTTCAATATATCTGAATCATAAATCTGGGATTTCAAATGTTCTCTATTATATGTTCGCATTTTTTCAATTTGCTTAAAAACTTTATCTAAAGATATTTCTTTATTTTTTATAAAGAATTTGATATCTTCTTTTTTTAGCATCTCTAATATTTCAAAAATAGTAGATTGTTTAGTACCTAAATTGTAAATATTTAGGACATATAAACTATCACCATTACTTATTTTCTCAAGAACTTTATATAGAAAAGGTCTTTCTTTACCGCAATGATCATAATATACCTTAATATTAGGTATCGTTTTCATTTTTTCATAGTAATATCCTAAAGCACCTTTTGAAGGTACTTGAAAATTTTCAAGCTTAAAATATCCATATTTCATATTTCATATATTTCCTTATTTCTACTAACATCAACATGCCTTAATGTGTCCAATATAGGATTTAATATTTTAAAAGCATGTTCATCAGATTTTATGGCTCCATCACCATCTATTAATTTTTCATCTTCTATTACTTTAGAAATTTTACTAAGACTAAATTCTTTATTGTTTATAAAGAATTTAATGTTAGCATATTTAAATGCCATTAAAATAGCAAATATATTTTTTATATTATTACCTAAATCATCAATACTTGTAACATAAACACTATCTCCAGTACGTAAATCACAAATTAGGTCTTTTATGGCTCTGTTATAACTGCCACAATAATCACAATATAAATAATTAATATCTGGAATAGTCATCAGTTGACTATTTTTTAACTCTTCCTTTGTAACTATTTTCTTATTTAATTTTAAATAACCTCTTTTCATATAATTTCTCCTTCTAAATCATCTTTAAAAATAGGGGCCTTATCATATTTATCAAAATTAACAAATTGATAAGTGCGAAAATGATATTCAATACTATCATAAGTGATGGTCAAATCTATTTCTCTACCATTTACAAAAACTCTTACATTTCTATCTTTTAATGTCTCTAAGTTATCTAAGACATCACTTACAAGATACCCTAAATCATTTAATCTATAAATGTATAAAGAGTGAAACTCACCAATCCTACTTAATAATTGCAATAAATTTTCATCTTTTGTACCATAGTCACAATGAATGTCCCACACTTGCCATTGGTCATAACAGTGATTAAGTTCATGCTCAGGAATTCCATTTTTTCTAATCTTAAAATATCCATGTTTGTAAGTATTATAAGAATAACAATTACATATCATTATATTTCCTCCTC
>CALVYK010000029.1 GCA_944372195.1 uncultured Bacilli bacterium
ACTAAATATCAAATGGATAAAGATGAATTCTTAAAATTATTTGGTGGTTTAGAAATGGTTAAATACGATTTAAAAATGCGTCAAGCTATAGAAGTTCTAAAAAAATAGAACTTTTTTCATAGGAGAATATATGCGAGTAATAAGTGGTAAATATAAAGGAAGAGTATTAGATGGATTTAATATAAATGGTACTAGACCGACAATGGATCGAGTAAAAGAATCGATGTTTGCAATGATTCAAAATAATTTAAAAGATAAAGTTATATTGGATCTATTTGCTGGTAGTGGTAGTTTAGGTATTGAAGCACTAAGTAATGGGGCTAAAATATGTTATTTTGTCGATAATAATAAAATCGCAATCGACACAATTAAAAAAAATACAATTGGAATTGATAATAAAGTAATTATTAAAAAAGATTGCTTTGAAGCTTTAAAAGATTTTGATATTAAATTTGATGTTATTTTACTAGATCCTCCTTATCATGATAATTTAATGAGTAAAGTATTAGCTAAAATAAAAGAATATGATTTATTAAATGAAAATGGTATTATAGTATGTGAAATAGAAGAAGAATTTAAGACAGATTATCAAATAATTAAAGAAAAAAAATATGGTAGTAAAAAAGTTATTATTTTGAAATAAATTGTAAGAAATTAAAATTGTAAGAAATTACAATTTTTTTTAATTTATTGCAGGAATTTGACCTCTTTTTGTCGTATATAACTAGTAGGAGGTAATTTTATGCATTATTTAAAAAAATATTATTGGATTATACTGTTTATATTGTTATTATTTCTATTTATTTTTAGTAATAAAAAAGAAGATGAAATAGTATTAGATGATGGTAATTTGGAAGTGAAAGAAGAAGTAGTTACTGAAAATGTTAGTTCTAAAATAAAGGTTGACATAAAAGGTGCTGTTAAAAATCCTGGAGTCTATGAAGTAGAAGAAAATAGTAGAGTTAGTGATGTAATAAATATAAGTGGTGGTTTAACTAACGAAGCTGATACTAGTGTTATTAATTTAAGTAAAAATGTAGTTGATGAAATGGTTATTATTATATATACAAAAGATGAAATAAATGAAATGAAAGAAGGAAGTACTAGTGTTAAATATATTGAGAAAGAATGTATTTGCCCTAAATTAGAAAATGATGCATGTATTGAAGATAAAATTGATAATATTCCTAATAATGAAAATAGTTCTATTGATAAAAATGAATCATCAGGTAAAGTATCTTTAAATAATACTACTTTAGATGAATTAATGACATTAGATGGGATAGGTGAGAAAAAAGCGCAGTCTATTATCGAATATCGTAATAAAAATAATGGTTTTAAATCAATTGATGAATTATTAGAAGTAGATGGAATAGGTAGTACAACTTATGAAAAAATTAAAGATCGACTTACTTTGTAAAATAATTTTAATTATAGCTTGTTTATATACTTTTTATATTACTAAAAATTTAATATATTACACTAATTATGAAGAAGGTGAGATAACTTTAATTGGTAAAATAATTAGTATAACTTATGGTGAAGATAAAGTAGATCTAATAATTAAATCAAAAGAAAAAATAAAAGTAACTTATTATGGAAATATAGATTATAAATTGGGTGACTATATTAAAGTAATCGGTGTTTTAAATAAACCATATGACAATACTATATTTAATTTATTTAATTATAATAAATATTTATTAAGTAATAAAATATATTATATTTTAAAAGCAAATGATATTATAAAAATAAAAGATAATACAAATATTTTATATAAAATAAAAAATATTATATATGAAAGAATAGATAAATTAAAATGTAAAGATTATATAAAAACATTTGTATTGGGTGATAAACAAGATTTAAGCGATGAAATATTAAGTAGTTATCAACAAAATGGTGTAAGTCATCTACTTGCTATATCAGGTATGCATATTTCTTTATTAGTGGTTATTTTAACTAAATTATTAAAAAAGTTTAAATATAATTATTTTGTAATAAGTTTATTTTTAATTTTTTATGCCTTTTTAACTAGTTTTACTCCTTCTGTTTTAAGAGCAGTTTTTCTTTATATATTTAAAAAAATAGATAAAAAAAATTTAATTTTACTGATTGCTAGTTTTATGTTATTTTATAATCCATATTATATTTATAATGTCGGTTTTTTATTTAGTTTTGTAATAAGTTTTTATTTAATTTATTTTGGTAACTTAACTAATAAATTTAACAATTATTTTGTTAAATTATTTATTACTTCAGCTATTTGTTTTGTAGCAAGTATTCCGATTATGATTAATAATTTTTATTATATAAACATAATGAGTCCTTTAATTAATGTTATTTTTGTGCCTTTTATTTCATTAATTATTTTTCCATTATCATTATTAACTTTAATATTTCCAATACTAGATAATATATTATTATTTTTATTAAATATTATGGAATCTTTAACTTTATTTTGTAATAATTTTAATATCAATTTGATAATGGCTAAAATGAATATTTTTATATTTACACTTTACTATTTAATTATTTCATTAATATTTATTAAGCCAAAATATTTTTATATTTTGATAATTATATTAATTATTCATACTAATATAAGATATTTTAATAAAAATAGTCATTTAACAATTTTGGATGTAGGACAAGGTGATTCTATTTTATTGGAAATAGAAGATAAAAGTATTTTAATTGATACTGGTGGGAATATGTTTAGTGATTATAATATAGCTTATAATAAATTAATACCTTATTTTAAATCTTTAGGAATTAAAAAATTAGATTATTTAATTTTAACCCATGGTGATTATGATCATATGGGAGAAAGTATTAATTTAATTAATAATTTTAAAGTTGATAATGTTATATTTAACCATAATAGTTATAATGATTTAGAGTTAGATTTAATTAGAGTATTAGATGAAAAAAATATAAAATATTATAATGAATTAAAACAACTAAATATAAATAATAATATACTATATTTTTTAAATAATAAATTATTTGATAATGAAAATGACAATTCCAGTGTTATTTATACTGAAATAAATGGAGCAAAAATATTATTAATGGGTGATGCAGGTGTTAATGTCGAAGAAGATATATTAAATAAATATAATTTAAGTAATATTGATATTTTAAAAGTAGGTCATCATGGATCAAATACAAGTAGTAGCAAACTATTTATTAATAAAATTAATCCAATATATTCTGTTATATCAGTTGGTAAAAACAATTGGTATGGTCATCCTAATGATGAAGTTTTGGAGACTTTAAAAGATAGTACTATTTATAGAACCGATATAAATGGAAGTGTTAAATTTAAAATTAAAAATAAATTAGAAATAAAAACATGTTTATCATAACAAGGAGAGATTATGAATTATTATAATGAGATAAAAGAACAGATAATAAATAATGAAATAACAAAAAGAGCAAAAGATTATAGTAAAAATAAAAGTGATTTAACGGCATATTATAATGTTGGCAAATTATTATCTTTAGCTGGAAAACACTATGGTGAAGGAATAATAAAAGAATATTCTATAAAATTAACTAAAGAATTTGGAAGAAATTACGACACAACAACCTTAAAAAGAATGCGTAAATTTTATATTATGGTAGAAAAAGGTGCCACAGTGTGGCACCAATTATCATGGAGTCATTATAGAATTTTAATAACTTTAAGTTCAATAAATGAATTTAATTATTATGCTAAGATTTCAAGTGAAAATTTATATAGTGTTAGACAACTTCAAGAAAAAATGAAAAATAAAGAATATGAAAGATTAGATGAGAAAACTAAATTAAAATTAAAAAAATCACAAAAATATGAAGTGACAGATTTAATTAAGAATCCAATATTAATTAAAAATAGTAGTAATAATGAAATAGTAACAGAAAAAGTATTACAAAGATTAATATTGGAAGACATTGATAATTTTTTGTTGGAAATTGGTGATAATTTTTCTTATATTGGCCACGAATATAAAATAAAATTAGGCGATACATATAACTATCTAGACTTATTATTATATAACATTGAATTTAATTGCTATGTAGTAGTTGAATTAAAAGTGTCAGAATTAAAAAAAGAATATATAGGTCAAATAGAAGTATATATGAATTATATAGATAAAAATTTAAAGAAAATAAATCAGAATAAAACTGTCGGAATAATTATATGTAAAAAAAATAACAAATTTATTATTGAATATTGTAGTGATAAAAGAATAACAGCAAAAGAATATGAATTAATATAATGTTATGTACGTTTAAAAATAATTTAATTGTCTACACAATTACAAATAACAGGAATATACTATTAATGGGTGAACAAAATTAGTAAAAGTTACATTATAGATGCATATAATATATTTAAGATGGATATATTAAAAGTAAGCTATAAATACTAATTACGTTAACACTCGCTAAACAAGTATAAATTTCTATAAGATAATTTTATACTTGTTCTAATGTGTACGCTAATAGCTGTTAGCGTTTAATATAGATGGAATTTATTCCAAGTAAAAAGGGATTTTAAGTCCCTTTTTATTTTATATAAATATTAATTCCATATTTATCTTTTACTGTGTCATAAAATATATAATTTTCGATTGGCTTATAAGTTAAATAACCAAATATAATGTAAACTAAAATAATACCTATTATTCCAATAATATTTTGATATTTCATTTCTTTATATTTTAGTATAAAGTAGCTTAATATCTGCTCGATAATAATTACTATTGCTAATAGTCCAATACTTAATATCATATTTTCACCAATCATTTTGTAAATAGGAATAAATATAATTAAATAAATTATAATTGCTATAATCGGTATTAAAAACAATTGCAATAAAAAATTATTAAATTCAATTTTATTTTTTTTAAGTAATAAATAATCAAATATACCATAAAATACAAAAGATGTATAAATTAATTTCATGTGTTCCCAAATGCTTTCATTTACTGGGAAAAATATACTAAATAATGAATTTGGTAACCAATCATATAAAAAATGAAATAAAAAACATAATAGAAATATAATAAAAAATCCGATTATTTTAACTTTTTTTAAGCTCATTTTGGTCACTCCTTATTAAATAATATGAAAAAAATTAAAAAAAATATGTAAAAAAAAAGGAAATTGTTATTTTTTGTCGTATATTAATAAGTAGGGGAAGATAAATATGAAAACATTATCACAGGAACAGATTAATGAGATAAGAAATAGTGTTGATATCGTTGATGTTGTATCAAAATATATCCCACTTACTAAAAAAGGGAAGAATTATTTTGGAGTATGTCCATTTCATGAAGATAGTGATCCATCTCTAAGTGTTTCTCCTGATAAACAAATATTTTCTTGCTTTTCTTGCCATACTGCTGGTAATGTTTTTAATTTTATCAAAGAATATGAACATGTATCATTTATAGAAGCTGTTAAAATGGTAGCTGATATGGCTGGTATTAGTGTTAATATCGATACTAAAAATACTAAAACAATAAAAAATAATGATATATATAAAATTTATGATATTGGTCAAAAATTTTATTTAAATAATATTAATACTTCATATGGTAAAGAAGCTAAAGAATATTTATACAAAAGAAAAATAAATGATGATTTAATTAAAGAATTTGAAGTTGGACTAGCTATTAAAAATAGTAAAGCTTTATCTACTTTATTAGAAAAAAAAGGCTTTAAAGAAAAAGATTTAATTGATAGTGGTTTAATTGTTAAAGATGAAAGAGGATTTCATGATTTCTTTTATGATCGCATTATGTTTCCTTTACATGATATAAATAATAAGGTAATTGGATATAGTGGAAGAATATACACTAATATTGATGCTCCTAAATATATTAATAGTAAGGAACATGTGTTGTTTAGAAAAGGTGAGTTTGTTTATAATTATGCTCGAGCTAAAAATGAGTGCCGAATGAAAAACACTGTTATCATCATGGAAGGATTTATGGATGTTATAAGGGCTCATAGTGTTGGTGTTAAAAATGTAGTAGCTACTTTAGGAACGGCTTTTACGAAAGAGCACGCTAACATAATAAGAAGATTAGCAAGCAACATTATTATTTGTTTTGATGGTGATAAAGCAGGATCTAAAGCGACTATGGCTTGTAGTGATATATTATTACAATACAACATCATACCTAAAATAGTAAGATTAGAAGAAGATTTAGATCCCGATGAATATATTTTAAAGTATGGTAAAGATAGATTTTTAGATAAAATAAATAACCCAATAAGTGTTATGGATTTTAAATTAAATTATCTTAAAAAAAATAAAGATTTAACTCAAACAGTTGATAAAGCAAAATATGCTAAAGAGGTAATTGAACAACTTAATTCAATTGATGATGATATATTAAGAGAAATAACTTTAAAAAAATTAAGTAAAGAAACTGATTTGGATGTTGAATTTTTAAAAGATAAATTAACCAAAAAAGAAGTAACTAAAATAAATAAACCAAAAACAGTACAAACTAATAAATACGATATGGCACAACTAGGATTATTATTTTATATGTTAAGAAGTGCTGATGTTATTAAAATGTTTGATAATAGGACAATCTATTTTCCAACTAAAGAATATCGAATGCTTGCGCATGAAATAAGTTATTTTTATAAAAATAATAATTATATAAATGAAGCGGATTTCCTATCTGACTTGGATAGTGAATTAGTTCCAGTAGTTGGTAAGATTGAATCTTTAAATTTAAATGAGAACTATAGTAATAATTTAATAATTGATTATTTTAATGCTATTGAAGAAAAAAACATTAATGATGAATGTGATAGATTAACTAAATTGATGAATGAGGAAACTGATTTAGAAAAAAAAGCTAAATTAGGTCAAAGAATATTAGAATTAGTGGTAAGGAGAGAGAAAAATGTTTAATGAAATTAAATCGTTTGCAGAACGAAAAGAAGAATTAGTAAAATTAGGAAAACAACAAGGATATCTAACATATGAGAATTTAGCCAATGCTTTAAAAGGATTAGATTTGGATGCAGATTCATTAGATGATTTATATAATGTACTTAATGAAAATAATATACCGGTTGTATCTGAAGAAGAATCAGAAGGTGGATCAGAAAAAATATTATTAGATGATAATACATTAACTAAGGATTTAAATATTAATGATCCGGTTAGAATGTATTTAAAAGAAATTGGTCAAATTAAGTTATTAACAAATGAAGAAGAATTAGATTTAGCAGATAGAATATTAGCGGGTGATGAGCAAGCCAAAACTATCTTAGCTGAAGCTAACCTAAGATTAGTTGTAAGTATCGCTAAAAGATATGTCGGTCGTGGTATGCTGTTTTTGGACTTGATTCAAGAAGGAAATATTGGATTAATGAAAGCCGTTGAAAAGTTTGATGTATCTAAAGGATATAAATTTTCAACTTATGCTACTTGGTGGATTAGACAAGCTATTACTCGTGCTATAGCTGATCAAGCAAGAACAATTCGTGTTCCTGTTCATATGGTTGAAACAATCAATAAACTAGCGCGTATTCAAAGACAATTAACTTTGGAATTAAATAGAGAACCAACCGAAGAAGAACTTGCTAAAAAGATGAATACTTCAGTTGATAAAATAAGAGAAATTTATAAAATAAGTCAAGAACCAGTAAGCTTAGAAACGCCAATCGGTGAAGAAGATGATTCTCATTTGGGTGATTTTATTAAAGATGAACATAATATGAGTCCGGAAGAATACGCAACAAATGAAATGTTAAAAGATGAAATAAGTGATATTTTATTAACTTTAACTGAAAGAGAAGAAAAGGTAATCAGATTAAGATTTGGATTAGAAGATGGAAAAGCAAGAACATTGGAGGAAGTAGGGCAATTATTTGGCGTTACTCGTGAAAGAATAAGACAAATAGAAGCCAAAGCTTTAAGAAAATTAAGGCATCCATCTCGTTCACGCAAATTAAGAGATTATTTAGATAACTAGAAATTCTAGTTGTTTTTCTATAACTAGAAATTCTAGTTGTTTTTCTATTTGACAAAATAAAAAAATTAATGTAAAATGAGTGTACGTTGAACACAAAGGAGTAAATATATGAGTAGTATTAAGAATGATTATAGTCAATTATTAGAGACTTTGATTGGCATTTTTACCATTGATAAAGGTAAAATAAAAATATTATTAATGCACAAAAAAACTGAACCGTATAAGGGATATTGGGTGTTGCCAGGTTCACTATTAAAAGATAATGAAACATTAGAAGACAATATAACAGATGTCGTATGTGATACTTTAGGATTGCCTACTATGTATATTGAACAATGTTATACTTTTAGTAATTTAAATAGAGATCCAGATAATAGAGTAGTTGCTACTGCATTTATAGGTTTAATTGATAATATAACATTAGTATTAAAAAAGCAAGAAAGAGATGAAATTGAACTAGAGTGGTTTGAAATTAATTCTATTCCTAAAACAGGTTATGATCATGATAAAATAATAAATAAATTAGTAGAATATTTAAAAAAACGAATTATTAATAGCAATATTTTAAAAATATTATTTCCAAGTGATTTTACTTTACCAGAATTACAAAGAGTTTATGAGCAAGTTTTAAATACAGAAATAGATCGAAGAAATTTTAGAAAAAAATTAGTAAATTTAGGATATGTTATTGATACTGGTGATGTTAACGAAGGATATATGGGAAGACCTGCTAAACTATATAGATTTAACGATGAATTAGAAGAAAGGAATTTGTTTTAATGAAATTAAATAATCGAGGTTGGGGATTACAAGCTATGTTAGCGTGTGTTTTAGTTTTAATGATTGCATTAGTAGTTATTGCTGTTTTAGCTAACAAAGTTTTTAAAAATATGCTTGAACCAACTGAATCTTCTAGCCCTTCTAATGTGTATAAAATTTTTGAATCAAAAGTTTTAGAAGCCTCTAAAGAATACCAAAAAGAATATTATAATAATATCGAACAAGGCGATGAAGTGATAGTTACGGTTGAAAAACTAAAAGAACATAATCTTTTAACTTCTAATGAAGAAACTGCTATTTGTACAGGTTATACTATAATAAAAAACGATTCTAAAATAACATATCATACATATATAAAGTGTGGTAGTAAATATATGACGGCAGGATATAAAAATAATGAATAAAAATAATATAAAAATAATGAATAAAAATTTGAGTTTCGGTAAAAATAATAGTTGACACAAAAAAATCAGAGACTGTGGAAAACTTTCTCTGATTTTTGCTTTA
>CALVYK010000030.1 GCA_944372195.1 uncultured Bacilli bacterium
GTTTGATAAGTATAATCTAATATATTTTGATTATCTTCTACTTTTAACAATCTAACATATAATCCGTATTTTCTTTTAGATATAGAAATAAAATTCCTTTTCAACTTAAATCTATAATCCCTATATAATTTATTACAAACAATATTATCTCCTAATTCCATAATTCTATTAGAAATATTTTTAAACAATAATTCACAAATAGGTTCTTGTGTTTTTTTAAAATAATGGTATAATTCTTTTGCTAATTTAAATGCATATTCTAAATTACTTATATCATTTCTCTAAAATAATTAGATTGATTTTCCAAACTATTTAACTGATCATCTTTATCAGTAGACACTCTTGCATAATATCCTACATTCAAATTCATATCAAATATAGTTTTACCAAATAACAGTTCACTTCTAGTTTGAAGTACATTCATTTTTTGTCTCCTTTATTATTTCTTCATTAATAATTTTTAATTCATCAAAACTAATTATTTTTTTTTGATATAATTCTTTATTAATTATTAATTTCAATTCTTTAATTATTTCTTTCATATTTATTTAATTTTATTATAAATTTAAATAAATATGAAAAAAGCAAGAATTCATCTTGCAATATATAGAACTATTTTCCAATTTTTTTAGACAATTTTTTTTCTTCAGCAAATATTTCTGAGCTTATTCTAATTTTTTTATTATCAAAATCTATTACAGCTAAAGCATCGTAAGGAATAAAACATCTAGGATAAGCATGACCAAAGTTAATATTATATAACAATGGTGTGTCCAAATCTGAAAACACATTTTTATATACCATTTTATATTCATCATAATAAACTTCATCATATGGTTTACCAATTATAATTCCTTGAACATTTGATAAAATTTCTCTCTTTTTTAACTCCATCAATATAGTTTCTAATTTTTGAGGTGATATTTTTTCTTCAGATGTTTCTAAAAACAATATTTTTTCTTTAAATTCATTTAATGATGGAATTAAATTATACTTGTTACTTATTTCAACTTCATCTCCATAGCGTTCTCCAACCAATAAATCATAAATTGATTCAAGACAACCGCCAAATAATTTACCTCTTCTAACACCTGTTCCATTTAATAATTCAAAACCATATTTTTCTTCACATAATATTCTTGGAATACCAATAGAGTTTTTACTATAATCAGTCCTATCTAAATACCAAACAGGACTAGATTCTATTTTTAATTTTTTTAAATTTTCAAAATATAACAAAAAATATTTTTCAGTATAAGAAAGCATATTTTTGTCTAATTCACAAATATCAACTAAAAATGCTGGGCCATAAAATGTAGATAGACCAATTTTATTAAACATAAAATGATTGACTGTTGTATCCGAAAATCCAGTAAATATTTTAGGATTATTCCTGACTTCTGTTATAAACTCATTATCTTCCATTAAATATGGGATAATTTTATACGTATCATCTCCACCTATAGCTGTCATAATCATTTTTATACTTTTATCCATAAATGCTCTTTTTAAATCTTCTGCTCTCGCCTCGGGATGTTCTTTTAAATATTGTATTCCTTTCATTGAATTTGGCATAATAATTGGATTGAGACCAAAAGATTTTAACCTTTCTAAGCCTATTTCTATCTCGTGTTTTACAAATTCTTCTCCTAATGTCCCATTTGATAAACTAACTATAGCTACTTTATCACCAGGTTTAAGCTTATACGGACGCACTATTATCTCCATTTTCAATAATAATTATCTTTTTTTCTAAATCAACTATAGCATTTAATCCATAAGGCAACGTACACATTGGGGCACTATGCCCAAAATTAACATTATATAAAATAGGCAATTGTTTTAAATTACTTTCATTATTTATAACTTTTAAAAACATTTCTTTATATTCATCATAATAAGTTTCTCCTTTGGGTTTACCGACTATGATACCATTAATTTTTTTTAATATTCCAAGTGCTGCTAAATGTCTTAAAAAATAAGATACATCATCTGGTGATGGTTTCATCTCGCTAGTTTCAATAAATAATATTTTATTTTCCCATTCTTTTGTATCTGGCCAAATATCCGTTCCAATAACCATATTTAGTACTTCCAGGCATCCTCCTAATAATTTTCCTTCAAATATCCCACTACCTTGTAATACTTCAAAACCATGTTCCTCTAATTTCATTTTTCTAAATTCGTTATCCTTTGAGCTATCCGTCCAATCAATTCTATCATTAGTCCATTCTTCACTAGATTCAATGATTATATTTGCAGTTTCAAACAATGTATTTTCTAAATGTTTTTTTGTATAATCATGCATACTACCATTTTCAGCAATTTCAGATAATAAGGCTGGGCCATAATAAGATGTTATACCATTTTTATATAATAACAAATGTGTTACAGTAGTATCTGAATATCCAATAAATATTTTAGGATTATCTTTAATAATATTTTGTTTTATAAAAGGTATAATTCTTATACTATCATCTCCACCAATCATAGTAAAAATACCTTTAATTTTTTTATTTTTAAATGCATTCATTAAATCATTTGCTCTTGCTTCGGGATGGTTATATAAATAATCACACCCCTTTAATGCATTTGGCATTGTAATTACATTTAACCCAAATATTTCTTCTAATCTTCTTTTACCTACTTCATATCTATGTAAAAATTCCTTTTCTCCGCCCATTCCACTAGATAAGCTTACTATAGCAACAGTATCTCCTTTTTTTAACTTTTCTGGAATAATCATTTCATCAACTCTTTCTTTTTTTTATTATAACTTATTTCTTTAATTTTTTCTAAAATTATTTTAATTTTTTCTTCAATAGACTTACTTCCATCAATGTATAGAACTTTACAATTAAATTTTCTTGCCCAGTTATCAGTTTCCCTTTTGCTACCTAACTTATCATCTGATGTATCATATGACATTGCCCAATCTAAAAATTGATTGAACTGCTCATACATATCTCCACCTTTTTTAAATCTATTTCCATACATTTCAAATTCTCTTTCAATAATTCTTTTTTTTCTTATTTCTTTATTTGTTTCAATAATTATCAGCAAATCAAACATAGGAATTAAAGACTCGGACCAAGGATAAAACATGCCACTAACTATTGTTGAATTATTTTTTAATAATATTTGTTTTAAGATTTTACAAGATTCTTCATCACTTACCGCAATAGTATAAGGTTGAACTTCTTCATCCCATACCCATAAAATATCATCTGTATCAACAAAATTATAATTTAAGACTTCTGATAATTTTTTTCCGAGAAAAGTTTTTCCACTTCCACTTGCTCCAGTTATTTGTATATTCATAATCTTTTTTTATAAACCTTTCCTATATATTCTAATCCCATGCCTGAAGTAATACATTTTTCTTTTGAATCACTTAATATTTTACCAATCCAATCATTGATACCTCCATCAATTAAAACTAAAGATTTACCATCTTTAAAAACAACTTCTATTTCATAACATATATCATCATAGTATGTTAATCCTGATTTTCTATTCAATTGTAAATTAAATTTGACTTTTTCATGTTTATTTTTTAGTAAAATAATTACATTACTATAAAATATGTTATAAACATTTCTAATGCTCAACAAATAATCTTTTGTTGTTCTTATTAAATCTATATCTCTTTCGCTTTCAATGTTATTTGGTAATTGAACACCATATTTTTCAAAAATATTATAGTTAGGATTTACAGTATTACAAAGTATATTATCTAAATCTATACCATGTGTTTGAAAAATTTCTTTAACTAGTGGTATAAAACATAAATTTAAATTTATTTGTTCAATATCTAAATTTTCTTTTAATTTTTCAATGACATTCAACCAATTATCTAATTGTAATTGTAATAATTGAAACATATTATTGCTAGTATTTCTAAAACTGGATACCAAAGAACAAGCTCTAAAATGTTGACTCCAATGAGCCTTTTTACCATTACCATAATTTTGAGTTCTTAAAATTCTTGTTGAAGATGCTAAATTAATTTTATCTACTTTCAACTTTTTTATTCTATATGCACATTCTAAAGCCATCGAAATTGATGAATCACTGACTACCTCTGAATTCCTCACAGAACTTAAAACATTATTTTGACTTGTTGCTGTTAGTGATGCATTTAGTCCAAATGGATTAATTGGGGATAACTCAATACATTCAAAATCATTGCAAACTGTATCAAAAAATATATTACTTATTTCATTATATATACGAGGATCTATTTTAGCAGGTTGATATAAACTATGTTTGTTTTGATAATTATCTAACAAAGTTGATGGAGATATTCCTTTTGATCTTTCATTAAATATATCAATCATAGTACTATTAAATTTTTTAGAACTATTAGTAGTTAACGCATTGTAATCATTTGGTGTTAATTCAATTTTTTCAATCCCCATACTATTACTCCTCTGTTAAAAAAATTTCCATTTCTTCTTCAAACATATTTTTTCGAAGTAAAATAATAGAATAATTAGTCATAGATAAATTATCATTAAATACTGAAACAGTATTGTTCCATCTTTCTTTTATCACGTTTATTTCTTCAGTATTGTAAATTTTTAAATGTTCTTTTGAATCAATCATTGTATTTACATATTCCTTTATTTGATCTTTAGTACAATAAATAAAATGATAATCTTTTTTATAATACAGTTCTAAATTTTTATCATAAAAGTTCATCCAATCCTTTTCATAATAACATTTAATTTTAAAACCTAATTCCTCATTTACTTTATTGATGATATTCATATTAGGATTTTCTTTATACCAAATTGGTACAACTGATATAAAACCATTAGGTTTTAAAACTCTAATCAATTCATTAAAAGCCTTACCTTTGTCATTTATAAAAGAAATAGCATTTCCACATATTATTAAATCAAATGTATTATCTTCAAACCTAGATAAATCCTCAGCATTACCATATTCAAATTTAATTTTGTTTTCATCTAAACAATTAAGTTTAATTTTTTCATTAGCATTCTCAATAGAATACTTATTTATATCAATACCAATAACATTACATTTTGTTATTTTGTTTATTTCTAGTGAAGAAAAACCATTAGTACAACCAATTTCTAACACATTGGAATTTTCATTTATAAAACTATTAATGGCTATTTCTCTGATTGTTTTTTTACCGCCTGATGGTCTATTTTCTTCTTTTATTAATGAAATAAAATCCGTATAACTTAATTTTTTTATTTGTTCTTTAGTATATTTTTTCATCATTTCATCTCCATTATTTTTATATTTATACTATTTTGTTTAATAAATAATAATTAGTTAAAAAAATTACAAAATAGTTTTCTCACCATTAAATCTTAAACATATTTGCATATTTCTAATGTCATTACTTTTTAATACCCACATAAAAAATCGTTCTGTCCCCATTCCAAAACCCGATGTATTAAGTGGCCTTATTTTTTTCATATTAATATACCATTCATATTCATCTTTGTTTATATCATGATATTTTAATGAATTAATTAATTCATTATAAGTTGAATGTCTTTCCCCACAACCTACTGTTTCACCTATTCCCATTAATAAATCTGCATTTTTAGTGGTACCTTTTATATTACAATCATATTTTTGATAAAAAGGGACTGCAAGTATGTCATAATTAGTTATCCATACTAATCCTTTATGTAATTTCAATATTTCTCTTTCACCTAATCTAGTAATATTTCTCCAACCATCATTATATTCAATATACTTGTTAATATCATCTCCATATATTTGCTTTAATTCTTTTTCTGCCTCATTAAATGTTATTCTAGGAAAATGTCCATTATAATTAGCTATATTTTCAACATGTGAAATGTCACCAATAGCTTTTTTTAATTCTGTACCTAATTTTTCAACAATTTTTTTAGATAAATACTTTATATATTCTTCAACTAAGTTTATTACATCATCTAAATTTCCGATTATCTCTGCTTCACTATGGTAAAACTGGCATAGATGTCTAGAATCTGCTTTTTCTCCTCTAAATGAAGGCATAATATAATAAACTCCATTTTCAGTCAATCTACAACCATACTCAAGTAAAAATTGCATTGAATCAGCTAAGTATGTATCAATCCCTTCAAGATTAACTTTTACAGGCAGTGAATCACTACCCCTTCCCATTGGACTTGATATTGAACAAGTAGTAACTGGTAAATGTATTGTTACAATATTTTTTTCTTCATAAAATTTCATTGTTTCTATTGATAATAAATTTTGTAATTTAACTAACAATTTGAACCAAGGATCATCCATTGCTTTAATATAATGAATTTCAGGATCTTTCCATGTATTAGGCTCCTTTATCACTTTAATTCCTCACTTTTCCATAATAAAATGTTATTATATTCAACAATTATTTTAATATTAATCATATACAATAAAAAAATAACTATAAATTTTTAATTATTATATAATTATATTTATATAGTGTCAACTATTTTAAATTATCTTTTCTTAAATTCAAAAAATATAATTTAAAAATATGTTACATATATATTTTATTTGTTTTTTACATCGATTTCAACACATCTACTAAGATTATAACTTTTTTTAATATAAGGATTAATAGTTTCAATATCATCTTTGTTATATATTTTATATGTCATGCATAAAGGTTTATCATTAGCTTGGTAAGTATAATCTAATACATTTCAATTATCTTCTACTTTTAACAATCTAACATATAATCCATAATTTCTTTTAGTAATAGAAATAAAATTTCTTTTCGATTTAAATCTATAATCTCTATATAATTTATTACAAACAATATTATTTCCTAATTCCATAATTCTATTTGAAATTTTTTTAAACAATAATTCACAAATAGGTTCTTGTGGTTTTTTTAGATAATCGTATAATTCTTTTGCTAATTTAAATACATATTCTAAATTACTTATATCCTTTACTAGTAAATAATAATTTAAAGATGTATTTTCATAACCTTTTCTAATTTTTAATTTATTTTGTAAATCAAATTGTTTAACATCTTTTAAAAAACATATATATAAATCATTTTGATTAATTCGAACTTCTATAAATCTCTTTTTTAATTTATATACAACATTTTTTAATAAATAATTTCTTATTATATCTTTTTCTATAGAAATAATATACTCATCAAATTTATCAAATAATTTAATAGTTTCATCTTTCTTATTGTAAGTTATATCTTTATAATTACTAGTATCATTATTATAAATTACATTGTTAATATTATCCTCTTCACTTTTAAGCTTACAATTTTCCACTTTAACTTTCCTTTCTAATTTCGGTAACTTCTCATTTTGGAAATAAATTATATCATTATATATCAAATTGAATGTAGAAAAAACTTCTATATTGGAGCAACTTTTTTTGTTTACATAAGCATCTTCAAACTCAAAAATGTTCGCGTGTAACCACCAAGATTGCAAGAGTTTTCTACTACTTGTAAAAAAGTTTGCTCTCCATGACCACCATGTTTCCAACAATGAATAGTAGCACCTCCTACTTTAACTGATCCACTATCATAAAAATGTTCTTCCTCTAAATTAACGACATTTTCTTCCAAAGCAGTAGCTAAAGTAATTATTTTGAACGTACCTACCATTTAGTGACTACTAAAAAAGAAGATGCTTAATCTTCTATCAAAACTATTTTTCTTTGTCAACATATTTGAGAAAATGATAAAATCCCACACATAATAAAACCAAATTTACATAAAATAACCAATTTTCTTTAAAAATATATCTTTCACTATTCATTATCATATCTGGAATTAACAAAACATAAGATAATGTTATTAATGCTATTGCAACATTTTTTATTTTTTCCATAGTACAACCACTCTCTTTTAAATACATTTCTTGATACATTATATCATATTAATAAATTGCTTACAATGAAATCGAACGATATTGTTAAATTTCTACTTAATTAACCTCATTAGAATTTGCATTTTCATTGTTCTAATGATTTTATTTTTATTATTTGATTGTAATATTCAATCATTTTCAGTTGATTCGGAAATTCGCTTTTTCGTTCCTCTATATCATTGTAAATAAACTTATACACTATTTCTAAATCATATTTTAACTGCTTATTATTTTCAAGTGTATTGTTTGGATAAACATATTTGTATAAATCAATTATACCAATAATTAAAGGTAACAATTGATTAGCAATATAACTAAACCAGCCTATATTAATGTTATCAATCCTTGACTTTGTAGGTTCATTTTTAGAGACATTTCCTCTGAAAATCGCTTGAATTAATGGATTAGAATGAGTATTCATGCATAATTCATCATACAAATCATCATAAAAATTTGGTATGACTTTTTCAAATATATCTTTGATTCTTTGCTTACTTCTTTTTGACCTATCTGTTTCAAAATATTTTGACAACCCCGAACCATCTTTATTTAAAATAAAATATTTATAGATTATAAATGTCTCTAATAATGATCTAAACAAAATACAAGCATCACTATAACTTCCAATTTCCATTAAATAAACAATATTTTTCACCTTAAATGACGTATCATATATAAAGAATTGAAATAAATCTTGTATTTTTACCATCTCAATATCATTTTCATCACATAATTTACCAGTACAAAATGGCATTTGCAAAAGTACATTGAATAAAATAGGCAAGAATTCATAAAATCCCGGAATTTCTTTTTGAGTTTTTTGTATTTTTATCTTTTCACTATTTATTAAAATGTTATAATAATTTCTACTCATAATATTTCTCTTTAAAAATACTTTTAATTCATATATTATATCATCAAAAAAAATTACTTACAATGATTCTACATAAACATTATAAGTAAATTTATTAGGGGTATCTATACTTCGCTTAACTTCAATTGTTTCACCCAAGTTTGACAGTTTTGTGATAAAAAATTGAGTTAGACTATATAAAATATAGTTTTTTAACGTTTTAGGTAT
>CALVYK010000031.1 GCA_944372195.1 uncultured Bacilli bacterium
TAAAATAGTCTTAATTAAGAGATAACGGTTTTACCCGGAAATGTTTACATTTCACTAAAGGAGTAGATTTCATAAATAATTATTATTAGTTTCCATCAACCACTAACTTTCTATTAAATAATATATTTATTACTTAGTTCCTTTTTTGTTTTATGAATAAATTTTATCATTTTAAATTTGTATTGTCAACAATCACTTTTTAACTTTTACTTTTTCTTTTTAACTTTTACTTTTTCTTTTTAACTTTTACTTTTTCTAATTGTTTTTTTAATTCCATTACTTCTTGTCTTAAATTTCTTAATTCTTCTAAATCACGTTGTCTTCTTCTTTGCAACTCGTCATTATAAAGTCTCGTTAAATCTTTAATATCACTATCAAAAGTAGTATCTGTTTTTAATTTCTTACCCTTAGAAATTGCCGAAATAAAATTTAAAATAAAATTTTTCATTTTGTTTTCTTTTTCATATGCAGTAATTAATTTACTTAAAGCAAAAATATAATCTTTAGTAATTATAAAACTACTTTTATAGCGATTAGACAAATTAATTAATGCCTTAGATAATTGCAATTTAATTTTATTATCCAAATAATTAGATTTTTTTGAATTAGCTATTTCGACACAATTAACTAACATTATCTGTTGATTAGTAATCATATCCTCTATCATTTTTGAACTTTTTTCTTTATCATAACATCCAAGTAAAGATGAGGGAAAATAATAATGTTTAAAATCATCTTTTTTTAGTCCTAAAAAAATTAACTCATCATTCTTTCCTTTTAAACAAACATAATACTGACATCCAAAATTATATTTCATACCATTGACATAAGATCGTTCTTTAGAATAATTACAAACAAAAAAGATATCTTCAAGATTAAATGTTAAAGCTTTTTCAAATGACTTTATCTTATCTTCGATAAATGGCGAAAAAATATCACGATAATTCAATTCTCTTCTTACCATCTTATCATAAATGGCACTATACCTTGATATTAATTCTTCTAACATTTCAAATGGTGTTGTTGCAGTTAAAACTTTACTTGTTCGTAAATTTACTATATTTATTCCTAATAAATGTGGTATATTTTCTTTGGCAAAACTAAAATTCAAAACATTACTATCTGATAGATATAATTTATTTGCATTATATTGATAATTTGTATTTTTGTATAAATTAACTAGTTCTTTTAATTTTATAATTATTTCTTTAAATTGATATTTATCTGGCATAATAACCCCCTATTAAATTTAAATTATCATACCACTTTTTTAGAATTTGTCAATTGGTTCCATGTGAATAAATACATACTTTATTCTAGAATCTTTTTCTTTTAACTTTATTTCTATCTTATCTATAGCATTGTGAGCCTCAGTTAATAAAATATTATTCATTATCACATTTGATACTAATTTATAATAAGGTCCATATCTTAAAATATATAAATCCTTTATTTCAACTATTTTATCAGAAGAAATAATAATATTTTTAATTTCCTTTAAATAATTTTTATCTAAAACTTGTTCTTCTAATAAAATACCAATATTATCTTTTAATATATTAAAACCTGTTTTAATAATAAACAAAGCTATTATAACTGTACTTACCATATCAGCATACTTTAATATATATATTTTATTAGAAAATTGCATTAATATAATTGATATTAAAACAAATATTGAACTATATACGTCGGCTCTGCTTTCTTTACCAGAAGCAATTAAAATATTATTAGAATATTTAAGCCCATTTTTATAAATATAATTAGCTAGTATATATTTAGAAATTATTGTAAATAAACTAACTATTAGTATCAACGAATTTGGTATTATGATCTCTTTATTAAAAATATTATATATTAAACTTAAGCCTAATATTATAATTACTATACCAATTATCATACTAGTAATATATTCAATTTTGCCATGACCAAAAGGATGTTTTTTATCAGCTGGTTTTAGCGATAAATAATTACCAAATATAGCTACTAAATCAGTTGATAAATCACTTAATGAATGTATTCCATCAGCAATTAATGAACTACATCTACCAATTAATCCAAATAAAATTTTAATTATAGATAAAAAGGTATTGGTTATTGAACTAACCAATAAAACTTTTGTTATTTTCAAATTTAATCACCTATTTCGCTTCGTACCAATTATTACCGTATTCAATGTCAATTTTTAATGGTACTTTTAATTTAATTACATTTTCCATAACATCTTTCATGATTTTAGTAACTTGTTCTTGTTCTTCTTTTAAACAATCAAATACTAATTCATCATGAACTTGAATTATTAATTTAGATTTTAAATTGTTTTCTTTTAATTTTTGATGAATTAAAACCATCGCCTTTTTAATTATATCTGCACTAGTACCTTGAATAGGTGTATTTAAAGCCATTCTTTCTCCTGATTGTCTAATCATATAATTAGTATTTTTTAATTCATCAATATTTCTTTTTCGATTAAATAATGTCTTAGCATAGCCACATTCATATGCATTTTTAATTGTACTATCCATATACTCTTTAATACCTGGATATGTTTTTAAATATTCATCAATAAATTGTTTAGCTTCTTTATTTGAAATATTTAAATTTTCAGATAGTCCAAAACTACTAATACCATAGATAATACCAAAATTAACTGCTTTAGCTATTCTTCGCATTTCTTTAGTTACTACATCTGTTTTAAAAATATCAGAAGCCGTTTTACTATGGATATCCAAATCATTATTAAATGCATCTATTAATGCTGGAACATTGGCCATGTGAGCTAAAATGCGTAATTCGATTTGAGAATAATCACCGCTTATAATAACTGAATTAGGTGATGGAATAAATGCTTTTCTTATTAATCTACCATATTCTGTCCTAATAGGTATATTTTGTAAATTAGGTTCGATGCTAGATAATCTACCTGTTCTTGTTAATGTTTGGGTATAAATAGTATGAATTTTACCATTTTTAATAGTACTAATTAATCCTTCAACATAAGTTGTATACAATTTATTTAACATGCGATATTCTAATATTTTTTCAATTATTGGATGTTTATTAACTAACTTATTTAAAACATCGACAGCTGTAGAATAACCAGTTTTACCTTTTTTACCATGAGGTAAATTTAATCTTTCAAATAAAACTTCACCTAATTGTTGAGGTGATGATATATTAAATGAAGTACCGGCTAAATTATAAATATCTTTACTTAATATTTCTAATTTAATTTTAATTTCATTACCCATTTCATTTAAAATATCTTTATCAACTACTACTCCATCATATTCCATATCACCTAAAACATAAGTTAAAGGAATTTCTATTTCATTATATAATTCTTCCATGTTTTCTTCTTTTATTTTATTTAATAATTCATCTTTTATTTCATAAATAAACTTAGCTTTATTAACAACTATTTTAGATATATCATCTTGTTTTAAAACATTTTCATAAAAAGGAATATTATAGTTAAATTGATTAGCTAAATAAGCAATATCATCTTTAGTATTATATTCTAATAAGGCAGCTGCAATCATTAAATCATTTTTAATATCAGGTGTTTTTATATTTTTATATTTTAAAGAAACGTAGAGTTTTTTTAAATCATATGTAAATATATCTAAACCATTTAAAAAATCTAAATTTGTTATGTTTTCTATATAATAAGCCACATCTTTATTATATATCCCTATACCTATAATATTAGAATTGTGATAATTTGTTCCATCTAATTCTATATAAATAGCGCATTCTTTATCTATTTTTATTTTACTTATATCATCAATAACAGTAATATTTATATCTTCTTCTTTTTTCTTTTCTTTTTTTAAAAATGAATAAAATTCTAATTCTTCATATAAACTATTTAATTTATCAGTACTTCCTAAATATTTTAATTCATCTATATTAATATCAATCGGAACATTTTTATATATTGTAGCAATTTCATAACTCATATAAGCATTATCTTTATCTTGCTCTAGTTTTTCTTTTGTTTTACCTTTTATTTTATCAAGATTTTCATATACACCATCTAATGTTTTATATTCTTGCAATAATTTTAAAGCTGTCTTTTCCCCTATTCCTTTAACGCCAGGAATATTATCTGATGCATCACCCATTAAGGCTTTTAAATCGATAATGTTAATTGGTTTAATGCCATATTCTTTAGTAAAAGTATCTTCATTATATCTTAAATAATCCTTTTGTTTTAACAATTTTATATCAATATCATTACTTATTAATTGTAATAAATCTTTGTCACTGCTAATAATTGTTCCAATGAAATTCGGATCTTTATTACAATATTCAGCAAATGTCCCGATTATATCATCAGCTTCGTAATTATCTATTTCATAATATTTAATGCCCATCGCATTTAATAATTCTTTAGCTTTAGGAAATTGTAGTTTTAACTCATTGGGTGTTTCAATTCTACCTTGTTTATAAAAATCATATTTATTATGTCTAAATGTTTTCCCTTTATCAAAAGCTACCATTATATAAGTTGGTCTTTCTTCTTCAATTATTTTGTTCATCATATTAGCAAATCCAAACAAAGCATTAGTAGGAAATCCCTTACTATTCTTCATAAAATTGCCATTATATGCAGTAGCATAGTAACTTCTAAATAATAAATTATTGCCATCTACTAATATTATTTTTTCCATAACTTTTCACCTTTACTTATTATATCATAGATATTAAAAAAAACGACTATAAAAGTCGTAATAATCAAACTTGGTGGAGAATAGGGGATTCGAACCCCTGACCCTCTGCGTGCAAGGCAGATGCTCTAGCCAGCTGAGCTAATTCCCCAAGTGCACTAATAATATAGCATATATTACTAACACTTGTCAAGAATTTATTTTGTTTTTCTTTATTTTTATTTATTATCGGTCAATTCAATGTAATTTTGTGATGTAATTACTGATTTCCCCAATTCATTTTCTATTTCTATCTTTGCTTTATTTAATACATTACCTGCTTTATTCACATCTTCTTTTAATTTTTTAAAACCTTGACTATTATTTTTTTTGTGAAATTCAACCGCTGTTGCTTCGCCTAAATTTGTTAAAGCTAATTCAATATTAGTCATTGAATCACGTAAATTTTGACTTTCATGTAATCCTTTAATGTTTTTATATTCCTTGGCATCAACACCAAAACCGGATTTATATATTTCATTTGTTAAAATAGCATAATCTTTCCCTACTTTTGCACCTCTTTCTTTCCATTCATCAGTTAAATTATGTCTTGTCGTAATACTTCTTTCCCTTTGCTCAATCCAAGATTTAGAATATCCTTTCTTTTCATAAATTTGTTTCATCCTATCCATAGCAAGTTCTGGATTATTGATTTCTTCAATTCTTTCACTCCCAACTTTAGCAAGCCATCTTTTAAATGGCTCGGCTTTAGCAGAAGGTATTGATTGAATAATACGCAATATTCCTTCTGTGTCAGTCATTTGAATTTTTCTTGTTTTACCATCATTAGCAATCATTTCAAGTAGGGTACAAATTGTACCCCAGTTATTTTGAATTTCTAGATCTCTTGCTTTTAGTTTTTTTATATATTGTTTTGGATCTTTAGAATCCGTAAGAGCATATACTACATCTAAAATACTAAAATACCATTTATTATTTTTCCAAGTTTTTCTAATTTTTTTATCTTCAAAAAGCGCTAATTTATTTTCCATCTAATTCCTCCCTTATTTTTGTAATTGATAAAGTATAACCAAAAGGTTCTAATATTTTAATTAATGTATTTATTTGTGGATGTTTTTTCCTATTTTCAATAACTGCTATCATTTCTCTTACAACACCACATTCATTAGCCATTTGTTGTTGACTAATTCCTAAATCATTTCTTAATTTTATAAATTCACATATCAAATCGTATTCTAATTCCATAATTCTTTTTTCATCTTTAATTTTATTCATTTATATCACCTTATATAATTATATAATAAATTACTTTAGTAGTCAATAAGTTACAAATATATTCAAATAAAAACCTTATAAATAAGGCTTATTAATAAATGGTGTCCACGTTAGGAGTTGAACCTACAATCTTTCCCTTCGGAGTGGAATATTCTATCCATTGAACTACGTGGACATACAAATATTATAACAAACTAATAAAAAAAAAACTAGCGTTTTAATTTTTTACTAGCTTCTTCTAATGTTTTAACTTCACATTCAATATAACTATTTAATTCTTTTAATAAAATTTTCAAAAAATAACTAGGATTACTTAATAATTCCCTATCCTGTTTAAAATCTTTTAATTCAGGAATTAAAGATATAAATTTTATAACTTTAGAAGGAAATATTTTATTATGAATATTTCGTATTATTGTTGACATGTTTTCTTTAAATAAAATTTTTGAATCGGTGTCTACCATACTATAATCCATGGTATCTATTAAATATAACCTAGCATTGCTATACATAACATTAACAGGGCAGACATCAAAAACACTAATTCCTAAATCAGATAATTTTTTAGTTGCTATCATTAAATCATCCAATATTTTTATTAAATTAATAATTCTTAGTCGATAAAGATTGTGGTTTTCAAGATTTTCACCATTTATATATTGCATTAAAACACCAACAATTTCATTTTTTAAATAAGTTATATTTTGAACAAATACATAATTAGGTATATTAATATCTTTAAATTGTAATATTTCTTCTTTATCTCTTTGCTCATAATTTGGGCCACATAAATATTTAAAAACAGTATCTTTATTAAGTCTATAACAATTACCTTCAGATCCAAGTCCAATTAATTGCAAATTCCTGATAAAACAATTTAAATGCTCTTCATTTTGAAAATATATATCTTTCATGACTAACCCCCAGTTATATATAATAGCAAATTTATTTTATTTGTCAAATTCTTTTAAATATTCATGTAAATTAAAAGCAACATCCTTTGGCAAAATACTTTCTAATTCTTCTATACTTAATTCTTTTAGTTTATTTAAGCTTTTATATTTTTTAAGTAATAAAGTTCTTCTTTTTTCCCCTATTCCTTCAATATTGCTTAATACGCTTTCTAAACTTCCTTTACTTCTTAATTGTTTATGGTAATTAATAGTATAATTATGAACTTCATCTTGCATTCTTTCTAAATAATGAAATAAGTTGGATTTTTTATCAATATCTATTTCAACAATTGGATCAAAAGCTAATAACTTACTAGTAGCATGTTTATCATCTTTTTTTAATCCTATAACCATGATATCTAAATTTAATTGGCTTAATATTTCTCGTGCAATATGCATCTGCCCTATTCCACCATCGACTATAATTAAATCAGGTTTAGCTAAATTATCTTTTAATAATCTAAAATATCTTCGATAGATAACTTCTCGCATTGTTCCATAATCATCATTTTTATCTACAGTTATTTTAAACTTACGATATTCATTTTTGGCTTCTCTACCATCGATATAAACAACCATCCCAGATACATTAAAATTACCAAACAAATTAGAATTATCAAATATTTCAATACGATCTAATTTATCTAATTTTAAAATATTTCTTAACTCTTCATTAGCAATACTAGTTTTTTCTTCATCTTTTTTGATTAGTTCAAATTTTTCATTTAATAATATTTTGGCATTATTGCAAGCCATATCAACTATTTTTTTCTTATCACCTTTAATTGGACTAAAAACTTTAATATTTAAATATTCACTTAATAAGTTAGTATCAACATTATCAGTTACTAATATTTCTTTTGGTTTAATAATATCTTTATCATAAAATTTAGATATATAACTATTTAATGTATCATCTACTTCGTCAATTAAAGGAAATATTTTAGAATGTTTCCCAATTAATTTTGATCCTCTTATAAAAAATACTTCTATAGATAAATAACCTTTATCGGTATAATATCCGAAGACATCTCGGTCAACATTATCGCCCATTTCAACTTGTTGTTTTGTTAAAACTAGTTCAATATAATCTAATAATTCTTTTAATTCTTTAGCTTTTTCATAATGCATTAATTCACTTTCTTTTAACATTTCTTCTTTAATTTTATTAGATACAATACTATGGTCACCTCTTAAAAACTTAACTATTTCATGCTTCATATTATTTATTTTGTCAATATCAACATTATTAGTACAATAACCCAAACATTGATTGATATGATAATATAAACAAGGTTTCTTATTATAGGTTGTACATTTTCTTAAAGGATAGATTCTATTTAATAAATTAACAGTATTTCTAGCAGCTGTTACATTAGGATATGGTCCATATAAATAGTTAGTATTTTTTTTCCTATTAATGCTTCTTACAATTGATAAACGAGGTACTTTTTCATCAGTTAATTCAATATAAGGATAACTTTTATCATCACGCAATAATATGTTATATTTTGGATTATATTGTTTAATTAAATTGTTTTCTAAAATTAATGCTTCCATTTCGCTATTAACAACAACATAATCAAAATCTTTTATTTCACTTACCAATTTAGCAGTCTTACCAAAGTGAGTTCCTCTAAAATAAGAACTTAGTCTATTTTTTAACTTTTTTGCTTTACCAACATAGATAATATTATTATCTTTATTTTTCATTAAATAGCACCCAGGTTTTTGCGGTACTAAAGATAATTTTTCTTTTATCATTTTATCACTTCCTAAAATCACATTTTTGACATAACTCTTCTATTAATTTATTATTGTTAAAATTGGTTATAATATTTTTAGTTCTTTCTTTATTTAAAATATCAACAAATTCTTCTTTTAATACATTACCTAAATTAATTACACCTGTATCTAAACAACAAGG
>CALVYK010000032.1 GCA_944372195.1 uncultured Bacilli bacterium
TCAACATAAAATAGCAAAAGTGACTTAGTAAAAACTAAGTCCTTTTTTTAAATTTTTAAAAACTGTCCGGTTATAAGTTATCTTTTTTTCTTTTGCCACCGGATATATGAATCGCTTAACTTATCTCTACCAAAATGGCAATTATTGGTCCATGTCGCCGAACTATTTCAGCTCTGGCACCTCTTTTGCTTATGGGTTCCGTCAGGACGCGACTGGTTACGCTGCCGACAACTGGGTGACCAGCGGCGATGGCTTGCGTCCGGTAATCAATCTGCAATCTGATACTGTCATTGATTTTAATAAACAAAAAAAACTGCTTATTATTAGCAGTTAATTAAGCTCTACTAGAATATTTACCATCTTTAGTAGATACAATAATATGTTCTCCTTGAGATATAAACATAGGTACTTTTAAAGTATAACCAGTTTCAATAGTAGCATCTTTTTGAGCATTATTAGTAGTATTACCTTTAGTAGCATCAGTAGTTTCTACTACTTCAAACTCAATTTTTTCCGGAAGTTCAATACCAATTATTTCTCCCTCATAAAAATCAATAGAGATTTCCAAATTTTCTTTTAAGAATTTCTTTTCATCTTCTAATTTAGATTCTGGTATTTCTACTTGCTCATATGTATTAGTATCCATAAATACATAAGTATCACCAGTGTTATATAAATATTGCATTGGTTTTCTATCAACATGAGCTTTTTCTACTTTTATATTAGTATTATAAGTATCTTCAACAATTGAACCAGTCTTTAAATTCTTTAACTTCATCTTAACAAATGCAGCACCCTTACCAGGTTTAACATGTTGAAATTCTACTATTTGGCATAATTTACCATCCATAATAATAGTCATTCCATTTTTAATGTCATTAATATTAATATTCATAATTTAAGCCCTTTCTCTTATTTTTTTTCTTTATGTATTGTATGTTTACCACAATTTGGGCAAGCTTTCTTAATACCTAATTTTTCTTGTGTATTTTTCTTATTTTTACTTGTAGTATAATTTTCATGTTTACATTCACTACATACTAAAGTAACATAATTTCTATTTTCATTCTTTGCCATAAGCTATCCTCCTTTTTCTCATATGGTATTTTACCATATCTCATAATAATTTGACAAGATTTATTACACTTCTTGAATAACCGCAATTATCATTGGTTTACATTCTGTTTCTTCATATAAATACTTGCCTAATTCTTCTCTTATCTCTGTTTTAATCTTATTATATTCAATATAAGAATCAGTTATATTTCTTTCAATTATAGCAGTAGAAATATTTTTTATTTCCTTAATCATTTCTTTAGAATCTTTAATATAAATAAATCCTCTTGTAGTCACTTCTGGTCCTACTAATAATTCACGTGTTTTTTTAGATATCGTAGCACTTATTAAAACAATACCATTTTCTGATAACATTTCACGATCTTTAATAACAAGTTCACCAACATCTTCACTACTCTTACCATCTATTAAAATATCATTTACTTTAATAGATTTAAAATTATCTTGTAAAACTCCATCATCTATTTCAACAATATCCCCATTTCCTTTAAGAATAATATTTTCTTTAGGAATACCTAATAAAGAAGCAACATTAGCATTATTAACCATGTAACGATATTCACCTTTAACAGGCATATAATATTTAGGATTTAATAATTTAATCATTAACATTAAATCTTCTTGCGAAGCATGATGTAAAATACATTTATCCTTAGGAACAGATACAATATCACATCCTAATTCAGCTAAATCATTTTCTAATTTAACTAATACTTTTTCACTCGAATCATATCTTGGTTCGGCAAATACAATTGTATCATTACTCTTTAAAGATACAAACTTATCATATCCTCCTAATACTTTAGATAATACAGCATAAGGATTTTCTTTACTATCAGCCATAATAAGTACAGAATCTTTATCATCGATATTAGATAAATCGCCTAATAAACCATCTTGAATATTTAAATAACCATACTTTAGGCTTATATCTAAAATAGATTGTAATTGTTTACCCATAAGAACAACTTTACGATGGGTATTTTTTAAAGAATCAAATATTTCTTGAATAGTATATAAATGATTTGGTAGTACTAAAAATATTACTCTTCCTTCAGCATGATTAACAGCATATTTAAAATTCTTTACTAAACGATGATCTGGTGATGTATGTCCTGGTCTTTCAGAAAAACTTGATTCACTTAATAAAGCTAATACACCCTTTTTTCCAACATAAGCTATTTTTCCTAAATCCATATCATAAGCACCACGCATACTAGGATCAATTAAAAAATCACCGGTATAACAAATCGCCCCATCTTTAGTATTTAAACAATACATTACAGCATCAGGTACTGAATGCGATACACTTATAGGGAAAATACTAACTTCACCAAAATTTAACTTCTTATGAGGCTTTATTTCGATAATATTTTTAGGATTTACACCATTTTCTTCTAAGACAAACTTCGTATATCTAGTAGCATAAACTTTCAAATTAGGAATTAACTTTAATAAATCATTAGTAGCACCCATATTTTCATAATGCCCATGGGTTAAAAATAATCCTTTAATCCTTCTTTTATTTTTTACTAAATATTCAAAATCCGGAATAATATAATCAATCCCATATAAATTTTCAGTAGCATATTTTAAACCACAATCAAATATGTATATAAAATTATCTACTTCAACAATGTAGGTATTTTTACCAGTTTCATTAAGGCCACCTAGGCCCATTATCTTTATCTTACTCATTTTAATCCTTCTTTCATATAAATACAAGTTCCTTTGTATGACCATTATAACAAATAATTTTTTTAATTGCAAACCATTTATTTTTAGAACAAAAAATGGAGCCTCTCGGCTCCTTCAGGAGGAAATATTATTATCAGTTCGTAACAATTTATTAATTGATTAAAGTCTTACAAAACAAGGCTTTTTCTTCTATCAAAATTTATCAAAGTTTATTAAAATAACTTTATTTTTGTCATTTAGTATCTGATTTTGGTATCTAGAAAAATAATAATAAATCATATTAATATAATTTTTATTTATCACACATTAAAATTAAAACACTAATTTTCTTCAACTATTTCATAACCCAATTTTTCGTATGTTTTTTTTCTTTTCAGAAACATATTACGAGTTTTTGAAAAATTATCATCTATATAATCATAAATTAATATTTCTTTTTTATTACTATCTTGCCTATGTAATCTTCCAGCATATTGTGTTACTCTAGTTTGACCAGAAATAGGCATTGTTAAAAATAATACATCAAGCTTTGAATCATCAAACCCTTCACCAATATACGACCCAGTAGCTACTATAATTTTATTATCTTCGTTTTCATTTATTTGATTATTTAATTCCATATAGCTTTTAAGAACTTTTTTGCCGATTCCACCATAATATTTAAAAATATTATTTGTATATTTTGATAATTTGTCATAAATGTAGTTCATTAATTCTAATCTTTCTGTTAAAACTAATATATTTTTTTCATTATCATATTCCTTCTTAATATCTTTAATAATATTTTCACTACGTATAATATCTTTTGCTATCAAATCATTAATTTCATTTAATTCATAATTATCAATATTTTGATTTGTAAAATTTAAATGACTTTTCTTCGCAATTACTTTCATGGGGATATTCAATTTTTTATTAAATTTTAGACTATCTACTTTATACCTAATATCACCGCATTGCATTTTTATGATTGGAGTATGTCCATTTTCTCTTTCTGGTGTTGCAGATATTCCATAAACATATCTAGCATTTCCTGTATTAATTGCTTGCTCAAAAGTATATGCTGCAGTATGATGACATTCATCAATTATAATCATTCCATAGTTTTTTGCAATGTCTAAAACATTTCCATTATTCCATAATGATTTTATACTTACAACATCAATAACATTAGTAATATTCTTTTTCTTACTACTTATCTCACCAACTTCTTTTACATCTAAAAATTCTTTTATTCTATCTTTCCATTGATTAAGCAATTGAATTTTATTTACCAATATTAGTGTATTCACTTTTCTTTCTGCTATAAGTTTACATCCAATTACTGTTTTTCCGAATCCTGTCGGAGCATATAATATTCCATTATCATATTTTAACATATGGTCTATTGCTATTTGTTGTTCTTCTCTTAAACTACCATTGAATTTAACTTCTATTTTATTTCCAACAAATCTCTCATCTTTACTAATAATTTCAATGTTATTAACATTACATAGACTCTCTAAATAATTATATGTTCCTCTTGGCAATTTTAAATACTTTTCATCTTCTTTACTACAATCAATTACCATAGGAACATTGTAAACGGACATTCTTAATTTTTGTTTTTTATAAAATTCAGGATTAGCAAAGGTAGCAAGTCTTCTAAAACTATTTTTTACTACTCCATCAAGATTAGCTTTATCAATATATACCATATCCTTTAAAATTACTTTAATACTTTTAGGATAATCTATATTATTTTTACTCTTTACTTTTACTTCATTTTGCATATCAATTATTTCATGACTGATATCAATAGTTTCATTAGATAATTGTTTTATTTTTTCAAAAACTTCTATTTCAGTTAACTTACGAATAGAACTTAAATATTGCATTTGATTTTTTATTAAAATAAAATTTCTATCAATAAACAATGTATTTCCATATTTAGATGGTTCATTTTGAAATGGTAGTGCTATTAAATTACCATATCCACCTTTTGGTAATATATCTTGATTAGGAAACATTCTATCAAAAGAGGAAATTGAAATATTTGATATTTCCATAGTTTTAGATAATAACAAACTACCTAATTTTCTTGCTGTTATTGCTTTTATATTTGTATCAAAGAACATCCATATGTGTATTCCATTACCTGATCTACTACGTTCTATAGCAATAGGTACTTCATATTTATCGCAAACACTCGCAAAAGCTAATACATCACTTTTAATATCTTTTTTCGAATCTTTATCATCAAAATCTAATGACAGAAAAAAACAAGTATCATTTTCTAAAAGAGGATAAATACCTATTGGATAATTTCCATACATATGCTTATAGATAGTTTCTTTTGATATTGGTTTATTTTCCCTATATTGACAATTTTTACATTTTTTTCCCATTGTTTTATTACATATACCATTTTTCCATTCATTTGCACATGCAGGTATATAATATTTAATATTTGGATTATTTTTATCAATAGATAAATAAGGATATACATCATTTCTTCCTTTAAAATAATTCATAAATATTTTAACTGAATCTTCACGACTTGAAATATCTTCTGATGAATTTGTTGTTATTTCGTTAAATTGTTTCTTCAATTTATCTATTTCTAATTGTAATTTTTTTATTTCTAGTTCTTTAACTTTTATTAATTTTAATATTTCACTATTATTCATAGTATTATACCTCGACTAATTCCAACGAAGATATGAAGTTTAAAATTGAATTAACAGTATCATCTATAGACAATTCAAGCCAATTGTTTTTTGCCATATTAACCATGGATTTAAATCTCTTATTTGATAATGTATATTTTAAATTATTTTGTAACTCTGTTATATTACTTTCTTCAATTAATTCGTTTCTAAAAATTAATTTATCTAAGTAATTTAAAAAACGTCGCTTATCAAAATCACTTTTATTTATCAAATAATAGATATCAAAGATGTCTTTGTATCTAGTTGATGTAATACCAAATTTTAATAATGACTTTATTTTTTCTACACATATTTGTTCTTTTGAATTAGCAAGTAAAGTAACACTATTAGAATCTATACCTAAATCAAAACATAATTCATCTTGATCTATATCAATATCTTTATGCACACCAACATCTAATTTAGTAGAAAATACATTACCAAAATTATCAGATATATCTATAAAAACTCTTTTACCATCATAATCTTGATGATGAAGTCTTTTTATTGGTGAAGTAATTTTTATTTTAATATCTTTATCATTTAATTTTTCTATAAATGTTTCTATTGCTGAATCATCTAAAGAATATCTTATAAAATCTATATCTAAATCTTGTGTTGCTCTTCTTATGTCTTTAGAAATAGCCATCATTACAACTCCACCCTTAATTGTTACATTTTTATTTAAGCTAGAATTGCTTATTTGAGCTAAAATAATATCTTGGCAAGTTTTCGAAATAGCATTTAAATTTGAATATCCATTTGCTAAATAATTATTAAATATTGTATTTATATTCATTAAAACACCTCTTTCATAATAACATCATACAAGTGATTTTCTATTGCAAAATTACTTATATATTCAGCTATTTTTTTTGTATTAAGTGTTTCTTTAATTTCTCTATAATTTGCAATTATCTCTTTATAATAATCAAAACCTATTGATTTTCTATTTCTTATTAGTTCTATTAGCATTCTTTCTTTGTCATACACTTTAACTTCAACACCATTTATATTTAAAGTTGATTTACCAATATCAAAAAATTTATCTTGATAATATACAACTTTAATCCTACTATCACTAATTTTAGTGCTATCTCTTTTTAATGCAAGATGTTCTTTTTCAGGAATGACATCTGTTAAATTATGGTAATAAAATGCACTATCCATAGTAAATATTGCATTAGGATATTTTTTTGATATTATTTCTAAATAATTTACATCTTTTTTATCACTATAAATTCCCTTTTCAATTTTAAATATTTTTCCTTCTTGAATTAATTTTTTTATTTCATAATCACTTTTATATTTTTCAATAAGTTCTTTATGTAGTAATATCATTTTACTCACCTCTTGATACAATTTTAAAGTATTTTGCCACAAAAGTCAATCTATTGTGGTATTTTAGTAAAAAACGAAATTCAGATACCAAAATTAATAAACTTTATTAAACTTATACAAATATATTTAAATATATATTCCTAATTTAAATTTCTTAAATTCAAACAAACAAAATGGACCTCTTTCGAGGTCCTTCAGGGGGATTTGGCGTTTGTTAATTTTCTAGCATATTTTGCATTATTCTTGTTTTATCATTTGTCAAATTTATCGCAAAATACACCAGCCAAAAAGAGTAAATTCTAAAGGAAAATTTTTCGCAATCAGAAAAACAGATATCCGTATACATTTTAAAGAAATCTATGCTATTCTGTATATAGAATAAAGAAGGGATTTTTGTAAAATGTATTTATAAATTTCTTAGATCGATTCTTAACTTTGGAGTTAAATGGCATGGATTTAATTTTAACAATTTTTATAATAAAATGACAAAGTTCCAAGATCCTAACGAAAGAAGAAAAGAAATGTCTTACTATAACTACGAAGAGTTTAAGAAGTTTATTTCTTGTGAAAATGATCTTAGATGGAAATGTGTATTTGAAATATTTTATTATTGTGGACTACGTAAAGGTGAACTAAAAGGTTTAACAGGAAAGATATTTATTTCGATAAAAAGGTATTATCAGTTAATAAACAAATAACCCAGTTAAATAACCGCACAAAGTTC
>CALVYK010000033.1 GCA_944372195.1 uncultured Bacilli bacterium
AATATATTTGGGTGATTTTCTATGGATAAAGATAAATATAAAGTAAAAATATCAACTGAGGCATCACACGAAACAAAAAAGGGTATATATAAAAAATATATTATTGCTGGAATAATTATATTATCAATAATAATAGGAACAATAATTTATTTTTATAGGGATAATAAATATAAAGAAGCAATTAATTACATTAATAATCATGAATATGATAAAGCATATAAGATTTTAGAAGATTTAGGAGGTTCTAAGGCAACTAAAAAATTAAAAGAAAATAAATATGCAAGAGCAAAAGAATATTTAGAAAAAGATGACCAAGTATCTGCAATAATTTTATTCAATGAGATTAAAGGTTATGAAGATAGTAAAAAACTAATTGATGAAATAGTAAAAGAAAAAGAATATTTAAAAGTATTTGTATCTGAAATAAATGATGAGGTTATAATTGGTGAATATGAGCAAGATAACAATTTAGAAAATGGAAAAGAACCAATAGAATGGATCATTATTGACAAAGATGATGATAAATATACATTAATTAGTAAATATGTATTAGATGTTAAAAAGTATGGCTATGAGGATAAATATGATCAACTTGTTTATTGGATAAAATCAAATTTTGCTCAAAATAGTTTTAATGAAAAAGAATTAAAAATAATATATGATGTTAAATTATTATCAAGTTATGATGTTAATCATGCAGTAAGTAATGGATTTAATGCTAATTATTTAAAGACAAATTTAACTAACTATGCTTTATCAAAAGAAATATATAAAATATATACGAATGATGGTATTTATACATGGTGGCTAGAGGATAAAGATGCATATAGTGATGCAAAGCAGTATTACACAAATACAGATACTCCTTATTATGTTAATACTGGATTAAGTAAAATGAGTTGTGGTAGGGCAGTAATGAACGGTGTAAGACCTGTAATTATACTTTCTAAAGATGGCAATTATATAATTAAAGAATATAGTATTAATTCTGATAAATTAGAAGAAATTGAAACAAAATCTTCAACAAGTTCGCAATCTAGTTCATCATCATCTAGAACTAGAGATAATAGTTATAATGGTTATTCGTATGAGGAAAGAAAAAATCAATGTAGTAAAACATGGGGAAATAGTTGGAGATGCACAATCCAAAAAAGATATAATTGCACAGGAATTGGATATTCTGGATATTCTGGGTGTTAGGAGGTTTTTATGGATAAGAACAAATATCAGGTAGATGAAAACATATCTAAAAAACAATTATCAACTAAAAGAAAATCAAAATTTCTAAAATTAGGTGTTATTTTTGTAATATTTTTAGTAATTATTGGAACTATATTCTTAAATAACTTGAGTATTAATAACAAAATAAAACAAGCAGATGATTATATTGAAAATAATGAATGCAATAAAGCTAGTGAGATATATAAAGAAATAAATAAAGAATCAAAATATCTAAGCAAAGTTCAAGAATGCAATTACAAAAATGCAAAAACATTTTTAGAAAATAAAGATTATGAAAATGCATACAAATTATTCTTAGAGATTAAAGACTATAAAGATTCAGATAAGTATTATCTAGAGGCATATTATGATCAAGCAAAATTATTTATTGAAAATAAAGAATATTATAAAGCTATAAATATGTTATTTAATATTACGGATTATGAAGATAGTAGGACATTATTAAATGATTCAAAATATAATCTTCTAAAAAATGCTAATGTTGGAGATATTGTATATTTAGGTGAATATGAGCAAGATAACAATTTAGAAAATGGAAAAGAACCAATAGAATGGATTGTTTTAGGAAAAGACAATGATGATTTATTATTAATTTCACGATATATATTGAAAAAGATGAGATTTGGTAGCACTTATTTATGGGAAAAGAGTGAAGTAAGAGAATGGCTTAATAATGAATTCTATAATGAATCTTTTAATGAAAAAGAACTTAAATATATTCAAAAAATGATTACATCGAATAATACTCAAGATATGGTTTTTTGTTTAAGTTCCGAAGAAGCTAGATTGTTTTTTGAATCAGACAAAGATAGGATTGCAGAACCTACACAAAAATTGATTGATGATGGATTTAAATTATCTTCTAATAATGCTGGAAATTGGTGGACAAGATCTGTTAGTAGAGCAAGTAATGGTAAGGGTGTTGTTCCAGTAGAAAGTAATGGTAATGTTAGAAGTGCTGGAACAAATGAATTAGCACCAGCAGAATATACATATGTAGATATTGGTGTTAGGCCATCAATCTCAATTAATATAAATTCAACATCATCAGAAGCAAAAAATATGGTTATCTATGGTCATGATTCAAATACAGGACTTGATAATGAACCAAATGTAAGAAGTAGTAATAGTGGTTCTTCTAGTTCATCATCAGGAACAAATACAAGAAAATCATGTAATGGAGGAGTTGGATGTAGATCAGGTTGGCATCCATGTAATCCTAATTCAAGAACTGGATATTGTGCAAGTTGTTGTAAAAATTAAATAAAGTAATAGGAGGTATAATATGACTATAATTGCAATGTTATTAATGATATTTGGTATTGGCTTGTTTGTATATGAATTTGGTGCCAAAAAAGGCAAAAGTAAAAATTTTATAAATCTTTTGGTTGGCGGATTGTTACTTATTGGTTCAATGTTAATTGGAATAGGAGGAAATCCTGCTTCTGATATGCCAAATGGAAGCAAAGAAATGGTTATATTTGGTTTTGCTTTATCAATAATTGGAATAATAATACTATCCTTGAAAACTAACTTTAAAAATAAAATATACTATATGATTCCATTATCTATAATAATTGTATTGGTTATAATATGCTTTCTTGTAATTAGAAATTGGAATGTTCATCCGACTTCAAGCAGTTCTACAGGTAATGGCTGTTACCCAAATAGACCATATTATGTTTGTAAAGACGTAAAAAGAAGAGATGGCACTACTTACCAACAATGTAGATGCCAAGCGTGGAGGGATTAAATGAAAGATTTAGATGAAAGAATATATGAATTATTAGAGAGTAAAAAAGGAAGTCTATCAATTAATGAAATATCAGAATCTATTTCTGATTCAACAAAACAAGATATTACTAGAAAATTATTAGAAATGAACAGACAAGGAATTGTTTACAAAAAAATTAAAGAAGGAAAAGCATATTATTCCATAAATTCAAAAGATGGTGAAGGTAGAAATGCTTCTCAAGAAAATATAAATAATATTAATAAAGTATTTGCTGCATTTGGAAATAAACAAGCTTTGAATGATATGGGAGTATTTAATAAAATAGAAAATGAATTAGGAATAGATGAAAATTCTAACATACTGGAAGATGTTGAAGTTTTTAATAAATTAAAAATTGATTTTATAGATTTTGATTTATCAAAATTAGAATATAAAAAAAATATATTTTTTGAAAATGAAACATATAAAATGAGTATTCCAGATTCATTCAAATATTTACCTAATGAGGAAGATAGAGATTTTATTGCTTATTTACCTAAAACTGGATTGTTTGAAAAAATGCCATACAATGAAGGTGGAGCAAATATTATTATTTATTCATCGACTTTAATTCCTTTTTCTGATAATAAGGCAAGAATTGAAGAAACAAAAAGAATGTTGTATGATATAGTTTTTTGGAATGGCGGTTACATCATGTTTGAAAGATATGGTGGTAAACCAGAATATAAAGCAGTAGATTTAAAAAGTGGTCGAACAGGTGTTATCTACATGAAATTTGATACAGCTCACAATTTTTATTTTACTTGTTGTTTAAAAAATGGATTTAAACAAATGAGAATTGTAATTGATGGAATAAATGGATCAAAGGAAGACCTTGAACAAATAGCAATATCTTTAATGAATAAATTTGAAGTAAAAGAAGATTTGAGTGATTTTAAAGAATTAAATGATGAAATGTATTTATCAAATAGTATTGATAATAAATTAATAGAAAAATGGGTAACAAACATTAAAGGAATACACTCTAGTTTAAATGAATACTTCAAAATATTTACTAAATTAGAATCATTAAAAATTAATGTTATGAATTCAAAAGGAACTTTTAATATTGTTAAATTTAAAAGTGAAATAAGAGAAGAATTAAAAAAATATTCATTAATGATAGATAAACATATTAAAAATGGAGAGGAATTTATTAATCATATTGAAAATTTAGATGTTGATAAAAAAATATTAATTCCGGCTTATTATAGTTATTATAAATTCTTAGATCAAAAAGAATTTACTATTAATCTTGATGATGGATCTGCTATTACTCAAAAAGTAGATTTAGCTGAGAAAACACAAAATAAAATATTTAATAAAGAAATCTTAAAGATGATATCAAATTATAGTGATAAAGATTATAAAGAATCAGATGAAAATGATGATAACATTGATGAAGTAAACAATGAATTAAAGGAATATTGTGATGATTTTATAAAACAAGCAAGAAAGAATTTAAAAAGATTAAGAAGTGATTGGGAATTTACTGAAGATGAATATCAAAAAGGATTAAATAGTAAAGTAATAGAATCAGAATATGAATTAAAATGGGAAATAAAAAATATAAAGCAAGCCGCTCGTGCTTTTGGACATAAATATGATGATTTTTTAACTGAACTAGATGTAGAAGGTAAGAAATTGTTGAAACAAGGTGCTGATTATTTATTTATTGATGAAATTAATAAAATAATAAAAGATGTTTTTGATGCTTTTTCTGATCTTCATCTATCTTTTAATACACATGGCTCTGCATATTGGGATTTAGGAACATTTGATTATGATATTCCAGATGAATTAAATGATATTAAATATTGGTGGAAAAGAGAGTATGAGAAAAACCCAACAGTAATTAAAATGAAAGAAAAAGAACTAAAAGCTAGGGAAGAAAAAGAATTACGAAAAAAAGAAAAAAATGATGAATTATTATCAATTTTATCAAGTGATTTGCAAAAAGAAAAAAATAAATATAAAAAAGAAATCACAGAAATACAAGATGAATTGAATTCTGCCAAACAAGAAATAAAACTAGAAATAGAGGAACAACAAAAGAAAGAAATTAAACAATTAACTGATGATAAAAATGATATAATTAGTGATTTAAAAAAGAATCTTGAATTATTAAAGAAAGAAAATAAACAAAAAGAAGAAGAATTATCAACTTTAGGTTTTATGAAGTTTATGCAAAAAGATAAATTAAAAACTGAAATTGATATAAATAATCAAAATATTGAAAAATATAATGAACAAATAAAAAATGTTGACAAAGATTTTAATAAAGAATATGAAAATATAGTTAATAAATTTGAAAAAGATAGTTCAAATAGAATAGAATTACTAGAAAAAACTTTTAAAATGCCACTTGAACCAGAAAAAGTTATTGAAAAGGTATCAAATATATTATCATCATCTTCTAAATTACCAACTGATAATAGTCCATATATTACTTCTATTCAAAAAGAAAATAATAGAATTATGGAAATTATTTATGAACAAATTGTTGATTTTGCTAGACCAGTAACAATTCCTGAATTAATGAATAGTAATGATGATTTAGGAAATTGTTCTAATCAAAAAATTAGTGCATTATTAAAAAGAATGACAGATTCTAAATGCCTTATTAAAGTAATTGACAAAGGAAAGAGTTATTTTAGTGTAGGTGAAGAAGATTTTAATAATTCTTTTATAGATAATAAAACTTCAAGTGATGGATTGATAGATAAAAATAATAAAAATTCATATTCGAAGGATAGATATAAAATTTATAAATTATTAGAATCTGAAGAAAATATTGATCCATTGAAATTTGAAAAAAATAAAGAATTGAGTAAATTGCGATTATATCAACTATTATTTTCTTTGGAGTCTGATGGATTAGCATTAAAAAGAATAACTGATAGTGGAATTATTTTTTATAAAAGGTAGGTGAAATATATGAAATCGGTTGTTGAATTAAAAAATGACTTGTTTCGCCTTGGAAACGACTTAAATTCCGATTGGTATTATTTAGAAACTAAAGATAAAATTGGTAAAAAATTTTATTCATATGATTCTTCAACTAATACTATGATATTACTAGTTGAAGTTCAAGGAACTCAGTATGAAGGAAGAAATACAAGAATAGAAGATTTATTAATTAATGATAAAGTGACAATAAAAAGAGAACCAAATAATGAATATAACAGTTTAAATTTAGCAGTAGAAAATAAAGACAATAAATCATTAGGAAATTTATCTGCTGATATTTGCGATGTATTAAGTCCATTGATTGATAAAGATATTATTATAATTGATGATGCAAGTGTTGAATTTGTTGAACCATTATCAAAACGAAGTGCAAAATGTAAAAAATCTTTATTGACTATAAAACTAATACTTCATTTTAAAGAACAAATTATAAATTCAGAGCATAGTTCATTAATATGTTTATTGGGTGGAGATCAAACAAGAACTTGGGCTCAAGAATTGTCTATAATTAAATGTTCAATTCCATTAAATGAAGCTAAACTTTTATTTGAAATATATAATAGATATTGTGATGAATATAATAACGATAGTTTGAACTATTTTGGATTAGATAATTTAGCTGATGAAGTTATTTATGCTCGACAAAAAATGAAAAATGAAAAAATTACTGGATTATCATATGACAGATTATATGATGCTGATAATTTAATTGATTATATGAAAATAATTATTGATAAAGAAGCTGAAAGATATGGCCAATTAAAAAACTATATTCCTTGTGATGAGGAAGTATATGATGATTATTATTCTCTAAAAGATTTAATATATGCAAACGCTATAGATGAAAATAAATATTATTGGTTTGATCAATGTAGAGTTGATAAAGATGAATATGAATATCATACTGGTTGTGAATTTAATCATTGGTATGAAATTGTTGAATTATATGATCCTAGTCAAGAATTACCATTTGATTTATCAGATGAGGATATAGTATCTATATTTGGATTTAAAAAATTTGAATCATTTGGAGATTTGTCATATGGATGTTAATAGTCTTGATTTAAAAAAACTAAGAAAAGACTTGGATGATTATTTTACATCGGCATATTTTATGGTTTCAAAATTTGCTCTAATGGATATGGTTGATGTTCAAACAGCATCTAATGAAAAACTTATTGAAATAGCTAAAAAAAACAAATTTGATTTAAATAAGTATAAATTAAAAGAAGAAAAAAAATTGATATCTAAATCAAATAATTCTAAAAAAGATGATTGGTTTAATAATCCACTTATATAAAATAAATATTATTGATTTTATTTTAAAGATAGAGGTAAGCTCTGTCTTTTTCTATTTTTTTGAAT
>CALVYK010000034.1 GCA_944372195.1 uncultured Bacilli bacterium
TTAAATACAATAAAATGATTATCGTTCTACTAACATCGTAGTCTATATTTAAACAGCCTATGAATTTAATTACAAGCATCTTCTTTAGGATATTTAAGTTTTTAATGAGACCTAAAGTAAATATTGATATCATTACTAAATGTTTAGATATTATACAAAATAAATTCATTATGATTTTAATATATATCATTTTCTCTTATTTTTTAAACATAAGATACAAATTACATAAAATCTTCAAGTATAGTCAAAATTATAAAATTTAGCCTTATTTTTACCAATTACATCTTTTAATTTCTTTAATTAAATTTAAATTTAAATTCAGTCCATCATATAATTTTGCATACTCTTGTTCAATTGTTTCTTTTGGATAAGAATCTAGATATAAAGCTTGATTACTTATTATTCCAGCAACTTCATGATAAACAATAATTTTGTTATATTCATTAGTAACTATAATAAACTGAGCATCTACAAGAGTATCATATCTAGATATATATTCATGTAACATTTTTGGATCTACTATTACATCATAAAATACATCTTGATATAAAATTTCATCATATTTAAGTATTTCATCCATTATGTCATATATTCTTTCTTTATTCGATTTAAAAAACAAATCTTCTAAAAGTATTGTCTTTTTTTTATCCATAAAATTTTTCTCCTTTCTTTCTATTAAACATTACAAGTTCTTATAAGTCTTTCAATTTCTTTTAACGAATATCCATCATTTGAATAGTCGTAAAGTACCTTTTTAATTTTCTTTATTGATATATATTCACCTTTTCTTATTTGAATTTCTTTACATCCACATTCATCTAATCTATTCAATCTATTCATCAAATTAAACGAATTATTTTCATATCTAAATAATCCTGTTAATGTTATTTCCATATTATCTCTCCTTTACATTTAGGTTTTATACTACAACTACTTTTGTATTAGTTATTATTTCAGACAACTTAGATTTATTATATTGTCTATATGCAACACCTATCAATGTTATTTTAATTAATATTTATACATAACAGACCACTATTATTTAAATAATTAGTTAATAGTGATCTATATATGTATATTTTTTTATTTATAGTGATTTTTCTTGTGATTTTTTTCTTTTTGTGATATTTCTTTGAGTCATATTTCTTATCATAACATCACTATATTTTTTATTCACATTGTTAATTTTCGCAGTTCTGGTTGTGATTAAGTATTACCTGCATAATCAATCTAAGATTGAAACATAATTTAGACCATAAGTCCAATCACACTTTATTTAATGTAAAATTCTCTTATTTTAGACATCACCTCCTCATCAAGAAATTGATTAATAATTGAATAATACAATTCTTCAAAACCGTGGCGTCTATATGTTACACCATTAATAGTATATTTATAATAAGAATTATTTTCGTTAATGATTTTTAACTTTATTAGAGCATATATCTTTTGATATAATTCACTTACACCACGACCATAAACTAGATAAAATGGTATCTTTAGTCCAGGGATTATTCTATTACTCTTTATAATCTCTAATTCGAGCTTATTTCCAGGAATAATTTGTGGTAGTTTACTAAAATCTCTATTTTTACCATTGGATTTCAATGGTATAATTTTCAAAATCACATCACTGTTGTAACGAACCGATTTTCCTCCATATTCCTTAAGAACAGTACCTATTTTCATATCAACTTTATTTCGATACTGATTAATAAATATAAAACTTATTTTTCTCTTTTTTGCAATAGAATTATACTTATTCAAAAATAAAGTTAATGGTCTACTATTTAAATTTGAATTATTAGTTGTAATCGATGCTGATTTACTGCTATCTAGAAAATCATCATTAATTAATGCTGCTATAGAATCAATAATAACTAAATCAAAATTAATTGATTCTAAAAATTTATCAATCACCTTTTCAACATTACCAAAAGTTGATTCTCTAACATAATAGAAAGTATTATTAATCATGTACTCTGTTATGCCAATTGTACTTAATGTGTTTTGAGTAACTGATCCCTCTGCATCTAAATAAAGTACCTTCATTTCTTGATAGCATAAGTTTTTTGCAATCTCAAGACAAAGTGTACTTTTACCTAATCCTGATTCAGAAACAAATTGAATTGTAGTACCTGGAATAATTCCTCCATTAAGTACACAATCAACACATAATATATTAGTTTTGATATTATCATTAGGAATTTCATAAGAAATTAATTCTATATCTTTTTTACTCATTATTTATCACCATTTTTGATTATTTGATAGCATTCATAACAAGTACCATATTTACTTGGTTTATTAAATAATTTATGGCACCGATTACATTCAACATATGTTCCACCATCTTTAAAATACTGGTAACACTTTTTACAACTGTTATAATTTGAATTAAACATCAAATTTAAACAACTACAACATCTTTTTACATCCATCTTTTTTCCTCCTTTCTGACTTCAATTCTAGTACTTATTTTCAAATAAATCTATAATTTAATTGTTAACGTTATTGACAATGTTTTAGATATAAGATATAATATCAATAAACAAGGAGGTTTTTATGAGTATTTATGATTTTTTGAAAAAAGAAAGTAACAATAATACAATTAAGAAAAAGAAAATAGAATTTAATAATAAATATAAGGAATATAAAGAATTTAAAAAGTTAGGTAAGTCTTTTTTTGAAGAAACCAAGCCAAAAATTTTCACAAAAGATTTAGACGATAAATCATATAAACTACTAAAAAATAAAAATTTAGGTAATAAAATTATTCCCTCTTATGAACATATAAAATATATAACTTCAATTGATAATTTATATTTGGCGAATTTTATATATATAATTACCGAATCAGCTAAAGACAATTCAGGATATTATAAAACAATAATTGATAATTTAGATAATGATGATGGTAATGTATTTGAAAAAAAACATAACATAAATGAAATAATACAATTGGTAAACATATATTCTGAATCTCATCCAAAATTAAAAAAAATTAATGAATGTGTTTTATATAATAACGATAAATTACAAATAGAAATATACAATAATTATGAAGAAGATTTAGCATATTTTTATCATTTATTTCTTCTTGAATTAGCATATTACGAATGGAAATATCAAAGTTTTAATATTATTGCAAAAAAATGTCCTGTATGTAATGAAATATATTATTCTAAGGGAGAACGATGTTCTATTTGTTCAAAAAAAATTAATGCTAGCAGAAGTAATATTAATCAAAAATGTAAAAGAAGAAGAAATAAATTAAAGAATTATATAGATAAGTACCATCTCCCAATAGATATAGTAAATGAGACGAATAATTTATTAAACGTTTATAAAAACAGTTTTGAAGATTTATCAGCATTAAACGAATTAATATCTAAAATACAAAATGAGTTATCAATAAAATAACTCATTTACTTTTCAATCAATCTAACATATGTATATGCAGTATTTCTACTTATACCGCACAACTTGGAAAGATGTACCATAGTCAATTGCTTGTTTTTATACATTACATAAAACTTTAAAAATTCAGGACACTTCTTATATAATCTTTCTTTAGTTAACTTTGGTTGACCACCAGGATTTCTTCCTCCATTCCGTTCTCTTGCCGCTGCTAATCCTTCATTTACAGCTTCGACTATCATAAGTCTTTGCATTTCATTTAACAATCCTAACATCATAATTTGACCTTGAGTTAATACTGACAGTGTCCCAGTACAATCTAATATAAAATCACCCATTACTAATTTAATTTTTTTATCTTTTGCAAAATCTAATAATTCTAAAAGATATTTCATAGATCTAGTTAATCTTGATGCTTCTATACAATATAGTTCATCATTTTCTTTCAACATTGACAATAATCTATTTAATTCAACTCTATCATTTTTTGCACCCGATACATATTCCCTAAACCAATTAGCTTCTGGAACGTTATTATCCCTTCCAAATTTTTCTTGCCTAGCTAACGATTGTTTATATTCATTTGTCGAAACTCTCATATATAAATATTTCATTTTCTTTATCTCCTATACCAAAATAACCTACCTTATAGTAAATTGAACATTTTTATTAGAAAATCACCAAATCAACCAACAAAATCAAATACATTTTGCACATAATTAAGTACCCAACATAACAATTGTTTCTTTGAACAAACATATTAAAATAATAGCACCACAATTTAAAGGTGCTATTATAATTTTAAGCTGGTTTGTTGCTTGATAAAAATGATATTTTTTCTGCTATTAATTGTACTGTTTTTACTTCAACACCATTGATATTTTTTAAGCTTGATTCCAATCTACCTCTTATTCCTAAAAAATCTCCTTTTTTACAATATTCATTTGCTAATTGAGCAACAGATTGGAATAAAATGCAATCTATAAAATCTGTTCCATACTCACCATTAATATTTTTGATATTTCTTGGAACTGCTAAACATAATTGGCACACATCTTTATCTTCAATTTTCTTATACTCTATATCTTTTACAACTCGGCCAACTAATACTGATTGATTTAACATTTCTACACCTACCTTCCTACTGTCCTATTGTAAACATTATTAAAATAATTACCAGACTTAATAACAAAAAATAACAAAAATCTGCCTATAATGACTAATTTTTGTTATTTTATTTTAAATATCTTTAAATAATTCTTGAATAGGAATATCAAGTGCTTTAGCAATTTGACTTAAATCGTTTAAGGTAAGTCTTCTTTTAGTACCAATTGCTAAGATCCTTTTTATTCTGCTTTCCTTTAAATCAGTTTTATCTTTTAAATAATTAATATATCTCTTTTTGTTATCATTAACTTCAATTTTTTCATCTATGTGTTTAATAATATTCATAACTACTTTATCTTGAAATCTTACATAATTAGTATTCATTAATATTCCTTTGCAAACATTATAGTGGTATAACTTCTATCTCTTTCAGTAGTTATATATACCTTACCTTTTGAAGTTAGATAAGCACCTAACAATCTTTCATTATTAATCAAAGCTAGGTCATTTGCCTCTTTATCTTCTGCTTCTAAATTTCCCCAATTACCACTAATAAACTTTATAAATATACTAATTATTTCATAAAGATAATATTTATCCTCTTTAAGTGCTTGGTCTATTCCATTTGTTTTATAAACCTTACCAACATTAAATTTCACCATAATTTATCACTCTCCTTATGTTCTAGTTGTATTTGCGTTATATACTTTAATTAAACAAACTTAATAAACAAAATAAACGATTGTGGCAACTTTAAATATTATTTAACACATGACACACCACCCCAAAACAAATGTCAAAAAATCACTAGTCTAACCAACTTAAATCTTGATCTTGTACATCATCATTATTGGTTTCTTGTGATTTCCAAGATTGAAGTATTTTATATATGTATCTAAAACTAACAGCACTATTATATACTGCTTGCTTTAATGCTTTAATTATAGTGTCATCAGAAAATCCTTCTTTTTTCCAATCATCAACAATTTCTTTTTCAAGTGGAGTTAATAATCTATTAAACTCACATTGAAAAATATGATATATATCTAAATGTTCCATATTATCTCCTTTCATATTAACCTACTATTCTATGTAGTATTTTGGCCTGCCACAAATCTAAAAATTTTTGTTGTTCTTTACTTGGATTATCATTATGCTTTATTCTTGCTTGAACTATATTATTATGTTGTACCTCAATAGTAACTAATGGCTTATCCTTATCATTTATATTTCGCAAAAAATAAATATCAGTTTCAGCTAAAGCATATCTTTGGGAATATGTTTTCACACAATGTTCTAACTCTTTTGATTCTTCAATTAAACTTTCAATAGAAGGTGCGGGAAAGATTATATATTTACCATCCTGATATATATTTTGATTCAATATTTTTAATCTTTGTTTAATCAATTTATCATTAGTTTCATTTTTGACTACTTCCACTAAATTAGTTACCCTATCATGTTCAAACTTTAAATCTTTCGGATAAAGAACTTTTTTATCTTTCATTGAATATTGTAGCTCAACACATGCTTTTAAATAGTCTAAATAATCGTATTCATTATTTCTTTTAACTTTTAAAACTTTGTAGTAAGCTTCTTCCAAATCAACATACCTCGATAATTCTTCTAAATTATTAAAACGTAATAGCTTGTTAATAAGTTTAATATCTTCTTTTCTAATTAATCTCAATACTTCTAATTGCTCATAAGACAAATTATGTTTTTTAATAAAAGTATAAAATGTTTTAGGTACTCCAAATACTTCTTGAAAGTTTTTACCACTTCTAAACTTATCAGCACTTTTAGCTAAATTAAATAGTTTCATTTTTATTAACAATTCAAAACTTGGATAATGCGCTAATCTAGTAAAGTAATTAACAAAATTTATATAATCTCTTTCCTTTGATACAAATGTATCTAATTGTGAATATTTCAAATCAGTTTTAATTAAGATTTTCTTTAAGCCATAAGGGCAAACCATTCCCCTAATATCTCTATAAGCCCAATGATAATTTCTACCTTTCCACGATTTCCTAGGTCGAAAATGAGACACATACATGTATCCCATATGATTACAAACTTGATCTGATACAAAATCTATTGCCGAATTATTTTCAATAAATGTTCTCATAAATTCAGTTATATTATGACTTACATTATTATTGCTGTAATATGAATAAAGCTCAAAAGTCCTCAATACAAATGTATCTTGTATTTTATCTAATAACTGTAAATTATCTTTAAATATATAACTTCGTAATCTATCTGTTTTAACTAATAATTTTTGTTTACAGTTAGGACACTTAATTAAACAATTAACCTTTGTTTGTGAAATGAAATTATGACCACAACACGTACACCAACAAATTCCTCTTTTGCCTTTAATAATCAAATTGTGCAACTTTTCTTTTTCTATTATAAACTTTTGAAAAGT
>CALVYK010000035.1 GCA_944372195.1 uncultured Bacilli bacterium
ATTTTTTCTAATCTTAAAATATCCATGTTTGTAAGTATTATAAGAATAACAATTACATATCATTATATTTCCTCCTCCATATCTATAAATATTACTTTATCATCTGTAATTAAACTTTCTAAAATATCAGACTGCATCAATCCCTTATTTTCTAATTCTTTAACAAAATTCATAATACCTTGTGCTTTAATTTCTTCATTATCATAAAGCATCGAATAATATGAACCATTTTTTCTAATAATGTCTTTTTCAATTAACTCATAGATGTAATTCCATCTACTTGCTAACCCAACTCCATAATTCAGAAAAGCAGGCACTGTAATACCAGATTTTGATTTATTACTTTTAAAAATTTCAAAGACTAATGGTATTCCAGTAGCTACATCTTTTGTTAGATCATGAAATGCTTTTTCTTTGTATGAAGAAGCTTTATCTATTTTTATTATAATGTCAGTATTATAGACACTATTATTTGCTCCATAGCCTCTCTTTTTAGAGCCACTAACCATATTTAGTTCATTTCTATATTGATTAATAAATATAAAACACAACTTTCTATCACCAGCAAGAGCTTTATATTTATCCATAAATTTGGTAAGTGGAACACTATTATAGCTTGTATTATTAGTTGTAATAGATATCTTTTTACCATCAATACTAGTAAAACAACTATTAATTAAAACAGCTATAGAATCAATAATTACAAAATTTATTTCACCAGTAGAAATAAATTTATCTAAAACATCTTCTACCACAGAAAATTCTGATTCTTTAACTAAGATGAAATTACTATTCAAGTAAGATTTTACATTTGTTGTCTCTAATATTTCATTAGATACTGATCTTTCAGCATCTATATATAGGACTTTAAAGCCCTTATTACATAAAGCATCGGCTATACCTAATGCCATAGTTGTTTTACCCACGCCAGAATCAGCTACAAACTGAATAAATGAACCTAGTTCAAATCCACCTTCAAGTAGTTTATCAATAGGATATATATCACTTTTGATAACTTCATTACTTTTTGTATAATCAGGGAGTGAACTAATAAGTTCACTCAATGACTCTTTTTTATAATTCTTCAACATTGTAATACTCCATTTCATTTTCTTTTGCACTATTAATTGATTCTCTAACATTATTTTCATCTAATTCATGCACTCTAGCTCTCGCAATTAGATTCTCATTTACATCAAGATCTCGACACACAAGTTTTTCTCTATCTACACAAAAAGTAGGAAATTTTAAATCTAAATAAGAATCCTTATCCATTTCAAGTGTAAATAACTGCTCGAAGTTATAAACAACTACCAAATCATATGGAATAAAGAAATTTGGAACGTTTTTATTCTCTTGAAGGTATTCAATATCTGTCATCATATCTGAAATTTTACTAGTTGACCAATTGTATAGTCCAGAACGATTAAAATCTACATAACTTGCTGCCACATACCAGTTAGTTTCGTCATGAATATAGTTTTCAATTGCTTTAGCATATACAGATAAACAATAATTGCTATCCGTACCATTAGTGCGAATATATATCGCAACATTAAGTGGTAAGTTTTTTAAATTCTTACCGTCAAATTCTAAGTTATAAGTCATAATTTCTTCTCCTATTTCTATACTTAGCAAAGGATTTTGGCGCCTTATTGGCCTTTGCTGACAATAGAATACCAAAATCACTATTGACAGACTTATGTTTTGGCGTTACAATATCGTTACAAACAAAAAAATTTCAAAAAAAAGAAGGTGCTAAACCCCCTATGAAATCAGCCGTTTTAATAAAAAGTTTAAAAAAATTTAAAAAATTTAATTCGAGTGTAGAATTTAATAATATTTTACTAACTGGGTATAATCCATTGAATACAATTGATAAAAAAATAAATAGTCATAATTTAGTAAAAAAAACTTGTACACTTGGGAAAAAAATATATAAAATAATCAAGGAAATAGAACTAGACAAGAATGGTAATGTCGATTTATTATTTGAGATAGTAAATCCAGAAGATAATATTAGTAATAAAGAAATTATTCAAAAACACATTAAAAACTTCAAAAATATTAAATCTAAAAATCATACTCATTACAATTTAATATTTAACTTTTACAAAAAGTGTTATGAATTATTAAAACAAAGTAATATTTCTGAAAGTATATCTGTTGATATGTTGCCATTGGTTATTAGTAATAACATCGGCTTAGCAACCAAAAACTATTACGAAGGATATGAATTTGATTTAAAAATATTAAAAAAACTTAAAGAACAATATGACAATTTTTTCACCATAGTAGAAAACAATTTGGACAAAATAGATTTGGAGTCACTCATAAAAGAAATTAAATATATTCCTATTAATATAGAAAATTTTTACGAGAACATTTATATTAATGGGGATGGTATTAATAATAAATATGCAATAGAAATATTCAATGCAATTACAGAATGGTGTATGGAATTTGGTATGCCATTTTGGACTGAACGAACAGAGTTATCTAAATATACTAAAGATTTGTTTATATCTAATGGTGAAATTTATGACAAATGGATAAATGAATCAGATATAAATAGTCCTAATGGTACAGATTCTTCATATACGTGGCAAGAACTTGCAAATAATAGCGTTCCTATAAATGGATTAATAACTATTAGCATTATAATGTATCTATTCTATAGTATATGGGAAGAATATCATAGCATAAAAAAACTTAGTAAGGAAAAAGAAGAAGAATTAGTTTTTCTAAAATCAATAATTGGTTCAGATTCTGATGATCCTATAGATTTACTTGAAAAAGCAGATGTATATCATAATTACATATTAAATAATTTCAATTGTATTGGGGCATTAAAATTGAATATTAATGAGAAAAAAGTTAAAACAACCCAAAATGGATACTATATTTTTTATAATGTCAAACAATATGAAAGTTCAGCAATTGCTGCTTGGGATGTATTTTATCATGACTATTTGGGAAATTCAGAAATAAATAATCCTTTACCTTACTGTAATATCTGTCAGAAAGAAATATCTAAAAATGAACACTATATTAAAACCGGTGACTGTTTATGTAATAGTTGTTACAAAAAAAGAGAAAAAGTATTAGGTAAAAATAGAACAAACAAATTCAGAAAAAACAACAACTAAAAAGGTAACTGAAAAAGAAACTATAAAATATAGTTCAACAAAACAAAATGAAGCTAATATGAAAAAAGGCTCAACATCAGTTGTACAAGCGGGTTCTAATGGTACTAAAGAAATAACATATGAAGTAACTTATGATTCTAATGGAAAAGAATTGAGTCGTAAAAAAATATCAGAAAAAACAACAAAAGAACCTGTTGATGAAATTGTGAAAGTTGGTACTAGTGATTTCAATATAAATTCAGATAAAATTACAGGTAATTTAATGGGATTTATGTGTACTGAGGCAGACTCATTAACTAATCCAGATGGTGCTAAAGCGTGTGATGACAGTAAATCACTTAAAAGTTTTAATGCAACACTAATTAATGATGTAGCATATCTTTATATGGTTAATAATGCTACTATAACACCAATTAAGATAAATGAATATAGCGGAATGACTTATAGTGGCACATATCAAGGTTCATTACACTATTTTGATACTCGTGGTGGAGATGGTGCTCAAGAACCACTTACTATGGAAGATTGTAATAGATACGGTTTAAGTTGTGGTGCTTGGTAATAAAATGTAAGGAGATATTAAATATCTTCTTTTTTTGTGGTATAATATATTTATCGGAGGCGTTAATATGGGTTATAAGAAAAAAGAAATTATAAATAAACTGAGTTCAATAAATAAATTAGAAGATTTGTATATTGAAAAAATGATTAATTATACAGGTAAAACAAATGATACTAAAGAAAAGTATACAGAGGTTATAGCAAAAGAAATTTTAGATAATCTTGATAAATTTAATTTTAAAAATATAAATGTAATAAATAGAAATAAAGGATATAATGTAGGTACACATAATGGAAAATATAATGAGGAAAGCCCTAGACGTGAAGAAATAATTGCGATGAAATTATTTAATACTACACATAATGGGTTAGGAAAATTTATTGATTACCAAATACCTTTAAAAGATAAGAAAAATACAAAAGCGGGTAAAATAGATTTAATATCATATAATGAAGAAGAAAATATATTATATTTAATTGAATTAAAAAATGATTCAAGTAAAGAAACCTTATTAAGATGTGTATTAGAAATAATGACATATATCAATCAAGTGGATAAAAAAAAATTATTATTGGATTATAATATGGAATCTACTATTAAAATTAAACCAGCAATATTGATTTTTAAAGGTACTAGACCACATAAAGATATTTCTGATGAATACGTAACAAAATTAATCCAAAAATTTGATATAGCGTTATATATAGCAGATATTGATGAAAATTTTAATATTAAAAGTGTCTAATTATGAATAAAACTAAAAAGAATGTAGCAATAGTAGGTTTTGAAAATGAAGAAAGAAAATGTGTTAGTTATCCATGTATAGAAAATAGTGTAGTTCACTATTGTGATACTATATCAGAAGCAATTAAATATCAAGGATACATGATAATTATCAATAATTCTAAAAATATTGATTTAGTATCTTTTGATAAGAAATATAGAAAATCATTAAACAAATATGAAAGAATATTAATTTATAATGAAAAATATAATTGGACATATGATAAATGGTCTAGATTTGAAAAAGTAAATAGAGGTATTTTTGATGATTATTCATATCAGCTTGGTGAAGAATGGGATAAATATAAACTTGATAAAGAAAATGAGATAAGTAAAAAATATAATATTACTAAACAAAATCAATTAGAAAGTTTATATAATTATTTAAAAGATTATAAAATAGTTAAAACTTCTAAGATAGCTAGTGATTTAAATCTAAATGAAAGAACTATTCAAAGATATATGCAAGATATAAATAATATTTATCATAATGTAGGATATGATTATTCAAATAATGAGTGGTATTTTGTTTGGTAGTTGAAAATAAGTAAACACATATAAATACAGAGAATTAACTCTGTATTTTTTGTCGTTTAAAATATCTTAATTTTTTATATGATATGCTTTTATCAGAAATGAGGAAAGTATATGAAAAAAATAGAAATGCATTGTAAAACAAAATATAGTATTGATAAAGATTCAACTATAGATATTGAATCAGTACTATGGAATGTTAAAGAAAATAAAGAAAGAGGAATTGTTTTTGTTGATAAGGATTCAATAGTAGCATTTCCTAAAATAGAAAAAGTATATAAGAAACTTTGTGAAAAGGATGAAACTTTTAAACAATTTAAAATAGGATATGGGGTACAGTTAACTTCAATAATTGATAATAAAGAATATGAAGTAATTGTTTTAATAAAGAATAATGATGGATTAAAACAGTTATATAAAATCATGTCAGAATATTTAAATAAATATGAAAAAAAGATTCCTATAAATGAGTTAACTAGCATAGACAATTTTTTAATAGGATTAATATTAAATGATGAAAGTATAAAATTAGATTTATCTATATTTGATTATTTAGAAGTAAATAGTTATATGGATATATCTAATTTAAAAGATAAAGAAAAAATAGTTTATTCAAATATACCTAATGCTTTATTTGAAGGAGAATTAAAAGCTAAGGAGGTATTGTATGTTCATCAAAAGATAGATAAAAATCCTCTTTGTAGACTGTATAAAGATACAGAGGATACACTAAAGGAATTTAATGATAAAGAAATAGTTATTACTAATTCAAATATGCTTTTTGACAATTTAGATAATATAATTATTAATGATGATAAGTTTTATGTAACTCATGTAGATAATTTCTATGAATTTGAAAATTTAGTTAGAAATACTTTTAAGAAAAAATATAAAAATCCATCTCAAACTACAATTAATAGATTAAATGAAGAATTGAATTTAATAAAAGATTTGGATTATACATATGTCTATATTTTATTAATGATGATAACAAAGCATTGTAAAAAGGAGAATGAATATTACCAATTAGATGGTTATATTAATAATTCTTTAGTAGCGTATATTTTAGAACTTACAGAGATAGAACCTTTTAATCTACCTTATGAATTATTTTTTAGTGAAATACCTAAAATAGAATTTATTGTATCTCCAGAATTTTATAATAAAAAATTAGTTAAATATATAATGGGAAAATTTGAAAAGGAATTAATAAGATGTAATTATCAATTTAAACTAAAAGATAAATCTACTAGAAGAGTTATTAAACATTATGAAATAAAAAAGAAACAAGAATTAGATTCATCTACAAAAGATTATATTTGTAATGTTTTAGAAGATATCCCACTATATAAAGAGAGTAGATCACATTTGGTTTACTTGATTCCAAAGGGAAAAGATATTTTTGATTTTACACCTTATGAAAAAGGAACTACATTTTCTAATGATAAATTAAA
>CALVYK010000036.1 GCA_944372195.1 uncultured Bacilli bacterium
TTGAAATTTAATAATAATTCATATATAATATTCTTAGAAAGAGAACATAGTTCGTAACTTGTATGCTATTCGCTCCATAGTGAAATATACTCGAACTTTTCGAGTTTTAATAAAAAAACTAATTCAGAAATGAATTAGTTCAGACTGTTGACAAATAGGTAAATACTTTACTTATTTGTCTTTTTTTTAAGTTTTTGACAAAAATATTGAAAAAAGACTATTTTTAGTATATAATAAGCACTACATTTTTAAAGTTATTTTATGTATGGAGGAATAAAATGAAGTTAGAAGATTTAAAAAAAATAAAAGAACAATTAGAAATACAAAAAGCACAAAATAATAAAAAAATCGAATTATATGATGAAAGAGCAGAAGAAATTGATAAAAAATGACTCTTGTTTCAAAATATTTAATTAATGCTAATTTTAAAAATTTACAAATGGATCCAAATGGTAATTTAATTTATACTTTTTTTCAATTGTTGAGACAACAAAATATAGAAAGTAAGAAGTCTTTAAATAATAAAAATTAAGAAAAAAGATGATTAAATTAGGCAACAATCATCTTTTTTAATATGTTAATTTATCTTTGAATTATCTGTATTTCAATCGATTTTAATATCAGCATTCTTTTTTATCAAATAATTACTAATATCTCTATAATCTTCGCCAACCAAAATAGTTGAAATTGTTAATATAATAAATTCATTATCATTTGTAATAATGTGTAAATATTCTTTATAACTACTATATTTGCTTAATTTTAATTTTTTTTCTTTAAATATTTTTTTTATTTGAGAATACTTAAATGAAAAAATATCTTTATTTTGTTTGATAATCATATAATTATCTGTTAAAAAATAATACCTTTCATTCCAATAATCAATATTACCAATTTTATCTAAAAGATTATTTTTTATTAAATATGCTTTTATTTCTTTTAAAGTATGGTAAGTATCAATTCGTTCTATAATCCTAATTACCATTATTATATCTAATAACAATATGTAGTAAAAATTATTTTTATAACCAATATATAGTAATATTATAAATAAGATAATAGTTATAATTATATATACAAAAATATCATACTTGCCAATATCTATATATTCATCTATCGTTAATTTTTTATTTTTTTTCGTCATATTTTCATCTCCTTATTATAATTGTATTGTGAATTATTAAAATTAAATAGGGTCTATAGAATTTCCAAAATAAACAGCAACAATACACAATAACAATTTCTAGTTTTTAGGATAATTATCCTTTGTTTTGTTATAAATTATATAAAATAGTATCATTCCTAAAGTACATAAAATTAAATCATCGATATCTAATACACCAATTTTAAATATATATTGCATTATTTCTATAATTAAAATTATTATAAACGAAATACTAAAATTTAATATAAATTTATTTACTTTAAATAATTCGATAATAAAGTATTCTAAAGGCATAAAAATTAATAAATTACCAAATATATTAATTACAATAGAGTATAAATTGTTATTATTTAATATTTCAAGCATTGATTTAAATGGAATTAAATTATAACTATTGATATTATTATATCTTGCAAATATTACCATATTAAATAATAAAATTATATAGTATATAAAAATAATACTTAAAGAAAATCTTTTGATTTTATTTTTATCTTCTAATTTTTCAACATAATTATTACTGTATATTAAATTACCTATAATTATAAAAATAGAAGCAATAATGATTAATGTTAATCTTATAAAATAATTTAATTCAATATTAGGATCATATTCAAACCTTAAATAAATTATAAATGTTAAAATTGATAATATATAAAATAAAATGATTATTTTAAATTGAAAATTAAATTTAAATTTTTTATTCAATTCATCATATTTAATAACTTCTTCAATATCATTTTCACCATTTAATAATTCACTTACATTAACTTTTAATATTTTAGCTAAAGGAATTAATAAAGATATGTCTGGTGTACCACGACCAGTTTCCCATCTTGAAATAGCTTTTTCGGTAACAAATAACTTTTGGGCTAATTCTTGTTGTGTTAAACCTAGCTCTTTTCTTTTTGCTTTAATAAAGTTAGCTATTTTATTTAGATTCATCAATACCACCTACCAATTTACAATTATTGTTATTAATAAAATTTGTATATTCTTCTAATGTTTTTTCATTTCTTTCTCGATATACTATCTTAATTATATCATTATAATTTAAAATATCATAATATTTACCAATACTATAATGAAAACTATCCATGGCTCCAGATGAATAAGCATAAGCTTCATAATTATTATTACAATAATAATGCATATCAGGATATATATCATTTCTATATTTATCTTCATCTAAATTTATACCAAACGTTAACATAAGACCAAAATATAGTGGTAAGAAAAAAATGAATAAATATATTATAATTAAAATAGAAATGATTTTGATAAAATTATTTTCTATAAAACCTATTATACATAGTATTATAATATTCGAAAAAGCAAATAAACATTGTAATATATCTTTAGAAAATAACCAGATTAGCCAATAAATAATTATTATTAAAGTTTTATATTTTATTGTTCTTCTAAAAATAATTAATATAATTAAATTAACAATGATAATTAAGATTATAATCATTTTATATAATAATCCTGTAATCATTAATTCATCTAGGATAAGATTATAAATAATAAATAATACCAAAATAATTAATGCATAATTATTTAAAAATTTTTTCATAAAATTTCATCACCCAAATTTATAATATAATAAAAAAAGATATAAGTCACCCTATGAATCGTAGAGTAATATATATTTGTCTTTTTATAAGAAAACCCATATTGTTCATAATATTGATAAAAAAATATGTATAAGAATATTTATAATAAATTAAAATTTAATAAGTAATTTTTTTATGATATAGAAATAATTTGTTGATTTAATGATAATTATTTTATTTTTTTAACACTATTTATAATAGTTAAAAATTTATAAATTGATAACAAAAATATTGCCATTAAATAAAAAATAAGATATAATTTATATAGAATAAGGAGTGATGATATGAAAAAAGGCTTTACATTAATCGAATTATTAGCAGTTATCGTTTTGTTGGGAATAGTATCTTTGATAGCAACACCAATAGTTATAGATATAATTGATGATTATAGGGAAAGTGCTAATTTGAGGAGCATTGAAGGTTATGCTAGAGCAATTAAACAAGAATATTACAATCAATCTATGGATGGGTCAATACCAGTCATTGATGAAAACTTTTTAAAAAATGTTAGTACAGGTGGCGGAGACGTTGTTTGTGAAAACATCCTGTATAATTATAATAATGGTGTAATAATGTATAAGTGTAAAATTCCAAAATCAGACAATGAATATTGTTATGGCAATGATAAACATTATGAATGCGATAATAGTGAATTTTTAGGAATGATTACTGGTGATAGTGATGTTGAACCAGAAAGCTTAATTACTCTATTACTAAAGCAATATTCTGATTTGAATACAACTGGGTTAGTAAGAGATATTTCTAATCAAAATATATATTATTATACTGGAACGAATGATCAAGTTGCAAATAATTATTTATGGTATGGAGGCCATCAATGGCGAGTATTAGAATTTGATGAAAATGCTAAAACATTAACATTAATAGCGCAACAACCATTAACATCAATTCAACCAGCTAGTGCAGTATGGGATACTAAAGAAACATACGAATCAAGTTATATTAATAACTGGTTGAATGATTATTTTTGGAACAGTCTAGATAGTGATATTCAAAGAAATATATTGGATATTAAATTTAATATAGGGACATATACAGAAGTTGATGAAATATTAACAACCCAAAAAGTTGGCTTACTAGATGAAGAACAATATAAAAGAGCAGGAAGTGCAAATTCGTTTTTAGATATAAAAGATGATTTTTGGCTAGGAAATAGATATAGTTCATCTGATATTAGAGTGGTAAATGATTTAGGTAATTTAACTAACTATTCACTTTCATACTCAGCAGGTGTTCGACCTGTTATAAAAATTTATGATTTATCAATTGATGTTGGAGATGGTACACTTGTAGATAGTTATCAAATGATAAATAGGGCATCAAGTACAAGCGAAGTACAAGTGGGAGAATATATCAACATACAATATAACGGCGATGATAGTGCATGTGGAAGTGATAATATGTGTACGTTTAGAGTAGTAAGCAAGAATAATGATGGAATTAAAGTTGTACTAAATGGATTACTTTCAACAACAAGCAAATGGGCTGATAGTGCAAGTGATAATATAACAACAAGTGATTTAATATACACGAATGTATTAAATGGATTTATTGAAAACATTGATAGCAAATTTACAACTACAGGAACATATGGGGTAGGAATGTATGCCCCTGAAGATAGTTATGCAGTACCTCAAACTCCGACAATAACTACCAATATTGGGTTACCAACAGCAGGGGAAATGTTCAGTGGCAATGATATTGATTTAGGCACTTTAAATGACAAAACTTTCGTTGATATAAACTCAATTGAAAATCCAATTGAATCAAGTTCATATTGGACAATGAATAGGTCTAGTTCGTCTAATGTTCGTTTTGTTAACGCAAATGGTCGTATCGGATATAATCCATATACTAATAGCTATGGAGTACGTCCTGTTATATATTTAAAAGCCGGGACTTCAGCTCTAACTTTTGCCGGAGGAGAAGGAACAGCCCAATCTCCATATGTGTTACAATAAACAATTTTAGTTATAAAGATTAATTATCAGTTTATGATCTAGTATGAAAAACATACTAGATTTTTTTTCATTTATATGATAAACTTATTTAGTTGGTGATGATATGTTAAGAGTTAATAATTTAAGTTTAAGATTCAACACAAGGACATTATTCGAAAATGTTAATTTAGAATTTAACGGTGATAATTGTTATGGTATTATAGGGGCTAATGGAGCAGGTAAATCAACATTCTTAAAAATATTATCAGGTAGTATCGAATCTACTACCGGTGAAGTAATAATTGGCAAAGGAGAAAGAATATCTGTTTTAAAACAAAACCATAACGAGTTTGATGATATGACAGTTATTGATGTTGTAATTATGGGTAACAATAAATTATATCAAATAATGGTTGAAAAAAATAATTTATACATGAAAGAAGACTTTACGAACGAAGATGGTATGAGAGCTGCTATTTTAGAAGAAGAATTCGCATCTTTAAATGGTTGGCAAGCGGAAAGTGATGCAGCTATTTTGTTAAATAGTTTAGGTATAGATAATAGTAAACATAATTTACTTATGAAAGATTTAAAAGACAGTGATAAAGTAAAAGTATTACTTGCTAGTGCTCTATTTGGAGAGCCGGATATATTATTATTAGATGAACCCACTAATGGTTTAGATGCTAAAAGTATTATGTGGTTAGAAGAGTTTTTAATTAATTTTAAACATACTGTTTTGGTAGTATCTCATGATCGACATTTTTTAAATAAAGTATGTACGCATATGTTAGATATCGATTATAATAAAATTACTTTATTTGTTGGTAATTATGATTTTTGGTATCAATCTAGTCAATT
>CALVYK010000037.1 GCA_944372195.1 uncultured Bacilli bacterium
ATTATCTTAACAATGCTATTCTGTGGTCAAACATATTGTAGCAAGCAATGCATATGTATATACACAAATGCAAATTTCGCTTGTTAAGGATAGTTTACCCAATCCCCTTTTAAACACAAAATTTCATTTTGTGGCTATGCGTTTTCAAATGCTAAATTTAGATTTCAAATAAAAAAGTCATACTTCTTGAAGTATGAATGCTATTATAAATTTATAATTAAGGGGTCAAAGGGGAAACCCACTTTTTTGAATTAGTCCGTGCTAATTCGTTGCTTGCTAATACTTAGTCCATTCGCTTGCTCCATACCAGTAGAAGTATTATAACTGTATTTTTTAGGTATGAAGTTTTAAAATCAAATAGTAAAAATCAACCACAAGAATTTATTCTTCCTCAAACTCAATTATATCTGAAACATGACATTTTAGAATTTTACAAAGAGCATCAATCGTGTTTGTTGATATTGACTCACCAGCTTGTATTCTTAAAATTGTTGAACCGCTTATATTATTCTCTCCACATTTATTTCTCAGATAGTAAGTAGTAATATTTTGTTTCTTCATGGTTTCCCATAATGGTTTATAAGAAATCATATTTTTCTCTCCTTTACTATCTTTTAAGTATGACTTATAATGGTCATATAGTGTTATGCTCAATATACGGCATATTATAGAAAGGAGTGAAAACTATGGACTATAAAAAGGCTTATTTCATTTTATTTAATACAATAACAGATGTAATTGAAATATTAGAAAACGGTATAATATTCTCAAATACAAATGATGCTATAAATAAATTAAAATCAGCTCAGCAAATCACAGAAGAAATGTATATAGAAAATTTATAAAGCAATAATACTATTATAAAATATGCTTATACTTGATTTAGTTACTTGCATATACTGGAGTAGTTGAGGTAGATAGCAAGGTCATAATTCAGACTATTTTATGAAAAGTAAACCCACTAGAGTGGCATCTCTAGTGGGTTTTATTATATACAAAAAGATATCTAAATTCATGAGTTTACAAATTGAAATTACCTTTTCAAATTAAGTATATTTGCAATTGTCTCTGGTGCATATTTATTAACTTCATGCCCTACATTAGGGATAATATATAATTCTGCTTGTGGTAAAATTTTGCTTAAATTTTTTGCTGCTTTAAGATTTATAATGTCCTTTTCTCCGCAAATAATGGTTACATGGCATTTAATTTTATTTAAATCTCGTCTTAAATCTAATGAACGCATAGAATGAGCTAATTTAATAACATCTTTTTTTGATATGCCGATATTTTCAAACGCTTTTTGTGGCATAAAACGAAATAAAAGATTTTGAAAATCTATAATAAAACTAGGAACTTTATATTGTACACCAATTAAAATTAAAGAGTTAACTTTATCACTGTTGCGAATTGTATAGCTAAGTGCAAGAATTGCTCCAAGAGATACTCCACATATATTAAATGGCTCTGTAATATTAGCATATAACTTTTCCAATCCAAACAATATTTTAGAGTAAGTAATATCATTTTCTGATAAATAAAAAAGTTCTGGACATTCTGAATCCAAATATAAAGTTTGTTTAATTACTTCGTTCCAATCATTAGATGTTTGCCCTAAACCATGTAAAAATATTGTTTTCATTTCTTTGATACTTCCTTCTTTTTAAGACAAGATAAATAATCTAAACAAAAGCATACAAGAGACAATGAAAGAGTGATTAAACTATTAAATATATTAGCAGTAAAATCAAATTGCTTTTGTGGTATAAAATAAGCTACAAGATGTGTAATAATAATTGATAAAGGTATAAAAATCAATAATATAAGTCCGGAAGTACGCCATAAACGCTTATTATATTTGCAAAAAAATACATATATAATCCAAATTGAAAGAATAGAAACAAGTGAAATACAAGTACCAAGTTTCAAAATAATAATTTTTTTCAAAAGTAATGCTAATATTGATAGAAATGGAATTGGAATAACACTAATTATTATTAAAGTTTTTAAAATAATTTTCGTTTTTGCTGTTAATAAAGGAAGGATTAACAGCCATACTGCAATAGTTGAAATAATAACAATAAAAGACCATGATAAATTTTTAGAAGTAAAATAATTACAAATTACACATATACAATTAGAAATTAATACTATTATAGATATAATTATAAAAATATTAGTTTTAAATTTTTCAGACAATTTATAAGTTCTTTTTTTAAATTGTAATTCATCTGGCTCAACTAATTCATCTTTAATAAGATAATCAGAAGATACATTAAAAATATTGCTAAGCTGAGCTATAAAATCTAAATCGGGAGTAGATTGATTTAATTCCCACTTTGAAATAGTTTGTCTTGTAACAGTTACTTTTTCAGCAAGTGCTTCTTGTGAAAGCCCCTTTTGTTTTCTTAATTTTTGTATTTTTTCTCCAAGTGTCATATAACTTAACCCCTTGCTATTAAATATAAAAAAATTATATCAAATAAGTCTCTTTGTATCTACCAATACAAGCAGGAAGTGACGCAACGAAACGTTGCAATAGCAAATTTAAGTTATAAATATCAATCATTTTTAAAACACATTATCGAATTTAATATATAGTTGTTCAAAAATCTTCCTAAAAGTAATTGATTTTTTCTTTACTGATGGATATTATGATTTTATAATACATTTGAGGTGTTAAAAATGAGCTATTTAAGTGTAAATAAATTTGCCGAAAAAGTCGGTGTTAGCAGACAAGCTATATATCAAAGAATTAAAAGAGCTGAACCACAATTTATGAAATTCGTCACTAAAGAAGGTAGCTCAACAAAAATATCAGAAGATGCTGTAATATTATTTGAAAACGTCAACGTTGACACAAATTATCAAGATAAAAATGTAAATATAAACACTCAAAATGTAAATAGTAATGATACTTGTAAATCTAATAATGTAAATATTGATACCAAAAGTAAATGTAAAGATGTAAATGTAAATGCTGATTTTGTTAATATTGACACTGAATGTAAATATAATGATGTCAATGCTAATACTAGATTTGTAAACATTGATATTGAACAAATGCAAAATCAAATAGGCAAATTACTTGAAATACAAGAAAAACATTTAAAACAGATAGAAACTTTATATACTCAATTAAGTGATAAAGATAAACTAATAGAGCAGTTATCAACACAAATATTAAATCAAACTCGTTTACCTGTTATTATAGAACAACCAAAACAGACTCTTTGGCAAAAGATAAAACTAAAAATTTTTAAATAAATTTGTTTTTCAAAAAATATATGATATAATCAAAAACGTTACCGCCCCTATACTGGTATAGCAAGGGGGTGTTCTCATTGGATTATTTTGTATCTTTTATTGTCACTGTTACGGCTGGTGTAGTTTGCCACTACATCATCAAATGGTTAGATGGTGATAAATAATCTCGGTAACTAGCCTAGGGCATAAACCACCCTGTACAAAACGGAATAGAAACCCCCACGAGTTCGCACCTCGTGGGGGTTTTGTCGTTCTCATTGGAACTTTCGTATCTTTTTGCCTAATGGCATTATAGCATATGCAATTTAAAAGAGCAATATACACTTGATATAGTATTTTGCTTGTTGTAATGATAAGAAAAAAGATAGTGTATAAATAAGTATGATAATATATGTTGCATTAATTCTAGAGGTGTTCTCGCCTTAATATGAGCATATATAAATATTGTCTAATCTCTTCCACAATCAGTCTTAATCATTTTAATAAAATATGATACCCTATGTTGAATATTTTTATGTTTTGAAAATCTGTTCATTCTAGTATATTTTTCTTTTAGATAATGATATCTTTTTAAATCAATACTGTCTGCTGGAGTGTTCATTGGTAACAAGCTTTCTGGAACATCAACTAAAACAGAAAAAATTTCTTCCATTTCAATTCTATTAAATTCTGGCTTCATGCTATTAGGATGAATACATGCTTCTTGTAAAAAAGAAATAGTATCATCAATTTCTAAGTCATCAGAATAGTTAAAATCATTAAAATTTGTCATAGCATCGTTATTATCATGCTTAGGCCAATTATAATTTTCATATGGCCATTCTTTGATAGTATTACATGAATTTTCTGAATTTTCGAGCTGTGGAATAGAATTAAGCGTAAATTTAACAGCTACAACATAACGTCCTTTTTTTATTGGTTCATAGGAAAATCTGCATTCGGTCTTTTCATGTAATTCTTTTTGACAGCGTTTTAAAATTAAATCATTAAATCTATAAAAAGTTTTATATGTTTCTTCTTTATCACAATTTAGAATTTCCTTTAATTCATTAACATTTATTTCCCATGTTGAACGAAAACGGTTAATTTCCAAATATAAAAATAATATATAGGCGTAACGACTTGTAAGACCTGATATGCAACGTAATTTATAACGCAGATAACCTAAATTTTCAACATTGAAAAAATATTCCATTGCTTTTGTACTACATTCTAATTTCATAGTCCATATTCCAAATTCATCTTGTTTGCATGAAGCATGGTCAAATAACCATATTATTTGGAAGCCATCTGGTGCAGTAGGGTCATTCATTTTAATTCCTTGACCGAGATTTAATAAATATTTAGATAACTGTTCCCCTCTTATTCTATCAACACCTAGACATTTTTCAATTTCGCCTTTTTCGAGTATAACAGTTCTTTTTTCAGGATTATGGCTATTTATACGGGATAAATAAATATCTAGTATTTTAAATTCATTAAGTGTTAAATTTGAACGCCATAAAGAAACTAATGGGCGACTTTTTTGAATAATATTATTTTGTGGATTTTTTCCTAATCCAACAATAATATTGTCATTGTTTTCGTCAGCTATTTTAAACATAATTATCACCTTATTTGTTATAAAATATTATCCACAAGTTATAAACAGGATATCCACAGATATTTCCAACTTTATATAAAATTATACCTTATACAACATAATAAGTCAATAAATAATTATGTTGTATCTGGATTTCATTATGTTGTATGGTGGATTTCATTATGTTGTATCTGGATTTCATTATGTTGTATG
>CALVYK010000038.1 GCA_944372195.1 uncultured Bacilli bacterium
AGTCTTACAAATTTATAACTGGAATTTGATGTAAGACTAAATTCAGTTTTCAAATATTGAAACTGGAATTTACTTTTCAATTCACAAAAAAATAAAAGTTTACATATGTAGACTTTTTGTTTGCATTCATTTAAAGATTGTGATATTATATAAAAGGAGATGGTAACTTTGGCAAGGAAAATTAAAAATATTGATGATGAATATGTTGATTTAGAAGTAATAAGATATTTTGTAAATAATGATGTCGAATATTTGATTTATTCATTAAATGAAATAGATGAATCCGGTTATACAAAATTATATGCTTCTAAAATAATTGGCTCTAGAGCTTGTATGATTACCGATAATGATGAATGGAGCCTAATTAAAGAGATAATTAAGGAAATTGTAAGATGCAATCGTGATGGCAGTGAACTAAATATTATTGATTTAGATGAAAAAAACTTAGATGATATCGTTTTACAAGATACAAGAGTATTTAAACTTCAAGGAAATTTAGTAAATTTGTTATCAGAAAATAAAAGGGTTGCTGAAGATACAATAGAAGAAACGTTGGATGAACCAGTAGAAGAAATCGTAGAAGAGAATTATGAAGAATTGTATAAATTAGAATTAGAAAAGAATAAAGAATTAGAAAAAGAACTAAATGAATGTAAATTAATTATAGACAAAATAAAGGAAATAGTAGAATAAACTACTATTTTTGTTTTATAATTCATAAAATTAGGTGAGGTGAATATATGAAAAACGCTTTAAATTACTATTATAATTTACATATTGAAAATATTCACCAAAAAGATAGAAATTATTATTTTAAAGTTAATAATTTACAATACATGTTATTAGAGTGCGGCATTGAAGAAATAAATGATATATATAATTTAAATATTTATTTGACAAAAAATTATTCATTTTATAAAATAATTTTAAATAAAGAAAATAAAATACTGACAGCAATTAATGAAATGAATTATATTTTGTTAGAAATAAATAATAATAAAGAATTAAACATAAATGAAATAATAAAAATAAATAATATTTCTATAGTTAATTTCAATAAATTAAGAAGAGATAATTGGTATACATTATGGACAAATAAAATTGATTATTTTGAATATCAGATAAATCAAATAGGAAAAAAATATCCAATTATTAGAGAAAGCTTTAATTATTATATTGGGTTAGCTGAAACGGCTATAAGTTTAGTAAAAACTCTTAGTGGTAAAGAAATATATTTAAGTTTATCTCATAAAAGAATTACCAACCCCTTTGATTTATACAACCCTTTAAATTTAATAATCGATATAAGAGTAAGAGACATTTGTGAATATTTTAAATTCTGTTTTTTTGATAATAAAAACATTTTTAAAGAATTAGAATTGTTTTTAAATTATAATAAATTAAGCTATGATGAATCAATTTATTTTTTAGCAAGGATGTTGTTTCCAACTTATTATTTTGATTTATATGAAAAAATAGTGGCTAATGAAATTAAAGAAGGAGAAATAAAAAAAGTTATTTCTAAAGTTGATAAATATGAAAAATTACTTAAATACATTTATCTTAACTTTAAAAATAACAATTTATATATTGAATGGTTAGAAAAAATTAATTAATATTAATAACTTCTTTAACTTCTGGAACTTCACTCTTAATAGCAGCTTCAATCCCTTCTTTTAAAGTTACATCTAACATATGACAATTCGCACATGCACCACCCATTTTTATGTAGACAATATTGTCCTCATATTTAACAAATTCTATGTTGCCTCCATCATTGATTAAAAAAGGTCTTAAATGATCAATGATATCAATTATAATTTCTTGTTTTTCCATTTCCAATCACCGAAAATATTATATATTAGTTTTTAAATAATGTAAAGTGAAATTTATTAAAATTATGATATAATTAATTAAGAGGTGTTTGAAGTGACAAAATATAAGAAAGGGAAAATAGTCGAGGGGATTGTTACAGGAATTGAACCATATGGAATTTTTGTTTCTTTAGATGAATATTATAGTGGATTAATCCATATATCAGAGATTTCTCACAATTTTGTAAGTAATATACATGATTATGTGAAAATAGGAGATACTATTTATGTTGAAATATTAAATGTTGACGAAAAGGAAGGACATTTGAATTTAAGCATCAAAAATATTAATTATAAAAAGAACGATTTGAAGAGAAGAAAAAAAATAGTTGAAACTAAAAATGGTTTTAATACTTTAGCATATAAATTACCTATATGGATAGAGGAAAGTTTAAAAAAAATCGAAAAAAATCAAAAAAATTCTTGACAATAAATATAATAAATGGTATAGTTAAATACGTCCACAAGTGTTTGGGCGATTAGCTCAGTTGGTTAGAGCACCTGCCTTACAAGCAGGGGGTCATAGGTTCGAGTCCTATATCGCCCACCATTTATTATGCCGAAATGGCGCAATTGGTAGCGCAACTGACTTGTAATCAGTAGGTTACGGGTTCGATTCCTGTTTTCGGCACCATTTATTTGGAGAGATAGCGAAGTGGTCAAACGCGGCAGACTGTAAATCTGTTCCTTCGGGTTCGATGGTTCGACTCCATCTCTCTCCACCACTTTTGTTTAGGTTAGATTGCCTCGTAGCCAAGCGGTAAGGCACCACACTTTGACTGTGGCATGCGCTAGTTCGAATCTAGCCGAGGCAGCCATTATTTATGTCCCGTTAGCTCAGCAGGTAGAGCATTTGACTTTTAATCAAAGGGTCACAGATTCGAGTTCTGTACGGGACACCATTTTTTTGAAATTAAAACTCTAAAATAGAGTTTTTTTTTGGTATTTTTGGTATAATATATATGGTGATTTTATATGGATAGAATGAATGAAATTATAGATATATTAAATAAAGCAAATTATGAATATTATGTTCTAGATAATCCAACTATTACTGATCAAGAATATGATCGTTACATGCAGGAATTGATAAGAATAGAGGAAAACCATCCCGAATGGATTCGTGATGATTCTCCTACTAAAAGAGTTGGTGGCGAGGTAATTAGTGAATTTAAAAAAATTGTTCATGAAAAACCAATGTTATCATTAAGCAATGTTTTTAATGAGGATGAGGTAAGATTATTTGATGAAAAAATAAGAAAAGAAGTTAATCCAAATTATGTGTGTGAATTAAAAATCGATGGTTTATCTGTATCATTATTATATAAAAAAGGAAAATTGGTAAGGGGAGCAACTCGTGGTGATGGTGTAACTGGCGAAGATATTACTCACAACGTAAAGACTATAAAATCTGTTCCATTAGTTATTAACAAACCAATTGATATTGAAGTACGTGGCGAAATATATATGAGTAAAAAAAGTTTTAATGCATTAAATAAAAAACGTGCTATGAATAATGAAGTATTATTGGCCAACCCAAGAAATGCTGCTGCTGGTAGCGTTAGACAATTAGATAGTAAAGTTGCTGCTTCGAGAAATTTAGATTGTTTTATATATAATTTGCCTAATCCGGCTGATTATGGAATTAAAACTCATTATGAATCTTTACAATTTATGAAAGACTTAGGATTTGTTATTAATCCTAATATTGAATTAGTTAGTAACATTGATGACGTTTTAAAATATATTGATAAGTGGACGTTAAATCGAGAAAAGTTACCATATGAAATCGATGGAATTGTTATAAAAACAAATGATTTTAAACAACAAGAATTGTTAGGGTTTACAAGCAAATATCCCAAGTGGGCAACTGCTTATAAATTTCCAGCTTTAGAAGTTTTAACTAAGTTAAAAGATATAAAATTTACTGTTGGAAGAACCGGGCAAGTAACTCCTAATGCAGTATTGGAACCTGTGCGCTTAATGGGATCAATTATTTCAAGAGCTACTTTACACAATGAAGACTATGTTTTATCTAAACATATCAAGATAGGTGATATCGTTTCTATTCGTAAAGCTGGTGATGTAATACCTGAAGTAGTTGAAGTAAAAAAAGAAAGAAGAAATGGTTCAGAAATAGATTTTAAGATGATTCATAATTGCCCTATATGTAATTCAAAATTAGTTAAAAAAGATTCATCTTATTATTGTGTTAACGATAAATGTGATAAGAAAAAAATAGAAAATTTAATTCACTTTGTTAGTCGTGATGCAATGTATATAGAAGGCTTTGGCGATAATATAGTAGAAGATTTTTATAATATGGGTTATTTGAAAAGTGTTGTAGACTTTTACGAACTAAAAAATTATAAAGAAGAATTAATGGAATTAGAAGGCTTTGGTAATAAAAGTATAAATAATTTATTATCAAATATTGAAAAAAGTAAAAGTAATTCTTTAGAAAGATTGTTATTTGGTTTGGGTATTAGATATGTAGGTAGTAAAACAGCTAAGATATTAGCCAAAAATTATTTAAACATTGATGCATTAATGCAAGCAAGTTATGACGACTTAATAAAAGTAAAAGATATTGGTGATGTAATTGCCAAAAGCGTAGTAGAATATTTCAAAAATAATTTTCAATTAATTGAAGAATTAAAAAAGCATAACATTAATATGTCATATTTAGGTAAAATTGATGTAAATGAAAATTTTGTTGGGAAAAACTTTGTTTTAACTGGCACATTATCTTCAATAACTCGGAATGAAGCAAAATCAAAAATTGAAGAATTAGGTGGAAATGTAAATGGAAGTGTTAGCAAAAAAACTGATTATGTAATTGTTGGGGAAAATCCTGGAAGTAAGTATGACGATGCTGTTAATTTGGGCATAAATATATGGACTGAAGAGGATTTTTTGACAAAAATAAAAAAATAGTATTTTCAATTACTATTTTTTTTGGTATAATCCTGACTTTGACAGTTTTAAAAAAGCAAAAACTCCCTATGCCTTATTTTATAAGGAATTAGAGAGTTTTT
>CALVYK010000039.1 GCA_944372195.1 uncultured Bacilli bacterium
TTACCATGTTTTCAGAGAATTATTTCTCTATATATTAAATTGGTGACGATAGCAAAGAGGATACACCTGTTCCCATCCCGAACAGAGATGTTTATAGGAAAATCACTTAAAAATAGTTATTGTTACTGATATTCAAAATTAGTTAAAATTTTAGTTGTGTTGATAGCTCAGTGGACACACCCAAACCCATCCCGAACTTGGAAGTTAAGCACTGAAACGCCGAAAATAGTGTATGCGAAGATAGGAAAATGCAACTAATTTTTTTTTGTTTAAAAAAGACTAAATCGATTAAAATTTAGTCTTTTTCTTATGTGATTTTTTCACTGGGTGTCTCACTAGGTGTCACGATTTTATTATTTTCATTAATTTGTGAACGAAAGTTAGTTAAATCATTAGCAAGTGATATTTTCCTTTCTTTATACATATGACCATATTCATTAGATGTTGTTCTAATATCGTTATGTCTTAATCTTGCTTTAATATCTTCTAATGTTTTCCCCATATAAATTAATAAAGCTGCATGACTATGTCTGAATTTATGTGGAGTAATATTTTTATCAATTCCTGCTAATTTTAGATATTTTTTAAGCATATCTCTAATTGCTCTATCTCCAATAACTTCACATTTACCTCTATTATTAGCAAATAGATATTTACTTGTAATGTTATGTTCTTTTCTATATTCAAGAAATGCTTTGTATGTTTCCACAGTAATATCATCAAGAAATAAATCATCCATTGATTCCTCAGTTTTAGCTTTTTGTCTAATCTTACCTTGATAATATGTTTCAGTAATATTTAAAGATGTTCCTTGTTCTGTTGTAATTATACTATCAGTTGAAAGTCCTAACAATTCACTAATTCTTAACCCCGTAAAAAATAGGAGTTGTATTATAAATAAATCTCTAATATTATCAACAACAGGTAATAATTTCTCAAACTCTTGATAAGTAAGATATTCTTTTTCTTTTTTAACTTTTTTAAAATTACCTACTACACCAGCAGGGTTATATGTAATTAATCTTTTTCTAACACAATAATTAAGAAAAGCAGATAACTGCTTATGGGTTTTAATAAGTGTTTGATTACTTAATTTGTTCTTTTGACCTCGTATGCAAGTCATTGTCAGAAGATCATTATGAAATTTATTGATATGTTCTTCTGAAATTTCTATAAGTTTAACATTTCCAAGTTTAGGAAGTATTTGGTTTTTAAATACTTCTTTTTTTACATTAACTGTTGATTCAGCCATAGTTTCTTTTTTTACAGCAAGCTCACATTCTTTAATATAAGCCTCAAAAGCATCTTTAAAAAGTCCAGTTTTTTTAGGTTTATTATCTTGTTCTTTGTTAAATTTAACTCTTTCTTCGGCAATAAAGTTTTGAGCATCCTTTATAGTTTTAAGATTGCTTTTTCTTTTCTTAGTTCTTTTATTATATATTTTATCATACAAAGGTAGCACAACTGCATAAGTACCATTTGTTTTATGTTTATAGATATAATCATAATTCGTTTTTACATAATCATCCTTTAGATTAAGCATTTTTATTCTCCTATCTTTTATATTTTTTAGATTTATGCTATAATAGGAGTACAGAAAAAAAGTTGCTCTTTGGCGAGATTAATTTTTTGTTCTGTACGCTTTATAGCGTTAAGCTAGTGTTGGTAGCACTAGCTCTTTTTTATTTATTTTTTATTAATTGTTCAGCCATTGATAATAAAATATCTATTTCAGCATCATTTAATTTAGTAGTTATTTTAATTAATTGATTTCTTTTTTTTACATTAGAATTAATTTCAAGTTTTTCGTGATTATTTTCTTTTAAATCATATTTAGAAATTCCAAAGTAATTAGCTAATTGTTCTATTTTATCTTCACTTGCATAGCTATAGCAACTTAACCAATTACAAACAGTTGAATATTTAAATTGTAGTTTATCTGCTAATTCTTGTCTATTTATGCCATTTAGGTCCATATAATATTGTAGGTTATTGCTAAATATCTTACATATTTTACGATTTGTATCTCTCATAATATCTCTCCTTTGTAATAACATAATACCACAATATGGATTAAAAAACAATATAAAAAAATAAAAAATACAATTTTGTGATAAAAACTATTTACAAATCCACAAAATAGTAGTATTATATTTTACATACGGACCCGAAAGGAGTGAGTAATATGGTATAAATCGGTATTTTATCGTTGATAATTCTTCTTTAATAAAGAAAGTTATTTGAAGATATATTTTTTTTAAAGTAAAAAATCCACAATATGGATTAAAACAAAGAAAGGAGTAGTAAGCATTATGACATTATCAGAATTTAGAGAGAACTCTAATTTGAGTTTAGAGGAAATTTCAAAAATGTGTGGTTTTGATGTAGAAACACTGCTTGAAATTGAAAATGGCAAAGACCATTCAAATGCTTGGGCAATTAATTGTATTTTAAATGCAATTGATTGTGATGATATTATTTTTGATTAATAATTGTGTATATTTTATTAAAATGGCGGTCATAAAATAATGTGTTTGATAATATTATAGCAATTAATTAATCTCGCCAAAGAGCATCATTTAAGGAAAGGAGTATGTTATGGCTAGTATTATGTTTAATATTACTGAATTAGCAGATTATCTGCATATTAGCGTTTCTCTTTTACGGAAACTAGTTCGTCGTAATGAGGTACCATACAATAGAATTGGAGTTAAGATAATGTTTCAGAAGAACGAAATAGATAAATGGTTAAAAGATAATATGAATTCAAATGAATAGTTGAGGAAAGGAATGTGTTATATGGACTTAAATATTGATAATTTAGTTGGAGATTTGAAGGTTGATTATAAAGACCAGAGTGTACTAACAACACCATCACCAGAACTAGAAAAAGTAACCCAGTTTTTTTCTAGTATTACTTGTAATGATAAAGGAGTGGAAAATTTATTATTTGAAATATTTGGAAATGCCATGTGTAGGACTGCCGGTCTTCAAAAGGCATTTATATTTAAAGGAAAAGGCAGAAATGGTAAGAGCCGTTTGTTTAGAATACTAGAAGCAATTTTAGGAGAGCAACAATGTTCTTATGAAACTCTAGAAACTCTTTCAGGAAATAAATCAGGTAGTAAATCAACTGTTGGATTTTTAAGAGGATGTACGGTTAATATTAGCGAAGACCAGCAACAACCTAGATATATTAATCATTCTATACTTAATAAGATTATATCAGGAGATACTATTTCAGAAGTTAAAGGTAAGGAAAGAATAGTATTTAGACCTTACGCAACAATGTTGTTTTCTGTAAACGATGTGATAGACTTCAAAGAAACTAAAATATGTATTACAGATAGGCTCGTGGTTATACCATTCAGAGCAACGTTTATTGAAAATCGTAATATTAATATTGAATATGAATTATGCCAACCAAAAGCATTGCAAATAATAGCAACTAGAGCTATTAATGCTTTTAAAGAGGTATTAAAAAACGGGAAATTCACTATACCTCCTGTCGTGGAGTTAGAAACAAACAGATACTTTATGGACTGTAATAATGTGGTAGAATTCTGTAATTTGTTTCCAATAAAGGAATATATGTTTAAAGACAGATATCATAAAGAATATTGCAAGTGGTGTGCTTCAAATAATTTAGAAGCCTACAATAATGTTAAATTTGGTAAAGAAGTATTAAATTTAGGATATCGTTCTGGGAGATTTACTTTTGGTAAAAAGCAAATCACTTGTTATGTTTCTCCAAATTTTAACAATGCTGAAAACAAGAGTATTTATTATAGATATCTCAAGGAAAATGGTATAAGTGAGGAAACTGGTAGGATATATGATGAAGCTACATTAGTAGCAACCTTTGGTATTCCTGTATTTGAAGATTACTTATGGAAATACAATAATGATACAGAGAATACTAAATAACTTGGTAATGTCTCTATGAAGCTCTAGTAAGGCTCTGAGGAGCTTTTATCCTATACGGCGATAAAAATTTTGTAAATATAGATATATCGTTGTAGGACTTATAGGAGCATCTAGGAGAGGTCTTATCAGAGAAAAGGTTATAACCAAAATAAAAGAGTTAGGATCATCTTGATATACCTAACTCTCTATTTTGGTTTTTTACTATGCCACTATGACAAGTATTAACTTTGTATTTTTATAAAAATTAATAAATGTGATTTGTACTTTTCCTTTTCATAATTATATACGAAGTATATAATTATACCATTAATTAGAACTTATCGTGTTGAGTAATTGCTTCTAGTCTTTATCTTTATATTTATATACGAAGTATATAAATATTCCAATAATTGAAGTAGCAGGAACTAAGATTTTTACTATGCCACTATGACATAAATTAGTAAGAATATTTAATTTTTAAATTCAGTAAAACTGTTTCTAGTGTTTCTTTTCACATTTATATACGAAGTATATAAATATTCCAATAATTAGAGAGTGTTTGATGTTAAATTGTCTTCTTTATCATAATTATATACGAAGTATATAATTATCTATTAATTAGAATTGATTTATGTATTACTAAGCTGTTTTTGTTAATAATTTATCTACTAAGCCATACTCTAATGCTTCATCAGAATTAAACCATTTGTCTTTTTGTTGAATATCTTGTCTAATTTGGTCTATATCTTTACCCGTATTATCTGCTAATATCTTGATAATTCGTTCGTTTAGTGCGTTAGAGTGTTCATAACT
>CALVYK010000040.1 GCA_944372195.1 uncultured Bacilli bacterium
TTTTTTTCAAAATCATCCAAAATTTATTAACATTTTTATAAATTTTACATAAAAATACTTCATTCTCTATAATAATTACATCTTATTTCATTGCCTTATATTACTTGTTTTTAATAATTTAATTATTAAATATCATTATTTGTATCTATTATAATCAATGGTATAATCATTTCATCATAACTTAAACCAGAATGATTTCCTTTTATTTTGCCATAATATTTTTCTATATTAGGATTATTAATTAAATATCTTTCTTTTTTACATATACTAATATATTCTCCTAAATTATCCTTCGCAATTGATTTAAAATTTCCAATTCCAAAAAAATTATTATTTATTAAATCTTCTGTTTTAAATAAAATCATATCATTTTCATACTTCTTTTTAAACGATTTTTCAAAAGTTTCTTCATAACCTTTTTTTATATAGTAACTAGCAGTCCCATAATCAATACTTGGATAAGCATAAAACATATTATCATATTCTTCAAAATCTAAAATTATGTCTTTTGTTATATTGGTTTGCCCATGATCAGCAGTAAAAATAATAGTTAAGTCTTTGTTTTCACATAATTTTTTAATTAAATTTTCTATTTCTTCTAACTTATCTTTAACAATTTTACTATCAATTCCATTTTCATGTTCTAATGTATCAATATCTGTTAAATATAAATATGTATAACTTTCAGATTCGCTTTGACAATTTTTTTTTATAAAATTAACAATATCATTAAAATCATTATATGAATGTCTACTTTCTTTATTTATAACAAAGTTAGAATATACACTATCATAAATATATTTTGGAAATAGAACATTTACATTTGTTTTTAAATTATTTAATAATGAATGTTGTAAAAAAACTTGTTTTGGTTCTATACCATAATCAAGTAAATTAGTTTCAGTTTTTCTATCACAAAATAACAATGGACAGTAATTTATGTTTAAATTTCTATCATAATTAAACCATCCCCAAATACCATGAACTTCCGGAAATTCTGCTGTAACTAATGAAGTAAGCACACATGCTGTTGTACTTGGAAAAACAGTAATTATATCATCTTTTTTATTCCTTTTTAATATAGAATCATCATTTAATTTATTAATTAGGTTTGATCCAGTTCCATCTGATAATATAAAGAGCAGATGTTTATTATTTGGTATTAGTTTTTTAAATGTTTCTACATTTTTATTTATCTCTGTTTTTATATTGTATTTACAATAAATTGCTCTCATTAAATCAACAATGTTTAGATTATTATAATTGGGAATAATAAAATTATTCTTTAACATTGTATTCATTATCTTATTCATAACACTATCACCTTCAATCTTATATTATTTTAAAAAATTATTAAATGATTGTTTTAATTTTTTTACTAATAATTCATTGTTATCCCTAGTATTTATGCTTACTCTTAACCAGTCTCCAGTTAATTCAGGATAAGATTTCTTTATGTTCCTAACAATCATATTATTTTTCATTAAAAATTGAGTCACCTCATTTGAATCTATTCCAAATGGTAGTTGTACTAAAATAAAGTTTGTATTACCATCAATAACATGACACCCTATATTTCTTAAATCTTCACATAATTGGTCTTTATTTATTTTAATTAATTCTCTAGTTTTATTTAAATAATCCTTGTCTGAAAACGCACAAGGCAACAATTCTTGCTGAATAACGCCCATACTATATGGTACCATTTGCTTTTTTATCTTTTTAATTAAGTTTTCATTTGAAAACACAGCACCAATCCTCAATCCAGCAATACCTAAAAATTTAGAAAATGAAATGATTACAGATAAATTATTAACATTAACGACATATTTAGCCAAACTCTTGTTAAAAAATTCTTTATCAAAAATTAACATTGTTTCATCTATTATAAAATGACAATTTGGATTATGTTTTACAATCTCAATTAATACATTTTTATCAATACAATCTAATGTTGGATTATTTGGATTACATATAAATATTATATCAGAATTTTGTGCTTGCAATTCTATATTATCTAAATTGTATTTTAATTTATAATCTAATGGTATTGAATTTACGTTATATTCATACCTCATTAAAGCATCTTCATAACCCCAAAATGTGGGTTTAAATAATGTTGCATAATTTTTTCTAAGAACATTTACTAACAAATTAATTGCTTCCATTGAGCCGTTAGTTATACTTACATTATCAAATAATATGTCAAAATAATTTGCAATAATGTTATTTACTTCCGTATTTTTGTAATCTGGATATTCAAATACTTTTTTAACAGCCTGTAATAAACTCTTTTTCATTTTTTCACTAGGCATAAAAACATTCCTATTTTCCGAAAAGTCAATTTTTTGATCCATTTCTTATCCATCCCTCATCAAATTTATATTTCTTTTTTAATGTTTTTATTGCTATTTGCTCTTTTTCTAATCTACACATACTATTACCAACTGAAGTTTCAAGAAAATCCATTTTTTCTTTCAAATTATCTTTATAGCCCAAATATAATTCTCCAGTCGCATGACTATATGGATCTTCATACAATAAATTAATTAATTCATCAATAGTTACTTCTTTTATTTCAGCATAAGATAATACTACTCTTATTATTGTGTCCCATGCCTTATTACTAAATTCTTTAACCTTTTCCTCATTTCCAAACAAAACATTATTACGAACTGTTAATATATTTAATAGCAATCTTTTAGACATTTCAAGTGAAGATAAATAATTTTTATTTTTTAAAATAGGATTTATAATAAACTTATTATTAACATAAGGAAATGGTGGTTCTTCGAATATTTTTTTAATCATATCATTAGAATATACTAACTTATTATCATATGGTACTTCTTCATCAATTCTCAATCCATTTTCTAAATGAAATATTCTGGTCAAATCCTTAAGTCTCTCAAATCTTCGTTTTGTTAATTCTATATCACTTAAATAACATATATCTAAATCACTAGTATTAACACCATATACTGTTGATCCATATAAAATTAATGTTAAATCCCCATATTCTTTTATTATACTATTCTTGTATTTTTCAATTATACTATTAGAACCCATAAAAACTCATACTCCTATCACTTTGTTTAAAATACACATAATCATAAAAATCTAATTGTTTTTGAACTAATCATACTAAATATTTTTTACTATTTCTCTTATATAGTCTAATAATTCAGTTAATACCTCAACAGTTATATTTGGATTACCAGACATATATCTTAAAGGATTTAATATTTCCTCTTTTTTTATAACTCCTTTATCATCTGGAAGAGTAAATTTATGTAAATGATATTTTCCCTCATCAAGTAATTTTGTGTGTATTTTTGAATTAAGATTATTTAATTCTTCAATATCTAATTCATTTATTTTTTTCTTATCACCGACATACATAAAAACTACGGAATTAATATTAACATCATTTAATAAAACAAAATCTGAAGTTTCATTAATAATATCGGCAAATTTCTTTGCCATATCACATCTTTCTTCAATTATTTTTCCAATATTTTCAATTCCAAGATTTTGAATTGTAAACCAAATTTTCAAAGATACCCAACTTTTTGAACCTATAAATGGAGTAATTTGTCCCCATGCGAAGTCTTCTTGCATTATTAAATCCGATGTAGAAGTAACTAATTTAAATTTTTCTGGTTCTTTTATCAATAAAGCACTTACACAATATGGAATTGTTAATACTTTATGAGGATCAGTAGAAATACTATCAAACAAATTAATACCATCGATTCTTGGTTTTAATTTGTTTGAAAATGCCAATGAAAAACCATGACAGGCATCTGCATGTAGCCATATATTTGGATCAGAATTTTTTACTATGCTGTAAACTTCTTTTAAATTTTCGATTGTCATTGTTCGACTATCACCAACATAACACACAACAGCCATTATTTTACCTTTATATTTTTCAACAGTTTTTTTCAACTCATCTAAATTATATCTAAAATTTTCCGTTGGAACCTCTATAACATTCTTCCCGCATCCAAGCCACATCAAACTACTCTTAATGCTATAATGACCTATTCCTTTGGGTAAAATGACTTTATAATCAGATGGATTGTTGACACCATTAATCATTGTGTTTTTTCTAAAATTTTCCCTTGCTAACATCATTGCTACTGAATTACTACCAGTTCCACCATAAGTAATAATTCCACCAACATCCCAAATATCTTTAATATCTTTTATTTCATATCCTAACAATTCTCTAAACCATTTAATTACCGCTATCTCCATATAAGTAGCTATTGGTGCACAAAAACTAGAATTAATTAAATTTTGTTGCAAAAAATCAGCTATTATTGCACCTGATATTCCAGCAATTGAATTTCCTGCATCTGGAAATCCCATAAATTTTTCGTTACCAAAATTCGAGCAATATGGAAGAATATTTTTTTCAAATGATCTTAATAATTCTTTTAATTCCATTCCTTTTAATGGTGTTTCAAATAACTCTTTCATGTTTTCCTTATTATATTTTTTTGCTTTAAAATCAGCATTTAATTTAAAATTAAGCCCTATATCTAATGCTTGCATTAAACATTCTTTTGCATAAATTTCATTATTCTTATTTAATATTTCTTTCATTTTA
>CALVYK010000041.1 GCA_944372195.1 uncultured Bacilli bacterium
AATAGACACAGATATGACTGCTATATATTCAATTGAAGCTAGGGATAACTTTTTACTAAAAACAATGTATGAACATTTTGATTTGACGGCAAATAAACTGCAAAAAGAAATAATTGCCGCTCATAAAATACTTACACAAGTATTAATCAAAACTGGTGTTAAATATAACGAATTTAGATGTGTATTAACACCATCAAATGGTAAAGATCGTTTTGAACAACTGTTTGTTTTTAGATTAACTCCAAATGGCAATGAGGTATATTCCGATATAGAAAAGAATATCGTTGAATTATTAGATAAAAATAGTAAACATAATATTCTTATGGGTGATTTAATAACATTTGATTCTAATTTATATTCAGTTATTTCTCTTATGTATCATACTTTAGGAATCCCAATAGACTCAAAATGGGCTGCAAATTATTTTCTTATATATATAAATAATATTTCAAAAGCTTCTATAGAGAACATAGATAAATTTTTCAAAAGCAAATATTATTACCTTGGAACTTGTGATATGAGCTTTGACTCAAAATTTAAGTCATATATTTCTCATGTATCAGTTGCCACGCAATATGTTAAAATTGGAAATAAAATATTTAATGCAGATCCTGACATTGAATTTACTGAATATAGCAACGTAAATAATGGTTGTTTAGATTGGAAAACTGCTGGATATAAAGTGGTTGGTATTAATCAATACTTATTTGATGTTTTTTTACGATATAAAATTGATACAACAATTGGAACAGTTTCTAGTGATGATGACAGAATGATAAATACACTGTTCATAACATCTGATGAAACTTGTCAATTACCAATCAACAAAGTTAAAATTGATAAAGCTAAATATTTATATTTAGAGAATAATAAACAAATTTTTAACAGAATTGGTGTAAAAAAAGAGGATTTTATAAGTGAAATAAATAAGAAAATATTGAATCAATCTTGGTATAATATTGAATTTAAAAATGGTTATAATGAAAAAATAAAAAAAGCATATAACGTTGTTACTTTTAATATATTTTTGGAGTTCGAAAAGAACCACCATTATAAAAAATGTTTATTAAGCTTAATTTATGATCTTAATAGTAAACAAGTTTCACTTGGAACTATGTATTAAACAAATTTTAAATTGCATTTCAAATATTAATTTATATATCTAATATAGTTAAACATTTTTAATGGAACAACATATAATTATGTTTCGTATCAATATAATTACTATGTTGTATTGTTAGCAGTATATAATAAAAAGTCCCTATAAAATTTTATAATTAGATAATTAGTATACGGAATTATATTACTTATTTTATTCCATTATTATCAAGAATATTTATCATTTCCTGCTTATGTTTTTCTGCAAGTTCTTTTGTCCAAATTTTATCATTATTATTAACAATAATTGACATAATACGAAGTTTTATACTTTGATTTATTATTTCTTTATAATCACTTTTTGCACTTGGTGGCATATTCGAAAATTTTGAATTTCCCGATACTGTTATCAAAGCTAAATTGCCAAAATCATTAAGTTCATTTAAACCCCAATATTCACCATTATCAGGGTGTTGAGGATAAAAATGTTCGATTGAATTCCTGAACTGGAATTCCCAATCTTTTTCTACAATATTATTATAATTATCTCTGTATAATAAATAATCTAGATATGAAAAAACTATTCTTTCTATATCAAATCCACTTTTATTTTTGTAATTTGAATCAGATATTTTTCCCAAACAGTATTGTTCTAATACAGGTATTAAATCAGTATTTTTATCTTCTAATAAATTTTTAAGTACAATTGTAATCCAATGCATAGTTTTGGGAGATGTATATGTAATACGCAATGCAGATTCTAAAGTCCGCAACTTTTGGGTTATATTATCTTCTTCTTCCTTATCGGATTTTGAGTATGTTGATTTATATATTGGTTTTGCATTATCATTTTCATTTTTATTAGTATACTTTTCTAGTTTTTGCAATGACCATTTACCTATTTTTTGATAATCTTTTGCATATTCACGTTTTATAATATATTTATCAAATAATGTACGGCATTGTAACATTTTTAATATGAAGTTTTTTGACGTTTTTTCGTCTGCCCAATTATTTTTTAATATTTCTATAAAGTATTTATCATCTAATGAATAATCATTTTTTTCGTCATTATTAATTGCAGCATTAACTTGTAAAATAAAATTGGGGAATGATATTGTAGATTTAAAACGCTCATTATCATTATAATCTTCATCATCGAGGTTCTTAATATTTTCAATATTTACTTCTGTCAAAATTTCCTTTAAAGAACATTTGTCAAATGATTTTTCTTTATTTTGATGCGTAAAGGCCTGAACTAGATTATCCCAATTATCAATAATCTCTTCTTGCAAATCTGTCCAACTACTTGAAAACAAACTATTTCTTATTCTTGTATTAAAATTCATTTGAATATAGGAATCCATATTTGCACAACTATCCCAGATTTTTGACGCAATTTCCTTGTCTTCAGGTTTTTCTAATTTTTCCAGTATTTTTGCTTTTACAATTTGATGAAGCTCCAATTGTTCTCCTCTAGTGTTCATTATTTCAAAATAATGATTTAAATCTATATTTTTTGGAACCTGTATTCTTATTAGGTAGACTCTTTTAAGTTTTTCACGGAATTTATTTGGATTTAATATATTAGAATTATTTTCAAAATATTTTTTTATAGCAATATAACCGTCATATAGTTCTGGAACTATAATTTCATCATTTATTACAGAACTATTTTTAAGACATATTAGTGTATTACGATATTTTTTGCGTGCTTCAAATTGTAATGGTTCACCTTTACATAAATCTTTTTGATTTAAATTATTTGATAAGTATAATTTTAGCAAGTACAAAGTTGTTAATCTTTGTTGGCCATCTATTATTTCGTACACGCTCGGTTCTTTTTGATTTGTTATCAGAGTTCCAAGATAATAATTGTTTTCAGCACTATTTATATCGTCTATTAATTGTTCTATTTGTTTTGCATTCCAAGCATAGTTCCTTTGATATATTGGAACTACATATATAACATCTTTAAAAATATCATCAATGGATATTTGTATTGGTTTGAGTTTACAGTCCAGCATTTTATTTCCATCCATTATCTTTATATAATTTATTGTATATTGCTTTATACTTTACTTTATTTTTATTATCTATTTCATCGTCTTGCGGTTTTGGAATAATAAGGAGGTTTAAATCATTTGGCTTTGAAATATCATTGATGTATTCAAAAAGATTTATATCAATATTAGTTCTTGAATTATGATTTCCACAAGCATATTTGTTGATTGTTTGCATATAAATTGCAATCATTTTTAACCTAAGCAAATAACACCAAGTATAAATAATCCGTATTGTAGTATCATTAACAGAATTTATTCCAAATTTATCTGCAAAAAATAATAACGAACATTCATACAATTGTTTTATATAAATATCGCCAAATCTTTCATTTGGAATTTCATTTTTATCTTTATGATAAATCTCTAATTTATTTCGTATGGCTTCTAATAAATTCTTGTAATGAATACTATATGTAAAAAAGCGATTCCCTGCAATAATTGGTTGAGTTAATTGGAATTGATTCAACATTTCATTGTTTAGTAATTGATTGTTGCCAGACTGATTAAACTGTTCAACAAAAAGATTACTTGCTTTGTGATATATAGCATAATTATAATTATTGTTTTGAGTAATACCTTTAAATTGACTTATTTTTTTTGATGAATAATACAAACCATTCCGCCCTTTATACCATTGAGTAATAGGATATAAATAATTAGCAAATAGCTCTTTCCAATCATCTTGTTTTATATTTTCCCATTTATTAATGATACTTACTTTTCTATTAATATCAATATTGTTCATTTCTCTCAGGTGATATGATTTTAATAAATCATGGGGAGCTAATTCTTTTCCACGAGAATTTTGAGAATCAAAAAACTGAAAAGCTTCTTGTTCGCTATCTGTGACTATTTTTACAAAAGTACAGCGAGATAGTATGTAATCCAAATAATTTTTACTTTCTAGATCATTTAAATCATTAACTCGTTGATTTAAAATTTTATAATTTGTTAATATTGCATTCTTTGATAACGAACTATATAATGCATTCATTAAACAAAACTCATATGGCAACTTGCATTTTTGGATTAAACAAAATAATAAAATTGCAATAGTTGTTAATCTCTGTTGTCCATCTACTATATTATATATGTCTTGTTTTTTATGTAAAATAAGAGTCCCTAAACGGTATTCTGCAATTTGTTTTTGAGCCGCATTATATGTATCTTCAAAAAGAGTATTTACAGACTCTACACTCCAAGAATATGGTCTTTGATAATCAGGAATTTTAATATTTTTTAAATTCTTAATATTAATAACTTCAAGCTCTGTTTCTATTAATGCCATAAAATCCCTTTTTTATAAGTTTATCACAAATAAAAATT
>CALVYK010000042.1 GCA_944372195.1 uncultured Bacilli bacterium
AAAAAATAGTCGATTTGTTTCCATTTTGTTTCCAAAATTAAAAAAGATGTTACCAAAACCTCTGAAAAGCCTTATAAAATAAGGGAAAAATTTTTGGAAACAATTTTGGAAACAAAAAAGTTAGCATTCATTTGCTAACTTTTTTGTTAAAGATAACTCCGTTTACATAAAGTAAGGAATTGTGTAATGAGAAAAGTAAATGTAGTAAAAAGAGGAAAGGTATTTCAGTATAAGTTTGAAATTGCTCCCCAAGGTGGGAAAAGAAAATTCAAAAGTAAATCTGGATTTAAAATGTAAATGTCAACATCAAAACTTAAAAATATGTCAAAGTTAAAAACTTATAATTTTTATTACTAGCACATTCTCAATATTTAAGGAAAATTATATTTCTACCTGCCGGTGGCTTTACTTCTTTTATGAAAAAGAAGTAAAACAAGAAACCAGCAGTGTTATAAGTCTATCTCGCCGATAGGCTTTCTTTCTTATAAGAAAGAAACAAAGAATTTTATTCATTATATTTATTTGTTCTTGAGTCAGATTCTACAATTTTATCTTTAATTCTATAAAAATTACCTGTAATTCTTATAATATGTGAATAATGAAGTAACCTATCTAATACTGCACTTGCTAAAGTATTATCACTAAATACTTCCCCCCCATCTTGAAAACGGCATATTTGTTGTTACAATTGTAGATTTAGTCATATATCTTTTAGCAATTAATTGAAATAATAAATTAGATCCTTGATGGTCTACAGGTAAATAACCAATTTCATCTATTATTAACAATTTATACTGTGCTAAATGTTGCAATTGCTTATCTAATCTATTTTCTTTTTGTGCTTTATTTAATTTTGTCATAAGATTATGACAAGTAATAAAGTAAACACTTTTTCTATGTTTAGCTGCTTCTATCCCTAAAGAAACTGCTAAATGTGTTTTACCAACTCCAGCAGTTATATAAAGACTTATATGATAGTAGTGCTATGGAGTACTGGAAAGATGAAGGAAATAATAAAAGAATGCAAACATATCATAAAATATCTAATCTATTAAAGGTGTTAAGGATATTTATATTAATGTTTTCTCTATTTATATTTGTATTATTAATTACTCAAAGTATTATATATTTATCTGGAGTAACAATATTTAATGTGAATATGATTATATATTTAATTACCGATGTATATAATGTAATGATTATAATGCTTATTTTTGGATTGATATTTATGATAATTAAGAAAAAATTAAATGAAAAAGAATTATTAATAATGTTTGTTATAGGATTTTTATTATTACCAGAAATCCTTCTATTAGTTGTACATTTTGCAGTATTTGGTAGTTTTATGTTTAGCTTTTATTATATGGTTATCCTTATCATAGTAATGATTTTAATTAATCATCTTATTACGAGAATAGATGAATTATATAATATTGCTACAGGTAGTAATGAATTAAAGATGAAAGAAAAAATAGACGAAATATTATTTGGAGAAGAACCAATTAAGAAAAAAAGAATTGCTATAAGAAAATTAGGCAAGTTAGGTTTAGATAAGAAATTTATCAGAATGTTCTTAAAATTATTAGAATATATTGGTGAAATTTAAAAGGATAACTCAAAAATTATCCTTTTATCATGCCTTTATAATATTTAAAAGCGATTACTCTAGTAGCAGTCTTATCAATTAATTTATCAGAAATTTCACCATTATTAATAGCTTCTTTAATTGCATTTATACTGCTTTCATAATCAGTAGTAATAATTAAATCATTCCCACTTAAAACAGCTTTAACAGTAGATGATTTAACATCACCGATTGCCCCCATATCTAAATCATCAGTTATAACTATGCCCGTAAAATTAAGATTATCCCTAAGCAAATTATGAACCTTATAAGATAAAGAAGAAGGTAAATCAGAATCTATACTACTCACTATATTATGACTAACTAAAATAGATAAAGCCCCTTCATCAATACCAACTTTAAAAGGAGGTAAATCATTATTTAAAATATCATCATAACTTCTATTATCCAAAGAAGTTCCTTGGTGAGTATCAGTATTATTACCATAACCAGGAAAATGTTTCAAAGTATAAGTAACACCCAAACCATTACTAGATTTAATAACCGTTTTAACATATTCGCTAGTCTTATCAGTGTTTTCACCAAGTGTTCTTGAATACATATAGTCATTAGGGTTAGTAGATACATCAGCAACAGGCGCTAAATTCAAATTAATACCAAGTTCATAAAGTAATTTACTTTTTTTAATAGTATCTTCCTTGATTAAATCAAAACCACCAGATAAATAAAGTTCCCTAGGGGATTTAAAAGGTTCATTAGCTAAGTTAGAATTAGTACTAATTCTATTAACCTTACCACCTTCTTCATCTACTGCAGTTAAAATAGGCGTTTTAGCCACATTTTGATTATCATTAATCATTTTAATAACTTCATCTTTAGTTTTATCATTAAAATCTTTCGCATAAAACACATAACCACCAAATTGATATTTTTCTAAAACATCGGTCTGATTTTCGGATGGATATCTAACAAGTAAAATTTGTCCAATTTTCTCATCCAAACTCATATTTTTTACTTTTTGATAAGAAATATTATAATAATCTTTAAAAATCCCATTATCATTAAAAGCTAACGGAAAATCATCATCAGAAATAATTTCATAATCATTTAAATTACTAATATCATCATAAGTTTTTATCATATCACCAGGATTTAAACCAGATATATTTTTTTCATATATAATTCCTTTATTATCTTGAATTAAAAGAAACTCATCATTTTTACCAATAACAAAAGCATAATTCAATGTATCTTCTTGAACATCTTTAACTACTTCTTTTTCATTACACCCACTTAATAAAAATAATACCAAAAATAAAATTAAAAACCTTTTCATATTCATTTTCCTTTCAAAAATATTATACACCAAATATAAATATTCATGCATAAAATACTAAGTTAAAAATATAGAATATTGAAAAGTTGTAAATATAGCTTTATTTTTAAGATGTTGAATTTTGTTTTATACTAGTATAGATATTAAATTTAATTGGTATTTTAAGTGCAAATATTTAATTATCAATAGTAAATTAAAAATTATTAAAAAGCTCATTTACGTTTAAGTTCCGGTAAAATTTTAAATAATGAATAAAAAAGATGAATCCTGTGGAAAAGAATTTATACTTCTCATCTGTTGATGATAGTTATAATTTGTTTTTAAAAGAAAATAGTATCTCAAAATGTAGTTTAGCATACATATTTGTAGGAAAATATGTTGAACAAAATGTACAGATAATGGAATTTATAAAAATAGAAAATGGGAACTTAGTACCAAAAGATGTATTAGAAAAAAATGAAATATTATCAAAATTAATATAAGGTTAAAACAGTAGATTTAAGGTGCTACTGTTTTTTCGTATAAAATAATAATGATCAAAGAGAAAGGAAGATGATAAGATGATCAATATTAGGAAAAGAGGAAATGTATATCAGTATTGTTTTGAAGCAGGAAAAGTAAATGGAAAAAGAAAACAAATTACTAAATCAGGTTTTAAAACTAAAAACGAAGCATATTTAGCAGGACAAAAAGCCTATGATGAATTTATAAATGGAGAAAAAGTAAATGAATATGAAATGTTATATTCTGAATATTTAGATTATTGGATGAAAGAATATTTTGAAGTAAATTATAAATATTCTACAGCAAAAAGGTATAGAGAATCTTTTAGTAATATAAAAAAAGAATTAGGTAATTATAAATTATCAAAATTAACACCATATATTCTTAATCAAGCATTATTAAAATTGTATCAAACATCCAATAAGAAAGAGGCATTAAGAAATTATCAAAAAATAATTAAAAGTTCTTTTAGAGATGCAACTTATTATTTTGGATTTATTAAAAATAATCCAGCGGGTGACTTACAAATACCTAGAGTATTATCATTTGAATTAAAAAAAATGATATAGGTCACATTTATACTAATGAAGAAATAAAAATTATCTTGAATAGATTTAAAGATAATAAAGTGTTTATATGTGCATTTCTTACTGCTTGTTATACAGGAATGAGAACAGGAGAGGTATTTGCGTTAACCTGGGATGATATTGATTTAGAGAATAGAATTATAAAAATAAATAAAACTGTATATGCCAAAGATAACGAGAAAAAAGGTAGATGGTATTTAGGTACAACTAAAACAGTTGGAAGTTGTAGAGAAGTTTATATTTGTGACACTCTGTATTTAGTACTGTGTAATTATAAAAAATTACAAAATAAGTACAAAAAAGAGTATGGAAAGAAGTATAAACAATATGTATTAGAAGAAGTAAGAAATAAGTATGGTAAGTTAATAGAATATAA
>CALVYK010000043.1 GCA_944372195.1 uncultured Bacilli bacterium
TTCATATAAATCTTTTTTAGATATTTTGTTTTCTTCATTAAGTTTTTTTAATATGTCTGCAATAAATTGCATTGAATATCTTGTCTTGTCTTCTCTATATATTATTGATAATTTGCTAGTTACTTTAACAAATTCTCTCGCTATTCTTTTTGTTTTAAATCCTAATTCAATTTCATTGTTTTCATTTTTTTGAATTTCAATGTCATTATAAATTTCTTCTATTACACTTTTCTCTAATAATCTATAAGTAAATAATGCGTTTGATAGTGAATATTCTAATCTATCTGCTGATAATTTTGGTGTATCATTGTCAGCAATTGGATATAAGTGATAATTATCTATTTCAGAAAGTTTTATCTCATCTCTTTTTAAGAGTTTCATAATGTCACTAGAATTTTTAATAATGTCGGATGTTAAGTCTTCTGTTGATTCTTGATTCATATAATCTCCATCTAAAAAATCTACGCAGTGTTTGAATGCCGGTGTTGCTATGTCGTGGAAGAGCCCTGCTAAAGTTTGTTTTTTGTCATGAGTAAAATGCCACACTATTAATGCAACTGCTATTGAGTGATCTAAACTTGAAAAGAAAAATTTGCTTTCGAATAAATCAGAATATATTGTCCCACATGTTATACTTATATATTTTTGAGATAAAAGTTCTTTTGTCTCAATATACTCATTTAACCACTCCGGAAAATTTGGTTCTAATATTTTAAAATATTCTTTCAATTCGTTGTTGGCTTCCTCTATATAGTTCATTTTACCACCTGTACGTATAATAAATTTCTTATTTGTATTATATCATATTTTTTGCACAATTACTTTTTATTGCTATGATTTTCAATTAATCTTTATATAATGAAGTGACTTTGTTTAGTTTACATACACTTCAATTTGTTTTTTGTATGTTTGTATAAAATAACATTTTCAAACAAAACGTAGTAATTTAGCAGAGGTTTGTATATTTATGTTTAATCCAAATTTGAGCAATACATTTATTACAATTTTTATCTCTATTTACACATTTAGGGCAATAATTATTTTTTCTATAATAGTTATTTCCTAAATTTTTAATTAATTCATATCCACATTTTTTTAAAATAAATTTAGAATTTACATATTTTCCATTGTCACCCCATGCCTCATAAAGGATGTCATATTTATTATTACAACTGCACAATTTTAATAAGTTTGTTCCGATACCTCTACCTTGTTATTTTTTATCTACAGCTAAATATAAAATTTCTCTGATATTCTTTAAATTCAAATTATATTTATCGGATTTTATAACATTGCTTATTCCGCAAGTTCCTACAATTTTACCATTAATAATACATACATAATAATTATTTATATCTTTAGTTATATCTTCAATATTAGTTTCTAATATTGATTTTTTAGATTTAATGTTACAAGATCCAATCAAATCCGTAACAAGTTGTGCTATGCAGTTAATGTCACTAATTATTGCTTTTCTATATTCCATAAATATCAACTACTTTCATTAATTATTTGTTTAGTTAAATAATATTATTAATTTAATATATATAAATAAATCTGCTAAATTATTATATTTTATAATGATTAACAACTTTTTAGTTCGCATACGCATTCAACATGATTGGTTCTAGGAAACATGTCAAAAGCTTTGATGCATTCTAATTTGTAACTATTATTTAATAAATTTAAATCTCTTGCTAATGTCATTGGATTACAAGATACATATATGATTTTTTTAGGATTTATACTAATAATTTGTTTTATTGTTGTTTTACTTAGACCACTTCTAGGTGGATCTACAATTATTGTATCAATTTTTTCATTAATTTTTGGTAAGTTATCTTCTACTTTTCCTAACATAAAAGTGATATTTTCTAAATTGTTTATTTTTTTATTTTCTAAAGTATTTTTATAGGAGTTTTCATTTATTTCTATTCCATATATTTTTTTGCAATTTTCACTTAGTAAAATCGAAAACACGCCAACTCCGGAATATAAATCAAGTAATACATCATTTGAACTGATAAGTTTTTTTATGTGATTAAACATTTTTTCATAAGTATATGGATTTATTTGAAAAAATGAATTTAAATTGACTTTGAATTTATATTTATCTATGTTTATTGTTATATTTTCATTTTCATTTGAAATTATCTCTTTTCCATTAGTTCTTATAATTCCTTCTTTTGGTTTGTTATGTAATATTTCATTTATCTTTTCATCGACTAATTTGCATTCTTTAATTTCTATTACTTCACTACTATTCTTTTTTACTAAACCTATCTTTTCATTTTGTTTATGTAATGTTATTTTATTTCTATAGTTGTATACTTTATCAGAAGGTGTTATTTCTATGTTTACATCTATGTGTGCGTATTTTTTTAAGATATTTTCTACTTTTTCTTTTTTATATTTAAGTTCAGTTTCATAGTTCACATGGCCAAAATCACAACCGCCACATTCATTAAAATATGGGCATATTGGATCTATTCTATAAGAGCTTTTTTGAATTATTTTTTGAATCTTTGCTAAGTTATAATTTTTTTTCTCATTTGTAAGTATTATATCTATTACTTCACCAGGCAACGCATTTTCAACAAATGTTACTTTGCCATTTACTCTTGTAATTCCTAAACCTTGGTGATTTATATTTTCTATTTTAACTATCATATTTTCTCCTGTAGTTATTATATCACGTATATAAACATTTTTTTTGTAAAACTTAATAATATGAACAGTAAAGATGTGTTGAGAAAGTTATATAAATTAAAGAAAACAATGCCAGATTTAATGATAAAAGAATTAAGTTATGGCCTTTTTAGTACTGTTTATGTAGTAGCAATTGAAACTGTATGTAGTACAGATAGAATTAATGATTTTATATTAAAATTTTTTGGTAATAAAAGAAATAGCGCAAAGAAAAATATTAATATAAATAAAGATTTACAACAATTTGTTCCTGGTATTAATAAAAAAACTATAAAAGACTTTGACAATTTGCTCTATTTTTTATTTAGTGGATTTACAGTTATTATTTACGATAAAACATTTTTAGCATTTGAAACAAGAGCAAGTATTGATAGAGGTGTTAATCCCCCTACAAGTGAGCCTGTTACTCGTGGACCTAAAGATAGCTTTAATGAAAATTATAACACTAATTTAGGTCTTATTAGAAAACGTGTCAAATCTAAAGATTTAATTATTGAAGAATTAACTGTAGGTAGAGAATCTAAAAGTAAAGTTGCTGTTATTTATATGGGTAATATTTGCGATATAAATGTTGCAAATAAAATAATTAAAGATATAGAGGATATAGATATTGATGGTGTTTTTGATATAAATTATATAAAAGAGTTAATTAGAAATCAAAATTATACTTTTTTTCCTACAATGATTGTAAGTGAAAAGCCAGATGATACTTCTAAAAATCTTTTAGATGGAAAAATTATTGTTATGATGGAAAATTCACCTGAAGTCTTATTATTACCCACTTTCTTTATTAATTTTTTTCAAAATAATGAGGATTATTATAGAAAACCTTTTTTTGTTTCTTTTGTAAGGATTATTAGAATATTGAGTTTTTTTATTTCAATTATTTTACCAGCTTTATTTCTTTCTTTGTTAACTTATGATCAAGAAATTCTTCCCACTAGTCTTATGATTAACTTTGCTGCTCAAAGAAATAATATTCCTTTTCCAACTATTGTTGAGCTTTGTATTCTTTTATTCATATTCGAAATAATATATGAAGGTGATGCAAGAACACCATCTTCAAGTAGCACAAGTTTGTCAATATTAGGTGCATTAGTTTTAGGTGATGCCGCAGTTAACGCAGGTTTAATTTCACCAATAGTTGTAATAGTTGTTGCTATTTCATCTATTACTAGTCTTTTATCTGTATTTCAGGAAATGCAAACTCCTATTAGATTTTGGAGATATACACTCTTAATATTTGTATTATTCTTTGGAATAGTTGGATTTTGCGTGGGATGTACTCTTCTTTTAATTAATTTGTGCACTATTGAAAGTTATGGCAAATCTTATTTATCTCCATTTGCTCCATTTGATTTGCAAGCACAAGGAAATGCTGTTATCAGAAGAAATTTAAGACATTTAAAATTCAGAAAATCTTATTTATCAAATAATCACGTTAGAAAGGGTTAATTATGAAAAAATTATTTGTTTTATTAGGCTGTTTGTTTTTATTGTCTGGCTGTTATAATCATAGAGAATTAAATGATCTTGCTATTTGTAGTGG
>CALVYK010000044.1 GCA_944372195.1 uncultured Bacilli bacterium
TACAGATGGAAATTGTAATAATAGAAATGATGTTATCGTTAATTACTTTAACTTTAATAAATAAGGAGATAAAAAAACAATATTTAATAGATTGTGAAAGGAATTAGTTGGAGGAATATATGAAAAAAGGTTTAAAAATTACTTTTATTATTTTAGGAGTAGCATTAGGAATAATAGTTCTTGATACTTTACAAGCATTGCTGTTTGATAATAGTCCTATATTTAAGATTAGAGAATATTATGATGGTAGTAGTACTAACTATATAGATAAGGGGTTATTTGTTAATCATTATCATTGTGTTAATAAGGAAGAAAAAACTTTATTTAAAAACGCAAAATATACTTGTCAAATTGTCGAATATGATGATTTAAAAATTAAAGAAATTGTTGATAAAACAAAAGATATAAAAGATTTTCATTGTGCTGAGGCTTTAGAAAGCTTTTACGAAGATGATAATTATGTTTATTATTGGAGTTGTATTAAAAATGAATATATGATTGTCAAATATGAAAATGGATATGAGGAAACAATCAGTAATGCTCTAAAAAATAATACTATAAAAATAAGTGATTTAGATGATTATAACATTAGTTATATTAAAGAGACAAAGTAAAATATTTTTAAATAAAGTATAATATGGATAATTATCAAATAGTATTTGTTGAAAGTGAGAAAATATGAAAATTATATTTAGGGATAATATTAAATCTTATTTAATGCTCTTTTTATTAAGTATAATGGCAGGATTATCGGTAGTACTTTTTTGCGAATTTCCTGATAATGAATTGTGGGCATTTTCTTATTGGAGTTCAAAAACTTTTGGATTCTGGATGTTTAGCACTTCACTAATTGTATTATTAAGTGAAAAAAGAAAAACCGCTACTATAAATTCTACGATTTATATTTTTGTAATGTTTTTAATTACAACGATATATAAATCCTTTCACTTACATTTTAATGAATATACGCCTTTTAATTCATTGATTGATTTATCATTAAATAGCTTATATGGTTGGCTTTTATATAGTATATTTCCTGCTATTATATGTGGTATTTTAGGTGCAATATTGTGGAGTGGTAGAAAAAATAATATTTATGGTAAAATCTTATGTGTTTTACCTGTTATATTTATTTTTTTTGAAACTATTTTATTATTTTATAGTGTTTTCATAAATCATACAAAATTATTTTCAGCAATTACTGATTTAATATGTTTTATATTATATATAATATTTTTGAAAAAAGAAGTTTTTATAAAAAGAAATAAGTAATACAAATTGCAATTTATAAAACTAAATTATATGATTATCGAATTAAGATAATCTTTTTATATGGGAGGAATTTTTATGTTATTTATTATTTTTTGTAATTTTCAGTGTACATTTTTGTGTACACGATTTTTTAACTTTTCTTAAAATTTATGTACATACTTAAGGAACCCAAAAAAACAGGATAAGTGTGTCTGACAAAACAACTCCCCAGTGGGGAGTTAGCCCTATTTATAAGGGTTTGTAGTCTTTTCTATTGTCTGACATTTTTATTATTGTCTGACGTATGTCATACTATATTTTTAATAAAAATGCCTAAAAAAGGCTATTTGTCAGACAAAAGTATAACAAATTAGATTAATTTTGATAGTAAAAATACCTCCAAATGTACATCGTTTTTCAAATTTAAATTTTATTTTTTTGATTTTAATGTACATTATTTTATAAAAAAATTTAATATTTGTGTACATCATTTAATATTAAAATTAGGTACCATTAAAGGTATAGGATGTACTGGAATTTCTATAACTCCATATTTTGTTATCGTTTTAAAGTTATTATTATTAATTATTGGAATTATTTTTAATGGTTCATTAAATCGATTACTTCTAGTATATTTTAATTGAAATTGATTATTATTAATTTGTTCTTTTTCTACTTCTTGATAATCAATTGGATAATATAGTTGTAACTTTTTAATATATTTTTTTATTTCATCTTTAGTCATTGGTGCACAAGTTTCTATTTGAAAATTATTACCGTTAGCAGAAATATATTTATAACAATTAATTGCTTTAGCATTAAATAAGTTTGCATATTCTTCGATAAATGTTTTTCTAAAATTTATTTGTTTTATTTCTAGGTCTTTATTATCTTTTTTAATAACTTCTATTGACTCAATATAATCCATTATTAGATTTTGCTTTTCACTAACCGAAAGTTCATTCCATTTAATCTTAAAATTGTCTTGATAAAAAGGAATAGTCATAGATTTAATGCTTTCTAAATCTCTTTTTAACATTATATCTTCAAAAGTAAAATTATATTTATCTAATTCTCGCTCTTCTTTTTGCTTTTCTTCAAGTTTTTTAATTTTGTTTTCTAAATTATTTTTATCAATTTTGTATTCTTCGATACTAATAATATTATTTAAATAAGCATCTTTTAATCTGATAATCTTATCTTTTAATGAATTTATTTCTTTAGTTAATAATTCGTTTGTATTTTCTATTTTATGTTTTAAAAGTGGAGCAAAGAATTTTTTAACAGTATTATCATATTCCATAATAGATGCAATTTCATCAATTAATAATTTAATTAGTTTATCTTCTCTAATATAAGTTTTACAAACATTACATTGATAATAAATATATTTTTTCTTACTTCCTCCAGGTGCTTTACAAGCCATTATTTTATGACAATTAGGACATATTATTTTTTGAAAGAATATGTAATCATTTCTTCTTGTATAATTACGAGAGTTTTTTCTTGTTTGAACTTGACATTCTTCCCATAAAGTTTTACTAATAATTGGCTCTACAACACCTTTATAAAGGATAGGAGCACCAGTTCTACCACCACTTATAAAATCACCTTTATATAAGGGATTAGAAAGAATTTTTAATATAGTTGTATCATACCATTTTTTGTTTAATATATTTTCTTTATTAAAGATATTAGCAATTTTTTGATAACTATTTCCTTTTAAATATAAATTAAATATTCTTTCTACTATTTCAGATTCAGCTGGATTGATAATTAATTTTTTATTATCTCTCATAAAACCTAAAGTTTTACGAACAGGAATATGTCCATCTTTTATAGCACCTACCATCCCAAACTTAGTTCTTTCAGATACTCTTTCTATTTCAAGTTGAGATAAAACTGTTAACATTCTAACAAAAAATCTACCATTAGCAGTTGAAGTATTTATATCATCCATAGCACATTCTAAACTACAATCATATTTTTCAAGTTCAGTAATCAAAACTTCTAAATCTCTAACACTTCTTGTTAATCTATCTAATTTATAAGATACTATTACATTTACCTTTTTATTTTTTACATCTTCTAGCATTTTCTTAAATTCTGGTCTATGATCCATATCTTTAGCACTAATGCCTGCATCTTCATAGACTCTATAAACATTGTAATTTCTAAATTTACATAAATCTTTTAATTTTTCTAATTGTTCACCTAGAGAGTATCCCTCACGTGCTTGGTCTTCAGTAGATACTCTACAATATATTGCCGCATTTTTCATTTGTTTCATAACTCCTTTCATAATTTAGGTATTTTATAATATTATAGAACTTGACAGTATTTTTGCAATAAACTAAATAGTGTGAATTTAGTATTTCAAAAGTAAACTAAATAGTATTTTAAAAGTGTTTTTAAAATATATTAATTTATTTTATTTGCTTTAATATGTCTTTCCAATTCATTTAAAGATATAGATTGTTCAAGAGTATTAATATAAACATTTTCACAATTATTAAAGAATAAATATGTTATTTCATTAATAATTAATTTATGCGGTTCAATATAAGCAAGATTAGTTTTTGAAATATGAATAATATTTCCATTTATAAGTTTTGACTTAATATTAACAAACTTAAGTAAATTATTAATTCTTTTATTTAGAGTTTCATCAATATCTAACTTTTCCTTTATTATCTGCATAACTAATCAACTCCTTTCGAGCAAACAAAAAAAGGTTAACCGAAATTAACCTTTATATATAGAAGTCGATTAGTTCGACTAATTTCCCTCTGGAGCAAGTGAGCGGAATCGAACAGCCGTCTCAACCTT
>CALVYK010000045.1 GCA_944372195.1 uncultured Bacilli bacterium
AGAAAAAAATTTTTATATTTAAAACAAGACGACAACTTAATAAATGGTATAAAAGTCAATTTAAGAGAAAAATAAATATTAATTTAATTTAAGCAAAAAAGATATATGAAAAATTTAAAAGAAGAACTAAATAAATAGTAAGTTTGTAGAGGAATGGATATATGAAAAAAGTAAGAATTACAATATTAAAAACTATGTTAAACAAAGAGTTAGCAGAAGAATACGGTGTAAAAGATTTAAAAATCTGTCCGATGATGAAAGAAGGACAAATATTTTACGCTGATTATTCTAAACCAGAAGGATTTTGTGATGAAGCATGGAAAGCTATATATCAATATGCTTTTGCTTTGGCTCATGGCGCTGACAAAACATTGTTTTATTATGGGGATTGGATAGACAAACCAAATGTGGCAATATGCAGTTGTAACGATGGTCTACGTCCAGTGATTATGAAATTAGAAGCTATGGATGAGGAGGCAAAAATAAATTATTTACCTATTAGATGAATAATAAATTGTTTTTAAAGTGGTAATTAGATGAGAAGAAGAAAATTGAAGATTTTTGCAATTATGCCAAGCATTATATATAACTAAAATGCTATAACTTATAGGAAAGGAGAAATTTAAAATGAATAAACTAAAAATGGGAATTTTCTTAATAATTTTAGGAAATATATTATATTTATCATATATATTTTTTACTGGTAATGAAACAAGTTCGTTCGGGGAATTTACAAATGGACTATTATTAGGATTATCGGTAGGAATCAATTTTATGGGAATAATAATATCAATTATTTATATAGCAAGAGAGAAAAAATAAATTTTTAAGAAAATTTGGAGGTGGTAAGCTGTATAAAACAGTTACTATAAAATATTTACCAAAGACAGATGATGGCCCAAAAAGTAAAAAAAGCAAACGAAATGTTACAAGATCAAGATGGATATGAATTAGTTTCATGTCAATTACAGGTAATACAAAAGCAATTCTAGTAGTTAAAAAAATATAAAATGGAGATTATTATGAGTAATATTATAATATATGGTTCCCATTATGGAACAACCAAACAATATGCCAAAGAACTTTCAAGAAAAACTAATATAGAAGCAATTTCTTTTAAAAATGTGCAAGAAATAAATAATTATGATAACATTATTTATTTAGGTGGCTTGTATGCTGGGGGAGTATTGGGAATGTCAAAAACACTAAAAAAATTAAATAATATTTCAAGCAAAAAGATTATTATTGCAACAGTTGGTCTTTCAGATCCGAGAGATGAAATAAATAAAAATAACATAAGAAATAATATAAAAAATCAGATATCAAAAGAAATTTTTGAAAAAGCCAAAATATTCCATTTAAGAGGTGGAATAGATTATTCAAAATTAAGCTTTGTTCATAAAACTATGATGAAATTACTTTATAATGCAGTTAAAAATTTACCGGAAGAAAAACAAACAGCTGAAGATAGAGCAGTTATAGAAACATATAACAAAAAGGTTAATTTTATTGATTTTTCTAGTTTAGACAAAATAATTAGTGAAATATAAAAGTAAATATAAGTTATATTAATTAATTGAAAAACAAATAGTAATTTGTTTGTGTGGAGGATTATATGAAAAAAATATATAAAAATAAATATATAGTTATTATAATGGCTTTGATATTAATAGCATTATCTAGTTTTTTATCAATAATAGTATATAAAAATTATGACAAAAAAATAGATATACAATTAGCAAATCAGATATGGACTACTTATGATGATAGTATTGCTATAATAAAAAATAATATGGAATCAATAACAGATTCTAATGAAAGTTTTGATTGGTGGATTTTAAAGGATTTTGATATTGAAGATGATGAGTATGAATCAGTTTTAAATTTATTAGTTGCTGATGTAAGAATGTGCTATTTAGAATATACAGATGACGGAACATTATATACTAATACTAACCCTATTCGAAAATATAGGGAAAAAGAGTATATTACTAGCAAAGAATTAGAAAAATTAAATTTTGAGATGTATAATGAGTTTAATCAAGGATGCTTAAAAAGATTTGCAAGTTATAATTCACTATTAATAAGTAATGATGAAGTGCTGAGAAATAATGTATTAACCAAAACAAATAAAATATTTAGAATTAGCCAAATAGAAATATTTAATAATAAAAATGCAACCTATAATGAACTATTATTAAGAAAAATTATGGAAGTTCATTATATAGAAGATATAAGTGAATTTTTAGTTGAAGAATATAATAGACTAAAATAAATTCAAATAATAATTTACAAGCGAGGAAACGAATGATGATTTATTCAATTTTGTTATTACCAATAGTTATGATACTTTGTGGAATATTAATGTATAAATGTCCAATGAAAAGAAATCATATGGTGGGCTATCGAACTTTAATTACATTAAAAAACGATAAAATTTGGAAATATGCCAATAAATTAATGGGAAAAATATGGTTGATTATTGGGGTACTATTATTATTAATTTCTATTAGTATTATTTTATTATTTAGCAGTTTGAGAAATATAATTTTAATTTTTTCAGTTTGCATTGGAATTGAAATTATAATAATGATTATTCCAATAATTTTTGTTGAAATACATTTAAATAGAAAATTTAAATAATAATATTAATGATAAATTACACTATTGAGTAGAAAGTAAATAAGAATATGTAGTGGAGAAAATATTATGAAACGATTTAATTCTAACCATTTAAAGCTAATAGCAATATAGCAATGACAATAGATCATATTGCAGACTTATTATATCCAGGTATGCCTAGTAATATAATACCAAATATTTTGCATATTATTGGTAGATTAACAGCTCCAATTATGTTTTTCTTTATTTGTGAAGGTTTTTATTATACAAAAAATTTAAAGAAATATATTACAAGATTGTTCTTGTTTGCTTTCGTATCTCATTTTGCCTATTGTTTTGCTTTTGGGATAAATTATATACCTTTTAGCACGGGAGAAATTTTTAATCAAACAAGTATAATGTGGACTCTTGCTTGGTCAGTAATTGCTCTTTATATAGTGTATGGGAAAAATAATTTAAAAGAGTGGCAAAAATGGCTATTAGTTATTTTAATAGACCTTATTACTTTTTCAGCAGATTGGAGTTGTATTGGAGTAATGATAATATTAAATATGTATAGCAACAGGGGAAATTTAAATAAACAAATAAAAGGTATGATGTTTTGGACATTTATTTATGCACTAGTGTCATTCCTATTTGTAAATAAGGTATATGGTATTATTCAATTATTTGTAATATTGGTATATCCTTTATTAAAAAGATATAATGACGAAAAAGGAAAAGTAAAATGTTTAAAATGGTTTTTCTACATATATTATCCTTTACATTTAATAATTATAGGAATATTAAGAGTGCTAATGTATGGAAATATACCTTTATTGTTTTAGTCAGATAAATTACGCTTATTAAGTAGAATTATATCTATTTTTTATTTTGATTAAAAATTATGATATAATGGAATAGATTTAAAACGAGGAAGTGATAACGATGGCAAACGAAGAAAAAAGTTTCCAAAAAGGAAGTATTAATTGGTTGATTACGATTTATTGCAACCAACTAGTAAACCTTTACAAATAAAGGATTTCTTCAATTTTAGATCTTGCACATTTTCTCAAATAAACTGCAAAAATGAACCAAATAAGTAAATTTTATTAAAAAATAGGGTAAAAATTTTTAGTTGATACCGCATGGTAAACTCTGCTAAAAGATTATTGTAATTCTGTAAAGAGAGGAGATGATATGATGGTAAAAGATTTAATGATTAGAAGTAGTAGCGCGGAGTTTTTAATATTTGAAAGACAAACACATGATAAAGGGGTTCAAGTTAGATTTGAAGCCGGTGACTTATGGTTAACTCAAAAGGCTATGAGTGAATTGTATAACTGTACTACGGACAATATTTCATTGCATTTAAAAAATAT
>CALVYK010000046.1 GCA_944372195.1 uncultured Bacilli bacterium
CCGATAAATCTTCATTTACAACTTTAAGGGGAATTTCCATTAATATATTTTCCCATATTATTGGAAAAATATCAATACTATTTTGATTATTTTCTAAATTTTCTTCTAAAATTTCTTTTAAATCATCATCTATTTCGATAGAAAATGGATATTTTGTTGGTTTTAAACTAATTGAACAAGGTAAAATCATTGTTCCTTTTATACTTAATTTTATATGATAATCATCAATGCCATTAGTTATTTCACCTTTTATTTTTACATCATTCAACTCTAAAATATTAGTATTTTTTAACTGTTCCTTTGTAAACGAATAATTTAGATCAATTAAAGCACTAGAATCAATACCACTTTTTAATCTTGTAATATCAATATTCATTTGAATCACCTAGTTAATTATACAAAAAAAATTTAAAAAAGTAAATAAATTTGATATAATCTATTTAGGTGATTTTATATGGTCGGTATTATTTGTGAATATAATCCATTTCATAATGGGCATTTATATCATTTAAATAAAGTTAAAAAATTATTCCCAAATGAAATTATTACATTAGTTTTAATAGGTAATTTTGTTAATCGTGGTGATATATCAGTCATAAATAAATGGGATAAAACTAAATTAGCTTTAGATTATGGAATTGATCTAGTAGTTGAATTACCTTTCCCTTTTGCCACCCAATCAGCCGATATTTATGCTTATGGTGCTATTAATATTTTAGATAACTTAAAATGTGATTATTTAGTATTTGGTAGCGAATTAAATGATATAGATGTTTTAGATAAAATTGCAAGTACTAATATAGATATAAAATATTTATTAAAAAAAGGATATAATTATCCTAAAGCTATTGATATTGCGTTAAAAGATAAAATAAATATATCTATTAATACACCTAATGATCTATTAGGAATAAGTTATATAAAAGCCATTAAAAAATTAAATAGTAAAATAAAACCGATTACAATTAAAAGAACAAATAATTATCATGATAATAAGGTAAATGGTGAAATAAGTAGCGCTACTAGCATTAGAAAATTAATTTATAATAATAATGATATATCAAAATATGTTCCTAATACTAACTATATTAAAAATATAAATTTAAATGATTTTTATTTAATTATTAAGCATAAAATAATGACCGAAGATTTAACAAAATACCAAGATATTGATATTAGTTTAAACAGTTTACTTAAAAAAAATATTGTAAAATCAAATAATATAGAGGAATTAATTAGTAATGTTAAACATAAAAATTATACTTACAACAAAATAAAAAGATGTTTAGTTCATATTTTGTGTTGTTTACAAAAGAAAGATTATAAATTAGAACATATTAGAATTTTAGGATTTAATATTAAGGGTCGACAATATTTAAATAAAATTAAAAAAGAAGTGACATTGCCCCTTCTTACTAAATATACTGATTATGAATTATTAGTTGATAATATTTATAATTTAATCAGTAAAGATACCAATAAAAATAAACCTATTTTAAAGAAGTAATATAATTATATACTTCTTTTATTGTGTTATTAAAATTATCAAAATCAACATTAAACCATACTACATCCATTTGATTATTAAACCAGGTATATTGTCTTTTTGCATATTTTCTACTATTTTGTTTAATTAAGTCTAAACATTCTTCTAAAGATTTTTTATTTTCAAAATATGGAATTAATTCTTTATAACCAATTGGTGTCATAACTGCTTTGGTTCTTATATTGGAATCGTATATTTTTTTTGCTTCCTCTAATAAACCATCTTTCATCATTACATTTACTCGTTTATTAATTCTATCGTATAAAATGTTACGATCAGTAGTTAATCCTATAAAAACTGTATCATATAATAATTTGTTTGTTTTTTCTTTTTCACTAAATTTTAAATTATTATTTAAGCAATAATTTAAAGCTCTGACTAATCTTTTTCTATTATTAATATGAATATCAATATTTTCATCTAACTCTTTTAACTTATTATATATTTCTTCGTTTGTCAAATTTTCAAATTGATTATTAACTTCATCATTAAATTTATAATCGTATAAAGCAGCTTTGATATATAATCCTGTTCCACCCACTAAGATAGGTGTTTTATTTTTTCTTAATATTTCATCAATTTTATTTCGGCAATCTTTTTGATAATCATAAACAGTATAATCTTCTTTAATATTTTTTATATCAAATAAATGATGCGGTATTCCTTCTTTTTCTTCTTCTTTTATTTTAGCTGTTGCAATATTTAAGTCTTTATATATTTGTGTACTGTCAACATTTATTATTTCACCATTTAATAATTTTGCCAGCTCTACACTCATTTTTGTCTTACCTACAGCTGTAGGCCCCAATACAACTATAACCATAAGTCACCTCAAAACCATTATAAAATAAATACATTTATTAGTCAATTAAAACATATTATTAAATGGGTGATTTTATTTGAAAATATGTGTTTATGCCATTTGTAAAAACGAAGAAAAATTTGTCGATAGATTTTATGAGTCAGCAAAAGACGCCGACGCAATTTATGTACTTGATACAGGATCTACAGATGATACAGTTAATAAATTAAAAAGTCATGGCGTTAGAGTTGAACAAAAAAAAATAGATCCATGGCGCTTTGATTTAGCAAGAAATCTATCTTTAGATATGATACCAGAAGATTTTGATGTTTGTGTTTGCTTAGATTTAGACGAAGTTTTAATTGATGGTTGGAAGGAAATAATTTTAAATAACTGGAAAGATGATACGACAAGATTAAGATACAATTACATTTGGAGTCACGATGAATATGGAAAACCAGCTGTAAATTTTTTATGTGATAAAATCCATAGTCGTAAAAACTATAGATGGGTTAACCCTGTTCATGAAATATTAAAATGTGATAAAGAAGAAAAATTTATAACCTGTGAAAATCTAACTATTGAACATTTTCCAGATTCAACTAAATCTAGATCAAGTTATTTGCCTTTGTTAGAATTAGCGGTTAAAGAAGAACCAACTAATGATCGAAATACTCATTATTTAGGCCGTGAATATATGTTTCATCAAAGATGGAATGATGCAATTGATATGTTATTAAAGCATTTATCACTTCCTAATGCATTATGGAAAGATGAAAGATGTGCCTCAATGAGATTTATTGCTAGATGCTATAAAAATTTAAATAGATTTGAAGAAGCCAAAATGTGGCTTAATAAAGCAATTGTAGAAGCACCATATTTAAGAGATCCATATATTGAATTAGCTTTATTGTATTATCAATTAAACGATTGGGATAATGTCATTAAATATTGTAATCAAGCTTTAGAAATTAAAACTCATGCTAAAAGTTATATTAATGAACCATTTAGTTGGGATCATACAGTATATGATTTATTATCAATTGCATATTATAATTTAAAAGATTATCAAAAATCATTAGATAATATTAATAAAGCTTTAGAAATTAGTCCATTAGATAAAAGATTAATTAATAATAAAATTATAATTGAGAAAACTTTGACAGACAAATAAAAATATGATACAATGTATTTGTCAAGGAAACTTGCATATAATAAAAAGGAAACATTCAGTTTCAATATGTTGAATGTCTACCTAAATATTTTTAAGTGAGACACTTATTCAAATATGAATGAGTGTCATTTTTTTATTTCTATTACTAACATAGTAAAAAGGAATAAAATGATAACTATGTACCTTAGAACTTTTATTACAAAAATTCTTTTTGACATTTTATCAAACCTCCTCTCTGTAAAGATTGAAGGTAGACACTCAACGACTGATATATTTCCTATATCTGATTATACTATAAATTAACTTTATATACAATAAAATTGTTAATTTTTAATTAATTTATTTTGACAAATATATTAATTTATGATACAATGTATTTGTCAAGGAAACTTGCATATAATAAAAAAGGGAATACTTAACTTTCGCATGTTGAGTACTCAC
>CALVYK010000047.1 GCA_944372195.1 uncultured Bacilli bacterium
ATTTTCTAAAACTAATTTGTTATAAAATAAACTTCCTTATTCTTAAAATAAGCATAATTAATATTATTAAGCTCTAAATTATTCTCATTTAATTTTTTATCTAACCATTCAACTGTTTTATGAATACTAAATAAATTATCCTTTAAAATATTACCATCAATAATTAAACTAATTGGATAGTTTTTAACACTATTCTTTCGAAAAATAATTAAATCATTATTTCTTTTAATACAATAATCAACTAAATTTGGACTGGATATTCCTTTTTTCTTTAAATTATATAATAAAGATTCATAACTATAATTTTCTTTTACTAATTCTTGAAAATTAATAAGACCACGATTAATTAAAACTTTATCACTTGAAAATACTTTTTCATTTATTTTCTTTTCTTGTAAAAACTTATAAAGATAATAAGATAACAATATAAAAATCGATAAAAAAATCATGTATAAAATACCTATATTTTGATATAGGCAAAACATACAAATATTAAAAATAAATAGGATAATAAGATTTTCTAAATTAGTTATTTCTTTTTTATTAAAGATATAAAAAGTAGTTAAAATTAAACCTAAAGAAACAAATACTTGAACAAAAAAATAAAACATAATATCACCTACTTGTATTATGTTTTATAAATTTTTTTTTAATCAGTTTTTTTAGCTTTTAAATTTTTTTCAGATTTATTGTCAGATTTAATATATCCATCAATCATTAAAACAACATTAGCAATACTAAGACCATATAACATTACTTTCATAGGAGCAATTTGATCAGAAAAATAATTAAAGTTCATATTATAGCCATATTTATGCCATAAAAACATATTTTGATCAAAAAGAGCTCTTAAACAAAAAACAGTAATTACTATCATAACTAGAAAAGCTGTAGTATTATAAAATAAATTATCTTTAACATTGTTTTGTTTTAAAAACATATTAATAATATTTAAAATAATTAATAAAAGATAAGGAAAAATAACACCTAAAAATTCTAGAAAATTAGCCCCAAATATTTCTTTTTCTAATCTTTGAAACATAAACATAACAATATATATAGTTGCTATTAAAAGAATTGGTAACATAATAATATGTAATATACGAAATAATTTATTTAATATCTTAGTCATTGTTACCTCCACTTATAGGTTCTATTTCTTGGTTTATTGTTTCTGATAAATTTAAAATTATATCTGCAAATTCATTATAAGCATTAGTAATCATAGTATAATCACTAGATAAATAATTTCTAATTGTCGAAGATGTTATATTAGTTGTATAAAAATAACTACTATTATTTTGAATTTCGGCAAGAGCAAAATTAACTTGATTATTGATGGTATTAATTGAACTTTTTACATAAGGAGCAACATCTTGAAATTCTGAAGCAACATCTTCTTCCGTTAAATAACTAAGATGAAGCGCCCAACAAACGTTTAAAATATCGGTTTGAAATTTTGATCCTAGTTGATAAATATCATAGGAATTAAAATAGGTATTTACTGGTAAAGTTGCTAACGTTCCATCACTTTGTAATACACTTTGACAAGTTAATAATTTATTATACATAGTTTTCAAATTATCATTGGTACTATTTTTGCTTCTAAATAAATTTAAATTGTTATTTATTTCATTTATTTTACTTTGATAACTTAAATAATTAGCATCTCCAGAACTAATATATAATGGTTTTTTTAACTCTTCATAATGATAATAATTCATAACTAAATAAAAACTTGATACAATAAAAACTAAACCTAAAGCCGTATATGAAATAATTTTTAAATACTCTTTTATAAACTTTTTCATTTTCCCTCCAATTATTTCCCATTATTTAAAACTACTTTATAATGATAATGTTTGCCAGTCCAATCAGTAGCATCCTCGTGAATATAAATACGAAGTTCATAGTTATTAGTTGCATTTTTAGAAATACTTCTTGTATCTAAAATATTATCATTAATATTTGATAAATAATCTTCTTTAATAACTGTACCATTTAATTTTAATTGATATTTTAATTGACTTCTTGAAAGTAATGTTTCACTAGTGCAACCATCATCAATAGAATTTAAAGGTACATCTTCTATATAAAGATTATAAGTATCTGTTTCTCCATTATTAATAACTTGAAAAGAATAAGCTTCTACGGAATCTACCTGTTCATCTTCAATAATACTAGCATCAGCATCATAAACACTATTGCCATTATCTCTAAAAACAATATTTCCATCTTTTAAATTACTATTATTATTAATATCAAAATCGCCACTGGCTCTTAGAAAAAATAAATACCAAGCATATGTTCCAAAAACCAAAAAGATAAATAATAAAATAGCTGCACAAATTATTAGTATTTTATTATTTTTCATCTACAACACCTCTTTTTCTTTTCTTCCCTGATTTAATAGTTTTTACAAGTTTTATAATATCAAAAGTAATAATTCCAACACATGGAATAACAATTGCTATAATCCAACCATAAGCATTAGACAAGAAGTATTGAATATAACCAATTTTCGGAATTCTCATAATAACTTTTCCATATATCTGTGATTCATAAACAGGTAATTGATCAGCTGAATAATTATTATCACCTTTGAATATATACACTTTTTCACCATTTTCATCAACATCAGTTCCAATAATACGATGAGTTATCATAATACCAAAATATCTTGGATCTTTTGATAAATAAGTACAAACATCACCAATTTTCAAATCATCTACTCTTTTTACAACAATTGCATCTTGAACATGAATAGTTGGTTCCATACTTTGACTTATAATAACATAAGCACCATATAATGGAGGTTTCCAAGTACCACTTGTAGCATTTTTTGTAACATCAATATAATATGCTAAGAAAATAAACCCAATTAATACTAAAATTACAATGATAGAATTCATGATTATAGTTGTAACAAAATTAGCCCACCACTTTATTTTTTGAAATAAAGTTTTTTCTTCCATATCAGTATTAATTTTCATAAATCACCCATCTATAAATGCTGCATATGTATTTACTTTTACTCCAAATGTTTTGTTATTATAATCAGTATCAACTATGGCATCTTCACTAACCCACATACGCATAACAAAATCTATTTTTCCGTTTTTAATATCTTCCTCATCTATATAGGCCTTATAAATAACTTTACCATCAGTTCCTTCATATTCACTATTAGTATAATCAGTAAATACTTTTACTTTACTGTCATCACGATAAGAAAAATCAACTTCTTCGCCATTTTTTTCTAAATAAATTTTCACAAACTGGGGATTTAAAGTATTACTTGCATCAGGAACAGCTGTTATTTCATAATAAGCTCCAAGGGTTTTTTCACCAATGATTAAAGAAAAATTGTAAACATAATTTTCGCCACTAAAAAGTTTACCAGTTGCATCAGGAGTTGGAAATTGATTAACTAAATTAATTCCATTTGCATAATTACCAGTGTTCTCTACATAAGTAATAATGTATTTATCTTTGTCATCATCTTCTCCCTTTATAATTGAGATAATAGTATTAATAGTTTCATTAGATTGCATATAACTAATAGCTGAAAAAGATAAACCAAGTGCTAGTAAAACTCCAAAGGTTGTAAATAAAATTAATAAAATTAAAGACGGATATTTACGATTAGTTTCTTCTTCTTCATAGTATGTATTAATTGTTTCTTTTTCAGATTCAACTTCGTTATTTTCTATTTTCTCTTTATCATCCATACTAACCTCCGTATAATAAAATAATAACACAAGAAAAACAAATTTACAATGTCAAATAATAAGTTTTAAAATAAATTTT
>CALVYK010000048.1 GCA_944372195.1 uncultured Bacilli bacterium
TTGAGCCAATTTGTGTGCTTGTGAAGCAGTTAAACCATTAAATTTAGATATAGTTTTGCCAAATTCTTCTAAAACTTCAGTATTAAATTCTTCAAATCTTCTTACAAATCTTTCTAGTGCTAAATTTAGTTTGTCATTGTTCATATTATCACCTATTTTTTGTATACTTACCTATTTTATTATCAAAATCGCTTGGTCTATGTCTTACTAATATTCCTTTTAATTCATAAAAAAATTTACCTTTCAAATAAATATCTCTTAATTTTATTTTAATTTTTGTTATTATTGAAAATAAATAAACTATTTTTCCTAATAAATTATATCTATTAAATATTTCTTTTCTAAACTTAAAATTGTTATTTTTCATATTACCACCTTATTATTTTAAATATCTCATTTCTCCATTGTTTTCAGCATATATTTTTCCTGTATTAATATCATAATCAAGATTATTTTCCATTATTTCAGTATCTCCATTTATAATTGCTTTTATTTTCTTTGAATTTTGTTCATAAACTATAATGTCGTAACCAAATATTATCTTTATTGCTAATTTAATTCTTCCTATCATAATATCACTCCATAATAATTATATCATATAAAAAAAAGAATAGACTAATCTATTCTCCAATTAAATCTTTAAGTTGTGGATTATCTTCTCTTGCTAGTGCTAGTTCTTGTTGTGCTTGTTCTAATGTCATACCTCTTGCCTTCATTAAATAAGTTAATTTGCTCATTAAACCACTATTCAAGTCTTGTCTATATTGTTCTTGTAATTCTTCATCACTTACCAAAAATCCATCTTTATTAGTTAGTGAAATAGTGTCGTTTTCATCTAAATCTAAACTAAACAACAACTTACCTAGTAATAATACACTTCTTGCAATTCCTACTGTATATTCATTAAGTGCATTTCTATGTTTTTTAGCGTTTTGAACTAAATCTTGGTTTTCTCCTACATATTGAGTAGCAGTAACAACAGTACCATTTTCAAATTTATATCTTCCTTTTCCTAAACCAATTTTAAATGAATATAGATTTAAGTTTAAGTTTATTATTTTTTCATCTTCATCAGCTCTTAAGTCTGGGTTATATTCTTGAATTAAGGTTTTGTCATTAACGCTATCCATTTCATCGCCTAACACTTGAAATTGTTGTTTAGTAACGTCATCTGGATAAATCGGTATGTCTTGAACTACTTTTTCACCAGTTTCATTATCAGTATATGTTTTTGTTACATATTTAAGTAGTTTTTTGTTGTAAAATACTTTTTTGCCACCTAATTCAATGTCTTTTAAAAAGTTATTATATGCTAAATCACATCCTTTTAATTGGTCTATTGCGTTCGCATAAATACTTATTCCTAATCCATTTTTATTTTTAAGGTTATTTACTATTCTCGGACCAAATAAGTTAAATAAAGGTATATTAGAATGTGTGTAAAATTCTTCTAATACTCCATCAAATTTAGTTTCGTTTCCGCTTTCATCTACATAAACATTTTTAATTACATATCCATCATCTTTAAGTTCATGTATTTCTATATAATAGTAGTTTTTTTGCTCTTTTTGAATAGTTGAAACAAATGCAACATCAATAATCCTTTTATGTTCTACTCTTAAAGGAATAATCATATCAGCACTAACATTAATTAAATCAAATGTAGTTTTTTCATCTGCTGACAATTCATTATTACTTAATATAGCATTTTTAACTCTTGTAATAGTACCGCAAGTACCACTCCAAAATGCTTCTTCAATATTTTCAGGAACAACCTCATTAAAATGCATTCTTTCTAATTCTTTGTCTAAATAATCTTGATTATTTTGATTAGAACATATTATCTTGTCTTTTTCAGTAAAAAGTATACTGCTCCAATCCTCGCAACCTCTTTTAGCCATACCTAACTTGTATAACTCTCTTTTTTCTCCGTTTTGGTCGTGATATTCATGGAATTTAGATACTTCATTTTCATACCATTCACGCCATAATTCAATATAACCATAATAACCTGTTCTAGGATTATATCCTTTACTTTCTAAATATTTAATAACTACACTATTACTATTCATATGCATTCCTCCTTAATAATTTGTTGTAGTCGATAACTGTTTAAACCAATATTCAAAACTATAATTGAAACTATCTATACTATCTATATCACTTGTTTTTCCATCATCTATCCATATATCTTTTGGTGCTTCTTCATCATACAAAGCAGTTTGTAATGCTTCTATTATTGTATTTGTTTCGTTCTTTAAAAAAGTTAATCTGTCAGTATTTAATAAAATATTATACATTTCAATTCTATTCGGTATTTCAGTTTTGATACTATCTTTTACCGGTATATGTAAACTATTTAATTTTAATTCTGTTCTTAAAGTGTTATTTAACACTTGTTCTGCACTATCGCACCAAATACAATCAATATTACCATATCTAATAATTATTTCTTTAATAAATCTTATTATCCAATTCATAACTTCTTTTGTATCTGTTCCTGTTGCTATTTTAACATCACTTTTTAATACTTGCAAATTTTTAAAATTTCGTTGTATTCTTGTAGCAGTAATTGAATGTTTAGATCCATTACCACCCCAGTCAATTCCTATTGATATTATTCCTGTTTCTAATAGTTTGTCTTTAATAAACCTTTCTTTATTATCAGCTATTTGCCTAAATATAAGCCCTTCTGCATTGCACCATTGTCCTAAAATGTAACGATTATAAAGTACAGTTCCCTCATATTCTTTTTTTAAATTTTCTTTAAATTCTATACTCAAAAAATCGTTATCATCTATTGTATAGTGTTGTAAATATATATCTGCATCACTTTCTATAAATTCTTTAAACCAGTGTGTTTTTTGTTCTGGGTTTCCTGTCAAGTCAGCACAAGAATAGGATTGGTCTAGTCTTGATTTAATCATATCAAAAACTTCTTTATTCCATTTAACTACTTCATCACCATATAAATACTTAATGCTTGCTCCTTGTATTTTAGCAACTTGATTTATTTTTTCTGCACCCAAACAATAACACTCTTCACCAAATAGCCAAACTTTGTTTTTGTTTATTGTTCCTACTAAATTATTTCCAAATTTATCACGCATTGGTCTTAACACATTACGCTCAATTGTCGCTTCAGTAACACCTATTATAAATACCAGTCCATCTTTACCAGCACGTTCTCTTATTCTTCTAGGAATAATATCTTCTTTATCTTGAAATGTTTTACCACTACGAACTGCGCCTAATTTGATATTCCACCTATGGTTTGAATTTAA
>CALVYK010000049.1 GCA_944372195.1 uncultured Bacilli bacterium
CAATTAAAGATTACTTTTTCAATTTTAAAATCATGAACGAAATGAATTGCTCCACCAATATGATCGTAATCGCCATGTGGTGATTATCGTTTATGCACACGGTTACAAACAGTTTGTTTTCAAAAAAAAACAACAATTAAATGCTGCTTACAAAACTTTTCTGTTTTCATTAATTATATAATATTTTTTAAAATCTTTAAATTTAATTTTTATAACATCTATTGGTGTTACATTTTCATGACATTTATATTGAATTGATCTATCAACATGTGTATACGAATCATTATAATTAAAAACATAAATATAACCCTCTAATTCATCATCGATATTAACATTATCCATAACTACAAATAACTCACTCGTATCAGTATTTATACCAATTTCAAAATTCCATTAAAGTCCTTCACTTAATTCTTTTATCTTATCTTTAAATGCATAAGCACTAGCTATAATAAATGAGGAAGTCATAAAAACCGCAAAATCTTCATTTTCTTTATTACCATTTGAATCATGCGCCAGTCTTTGTTAAATTGTTTCTAATTGTTTTGGACTTCCGTGAAATAAAAATATAGGATTATTAATGTCATTGTTAAAATATTTGTTCATTGCTATCACTCCTAATCTAAGCTTAATTCATCACTAATAGTTTGTTCTCCAATATTAATAAATTCTTTCATAACTTGTTTTATTCCAGCATCACTTTTATACCAATCACTTTTACTGATGTTTCTACCATCAACAACACCATAAAAATCACATTTATCAACTGGAAAATTATACTTTGAAGCATTCATATACCAACGCCTAGCTACAAAATCCTTTGCCACTCTAAGAATTCTATTATATTTTGTAATATCCACTAATTTATTTATATTTTTTAATATTTCTGGATTAGAAATATATTTATCATCTACAATATAATTATTATTAATTCCTTTTTCTTTTAAAAACTGAATTAATATATCAGCACTACTTCTATCGTCCTTTTGATGGCTATCACAGATAACAAACATAGTATTATTATCAATAATATTTTCATTAATCATTTTTTTCAAATCATTAGCTAATTGTTCCTCTGCCCAATCAGCATTAATTATCAATAAATCATAGTGAGATAATTCATCCATTTTTTTACCAATAAATATAAAATTTGTGATATCGCTTATGGTATTCATCTATAATCAACTCCTGTAATTATTATATCATACTAATTCATATTCTCTAGCAATTATTCTCTCATCAGAGCAATATTTAATTACATATTTATTATCTTGTTTGCAAATAATAATTCCTACTGTATCATTTTCTTCAATAGTTTTTATATTCTTATCTATATAATTCATATAAGTCATAATTTGTCCAGTATGCTCTTTCTTAAGTTCTGTTATCTTTAATTCTACGACTACATAACACCTATATTTAATATTATAAAGTAATAAATCAATATAGTTGTATCTATTACCTAATTTAATTGGACATTCGCTTTTTATAAAAGTAAACCCTATTCCTAATTCTTCTAAAAAGTTTTCAATATCTTCTAGGATTAGTTTTTGTAATACTTTCTCTGAAAATATATCACATTTATTATCATTCTTAATCTTAATTGGATTCTTTACAAAGTCAACTACATTTTGTTTGTCTTGATTTAGCAATTTATTTTTTGTGAATTCAGGAAGCCTTTCATATTCGTTAGATTTTATTTTTTCTCTTAACTGTCTTATTGATAAATTATTTAATTCAGCTATTTTAACATAATATTGAAATTTATTATCATCAAACCAAAGAATTTCACAATAATGACTCCAACTTAATTTGGCAGACACTGTCTGCCATTTCTGAGATACTTTATAAAACTGTCTCATATTTCTTAAATTTCTTTGACTATATCCTGAACCAAACTCTTCAGTTAATTTTATTGAATACTCTTTAATAATACTTTCTCCATATTGATTACCAGCAGCTAGTAATAACTTACCAACATTATAGTAAGTATTTAAATCACTTTTATTTATTGAATATTTTTTAACTTTTCTATTTATCTCATTATTGATTAATTCATTTTTTATTTCATTATAATAATTCATATCTATTCCTTTCTATGATAAGTATGTTTCTATTTCTAATTTATTATTTTTAATCTTAAACATAATACTACCATCTTGATCTGTTCTATATATTTGACTATCAATTAAATTATTTAAAACACTATCGTTAGGATGCCCGTAAAGATTATTCTTTCCAGCACTGATGACAGAATACTTTGGCTTAATTTCGTTTATAAAACTTTTACTAGAACTTGTCTTACTTCCATGATGTCCCACTTTTAATACGTCGATATCTTTTAAATTATATTTTTCTATTAAATCTTGTTCCACTTCTGCTCTAGCATCTCCCATAAATAGAAACTTATAATTATTTATTTCAGTATAAATAACACTGGAATTATCATTCTCATTTCCATAATCTTTATGATTTAAAAAATATAATTTATTGTCACTTATATTTAATTCTTTAATACATGAGTAATATGATATTTTCTTTTTATTTAAAACTTCAATTAACTCCTGCTCTAACTCATCAAAAGCACCACAATTAAAGATTACTTTTTTAACTTTAAAATCACGAACTAAATGAATTGCCCCACCAATGTGATCATAATCACCATGAGTTATGATTAAGTAATCTATCTTTGATATTCCTAACGAGCGAAAAAACGGAATCAGTTTGTTTGATACCAGTTGTTCGGTGCGACTTTCTTCTATTGTTCTGATTCCCATTATGCCACCCGTATCGATTAAAATCGTTTTATGGTCCATCCGAATTAACGTAGCGTCTCCTTGACCAACATCTAAATAAAATACATCCTGTCTAAGTAGCAGATTAGGTATTAGGTAATGTAAGAGAGCAAACGATAAAATAGGAACTATGTACTTCCATTTCCTTTTTATGACTCCTAGTAAAAATACGGCCATGCAAAGATAACAAAGAATTAAGAAATAAATAGGTAATTTGGCAAACGTTATTTTTAAAAATGAAGTGTCGCTCAAGAATTTCGCAATTGCTGTCAAGCCATCAAAATACGAGTTTAGTACAAATTGAAACGGAATTACCGTATTGAGTAACACGCCGATAAATCCTAACCTAATTGCATAGAGGATAA
>CALVYK010000050.1 GCA_944372195.1 uncultured Bacilli bacterium
TATGCTTGCTACTAATATTTTTAGAAATAAAAAGAGTAATGAAAATATTTCATCACTCCTCAATGTTTAAGAACCCTTTTTTCTTTGGGTAAAAACATGATATAATATAATAGATTTATGAGGAAGTGATGAAAATGAACAATAATCCAATTAATTGCTTGATACCAATTTATTTAACCCCTCCGAGAAATCCTTATAAATAAAGGAATTACGAGTTTTTAATCTTACACATTCTTCAAAAAACAGTAAAAATTAGTCAAAAATGGCTATTTTTATGGAAATGTTGGATTAATATTTTTAGTTGATACCACAAGGTAAACCCCTGCTAAATATTATTATAAATTTATAAAGAAAGGAGATGAAAGATATATGTTAAATGAACAAAATAACTTATTAATTTATAAAGACAAAAGTGGGAATATAGTAGTTGATGCAATATATAAAGATGAAACTTTATGGCTCACTCAAAAATGGATGGCTAAAGTTTTTGATTGTAGTGTGGATAATATATCATTACATTTGAAAAATATTTTTAAAGAGAAAGAACTGAATGAAAATTCAGTTATCGAGGAAACCTCGATAACTGCCTCTGATGGTAAAAACTATAAAACCAAAATATATAATTTAGACGCAATAATTGCAGTTGGGTATCGTGTTAATTCTAAAAAGGCAACAGAATTTAGAATATGGGCAACTAAAATATTAAAAGAGTATATGATTAAAGGGTTTGTATTAAATGATGAGCGATTTATTAGAGGAAATAAGTATGATGCAAAATATTTTGATGAATTATTAGAACGAATTAAAACGATTAGGGTAAGTGAAAGAATGTCTTATCAAAAAATCACAGATTTATTTATTGCAACATCAGTAGATTATAATCCTAAAAGTGAAGAAGCTTATACTTTCTTTAAAATTGTTCAAAATAAACTTCACTTTGCAATAACTGGTCATACTGCAGCAGAACTTATTTATAGTAGGGCTAATCATCGAGAAGAACATATGGGTCTCACTAATTGGAAGAACTCACCTGATAGACTAATATACAAGTATGATGTTGTGATTGCTAAAAATTATTTAAACGAAGAAGAATTAAATAAATTAAATGATTTAACAAATATGTTTTTGGTTTTTGCAGAAGACGAAGCTAAGGAAAGACACATTATGACTATGCAGAATTGGATTAATGCTACAGATGATTTGTTAAAATTTAGAAGAAAAAGTGTATTAAAAAATTCAGGGACTATTTCTCATCAGCAAGCTATGGAAAAAGCAGAAAATGAATATGAAAAGTATAGGTTGATTCAGGATCAACATTATATTTCTACTATGGATGAATTTTATGATAAATATTTAAGGGAAAATAATGAAGTGAGTGATGAAAATGAACAATGATTCAATCAACAGCTTGATATCGTAATGTTAACCTTTACATTAATTAGAAAGAAAGTGTTACTTATGAATATAGTAATAGTGATTTTAAGTTAGTGTAATTTTAATTAATAATGATTTATGGTTCATACAAGATTTGATTGCTGAATTATTTGAAATAAAACGAAGCATTATTACAGAATATATCAACAATATTTTAAAAGGGTGGTTAATTTAAAGAAGGGATTTCCGTCGGAATTTCCGACAGAAGTTCTAGAAAAAACAAGATGATAAATCAGATTTTGATTTATTATTAGAAGAAATAGATAAATAGTAATTTGAAAGTGAGATAATATTATGGAAAACAAAAAAGTCAACAAACAAGAAATTAAAGATGAAACAAAAACATATATGTTAGAGGGAATGTCAATAGGAATGTGCATGGGAACATCATTAGGAGTGATTATAGGAGTGTTCGCTGATAATATCCCTATATGTATATGTTTTGGAATAAGTATAGGTTTATGTGTTGGTTTAGGAATAGGATCTTTAATTAAAAAAGATAAATAGTAATTTTTAGAGATGATTGGAGTAATGACTATGAAAAATAGAAATGTATTATTTACAGTATTAGGTATAATTGTATTGGTAGTGTTAATGATAGGAGTTTTTTATCATTTTAGGGATAGAAGAACTTATACACTTAATTTACCTAAACTTGAAAAATTAGAAAGTATTTCATTAAAACAAAACGAAAAAAATGTTATTATTGATGATAAAGAAAAAATGCAAGATATACTGTATATTTTAAATGGTACAAAAAGAGTAACTAAAAATGAAAGCGTACAAGATGTACCTATAAATATTAATAATGAAATACAAATTGAGTGTAATTTTATAGAAACTGGAAAATCTATAATATTTGTATATAATAAAAACAATAGTTATTATATTGAACAACCATATAATGGTATATACCAAATAAGTGGTGATGAGTATAATTCGATAGAAAAACTTATTCAATAAATTTAGTGATTTGTTAAATAAATAGTAATTTGAAAGTGAGGATTACATATGCATAAAGGAAAAACTGGAATATTATTAATAATATTAGGAAATATATTGTACTTGGCTTATACCTTATTTTGTGGTAATGAAGTTACACCATTTAGTGAATTTAGTTCAGGTTTGTTATTAGGTTTATCAATAGGAATTAATTTAACAGGAATAATATTATTGGTACTATATATTTCAAAAAATGAAAAAAATAAATGATTATATAGAAAGGAAAGGCGACAAAAAATGTATAAAACAGTTGTTATAGATTATTCGCCAAAAGCAGATAATATGGCACAAAAAGTAGAAGAAAAAGCAAATGAAATGTTAGAAAATGGCTATGAGTTAGTTACAATGTCAATTACAGGAACGGCAAAAGCAATTTTAGTATTTAAAAAGTAAATAAAAAAGGAGTTTCTATGAATAGTATTATAATATATGGTTCTCACTATGGAACAACAAAACAATACGCAGAAGAACTTTCAAAAAGAACTAATATAAAAGCTATTTCTTTTAAAAAATTTAATCAACAAATAAATGATTATGATAATATTATTTATTTAGGTGCTTTGTATGCCGGTGG